>JBBJLU010000069.1:0-12685 GCA_037719665.1 Ferruginibacter sp.
CTATTCACCAGTTTTGGGGAAGTTGCGTACGTGTTCCGCACCCGTTTGCCGGTCGTCAGCAGGTATTGCTACCCCTGTTACCCCTCGACTTGCATGTATTAAGCCTGCCGCTAGCGTTCATCCTGAGCCAGGATCAAACTCTCCATTGTAAATGTGTTGTTTGAAGTGACTTTGTATTTTCATTGAAAATTAACGTCAAATTCTAATTCTAATTTTTGTGCTGACATTACCTTTAATAACCTAAATTATTTGCTGCTGTTTCCAAACTTTCAAAGATCTTATTTTCAGCCTTTTAGCTGCCAAAATTTCTTTCGGAGCGCAAAGGTAGAAGTATTATTCTACAAACCAAAAATTTATTTTTTATTTCCTCATTCTCTTTAGAAGAGGACTTTTTGTTCGCCGGATACCCCTTGGTAAGCGACTGAAGAACCTGTAACTTTTTCAACTTTTTCCCGTTCGCTTTTTCCTGTGAAAAAACCCGTTTTTTATTTGGGAGTGCAAATGTAGAAGTAGTATTTTATTCCACCAAATTTATCTTGAGAAATCAGTGATAAATTTTCTGCTTTTTTTGTTGAAACTTTTTAAAGAGCGTTGCCTTTTTTTAAAAGCGGACGGCAAAGATAGGCAGGAATATTTCACTGACAAAGTTTTTTTAAAAAAAAGAGGAAAGAAAAATGAGCTTACGTTGAAACTGCCGTCAATACAGGGTTTGGTAAATGTTAAACTCCTGCGGGCAATTCAAAAATATCATCAGGGTATTGTACCGACTCTAAAATAAGTCCTTTACCGGGCACCGAAAAATCAGTGCCCGCAGCATTCCGGCTTTCTATCAATTGCCGGAAGGTTTCTATGCTGTGTTTTCCCCGCCCGGCCTGCAACATCGTACCCACCAGTCCGCGCACCATTCCGCGCAAAAAACGATTGCCCGTAACGGTATAGACCAGGCGATTCTCCCCCACCTCCCATTCGCTCCGACTGATGCGGCAATCAAATGAAAGGACCTGGCTGTTCTTTTTAGAAAAACTTTGAAATTCAGTATACTCCTTTATGAGGGCTGCCGTATCCTGCAATGCGTTTATATTCAGTGAATAAGGGTAATAGTAAGCCATATCCGCAATGAACGGGTCTTTAAGCGTATATACAGTATACTTATAAGTACGGGAAAGCGCATCAAAGCGGCAATGTGCATTCTCCTTTACCTGCCTTATAGATAAGATGACAATATCACCGGGCAGGATGGCATTGAGGTGATAGACCCCTTTGTTCGCTTCTTCCGGACTGATATATTTTACGGTATCGAAATGGAAGTAGTTCTGTTTTGCATGCACACCGGTATCGGTGCGGGAGGAGCCGGTTAACCTCACCCCTTCCCTCTCCACGGGTGGAGAGGGGGAATCCCTCACCCCGGCCCTCTCCACAGGTGGAGAGGGGGATATCACTCCTTCATGATTAATCACATTAGAATGTGGTTTCACGCCAGATGCACTCACTCCTGAGTTCTCCACGGGTGGAGAGGGGCCCCTCACCCCCTCCCTCTCCACAGGTGGAGAGGGGGAAGTCACTCCTTCAGGATTTAAGATATTAGACTGTGGATTCACGCCAGTTTCCCTCACCCCGACCCTCTCCACGAGTGGAGAGGGGGATATCACTCCTTCATGATTAATCACATTAGAATGTGGATTCACTCCATGGGATGAGGTCGGGAATCTGAAATAAATGTTCAGGGCTTTTTCAACTTCGGCTTGAATGGTATTCGCATTTTGCTGCACCTGGAAACCGGCGTAGCCACCACCTTTATAAGCAACCTCTATGAAGTAACGCGGCATGATCAGTTTATGCGGACCATCGCCCGAAACCTGTTGATGAAATATTCTTCCTTTAGCTGGGACTGCAATGTGGCAAAGTTTTGCGTGTCGTGTGTACGCGGGTAGGCCGCATCGAAGAATTGATATTTGCCGGCATCGGTAAGGAATAATAAACTCAGGTTCTTTACCTGTTCCGTAGACCAGCATTGGGACCTGAAAAACTTTTTAGCCGCCGCCATCATTCCCTCTTCCGTACCGGCAGCCGCCATTTTTTTCCTGATCTTTAAAAAATCATTCTCATCTGCAATGGCTTTACAGTCCGAGTTGAAGGTTACGATCGGCTTGTCCTTTTTGTCGCCGACGATCGGTTGTACAATCAATGCAGTATCATACACCGGTTTCGCGTCGGGCACCACGACCATAACCGGGGGAACGGCCGGAGCTGCATTCGGGTTCTGTAATTCTATGTTTAGAAATTTTTCTTTTTCTACTCTTGCCTTATCCGGCGCGGGCTGCTCAGCCGGGGATCTCTCTGTAGCAATAGTTTCTGCAGGAATGAAGATCATGATGGTATCCGTAACAGTACCGTTGCGTTCTACATATATATAGGACCTGCCTTCAGCAGATACCGTACCGTCGATCCTTTCTATAACGGCCAACGGCGGCTTTACTGCAGGCGTGGGAACGGTAATAACTTTTGCCGTTTCTACGGGTATCACTTTCGTCGCCGTCACCGGTGTATTGGCTGCATTGGCCAGCACATTGATGAAGACATCATCCGCATCCGCGGGCTTTTGCAAGGGCGCGCCCGATGCTGCATTCATTTGCAGTTCCAATGTACGCGCGTTGAATAATCCCCAACCCTTTTCTCCGAAGTTCTTTAACAGGTATCCCGCATCTGCATTCGCCACGGTAAGTATGATGATCTGCGCCGCTGCTGTTCTTCCCGGGAAGCCAATAGAAAGTGCGTAAGTACCGTTGGTCAGTTTCGGTATAACAATATACCCCGTGGGGGAAGACGTCAGCACCTTATCACTGACATTTATCGAAAACGGCTGCTTGTCCTCAGACTGTATATATGCAAAGTACTTCTGCTGCGCGCTTACCCCTACGCTTAACAGCAGCATTACCAATACCTGCAGGGAGATTTTCATGAATAAATGCATTGAATTACAAAACTAAAGAATTCTCCTGCACTTGCCATTTATAAAAAATTAGCATCCTTTTGCAAAACGACCGTTTACTTTTGCAAAAAAAAAGATAACATGAAAAGAATTTTGATGCTGCTTTGTATTGCCGCGCTTCCCGCTACCCTGCTCGCACAGGATGAGGATAACGAAACGGTGGATTCTTCCAAATACAAGGCTCTTAGAGAAAGTTACCCTAAAACAAATTCGCTCGTTCACACAAAACTGGACGTGCGTTTTGATTACGATAGATCTTATCTCTACGGAAAAGAATGGTTGACGCTAAAACCGCATTTCTACCCGGTAGATGCCGTGTTGTTGGATGCAAAGGGAATGGAGATCAAAGAAGTGGCGATGATGACGGGCCTTACGAAGAAGCAATTGAAATATAAATATGACGGCATGATGCTGAATATTCAATTAGACAGGACCTATACTGCTGCAGAAAAATACACTTTGTATTTTGATTATGTAAGTAAGCCGAATGAAGTGAAAGTGCAGGGAAGTGCTGCCATCACGGATGCGAAAGGACTGTATTTCATCAACCCGAAAGGAGAAGATAAAAATAAGCCGACGCAAATATGGACGCAGGGCGAAACCGAAGCCAACAGTGTTTGGATGATCACCATCGACAAGCCTAATCAAAAAACAACGGAAGAGATCTCCATGACCGTGCCCGCGAAATATGTTACGCTGAGCAACGGTTTGCTGATGAGTAAAAAAGTAAACACAGATGGCACGCGTACTGACTACTGGAAAATGGACTTGCCGCATGCACCTTATCTTTTCTTCATGGGTGTAGGTGATTTTGTGATCACGAAGGATACTTATAAAGGAAAAGAGGTGAGCTATTACACCGAAAAGAACCAGGAGCAGTATGCAAGAAAAGTTTTCGGCATGACGCCGGAGATGATCAAATTCTTCTCCGACAAACTGGGCGTGGATTATCCATGGCAGAAATATGCACAGATGGTAGGAAGGGATTTCGTGAGCGGTGCCATGGAAAATACTACCGCAACTCTTCACCAGGAAAGTGCTTATCAAAATAACCGACAGCTCACCGAAGGAAACTCCTGGGAAGGAACGATCGCCCACGAATTATTTCACCAATGGTTCGGCGACCTCGTAACGGCGGAAAGCTGGACGAACATAACGATGAATGAAAGTTTCGCTAACTACAGCGAATACCTTTGGTATGAATATAAATACGGTAAGGACAAAGCAGATGAACATCACCTGGAAGATATGCAGGGTTACCTCGGCAGCGGCAGCGAAAGCAAGGACCTTGTAAGATTGCACTATATGGACAAGGAAGATGTATTTGATGCCGTGAGCTACAATAAGGGCGGTAGGATCTTACATATGCTACGCAATTTTGTAGGTGATGATGCTTTCTTTAAATCATTGAACTATTACCTTACCGCAAATAAATTCAAAGCAGGAGAAGCGGGTCAACTGCGCCTGGCTTTTGAAGAAGTAACCGGCCGGGATATGACATGGTTTTGGAACCAATGGTATTACGGCAACGGCCACCCGAAACTGAAGATCGACTACAACTATGATGATGCGGCAGGAAAAGCGATGGTGATCGTAGCACAGACACAAAAGAGCGGCAAGGTATTTCAATTGCCTATCGCTGTAGACGTTTATACCGGTGCAGATAAAGTAAGATCTAACGTGGTGCTCAATAAAGTGATCGACACGCTTTATTTCAATTATACAAAGCGTCCCGATCTGATCAATGTAGATGCGGAGAAGATATTGCTCAGTGAAAAAACAGATAACAAATCCGAAGCAGAATTTATTGCACAATGGAAGTATGCGAAGAATTATTTCGACCGTAAAGAAGCCCTGGAATTCTTTGCTAAAAAAAGTATGCCTGATCTGGCGAAAGGTCTGAACGATAAATACCCCGGCTTAAAGATCCTTACGATTCAAAAGTTGGCAACTTCTTCTTATAAAACAGATGCCGTTGTATTAGAGCAGGTAGAAGCGCTGGCAAAAAGCGATAACAAAAAAGTGAAAGCTGCTGCCATTAATTTCCTGGTGAAAAACGGGAATGTAAAGTACCTCCCGTTGTTTCAAGCTGCGGTGAACGACTCTTCCTACAGCGTAGCGGGTGCTGCACTTCGTGGCCTTGCCGCTTCTGATAAAGCCGCAGGATATGCTGCTGCCAAAAAAATGAGCGGTGATGCAAAAGGCGCCCTGGGAGCGGCCATGAGCGATATCATCATTGCAAACGGTACGGAATCGGATTTTACCATCGTATCCAAACTGTACAATGACGCACCGCTATCGGAAGCCAAGATCGCCATCACCAATAAATATGTGGATTACCTGGTGACCGTGAAAGATCTAAGTCTCGTAAAAAAAGGAATTGACGATATCATGGTTTTCAGGAATCAGATCCCGTCGGCCTACCGCAGTAGTGTTGATCCTTTGTTTAAAGGTGCATTCGCTAAGATATCCAAGGCGAAGGGAGCGGAGATTGAGGAGTATGTGAAGACAGTTTTTAAATAAATTAAAGATTCAGGTTCAAGATTCAAAGTTCAAGGTTGAAGGTTCAAGGTTTTTTGGATCGGAGATATTGATGATAGAGACGGCTTCCGAGGGGGAGCCGTTTTTTTGTTTCCCACGGATGGACACGGATTTAATTCCCACGGATGGACACAGATTTTTTTTTCGCAGATTTGAGGAGATCGGGAGAGCAGATTGCGCGAACGTGTTATTTGAGGTAAGTAAATTATAAATATCCATATTTTACTTTTAGGGATGAAAGTAAAATATGATTATAAAGTTTGAGAAAGTGATGATTAGACCCGGCTTAGATAGTGGTCAAACGGGATCCATGGGGGAGTCTCTGCGGAAACTCTGCCGACTCTGCGGCTCTGCGGTGAAAAAAAAGCTAAAAGTTTAATAAGGGGAAAAAGGGAATAGTAATTTCACTATTCATAAATTTTCAAAAGTTGAATAGGTAAGCTCCTTCCTCTCGGGAAGGCGGGGGATGGGCCGAAAAGGGGAACAAAGGGAACTACGTTAATAGACCCGCCTACCTCCCGGGAATGTTTATTCAAATCGATATTATTGCATTGTTGCGGCATAGGTAAAGGTAGGACGACATAGAAGGTTTGATTTCCTTTCAGCGACATTCAACGACATTGAGCGACATCGATAGACATCAAACGACATGGACAGACATGTAAAGACATCCGGCGACATTGAGCGACATTGAGCGACGTTCGCGTAGTGCTTGATGCGGCTGCGATGCTGCCGTGATGCTGCCGTTATACTTAAATGATGCTAGGAAGATGCTTTGAGAATGCTGTGAGAATGCTTGGATGATGCAGAGGTGATGCGGGGGTGATGCGAGGCTTGTACTGAAAAAACTTACGGGGGGGGGAAGGTTTTAAAGATTGCCGCACAGAAAGCCTGCGCAGAGGCAACGCCTCATTTCTGCGCGAGAGGGGTGCTTCCCTCTGCAATCTTCATCGAAGGATGTTTAGAGTGGTGATACGGCGGCAATTTTTTTTTTGCCCCGCTTTTTTTATTAGTTTAGCCCCGCTTTCATACTTCCTTTTTCACCAACAAGTTACAGCAGCAACAAAGTCTTACCCACAGCATCCCTCAAATCTGCTTTTACATTTGTTTGGGCCGCAAAATCATTCCACCTGCTTACTACGGCATTAACCTGATTAATGATGGCCTCCGCTTTTTTGATATTCATATTTTTAGCAACTGCCAGTAAATCATCACGGGTAATATTTTGCCGCTTACCATTTATACTTAATGAGTGCCGGCTTACCCAGGTACTGCCCGGACGGTAAGAATGGCAAACATCAAAAGCCGGAGCCAGTTTCCATTTGCCGGTTTTGTCCATGCTGAATGAAAAATTCTTTGTATGGTCATCACAGTTTCTTGCCATTACATTAAATACCATTCTGCGGTATAGCTGTACAGCATCTGTGTACGGCAATAACATGCTACGCATGGTTTCAAATAATTGTTCGTAGCTAAACGCTGTCACCTCGCTAAAATCATAATGAGCAACGGCACAAAAACTTTGTATATGCAGTTTGTCTTTGCCGTTTTCTCTGTCGAAACGTTTGGTCATAAAATGAGCCCTGCCGTTTTCCTCCAGCAACCTGCATTCGGTCATTTCTATTTCGGCTTCTTTTGCCATCAGGTGATAAGCCATTTCAACCCGGCCATAACCGGAAGCTGTACCTACCTGCCGGTCTGTAACGCCGTCAAATTTAAGCAGCCAATGGGTAAATCCTTTTGGTGCATCCGCCTGCCCGGAACGAATTTCTTTTGTATCAGGATTAAATGCAATCACTGCTTTAGCACTTGCACCACCGGCAGAGGAACCAATCTTTAAAATATCACTCAATGCTTTTGCTTCATCGCCGGAAAAATTGGTATTAAAATCCTGTCTGCCCGAGAGTATTTCCTGTGCAATATTTATCAGGCTGTCTAATTCAATTTTGGTAGCTCCGATATTTATTTTGGGAACTATGGGTTCAAATTCTAATGCTCCCATGCCTCTTTTGCCGATAAAGCAAAGAAGTTCTACGGGGTTCATACTGTCGGTAGGGCGGCCATTTCTTGAAAGCCAGGCATTAATCAGGCTGTTACCATATTTATCCGGCAATACATCAGCCAGTAAGCCGGGTAAGCTTTTAAATGTAGTTGTGCCTCTTAATTCAGGAAAAGAAAATATCCGTTTTGCTGCATCGGCAATCGGCATTTTCAATGGCGATAAATCCCACTTGTTAGTAAGAAATGAGGATTCAAATTCAAAGGAAGCCAACTCTGTTTCCACATCCCACGCAATGGCTCCAACCGGTTTATTCCAGATGTTGATAAATGCTGTTGTTATCATTACCGGTCGCGGTTTTGTTTTTTAATTGGGGTGGCTTTTTTATTACTTGCCCTCTGCCTCTTTTTCCGTTCAATTTTAGCCAATTGCAGCGGACTGAGCTGTTGCCTTATTTCAAAACTTTGAAACAATTGTAGCTGCTCTAATGCCCTTAATATCTGAATAAAAGAAAGTAATGTACCGCCGCCGCCATTTTCAACCTGCACTATTGTAGAACGGTTGATGCCCGCCGCCGCCGCCACCTGCTGCTGCGTTTTATTTTGCTGTAGTCGGGTTTGTTGTATGAAGCTACCCAATACCTCCAAAATAGCAGGGTCACTCATTGCGTACCGGTATTTGTTGACTTTTTCCATCGTTAAATGTATTATTGGTAAATAATGTTGGCAAATGTCAACAATTGAATTAATTCGTTTTGTTGGCAAATCCCATCACAAATATACAAAATTGACTTTAGTGGTGGAAATTTCCGACAATTATTTGTGAATATATTAGGTCAATTGATATTCAAGATGTTAAGAGGTGTGTAACCTTCCCCGTCTGCGCGAAAGGGGGGGATGCTTTTATACGGCGACACGGGTATTCCTCGGGTATAGTACGGTTGATCCTCGGTTATACCTCGGTTATACTATGGTTGACCCTTGGTTAAAAGCAGGATAAATTAAATAATAGATGCCGGTTATTTGCCTGCGCTACTGACAGAAAAAAATTTTTTGCGGCGTATAGCGCCCCTCGTCGCGGTGACCCGAAAGCAATAACTTCGGAGCAGCCCGGTAAAGTCGCGGGCGCAGGAAAACATACTCTTAGCATATCCCCGAGAAAACTCGCGAGAAGTCTGCGCGAGATGGGGCGATGCATGTGTTGAATAGAAAAAACTTACCCGGGGGAAGGTTTTAATGATTGCCGCACAGAAAGCCTGCGCACAAGTAGCAGCGCCTCATTTCTGCGCGAGAAGTCTGCGCGAGAGGGTGCCAGAAATCTGTGCGAAAGGGAGATACGAATATTAACTAGTATTCTTTCTTGTTTGGAATTACACCTCTCACTCCACCGGAAGGGTTTTCGACATCCTTGGTATATCGTGGTATTAAATGAATGTGAACATGACCAATAGTTTGTCCGGCAGCTTTACCTATATTAATTCCTACGTTATATCCATCAGGATTAAAGGTTGCTTGAAGATATTCTTTCATTTTATTCAGTAATGCTATACAGTCTATTTGAACGTTTTCAGGCAAGGAAAAGAAATCATCCTGATGATTTTTGGGAATGATTAGCACATGACCTTTGTTTACCGGAAATTTATCGAACATAGCAAAAGCAAGATCAGTTTCTTTCAAAAACTCCCGATCAGGCTTACAAAATGGACATGTAATATTTTCAGTCTTCATTTTAAAAATTCAAATCCATTATTTGAGGCTATTGAAATAAGCGGTTCTATTCTTTTCCGAAATCGTTCTTTAGTAAAGCTGTCATCCAATTGATTTATTTCTCCTATATCAGAGAAAAGGGTTAGGTAATCTTCCAGAAATTTATTTCTTGGCTGTTTATCCCTGACGATTCCAATAGCGATTTGTTGGAGTGAAAAAAAAGCATCAAAATGTTTAGACATACTAGGAAGCTTATCACTTTTCTTACAGTTGAATGATTTGTCTGCCGGAACCAAATTCCACATTAAATTATGAGAGACAAAATTATACGGAATAAAATGCTCAACGGCAAAATTTTCCTTAGTCAATAGCTCTTCTGTATAAATACATTTAAGAGAACCGCATTCTTCAAACACAATATTCCAAAATCCTGTTCGTTGATTCGTCAAACTTGGACGTAAAGCGAGTTTAATAATTTTATTTGGAATGTCCGGAACGTTGGGATTCTTTTTCTGTAGAAAAATAGCCAGGTTCCAATAACAGAATGCTTTTAGCAAGGCAGCATTTTCAAGCAGATAATTTACCCAAGACAAATTCATTTGAATCATTTTTTCATGCACTGCATATAGGCAATCATTTTCCAAATTTTGAGAATGCCTATAAATATCAGGCTTCGTCATTTGAGGAAACCATGGACTCAAAAACCAATGTGGTACCTGTGCATCAAAATGATTAAGTGCTCTTATTGTTTCAATATTATTTGATCCCATAAGTTTTTCAAAGACAATGTCTTGATTCGCTATAAATTCCGGCCATGTTGACCCACCATTCCGGGATGTTGACCCACCTGCGCAGCAGGCAATATTTGTAAGAGCTATTTGATGATTAAAAATACAAAGGGTTATTGACAGGTCTTCATTTTTTTTCTTCTTAATGATTCTCCTTTTAATTCTATACGATGGGCATTGGCTGTCAGTCTGTCAAGGATTGCATCTGCGAGTGTTGGATCATTGATGTACTCGTACCATTTTGCTACCGGTAACTGTGATGTTATTATAATGCTCTTCTTTCCATATCTGTCTTCAAGTAATTGCAATAAAGTAAGCCGCATATCCTGTCCCAGGTTTTGCAATCCAAAGTCATCTAATATGATGAGTGTTTGCCGTTCCAGGTGGTTTAATAATTTGATATAAGATCCGTCCAGTTTAGAGAGCGTAACTTTTTCTATTAACCGGTTCATGTTAAAGTAGGTGGTTTTATATTCCTGCATGCAGGCCTGGTGTCCAAGTGCGCAGGCCAGATAACTTTTTCCGCATCCTGTTGCTCCGGTGATCAGAAGATTTTCTCCTTGGCTCAGGTAACGGCCTTCCATAAGCGTAGCCAGTTGTTGTTTGGTAAGGTTACGTGTGGGTGAGCATTCGATTTGTTCGGCGGTAGCCGGTAGCCGTAGTTTAGCCAGCTTTAGATAATAGGCGGTCTTTTCATTGATCCGGGTTAGTTGTTCAGATTGTACCAGTTGTGCCACCAGGTCATGGCCTTCGAGTTGCTGATCCATTGGTAGTTCTAACTGCGACCGGTAGGCCTGGTGCATACCCTGCAACCGTAACTGTTGCATTTGTTGTAATGTTTGTGTTGTGTTCATGGTTGTTTTTTTAATGATTATTGATAATTGTCTTTACCCCTGATATTATTGTGAAGGGGTATAATAGTGATATTGTCAAAGAGGGGTACCTGTTTATCAAGACCACGTTCAAGAATATTCTTGATCATGGTATAATTTGTCCGGCTGCCTTGTAATGCTCTGCTACAGGCAGCTTCCAAACGAGTAGTGCCATATTTTTTGTGCAGCATCAGCATTCCAAAACAGGCTTTGTAATTTTGTTCGATATAGATACTGTTGTCCAGCATCACCGTGGCCGCTTGTGAGGTAGCCGCTCCTATACGGGCGGCCTGAGCCAGCAGGTCTTCCTTATTCCAGCCATTGATCTGTTGCATGCGATGATGGTGTGGAGGCATATGTTCAGGGAGGGTTGTATAAGCTTTACTGTGCGGCTTTCGGGTATGAAGAGCGACGCGGCCATTATCAAAATATACTTCTATAACCCGGCTATCATAAAGCACTTTTACTTTTTTACCTACATACTGATAAGGCACACTGTAATACAGGTGGTCTTCAGATAGCTGTACATGATAATTACGCTGCACAGTAAGTACCACTACTTTTTTGGGGCAAAAAGGTTCAGCAGGTAACAGCTTAAGAGCAGAGCGTTCCTGTGCATCATAAAAATACCAGCGACTGTATGCCGTGTTTTTATAGGGCTTGTTATTGAGCAGCAAAAGCAGGTCAAGCATAGCAGTGTTGAGTGCCTGCAGGCTTAAGAACTCCCGGTTTCTTAATGGCGCATAAATATGATTGTAAATAATACTGACTGCCCGTTCTACCATTGCTTTATCACGGGGGCTATAAGGCCGGGTTGCACTAAAAGTTGTTTGGTAGTGGTCGTTGAGTTGGTAGCAGATATCAGTAAACACCGGTTCATAGCGGCTGGGGCGGGTAACAGCCGTTTTCAGATTGTCACATAAAATAGTAGAAGGCACACCTGCATAATACTTCAGCATGCTGTTGATGCAATCAGTAAAGTCGGCGGTTTGTTGGGAATGGACAGCTTTACAAAAGATAAGCCCACTGTAAGGAAGGATAGCCACAAACACCTGACAATCGATACGCTCACCTGTTTGTACATCTACATAGTGCTGCTTTTTACCTGCAAAATCAATCATCATCATATCGCCGGGCTGATACTCCATGTGCATGGAAAGATCCTTATGCTTCAGGTATTCATTGAGGCGATAGCAGTATTGACTGTATCCATACCCGTCCGGTTGCTGCTGCAGGTATTCGAGCCAAAGCAACCGGCGGGTAACACCGGTTTTACTCAGTTCAGCAGATGCATACACGAAGTGCTTAATAAGCTGTTGCAATTTTTGAGTACTCTGTTCAAGGAGCTCGTTATTGTAAGCTTTATCAGCAAGTTCTTTGTTGCTAAGGTTTTCATTGGACGCATCAATCAACGTAAGGTATTTACGAACACTATTGCGGCTGATACCAATGCGGCGAGCCATCTCACGGATTGCTATACCATCGTTTTTAAGTTGAAGAATTTGTTTTAATTGTTCCATTACTATCGGCTTTTGTGACATTGCTCCCTGGTTTGTTTAGGGGGCAAAAAAAGATCATAAAAGCTCGTAACAGATATCGCTGCGGGTGGGTCAAAATGCCGGAATGGCATTGCTACATTCCAACAAAATATAAAAGCACAGGTGGGTCAACATCCCGGAATGAAAAATTAAATCCTCATCTCGATGCCCGATAAAAAGGGTGGGTCAACATTCCGGAACGGCGGGTCAACATGGAACGGAATGATGGGTCAACATGCTCCGGAATTTATA
>JBBJLU010000070.1:0-12512 GCA_037719665.1 Ferruginibacter sp.
CGGAGATCACTATTGCAATAGATAAGTTGGATAAGATCGGTTTGGAAAAAGTAAAAGAAGAATTGAGCAGCCGGGGTTTATCCCGTAACCACATCAAGACGATTGAAGATTACCTCAACATCAGCGGCAGTAATGATGAAAAACTTGCGGCTGTTGAAAAATTATTCGCGCAAAATGCTACCGGTTTAAAAGGCATAGAAGAATTAAAATATGTTGTCGCTAATGCAGTCGGGGTAAATTTGGAAATAGATCTTACCCTTGCCAGGGGTTTAAATTATTATACAGGTATCATTTTCGAAGCGAAGGCTCCTGCAGAGGTTAAGATGGGAAGTATCGGTGGTGGCGGGCGCTACGATGACCTCACGGGTCTCTTCGGTGTTCCGGACATCCCCGGCGTTGGGATAAGTTTCGGTATCGACCGGATCTATGATGTAATGGAAGAGATGGACCTGTTCCCGAAAGATCTCCTGTCCGGCCCGCTTGCCTTATTCGTTAATTTGGGCGAAAAGGAGGTCATCGCTGCAATGCCGCTGATGAGCAACCTGCGGGACGATCATATTTCCTGTGAGCTTTACCCGGAAAAAGTGAAACCGGAACGGCAATTTAAGTATGCCGACAAAAAAAATATCCCGTTCGTGGTCATTATCGGATCAAATGAGCTGGAGACAGGATCTGCGTTGGTCAAAAACATGAAAACAGGTGACCAAACCGCCGTACCTTTCCCCGGGCTGAATAAATTTTTCACAGACAATAAAAAATAAGGTTACCAAACCGACACTTTACGTATTAACCAAAAATTAATTTTATGCAAAAGCGTTTTCTTTCCTTAATGGCGGCAGCATTTATTGCCGTTATTCTTTTTTCTTCCTGCTCCAAAGACAATAAGCAGGGTCGTTATGTTCCCGCCACAGCAGCTATGGTACTTCACCTCAACGGAGAATCCCTGAATGAAAAACTTCCCTGGGAAGAAGTAAAGCAAAATGGAATGTTTGCACAGATCAGTGCAGACACCAGTATCCCTGCTTTTGCAAAATCCATTTTGGAGAACCCGGAAAACAGTGGTATCAATATGAAAGGTGACATGGTGATCTTTATGGTTAAAGATTCTGCAGGCGGATACGCGGGTATTGAAGGTTTTATTAAGGATGAAGCAAAATTCAAAACAATGCTCACCAATGCAAATAAAAATGCAAAGGAATCCATAAAAGACGGATATACTTATTTCGCAGATGAGAAAGCAAGCATCGGGTATAATAAAGAAAGGTTTATCGTTACGATCAACGTTCCGCAACTTAACATGATGAATAAAATGGCCGCAGGAAAATTGCCCACCGACAGTTCTTTCGGCGGTTCGGAGGAAGTGAAATACGACAGGGATATGAATGTTATCACCGCTTCGATGTTTGCGCTGAAAGCAAACGAAAGCCTCGCTGAAAATGAAAAATTTACTGACCTCGTGAAAACAAAGGGTGACGTTCATTTTTGGTATAATGCGCAATATTTTGATGTGGCAGGAAGCATGGGCCCGATGGGCGCAATGGTCAATACAAAGAAATTGACAGACGGCGCCATTTTTGCCGGCACCGTAAATTTTGACAACGGAAAAATTAACCTCGACGGAAAATCTTATGCGAACAAAGAAGTCATGGATATCTATAAAAAATATGCGACTGACGGGTTCGATAAGAGTATGATCAAAAATATTCCTTCGCAGAACCTCGCGGGCATGATGATCATGAATTTTAAGGCGGAAGGTATTCGGGAGATCATGAAATTGTTGGGTGTAGACGGGCTCCTCAATATGGCCACTGCGAATATGGGTTTCACCATGGATGACATTGTAAAAGCCGGAAAAGGTGATATGATGTTTGCTGTGACTGATATTTCTACCGATACAGCAGCTACGGAAAAGGCACGGTTTATTTTTTCAGCAGCCGTAGGAGATAAAGCTTCTATGAACAAACTGATCGATGCGGGGAAGAAGGCTGCGCCGATGATGGGCATGAATGATTCCTCCCGCGGAAACACTTCCCTTTCTTACAACATGAATGATAAGTATTTTGTATGGAGCAATAATAAAACAGCTACGGATGCATACCTGGCAGGCGCTGCAAATACATCCTATTCCTTCGTTGATAAGATCAGCGGTGGTTCTTTCGGCGGGTTTGTAAACTTTCAGTATATCATGAATGCAATGAAACCCGCGCCTACCGCAGACAGCCTTTCCCTGGCTGCTTTCGATGCCTCTGTAAAAATGTTTGATAACATGTTATTGAGCGGCGGCAATGTTAAAGGCGGGGCCATTACCCAGCATTGGGAAATAAACCTGGTAGATAAAAATACCAACAGCCTGAAACAGTTGAATAAATTTGCCGGTACCATGGCCCTCATACAGGATAAGAAGAAAAAGAAAAATGAAGCAACATGGGCCGCAGAGGACCTTCAAAACTTCCCTGCTCCGATTGCACCGATCGACAGCATGTCGGAAGAAAAATAATTTTCAATACTTTTATAAAAGCCGTCATTTATTTTTACTGACGGCTTTTTTATTTGCCCATGACAATTAGTTTAAAAAATATCATCCCGCAATTTCTTGAAAAAGAAAAAACCGAAAAGTCGGAGATCTGGGGTCAGGACCTCGTTTTTCGAAAAGGGGAAAAAAGCCAGGTCGTTGCACCCAGCGGCAGCGGCAAAACATCGCTGGTTCATTTTATGTACGGGCTCCGCAATGATTATAACGGGGATATTTTATTTGACGGGCGAAACAGGAGAACATTAAACGCTACGGCACTTGCGGATCTGCGTGCAAACAGCATCAGTATTATTTTCCAGGACCTTCGCCTCTTCAGAGATCTTACCGTTTTACAGAATATAGAAGTAAAAAGGGCGCTGAATCCTTTTCACCCTGCCGCGCGAATTCCGGAAATGGCAGAAAGGCTGGGCATTGCAAATAAGCTATCTCAACAGGCGGGCACCTGCAGCTACGGAGAGCAACAACGGATCGCTATCATCCGTGCATTGCAACAGCCTTTTGATTTTATTATTATGGACGAACCCTTCAGTCACCTCGATGAAACCAACAGCCGGAAAGCGATGGAACTGATAGAAGAAGAAGCTGCTGCCCGAAACGCTGCGGTGATACTGGCGGACCTGGAGCCGATCTCCTTTTTCAAAGCAAGCAATATTTATCATTTATAACAGCATGTCAGTAACCCAAAAAAATAATGAGACAGGCAGCGGCGGGCAGCTCTCATTTAAAACGATCGAAGCGTTTCTCCATACGGGAAATAAAAGCTCGAGGTTCTTTAGCTATGCGGGTTTGGCTGTAGGGGTGATGCTGCTGCTTTGCTGTGTGCAGATGTACATCAACATCAATCAGCTGCTGCGCGATAAAAATCCCCGTAAGAACGGTTATGATTTTGTATCCGTTACAAAGAATATTACCAACGATAATATGGGTAAGGACAATCGGTTTACCCCCGCCGATATTGCCGATTTTAAAAAGCAAGCCTTTATAACAGACCTGGCGCCGCTTCGCGGAAATGAATTTCGCGTAAAAGCCAGCGCCGGAAATATCGTGGCATTCAGTACCGATATTTTCTTTGAAGCGATAAGAAATGATTTCTTGGATACTTTGCCGGCTTCTTTCTCCTGGCAACCGGGGCAACAGCAGGTACCCCTGCTCATCTCCGGCGATTTCCTTGAAATGTATAATGTCTTTGCTCCCTCCTATGAGCTCCCGCAATTATCACCGGGTACCATCGGCGCAGTAAATATTGTTTTGGAATGTTATGCACCCGACGGAACGATCCGGAAATTCAGCGGAAATATAGTTGGATTGAGTGATCGTATCAATTCAGTTCTGGTGCCGGAAACTTTTTTGGAATGGAGTAATAAAATGTTCAGTGTTACTGATCCGCAACCACCCTCACATATTTATATAAAGACCACAGATGCCAACAGCACGGCATTGCAGGCCTACCTGGAGAAAAATGAATACCGTGTAAATAAGGACCGAACAAAATTCGGGCGCATCAAAAGCACTTTGCAGGCCATTGTGGCGGGGCTGGGCGGGTTGGCGATCCTGGTGGTATTGCTGTCCGTACTGCTGTTCTCTTTTTATTTGCAATTGATGATCAGCCGGAGTAAAGACAACCTGCAGTTGCTGCTTACATTAGGATATTCTCCGCTTTGGCTGAGCCGAACCGTTGCAAAAAAATGGATACCGGTATACGCGGTAATTATACTTACGGCCGTGGTTGCCACAGCAGGCTTTCAATATTTATTTCAAAGGAATTTTGTAGTCGGGCAGGATAGATTGTCTCCATACCTGCACCTGTCCGTATTTGTACTAGCCGCGGTACTTTTTATGCTCTGTGTTTTGGCGAACTACAGGCTGATCAGAAAGTTATTATATAGATTATGATAGAAAGTATAAAAGTTTATAAAGTAGCAAAGTAAATAAAACCTCAAAGTTTACAGTGTTCCGTACCTATCAACTAATCAACTAATCAACTAATCACTAATCAACTAATCAACCCTCTCATAAATAACCGCCGCCCCCTGCCCTACTCCTACACACATGGTGGCCAGGCCGTACCGGCTTTTCCGCTTCTTCATTTCATGCAAGAGGGTTACGGAGATCCGAACACCGCTACAGCCCAGCGGATGTCCCAATGCTATGGCACCGCCATTCACATTTACTTTTTCGGGATCAAGGCCAAGGTCCTTTATACATGCCAGGCTCTGCGATGCAAATGCCTCGTTCAACTCTGCGAGATCAATATCGCCGATCGTTAAACCTGCTCTTTTCAAAGCTTTTTGCGTAGCAGGCACCGGGCCGATACCCATGACCGCCGGATCCACGCCCGCTACCGCCATACTCACTATTCTTGCGATAGGTTTTAAATTATATTTTTTTACTGCTGCCGCAGAAGCAAGCAACATTGCCGCCGCACCGTCGTTGATTCCGCTGCTGTTACCCGCCGTAACGGTCCCGTCTTTAATAAAAGCCGGTTTCAGTGTTGCCAGCTTCTCTGCTGATGAAACTCTCGGGTGTTCATCTTTATCGAAAAGGACCGTTTCTTTACCCTGTTGTACGGGCACAGGGATCAATTCTTCTGTAAATTTCCCTGCTGTATAAGCAGCATCATATTTTGCCTGGCTGCCGGCAGCAAATGCATCCTGTGCTTCCCGGCTGATATTCCAACGTGATGCAACATTCTCTGCAGTTTCACCCATAGTAAACGGTTGATACATTTTGCTCAATGCGGCATTCACAAAGCGCCAGCCCATAGTGGTATCGTACATCTGTGGTGTCCGGTCAAAAGCGTTGTTGCTTTTGCTCATTACGAAAGGCGCACGGCTCATGCTTTCCACGCCGCCGGCGATCATCAGTTCGGCATCACCGCATTCAATTGTTTGGCTGTCCATTAGGATTGCAAGCCGCTTGCACAAAGCCTGTTCACCGTATTCCCCGCAACGGTTACGGGCAAACCCGCCAACAACGCAGCCATACGCGCTACGTTCCGGTTGTCTTCACCGGCTTGGTTGGCAGCACCGGCGATCACATCTTCGACAGCGTTCACATCCGCATCCGGGTTACGTTTTACCAATTCCCTGATCACATGCGCAAGCAAATCATCCGGCCTAACACCCGCCAGCGCCCCCCCGTATTTACCGATCGGTGTACGCAGGGCATCTATTACATAAACATTTTCCATATAAGTGGCCTCACGCATAGGCGCGAGTGGCGCAAAGTTATTTACTTCATATTGCTCAGCAAAATGACCCTTGGAACGATAGCTTTTTTGAACATGGATTGAGGTTTTGGGGATTGGGAATTGGGGATTGGGAATTGGGTGAAGTCTAGGTTTTTGGTAAGTATATTTTGTTCCCGAAGTCCCTTGTTACGCTTCGGGAAGATCTTTTCGCCGGCCATTCACTTGACTTTTTTATATTATTAGATGTTAAGTCTTACTATGAGAATAACCATTTGCTCATTCGGAGCCTATTTAACAATTCAACAGAAACTGTCCGTTGTCAGTGACCTGTCGTCGGTTGTCCCTTTCTTATCTTTGCAACATGTCGGAAAAGAAGAATATCCGTGAGTTTGACCTCAACGGCCTGAAAGAATATTTTGAGACGATCGGTGACAAGCGGTTTCGTGCGATGCAGGCCTATGAATGGCTTTGGAAGAAGAATGCCCGCAGTTTTGATGAAATGAGTAATCTCTCTCTGGATCTGCGGCGGAAGCTGCATGAAGAATTTACCCTGCCGGCCATCACGGTAGATACCACCCAGCATAGCAACGACGGCACCCTGAAATCCCGTTTTAAAACCTGGGACGGCCATCTAATGGAGGGTGTACTCATCCCTACCGAGAAAAGATTTACGGCCTGCGTATCCTCCCAGATCGGCTGCAGCCTTACCTGTGCATTTTGTGCTACCGGTAAAATGGATCGTAAACGAAACCTTGGCTTTGATGAGATCTATGACCAGGTGGCATTACTGAATGAACAATGTGAAAAGATCTACGAAAAGAAACTCTCCAATATCGTTTATATGGGTATGGGTGAGCCGTTGCTGAATTATAAGAATGTACTCAAGTCGATCGATAAGATAACTGCTTCGGACAGTATGAACATGAGCCCGAAGCGGATCACAGTTTCTACGGCAGGTGTCGCCAAAATGATCAAACAACTGGGGGATGATGAAGTGAGGTTCAACCTTGCCGTTTCCCTGCATGCGCCTACGGACAGGCAACGGAATGAGATCATGCCGATCAACGAAAGCAATAACATTGAATTCCTGATAGAAGCACTGAACTATTTTTATCAAAAAACAAAAAGCGAGATCACGCTGGAATATATCCTGTTCAAAGACAGGAACGATTCGTTGGAAGATGCGGAAAACCTTTTGGCCATTTACCGGCAGGTGCCTACCCATCTTATCAATGTTATAGAATACAATCCCATTCCGAATGTATCTTTTATGAAACCCGATGATGAAAGAACAGAGGCATTTACAGCTCATTTAATGAAGCATAAAGTAAATGTCCAGGTGCGGCGCAGTCGTGGTAAAGATATCGATGCAGCCTGCGGTCAACTGGCGAACAGGGACAATTGACCCCTGTGATCGCTAATAACCGCTTAATCATCCGTTTAACAAATTCTTAATTAAACTTTGATCATCCTGCGCGGTCTATTATATATCACCATTTAAAAAATGAAACAATGAAAAAATTATTAGCAATATCATTTGCAGCAGTATTATTCGGTTTTACCGCCACAGCACAAACAGAAAGGTCTTCAGTGATGTCTTCCGAGCGTTCTCAAATGCATAAAGGAAAGCACGATAAGCATAAAATAATGAAAGAGCTTAATCTTACGGATGATCAAAAGTCCCAACTGAAAGCTCAAAAACAGGAAATGAAAGCTCAACGTGAAGCGCTGAAGGCACAGGACCATATCACCGTAAAAGAGATGCGTGAAAGGCAAAAAGCTTTAAAAGAGCAACAAAAAGCCAAATTTGAGTCAGTTCTTAATGCTGAACAACGCGCGAAAATGATGGAAATAAAGAAACAAAGAATGGCTGAAAAAGGTAACAGGAAGATGAATAAAGGCAATCGTAAAAAATAGTTTTGGTTATGAAGAAGGAAGGAAGGGTGCAGAAATGCATCCTTTTTTTATTTTGGAAACTTGGGAGCCATACTGTTTATTCATCCCCGGCATCCGCTTTAAGGCCTGTCTTAGGCTAATACTGTTTATCTTTGCGGTTCACCTACTGTTGTAAAAACAGCAAAAATCTACGCCATGAGCCAGGACGCCTTCCGCAAATTCATCAATCCCAAAAAAAACAGTGTAATAAAAGAAGAACTCCGGCAGGATAAGAAAAAGGCACGGAAAGAAAAGCGGGAATATTTTGAGACAAAAAAAGCAGAGGAATATAAAGCCCGGCAGGCTAAAAAAGGTATCGTTGTCCCGGAGAAAGCTACCTTGAAAGGAACCAAGCCTGCAGATAAATCTGCTGTAGTTGCTCCCGAAAAAAATATTAAAACTACAGATACCGTAATGCCATTGAATAAGTTTTTGGCGCATTGCGGAATTTGCTCGCGAAGGGATGCTGTTGCCATTATCGCCGAAGGAAATGTGAAAGTAAACGGAAAGATCGCGGAAGAGCCGGGATACAAAGTGCAACCCGACGATGAAGTGATCTATAACAGTAAAAAATTATTCATCACCAAGAACCTGGTGTATATCCTGCTGAATAAGCCAAAGGATTATATTACCACTACTGACGATCCGCAGGGAAGAAAAACAGTTTTACAACTCATACAGGCAGCTACAACCGAAAGGGTCTACCCGATAGGCCGCCTTGACAGGAACACTTCCGGTGTACTGTTGCTTACCAATGACGGCGATCTCACACAAAAATTATCTCATCCGAGTTATGAGATCACGAAGATCTACGAGGTTAAGCTGGATAAGCATCTGACCAAGCCCGATTTTGATGCCATACTTACCGGGCTTATCCTGGAAGACGGGCCGGTATTGGTTGACAGCCTTGCCTACGCAGATGCAAAAGACAAATCTGTGATCGGGATAGAGATCCACAGCGGGCGAAACAGGATCGTGCGCCGGATATTTGAAAGCCTCGGTTATGATGTAAAAGGCCTGGATCGTGTAATGTATGCCGGCCTTACGAAGAAAAATGTAGAGCGCAGCAAATGGCGCTATCTCAGCGATAAAGAAATACGCGTACTGAAATACATGAATGAATCCAAAAGCCGGAAAAAGTCTGCAGGGTCTGATACTGCAGACGGTAAAAAAGCAAAAGGAGAGAAAGTAAAAGATAAAAAACTCACCAATGAAGAGATCTCCGCAGCCATCGGTGAACCGGTATTGCAACCCGAAAAAGTAAAACGCGAAAAGGAAGTAAAGATCCCGAAGCCGAGGAAATACAAAACACATTCAGAACAAAAGAAAGCAAGGAGCGGGATTGGCAAAAAGTAAATACGATATCATTTTTGAGAATGAGGAATTGGTAGCTGTAAACAAGCCCGGCGGTATGTTGACCATTCCCGACCGTGAGCAGACAGAAAAATCACTTAAAGAATTTCTCACGGATCGTTACGGACAAATATTTACCGTACATCGTCTTGATAAAGACACGAGCGGCCTGGTGCTGTTTGCAAAAACAGAAGATGCCCATAAATTCCTTTGCAGGATCTTCGAAGAAAGAAGGGTGGAAAAATATTACCTCGGTATCGTGCTGGGCGAGCCTTTGGAAAAAGAAGGCATGATCGATGCTCCTTTAGCTGAACATGGTACGGTTAAAGGGCTAATGACGGTTCACCGTAACGGCAAGGCATCACAGACCGGCTACGAAGTATTGGAGGGAAATAAAAATTATTCCCTGGTGTCATTTCGATTGCATACGGGCCGCACACACCAGATCCGTGTGCATACAAAAAATATCGGCCATCCCCTGGCCTGTGATCCTTTATATGGCGACGGGAAGCCGGTACTGTTATCCGCCATTAAGAAGAATTTTAAGTTAGGCCGCCATGATGAAGAAGAAAGGCCGATGATCAGCAGGCTGGCTTTGCATTCTTACCGCTTGGTATTTACAGATATGCATGACAAAGAGATCAGCCTGCAGGCAGAAGCACCCAAAGAATTCCGTGCGTTGATGCAACAGTTGAAGAAAGCCCCCTAATCCCCTGAAGGGGGACTTAAAATGCAATCTTAAAAGTTTGCAATCGCAATATTATTGATCCAAAGCATCCAACAAATCCTGCAAATCCAAAAAATCCAAGTCCAAATATTTACTCCGGCTGCGGCGTATACCTCAAATAAGGTTTTACTATCCTTAATCCTTTCGTAAATTTTTTCTCTGCATCTTCTGTGCTGATAGCCGGCACTACAATTACATCTTCACCGTTCTGCCAGTCCGCAGGCGTGGCCACACTGTGTTTGGCAGTAAGCTGCAGGGAATCGATCACCCGCAATACCTCATGAAAATTTCTTCCCGTACTTGCCGGGTAAGTGAGCGACAGTTTTAATTTCTTATCCGGGCCAATGATAAAAAGGGATCGCACCGTAAATGTTTCCGATGCATTCGGATGGATCATATCATACAAGGAAGCTACGGTTCTGTTTTCATCTGCAATGATGGGGAAGTCCACATTGCAATGCTGTGTTTCATTAATATCATTTTTCCATCCGTTATGATTTTCAAGTCCATCAACACTTACTGCCAGGACCTTTACATTTCTTTTTTCAAATTCATTTTTCAACAGGGCCGTTCTGCCAAGTTCTGTAGTGCATACGGGTGTATAATCTGCAGGGTGAGAAAACAATACGCCCCAACTATCCCCGAGATAAGTATAAAAATTAATTTCACCGTTGGTGGTCTGTGCCGTAAAATCGGGGGCAATATCTCCTAAACGTAAACTCATACTATATAAATTTTAAGTGCAAATATACTTCTTAGGCTATTCATCGGTTTTCCCGGGCTTTTCACCGCCGGAGGAAGCCCGTTTCAACAGCTCCTTCCCAAAACGGTTTTTTACCTCATCTATGGTCCTATACAATTCGGTTTTCTTTTCTGTATCTGAGAACAGGTTCGTTTGCACCGCATTACCTGTGAGTTCGCTTAACCGCACGCCCAGTAATCTTACCGGCTTTCCTTTTTTATGCAACTTCATAAACAACTCTTTTACCACAGGGATGATCTCATCATCGGCGCCGGTAAAATCAATCGTGACCTGCCGGGATGTGGTCTCAAAGTCGGGATAGCGGATCTTTACAGCCACACAGCCGGCTACCTTTCCTTCCTGCCTCAATTCAAAACAAATTTTTTCGGTGAACCGAACTAATTCGCGGTTGATGAAATTCATATCCGAAACGGGCTGATCGAATGTGTTTTCAGTGGAGATGGATTTTGCTTCATGATAAGGCGACACTTCACTGTAATGCAGCCCTTCGCTTTTAAGTTTGAGATCCGCACCCCATTTACCCAACCTTTCTTCCAATATTTCCGGAGGGGTTTCTGAAAGCTGCCTGATCGTTTTTATCCCTAAATAAGCCAGCACCTCCTGCGTGTGGCTTCCTACGCCGGGTATTTCTCCCACCGCAAGCGGAGCAAGAAATTCTTTTTCTTTTCCTGCCGGCACCTGCAGGTAGCCGTTAGGCTTGGCTTGGTTCGTAGCGATCTTTGCCATCATTTTATTGGAAGAGAGGCCGAAGGAGATCGGGAGTTTTGTTTCGTCTGTGATCAGTTTCCGGAGATCGATGGTCCATTGCAGGGGATTAAAAAATTTATCCATGCCGGTCAGGTCCAGGTAAAATTCATCTACAGATGCTTTTTCAAACAACGGAGCCTTGGACGCGATGATCTGCGTGACCCACCGCGAATAGCGGCTATATTCTCCCCTCGTACCTTTTACAAAAATGGCCTCCGGGCAAAGTTGTTTTGCTTTGGAAGAAGGCATCGCAGAGTGTATCCCGAACTTCCGTGCTTCATAGCTGCAGGCTGCCACCACGCCCCTGTCGCGGCCACCTACGATCACGGGCTTACCTTTCAGGGAAGGGTCATTAAGTATCTCCACAGAAACGAAAAAAGAATCGAGGTCAAAATGTGCGATGATGCGCTGCATCTTTTTTATTTTAAATGTTGAATTCTAAATTTTGCATGAAGGCACGTTATTGAGCAACCTTTTCATTGAATGACAAGGCTGCAAAATTCAAAATTTAAAATTCAAAATAATTTCTCAACCATAGATCTCCAACAACCCATCCGGCACTTCCACATAAACCTTTTTATGTTTCGTATCCATCTTTACCAGGTTTCCTTCATGAACGGGCACTAAGGCTTCGTTGCCTTTATATAGGATGGTACAGAGTATCTGGTGCGGCTGTTCTATGACTTCTATGATCTCTCCCAGGCTTGTTTCCCCGTCAATCATTTCATAACCGAGAAGGGCTATGGGCGCTGCCTTGGCGGCAAACTTTTTAAAGTCCGCTTCCTGCAACCATACATCTTTCGGAGTAAATCTCCGGGCCGATTCTTTGGTATCCACTCCCTCCAGTTTTATGTAGGTCTCCGTATCGGATTTTATAGAAGTCGCTTCTAAAAAATGCGGGATGAAATTATTGGCAGACTGTTCAAGGAATATCGTTTCCAGGCCCTTTAGTGTGGTCTTTTTGCCCAAGCCGTGCAGCAGGATCAGTTCGCCGGTCAGCCCGTGACTCGCCGCGAATTTGCCTATTTTAAAATATTGCATTAAAAAAGTTTCTCGTTTTTTGTTTCTCGTTGGTGGCGTTTCTCGTTTCTTGTTTCTCGTTGGAGGCGTTTCTCGTTTCTTGTTTCTCGTTGGTGGCGTTTCTCGTTTCTTGTTTCTCGTTTTAGCCATTTCTCGTTTCTTGTTTCTCGTTGGAGGCGTTTCTAGTTTATTTTTTATCGTTTTAGCCCTTTCTCGTTGGGTATCTCAGGTTGTGCGTTGTACC
>JBBJLU010000071.1:0-12477 GCA_037719665.1 Ferruginibacter sp.
CGACACGGCGCCCCGCTCCGTTGGCGGTTGTATTACCGGTTATTTTTCAAATAAAAACCTTACGACCCCTATCCGGTTCTGTTGATCGCTCCACATTTATATACAGCCCACCATCCCGATACGTTGCTTCATGTTGTTTTATAAATGCCTCCGTCCCACCGAACCAAGTCAATATCTTTTGAGTACATACAATACTATTATCCCCGTTTTCGATCCGATGATAAGAAGAATGCGGCCAATCCCGGAAATCATTTACGATGCCATGCAATTGAGCATTGTAATGACAATAGTAGACCATTGAAGTAAGGTAATTGTCATCTTCAATCAATTTCCTTTCAAACGGCGATTCAAACAGCGGGTCTGTTCGGTCATAACGTTTATTGATCGTCTGGGCATAGGAGTTGAAGAAATGAGACAGTTGTTTTGACGCGTTTAATTTTATATCACCACCGCCGTCATGCCGTGGTGTCCATACATTCTCTTTTACAAACACCAATAAATGAAAATGATTTTTCATTAAGGCATAAGCAAAAGTGTCGAAGATACCGAAGCAGTATTTTTTATACTGTTCTAAAAAAAAGGAATAGTTATTTTCTTCTTTAAAAATATCTTCACTGTTTATGCCCCTGTTGTAAATGTGATAGTAGTGGCCTTCTGATAGCGGTTGGATATTCATGTTTTTTTTGTTTTTTGTTTTATTTATTCAACAACCGCCGACGGGGCTTGGAGCCGCCGTCGGGGTGTATAAAATCACATCATCCGTATCATGCCCACAACCACTCCCCAAACTTTAAAATCACTGAGTTCATTAACCTCTGCGGCGGATACGTTAAACGCTTCGGCGATGAGCCTGCAGGTATTGAATGATTTTTCATAGCGCCGGATCATCATTTCCCCGTCGAGGACGGCGATCACGATCTTCCCGTTAACGGGCTTCACACTTTTATCTACGATCACGACATCCCCGTGAAGGATCCCGGCCTTGACCATATTGGTACCGTTCACCTTCATGAAAAAGGTCGCGGGCTTGTTTCGGATCAGTTGTTCATTCAAATCGATACCCCGTTCCATATAATCGTCTGCGGCGGCGCCAAAGCCGGTAGCATTAGCAGTAGCTACGTCATGTTGGGTAAATTCCTTTGTCCCCCTGTAGCTGCTTCCGTTAAAGTTTTCCACTTCCATAAAAAATGTTTTTGTATCACTAATATAATTAGTAAATTTATACTAATATAGTTAGTAAAACAAGTTTGTCTAAAATATGTTTTTATGAAAACCGTCACAACAATACCGGGATATACACTCTGCGAATACCTGCTGGTACTAAGCCCGCATGAGGACCTGAGAAATAAGATAAAGGGGATAAAACAAGTCTTTGCGGATACATATAAATCAACGGCAGGTTTATATGATAAGCCGGTGATCACCTTGGCCATCTTTACGCAATATGCATTAACGGAAGACCGTATTATTCAGCACCTGAATACCATAGCCATGGGTGCAAAACCGATCAAAATTGAAATGAAAGACTTCGGCAGTTTCCCGGCGCATACTATATATATTAATGTGACAAGTAAACTCCCGATACAGGGCCTGGTAAAGCAGATCAGGAGCAGTGGCCAAAAATTAATGAAGTTGGATGCCGATCATAAACCTCATTTTCTTTCGGAGCCGCATATCAACATTGCCCGCAAGTTGCAACCATGGCAATATGAAAAAGGCTGGTTGGAATACAGTCACCGCTCATTCACCGGCCGTTTTATCGCAGATGCCATGTTGCTCCTTAAAAGGCCGGTCGGAGAAAAGAAGTATCAGATCGCCGGAAGGTTTGAATTTCAGCACCTGCCGGTGGCCACTACCCAAGGTGAGTTGTTCGCGTGACAGGCTCGCGAATGCCGACTTTTTAAAAGTTAGCATCAGAAGATCCCTTCAACAAATCAACAAATCAACCAATCAATCAACCGGGCAACCAATCAACCAATAACCACCCACCCACCCATGTCAGAACAACTTAAACAGGACCATCATAAAGTAAAGGCCAAAGAGCAGGAAGAAAAAACGCAGTACCTGCATGGCCGCGGTGCACAGTTCAATACGAAGAACCGTTTTATAAAGAATGAATCCACAAAAGAAAATGCAGAAGCCATAGATGATTGGGAAGAAACTAATGTGAGGACCCAATACATTGAAACGGATTCCAAATCTATCGTGAATAAGGTAGAAAGCAAAGACGTGGGCATGGGCTACAGCATGAATCCCTATGCCGGCTGCGAACACGGCTGCATTTATTGTTATGCCCGAAATGTGCATGAATACTGGGGTTACAGTGCGGGCCTTGATTTTGAACAAAAGATCCTCATCAAGAAAAATGCACCGAAACTCCTGCGAAAATTTTTGATGCATCCCAAATGGGAATGTGCACCCATCATGCTCAGCGGGAATACGGATTGCTACCAGCCTGCAGAACAACAGTACCGCCTCACCCGGGGCCTGCTGGAAACCTGCAATGAATTTAATCAGCCCGTAGGGATACTTACTAAAAACTCGCGGATACTCAAAGACAAAGATGTACTGCAGGAAATGGCGAAGAAGAATATTGTTTCTGCCATGGTATCCATCACCTCCTTCAATGAGGACCTGCGCCGGACCATGGAGCCGCGCACCACCACCGCAAAACAAAAATTAAAAGTGATCGAAGAACTGAGCAAGGCAGGTGTACGCATGGGTATTATGATGGGGCCGATGATACCGGGGTTAAATGAACATGAAATGCAACGCATCATGAAGGCGGCGGCGGATCACGGCGCTACGTTTACAGCCTACACTTTCATCCGCCTGAACGGGGCCATTAAATTCTTATTTCACGACTGGCTGTATAAAAATTTTCCGAACCATGCCGATAAAGTATGGCACCTGATAGAACAAAGCCACGACGGGAAAGTGAATGACAGCAGGTGGGGAGTGCGCATGCGCGGCGAAGGAAATATTGCGCAGATAGTAGCACAGCAGTATAAAAAATACGGGCTATTATATAATATGAATGCAGAAGAATGGAGCCTTGATACGAGTTTGTTTAAAAGGCCGGGAGCGCAGGGGAAGCTATTTTAAAGAAACAACCGCCGGGAGTTCCCGACGGTTGCATAGTAGTTATTTTAATTTCTCACCCAAAAATTCCAATAACCTTTCATCGCTCATTTTATTGGAAGTGCACTCAGAGGTTTTCGTGTTTTTAAACTGTGGTGTTTCTGCCAGGTGGTGAATGAACTGCTCCTGTGCCTGGCCGGTTCCGGTTACATGTACCACTTCTGCATTTTGCATATGCGAAGTGATCGTTTTAAAGAATTTCAACTTTAGCGCTTTTTCGTGCTGATGTTCATTCTTTTCACTGGAATTTTCTGTAGAAGTTTCGTTGTTAACATGAGCCAAAACGGTGAATTCCTGCTCGGCGCTTGTTTTACCTATGACAGTAGCATGATGGTTATCCATCCAAACCCCGAATTTTTTCTGATCATTCATAATAGTTATTTTATTTGTTATGCTATCTTCAAAAAACGTACCGCAAGCCGTTTACCTGTTTGGGCATGACAGAATGTTACGCGGGTTTATCCGGAACAGCCTGTTTAAACTCATTTAATGGAGTTATTTTTGCATCGCATTCGAAAATCTAAAATAATTATCATGAATAAAGGCCCGGTCTCTTCATTTATAGAACATCATTATCGCCACTTTAATGCTGCGGCATTGATGGATGCCGCTAAAGGATATGTTACACATTTAGACGAGGGCGGTAAAATGATGATCACCTTGGCCGGGGCAATGAGCACAGCAGAACTCGGGCTTAGCCTTGCGGAAATGATCCGGCAGGATAAAGTGGCCATCATCAGTTGCACGGGTGCAAACCTGGAAGAAGATGTGATGAACCTTGTAGCGCATTCGCATTACAAACGGGTACCCAATTACCGGGATCTCAGTCCGCAGGATGAATGGGATCTGCTGGAGAATCATTATAACCGTGTAACAGATACCTGCATCCCGGAGGAGGAAGCATTTCGCCGGCTGCAACAGCATATCCATAAGATATGGAAAGATGCGGATGATAAAGGGGAACGATATTTTCCCCATGAGTATATGTATAAAATGCTGCTCAGCGGTGTGTTGGAACAGTACTATGAAATAGATCCGAAGAACAGTTGGATGCTGGCCGCAGCGAAGAAGAATATTCCGATCGTGGTGCCGGGCTGGGAAGACAGTACTATGGGGAATATCTTTGCATCTTATATTATCAAAAATGAAATGAAAGCTACCACCATGAAAAGCGGCATAGAATACATGGTGTGGTTGGCTGATTGGTATCGGAATAATTCATCGGGCAAAGGCGTTGGCTTCTTCCAGATCGGTGGCGGTATTGCCGGAGATTTCCCGATATGCGTGGTGCCGATGATGTATCAGGATCTTGAATGGCACGATGTTCCTTTCTGGAGTTATTTCTGCCAGGTGAGTGACAGTACCACTTCTTACGGTTCTTACTCCGGCGCGGTGCCCAACGAAAAGATCACCTGGGGTAAACTGGATATCAACACCCCGAAGTTTATCGTGGAAAGTGATGCTACCATTGTGGTGCCGCTCATCTTTGCCTGGATACTGGGTTGGTAGAATATTGATTACAATGACTAAAATAATTAAACCGAACAAATGGAAAAAGTAAAACTGACCGTAAACAATAACGGTTCATTGAAAATCGAAGGGGATTTTGAAATAGTAGACCGTGAAGGTAATAACTATGATCTCGGCGGCAGAACAGTTGTAGGCATCTGCCGTTGCGGACTTTCTAAAAACAAACCTTTCTGCGACGGTTCACATAACGGTCATTTTGAGCATGAAGCAGTGGCATTTGCCCTGCCACCGAAAAAGGTTATTTAATAACTGCGGTAGGAACTGTTTCCGGTACATGCTCTACCTCCCGCCGGTAGGCATCCATATCGATCGCTTTTTCACTTTTTGAAATGACCACTGTTGCTACGGCATTGCCGATGATATTGATGATGGCTCGCCCTTCACTCATAAACCGGTCCACACCGATGAGTAGCGCAAGCCCCTCCAACGGAATGATCTTTAAAGCCGTAAGGGTAGAAGTGAGCACAAGAAAGCCGCTCCCGCTTACGCCGGCTGCACCTTTACTCGTAAGCAACAGGACACCGATCACCGTTAGTTGCTGACTGAGCGAAAGGTCGATCCCGAATACCTGCGCCAGGAAAATAACCGCAAGACTCAGGTAGATGCTTGAGCCATCCAGGTTGAAACTATATCCTGCAGGAATAATCAACCCCACGACAGCTTTATCGCAACCGGCTTTTTCCATTTTTTCTATCAGTGCCGGCAACGCCGCTTCACTGCTGCTGGCCCCAAACACGATAAGGAGTTCTGCTTTGATATACCCCAGCAATTTCCAAAGGCTGAAGCCATAAAGTTTTGCGATCAAATTGAGCACAACAAAAATGAACAGGAAACCCGTCAGGTAAAAAGTTCCCAATAATTTTCCTAAGACAGCAAGACTGCCGAAGCCAAATTTTCCGATCGTATACGCCATGCCCCCGAATGCACCAAGGGGGCTTGTCTTCATGATCATCTTCAGGATATTGAAAAGCACTTTATTTATTTTTTTCAAAAGTACTGATCACGGTATTCCCGTTCGGTCCCATATGTTTTAACCCTATGCCGAACAATATTCCGAAGAACAATACCTGGATGATATCTCCTTTGGCAAATGCATCTACAATGCTGTTGGGAATAATATGCACAATAAATTCCTGCCATGTTTGTCCGCCGGAAGTTGCAGGTACTGTAGTGACAGTATGTGCAACACCCGCCCCGGGCTTCAGCAGGTTCGCAGCCAACATCCCGATGATCAATGCGAAAGTGGTCACGATCTCAAAATATAATAAACCTTTGCCACCCACACGCCCCAGCCTTTTCATATCACCGGCCCCGCTGATCCCCGCAACGATCGTAAAGAAGATCACGGGGGCGATCACCATTTTGATGGCGTTGATAAATAATTCACTGATCAGTTTAGCGATCGGGTGGAAATTCGGGAATAACCAACCCACGAGGATACCCGCAAAGATGCCGATCAACACCTGTATGTATAGTAAGCGGAGGTATTTCATGGAGGCAGTAGTAGGTATATAAAGTATATAAGTATATAGTGTTAAAAGTATTGTTAGAAAGGTAAATAAGTATATAGGGGTATAAAAGTATTGATAGAAAAGTATATTAGTATATAGCGTATCAAAGTAAATAAACTAAAAAAGTATATAAGTATTTCGAATTGAAGTTACTTATATACTCTATAAACTTAGATACTAAACCTTAACGTACGGCTGTCTGTATTGGTAGATCTCTTTTCAGCATATTATCCCTGTTGGCCATATTCCATGCGGTATGAAAGATCATACGAACCCTTTTTTCATAGAGCGCAAAATTTATTTTATCAACCGTATCTGAGGGTTGGTGATAATCTGCTTTCAGCATACCGTCATAGAAAAACAGGATAGGCACGCCTTTGCGGGCAAAATTGTAATGATCACTCCGAAAATATATCCGGTGAACATCATTGGGATCATCAAACTTATAATCCAACACGAGGTTGGTGTATTTATTATTCGCAGCCTCATTGATACCCTGCAGTTCGGTGCTGAGTTTATCATGGCCGATCACATAGACATAGTTTAAACTATCTGCTGTTTTCCGCTCTGTGTCAGTGCGCCCTACCATATCGGTATTCAGATCTACTGTGGTTTTATCCAAAGGAAATACAGGATGATCGCTGTAATATTCACTTCCCAATAAACCTTTTTCTTCACCGCTCAATGTCATGAATACGATGGTCCTGCGGGGCCTGTTCCCTTCCGCAGCAGCTTTCGTAAAAGCCTCCGCCATTTGGATCACCGCGCAGGTACCGCTGCCGTCATCATCAGCACCATACCAGATCTTCCCGTTTCGCATTCCCAGGTGATCATAATGCGCCGTCAAAAAAACATATTCATCTTTTTTATCCGTGCCTTCCAATACACCGATCACGTTGCTGGCATTAATGATCGTGCGTGATTTTTTATACAGGTATTCCACCTTAGTTTTTCTTTCTGTAGGTTGGGGGGTAAACAGGCTGTTCTCCCGGACTTTTTTTATGGTCTCATCGAAGTCTACCGGGAAAATGCGCTTTGCATATTCGTGGGAGAGTAATGCATAATTCAGTTTTTTTACGGATGCATCCTCCCGCGGATAATAGAGATTGCTTTTTATATTATTGTCCACCATCCTTTGGTTGAAGCTCTCCATATTCGGATTAACCACCAATACACCTACGGCACCTTTAGCAGCCGCAACAGTCAATTTTTTATTCAGGCCGGGGAATGTCCATGCAGAGGTTTTCCCGGCGGGGTCAATAAAATATTTACCGTCTTTTTTCGGTTCGCCTAAAAATATCACAACGATCTTGCCCCGCACATTGATGGCGGAGTAATCATTATAGGCAACGTCGTCAATTCCGTAACCGGCAAACACCAGGTTACTTCCTTTAAACCGAACATTTTCATTCCCGGATATCGGGATGAGATAATCCTTTCCCGGTTGCGCTATTTCCCCGTTTACCTTCAGCATTGACTCTAATACACTGTCTTTATGCAATGGGTAAAATTGCTGATAGCTTTTTAATGCTTCCGGTTTTTTCAGGTTGAGTCGGCTGAATTGATTTTCAATATAGACTGCAGCTTTGCGCTGACCTTCCGTACCGGTCTCTCTTCCTTCCATTTCAGCACTTGCAATAATCGAAAGGTGTTTCCGAAGATCTGATTGCGTGATCATTCCGGCATATTTTGCGGACAGATCCGTTTGAGCAAATGATGACAGGCAGAGCAGGGACAAGGGAATAAAAAATAATTTCTTCATGGGGAAAATTTATTGCAGGCAAATTAAAATAAATATAAAGGAAGGAAGGGCCAAATGTTATGAAAGGTAACCGCCCGGTTCACCTCATACTTTCTATGCGATCCTGTAATTTTATTTAAGGGGAGCAGTTGCTGCCTTGGGCGCCTCGGGCGAAACAGCGATCTTATCTACCCGCAAAGCATGTCTTCCGCCTTCAAAAGCGGTAGCAATAAAACTATCCGTCATTTCTTTTGCAGAATCAATACTGACAAAGCGTGCAGGAATACAAAGCACATTTGCATCATTGTGCTTCCTTGCCAAAACCGCGATCTCGTTTTCCCAACAGATAGCTGCACGAATGCTTGTATGTTTATTGGCCGCTATCGCCACGCCGTTTGCACTCCCGCATAATAGTATACCGAAAGCATATTCCCCGCTTTTTACTGCGATGGCTACCGGGTGAGCAAAATCAGGATAGTCAACGGAATCCGCACTGTACGTTCCGAAATCACGCAGGGCGATTCCTTTTTCATCTCTTAGATAATTTACCAGTTGCGCTTTGTATTCAAAACCGGCGTGGTCGGACCCAATAGCCAGTGGCTTGGAAAGATCGAATATTGACATAATGAAAAAATTATTTAATGACGAAAGCTAATCAAACGATTTCGAATTGTACAACCCCAAACCTTGAACCTTAAACCTTGAACCTTGAATTAACTTAACTCCATTCCTTCTCTTCCTTTGCTCTCTTCTTATCGATCCTTGCAACGATGATCACGCTAAGCTCATATAATAAAAGCAAAGGCAACGCCACGATCAACTGGCTGGTCCAATCCGGGGACGGGGTAATGATCGCCGACATTACAAGGATGATGATGAATGCATATTTCCGGTAGGTGCGCAGGAACTTTGCATTCACGATACCTATTTTCCCTAATACATATGCCATGATCGGGAGTTCAAAAGCTATTCCGCAACCGAGGATGATATTATTAAGGGTATCAATATAATCGTCTAATGAAGGACGGTATAAATAAGAACCGGTCGTACCCAGTTTAAAATTTGCCAAAAAATTGAAGGTAAAGGGAGCTAGCAGGAAATACCCGAATGCCGCACCGGTGAAGAAACAAATGGATACCCAAAAAATACTGCCGCGGGAGTAACGCATTTCTTTTTGCGATAGCGCCGGTTTGATAAAACGCCAAAGCTCCCAGAACAAATAAGGAAATACGACAATGATACTTCCGATCACCGCAATAGAAATGGCAGACATGAAAGGACCGCTTACGGTATTTCCCTGCAATTGAATATTTATCGGGGGCATACAAAGCGAATCGCCGATATGCAACCAATGGCTGAAATTGCAAAGCACGCGATAGCTGATAAAGGAAGAGTGGGCGGGGGCGTAAATGATGTTATCATATACCCAATCTATCTTAATGAATATACAGATCATGGCCACCAACCATACCAATGCGGCACGTACCAGGTGCCAACGCAATGCCTCCAAATGATCTACGAAGCTCATTTCAATCCCTGCTTCTTTCCCCAATCTTTTTAAGAAGGATGGTCTTTTCTCTGTTGTTTCAGCCACTAACCCGTTGTTTTAAAAGTTGGTCAAAGTTAATAAAGAACATACGTCAATCCTTTGAATATTGTTTTAGCCGGTCATTTTCACCGGTTGAAGACCCTGAGCAGCCTGAATGTATTTCAACTCCAAGAACGATTTCTTACCATACTACTTTTCAACCGGTACATTCTCCGGGACAATGTATCCTAAAAGAGAAACACCCGTAGAAACGGGGGTTGTTTACCAAAACTAACTGCTTATGAGAAATTTGAATTGTTCGTTGTTGTGATTAATAATTTGCAAACCCGGTGCCAAACGATTTCCTGTTTTGTTAAAATAATGTGAAGGGATAAAGAATTTGGTTTTTAAGCGCATTGCAGAAGGTTAAATGTGTAAAACTTTTAAAGAAATTATTTTTGAGCAGTTAGCTTCTCCGCATTTTCTGCGAATTGCAATGCTTCGATAAATTCTCCTACATCCCCGTTCAGCACGGCATCCAGGTTGTAAACGGTCATTCCGATTCGATGATCGGTGACCCTACCCTGCGGAAAATTGTAGGTGCGGATCTTTGCGCTCCTGTCTCCCGTACTGACCAAACTTTTGCGCATATGGGAAATTGCTTCCTCAGCCTTTCTAACCTCTTCATCATACAACCTGGTCCGCAGCATCTCCATAGCTTTCAGCTTATTGCCTAGTTGCGAGCGGTCTGTTTGGCACATCACCACGATGCCCGTAGGTTTGTGGGTGAGGAAAACCTTCGTCTCCACCTTATTTACATTTTGCCCGCCTGCCCCGCCACTTCTTGCCGTTTCCATTTTCACATCGCTTTCCTTCAACTCAAAATCGATCTCTTCTGCCTCCGGCATCACCGCCACGGTAACCGCACTGGTATGAACCCGTCCGCTTCCTTCAGTATCCGGCACCCGTTGCACGCGGTGTACGCCGCTTTCAAATTTCATAAGGCCATATACATCGTCGCCTGTTACCTCTACCTGTACCTCTTTATAACCGCCTACCGTACCTTCGCTTTCACTAAGCAGGGCGGTTTTCCAGCCTTTTTTCTCAAAATATTTCAGGTACATCCGAAGCAGGTCGCCTGCAAACAGGGAAGCTTCATCCCCGCCCGTGCCCGCGCGTATTTCCAGAATCGCATTTTTCTCATCATAAGGATCTTTCGGGATCAGCATATTCCGCAATTCTTTTTCCTGCAGGTCTTTCTTCTCCTCCAAAACGGGCAGTTCTGATTTGGCCATTTCACGCATCTCCGTATCATCACTGTTCAGCACTTCTTTGTTGAATTCAATATCATCCAGCGTTTTCAGGTAGGCATCCCTACCCTTAACGATCCTTTCCAATCCGCGGTATTCTTTGCTCAACGCACTGTAACGCTTGTTATCGCTTACCACTTCCGGGTTGGTAAGGGCCACACCGAGGTTATCAAACTTTGCCTTGATGGCGTCTAATTTATCTAACATATTATTTTTATTGTCCGGGCTGCTGGCCTCCGATCATCACTGTTGCGTCGCACCCTTGTACGGCATACCTTTGAGCAGCAATACACCTTTACCGTTTTCGACCCGCAAAATTAAGCTTATCAACATTCATTTTGAACAGAAAGATCAAAGCCGATAATATTTTTACAGGGCAGGAATTCACCGGCCCCGGGCATGTCCTCACCCTTGATGAGAACGGTGTCATCCTTGGCATTACAGACGAAGTTTCCGCCGGGGAAGGGGTGGAAGTGGCGGAGGGGATACTTTGCCCGGGCTTTGTAAACGCACATTGTCATATTGAACTGAGTCACCTGGAAAATAAAATTCCGCGGCATACCGGCCTGGTGAGTTTTGTGCAGGAAGTATTGAAGCAAAGAACAACTTCTCCTCGAAGAAAAGCAGTTCGGTATGGAAAAGGCTGCCGAAGAATTATTCGCCGGCGGAACCGTTGCAGTAGGTGATATCTGCAACACCACCGATTCCGTTTTACTGAAACAACATTCACCGCTCTATTGGCATAATTTCATCGAGATCAGCGGCTTTGTAACTGCCGGTGCGGAAAAACGTTTCGATGATGCGGTACAAATTTTAAATGACTTCAAAGCAAACCAATCAACCAACCAACCAATCAACCAAACAACCCTTTCCCCTCACGCGCCGTATTCTGTTTCCAAAAAATTATTTGAACTGATCAACGAAGCAACCGAAAATAAAACGGTGACTATTCACAACCGGGAAGCAGCAGCAGAGAACGACCTGTATAAAAACAAGGAAGGAGATTTCCTTTCACTCTACAAAAACCTCGGTATAGATATCGGATCTTTTAATGCGACGGGTAAAAGCAGCTTTCAATCCTGGTTGCCGTATTTCACCAAAGGCCAAAAGATCATTTCCGTTCACAATACATTTACTGATCAGGCAGACCTGGATTTTTCAAACACCCGTGAAAAAAATGAAGTGCTGTTTTTTTGTCTTTGTCCAAATGCAAATCTCTTTATAGAAAATAGGTTGCCCGATATCGATATGCTCGTGAGCAATAACTGCCGGATCATCATCGGAACGGATAGTTACGCAAGCAACAACCAATTAAATATGTATGAGGAGATCAAAACAATACAACAGTATTTCCCGCAGATCAGTTTAGCAACTCTTTTACAATGGGCTACGCTGAACGGAGCCATGGCACTGGGGATTGACGATGTTTACGGCAGTTTTGAAAAAGGTAAAAGGCCGGGGGTGGTGTTGATTGGAGATGGATTTGCTAAGCGAATCTGAATTGGTTGATTCGATGATTTGGAGATGAGCTGATTTGGAGATTTGGAGATGGAAGGCAGCAGTTACGTTCTTATCATAAATTTCAGAATGATTTGGAGATGAGCTGATTTGGAGATTTGGAGATGGAAGGCAGCAGTTACGTTCTTATCATAAATTTCAGAATGATTTGGAGATGAGCTGATTTGGAGATTTGGAGATGGAAGGCAGCAGTTACGT
>JBBJLU010000072.1:0-12191 GCA_037719665.1 Ferruginibacter sp.
CGATGGAATCATTATTGGATCTTCAGTTCCCGCTCACTGTCTATGTACATCGTCACAGTACCGCCGAGGTCGATCACTTTTCCTTTCACACAGATCTTTTTTCCTTTCAGCATTTCTTCGGGTTTATAACTGAAATTTGCGATGTTCTCTTTTTTGATGAAAACCGTAAACACCTGGTTGGGGAACTGCTTATCCAGGTTAATGAGAATATTCCCGGCCCGGCTGAGCCTTGCTCCTACCACGGTACCGCAAACATTTATTTCTGTATTGCTTTTAGTGTATTGCTTCGCAACCTCTGTATTGAAATGATTGCGCGGCAATGTTTCCTGCGGGATGGCAGCAACATCGGAGCTGTTCGTTTCAGTGATCCAATCCGCGGTGTTGAGCTGCGCTTCCGTTGTTGCCTGCATATCAACCGGCAGTTTATTAAAAAAATTCATTCCCGTGAGTTCTTCCACCTTATCTACGGAAACCGCAAATGTTTTAACGGGTTCTGTAACGGCGCGGTTGGGCATAACAAAACCGATCGATTTTTTATTCGCCGGATCCATGACCACTTTCCAATAAAACTCCGGCACCGGCAATTTATTCTTTCCTCTTTTGATCACTGGTAATCCCGGTTTTAACACCGGGCCGGTAACCACGTAAAGCTGAGCAGACGGATTTCGGTATAAGTATCCGCGGATCACATCTTCCATATCGCCCCAGGTGCCGCGGTTCAGTTCCGCCACCTGCGGGGATATATTGGAATAGAGATATGATTCCGACAACGCTTTTTGTGACCATCGAAAATCTGCTGATGGCGCCATATGTCCGCGGTCAAATCCGAATGCGTCATATTCATAACTGCTGTCGGGCTTCAATTTCTTCAGAAAGAAATCTTCTTCCACGGCACTGCCCCCCGTTACTGCAGAATCCGGGCGAAAATCATTTGTGCGGAATACAATACCGCTGATCACCTCCGGGGTAATAATATGGGCCACCCAACGGGGCTGCCGGTATGCCGGGGCAAAATCTACGAAATAAGCGAGGTGTTGTATGAGCTGCTCGCCGGCGGGCACAGCCGGAAGGCCGATGGTTTGCAGGTCAACGCGGATCTTTTCCAATCGAAGGTCTTCCAGGCGGTCGAGGGCCTCTTTACGCTGTTGCTCTGTTTTTTTTAGGGCCGCTGTAGCTTCAGTGATCCTGTTCTCAATGCTTTGGGCATTTGTAACAGAGATACATAGGGAAACAATACTGCATAAAAGGAACTTCCTCATAATGATCTTTCAATGATTTAAACCGTAAAGGATGATCGGATGATGCGGCAAGATAAATAATATATCACGGCGGAAAAGCCCTGCCATATCATCATCCTGTTAAAATATCCGATGCAATCCTTCGCCGGGTGGGAGATTTTCAGTAATTTGTATGTTCAAAACAAAGAATGCTATGAAACGGAATGTTGCTTTAACGGTGTTGGGTTTTATTGTGCTGGCCTTGCACTCCTGTAGCAACAAAGGAATCTCCGAAGCTGCCGGGGGTGATCTGCCTACCAATTACATTATCATTCGGGACGGCTCATTTGAACCCGTGCGTGTTACTGCTGTAAGAAACTCCACTTTCACTTTTGTAAACCATTCCGGTGCTACTACAGGCATTTATTCTATGGACAGTATGGTGATCAATAAACAGAATATTGCAGCGAATACTTCTTATGTTTTTAAGAAAGACACTGTAGGGACTATTATTTACCGCATGGCGGGTAAACCTACTGTTACCGGGTCGATCGTTATTATCCCATAAATAACAGCCGCACTTTCATTCTTTCTGCTGCCGCTTCATTCTCTAAGATGTTTACATCCGGAATGTTATTATTCCCGGGATTGCACTTAAGTATTCCATTCTTTTATTTCCAACTTATGCTCCAACAGATCGCCCCGTATTTCGGTTTCCTGGCCTCTCTTTTTCTAATCATTGCCCTGTTGGTAAATACGGATGCGAATTTTCGGATTTTCAGTATCCTGGGCACGGTGTCATTTATCATTTACGGGATCATTTTCGCGGTATGGCCCGTATTGCTCACCAATAGTATTCTTTTTGTGATCAATAGTTATTACCTGGTGAGGCTTTACCTGCACCCTGAAGACTTTGAGCTGATTGAATTTAAGGGAGAAGAGAAGCTTACACGAAAATTCCTCGCATTTTATGATAAGGATATCAATGCCTATTTCCCGGAATTCCGATCTGAAGAATTGGCGGGGAACCTGAATTTCGTCGTGCTGCGTGACCTCGTGATCGCAAATATTTTCAGTGCGGAACTTACACCGACCGGTGATGCCACGGTAAGGATAAACTACACCGCAAAAAAATACCGTGATAACAAGATCGGGAAATTCATTTTTGAAAAGGAGAAAGTATTCCTGCTTTCTAAAGGCGTGAAGCGGATCGTGTATAACCGCGTTTTCAATAAAAGCCATGCGAAATTTTTGGAGCGAAACGGTTTTACGCTTACCGATGAAAAAATGATCAGGATAATTTAACCCGTACATGGACGGAATTACTGTAAGCGATAACCAAATTCATGAAAATCCGCGTTCCAAAACTGCATTAATTTACGAAAGCAGCAACTAACTGGCACAAAAAACCAATGGCCAATCCCGTGTAAATATCTTTTTGTGAATGGTCACTGATGAGCAGCCTGGCCGTACAAACTATACCGGTAAGCAATAATACCGCAGCCAGCGGCCAGGTCATGAGCATACTGTTTTCTTTGGCGATCACCCAAAACACACCCAGCCAACCACCCATACCGATCGAATGCATGCTTACTTTAAAATAAATATTTGCCATCAACGCCGCACTTACGGCTATAAAGATCCCGAGGATAAATGCTGACATCACGGGCGGGTACATTTCCTGTTTCTTAAATACAGTATACCCCCAAAAGAAAAATATTCCGCAGGCCATATAAGGTATGATGCGGTCCTTCCTTGTACGCAGGTACACCGAATCGATAAAACCCAGTGCTTTAAGCAACAGGATGCTGATAAGGGGAAACATCACCAGGTTCAATGCGGAAATGATAACGGTTTGCAACTTCGCTTTTTCCGAAAAACCGGAGAAATAGGACGGGTGAATGTATACGATGAAAGCGATCACGTACAGCGGCACAAAGACCGGGTGCAGCAGGTATGAAAACAAAGCAGCAGGCACACGCTGCGCGGGATGCACATATTTTTTTACAGGAATGTCTTCCTGAAAAGGAATGGCCATTTTATAAGATTTTTCGCAGTCTTGCTACGGGAATGTTCAACTGCTCACGATATTTGGCTACGGTCCTCCTGGCGATATTGTACCCTTTTTCCTGCAGCATTTCCGTGAGCTTTTCATCACTGTACGGATGCTTTTTACTTTCGTCGGCGATGATATCCGTAAGGATCTTTTTCACTTCCCTCGTACTTACTTCTTCGCCGCTGTCTGTCTGCAGGCTCTCACTGAAAAAGAATTTGAGGCGATAGGTCCCGAATTCCGTTTGCACAAATTTGCTGTTGGCCACACGGCTCACGGTAGAAATGTCCAGGTTGGTACGCTCTGCAATATCTTTCAGGATCATAGGGCGCAGGTCCGTCTCATCGCCTGTGAGGAAGAAACCACGTTGATAATTCATGATGGCCTCCATGGTATTCAGCAAAGTATTTTGCCGTTGCTTAATGGCATCAATGAACCATTTTGCACTGTCTATCTTTTGTTTGATAAATAATACCGCTTCTTTTTGCCGCTTATCTTTTTTCGTTCCGCGGTCATAGTCCTTCAGCATATCGCGGTATCCTTCACTGATCCGAAGGTCGGGAGCATTTTTACTGTTCAGCGTAAGCTCCAGTTTGCCGGCATTATTCGCGATAAAAAAATCGGGGATCACGTAATTGGTATTTTTCCCGGTATCGCCGGCTGTGCCGCCGGGCTTGGGATTCAGCTTTACGATCTGTGAGATCACTTCCCGCAATTGCTCATCGGAAAGGTTGAGTGCCCTTTGTATCTTCTCATAATGCTTCTTGGTAAATTCATCAAAATATTTTTCCAATACTTTAATGGCTACATCAATGATCTTACCCTGTCCTTTTTTCCTGTCCAGTTGCAGCAACAGGCATTCGCGGAGGTTCCTGGCACCTACACCGGGCGGGTCAAATTGCTGGATCATCGTCAGTAACTGTTCGATCTCTTCTTCGTTGGTATCCACATTCTGCCGGAAAGCCAGGTCATCGATGATAGAACTGATCTCCCTGCGGAGGTAGCCATCATCATCCAGGCTGCCAACCAATTGCTCGGCTATCTTCAGTTGTTGCCCGGAAAGCTTCAGCAGGCCAAGCTGCTGGAGCATGATCTCCATAAAACTTGTTTCCACTTTGTGGGGAATAACACGGTTGTCGTCCTGCTCCGGGTAATTATCATCTCTTAAGCGATAATCACCGACGTCATCATCCCCTTCATGCACATAATCGCTGATGTCAATATTTTCATATTCATCCTCGGTGCCTTCTGTTTTATATTCCTCTTCACCGGGTTCCGTAAACTCGTCTTTTTCAAATTCATCTTCATGAGAGTCATCTGCCTGCTCTAAAGCAGGATTCTCTTCCATCTCCTCTTTGATACGTTCGTCCAATATAGCAGTAGGTACCTGCAACAGTTTCATGAGCTGTATCTGCTGCGGGGATAGTTTCTGTAATAACTTTTGCTGTAAACTCTGATGTAGGGCCATGCTGATTGTTCAAAAATAAAAAGGTTTACCGGGTTATTATTAACGGATCCCGTAAAGCCGGATCGTTAACAACTGCGTAAATTTACAACCATTCACCTTTATAAATGAACCTCAAATTTATATTTTTATTGTGTACCGGCCTTGCTGCAGGTGAAGCAATGAGCCAACCTGCACCCTCGCCGGCATTGGGGAAGGCAGTATTGAATAAAATGTATACCCTTCCGATAAAGGATTATAAATATATCTCACCTGTACAATCAGTCTCTCCTTCATTCTACACGGGTAACCTTGCATTCTTTTGCCGACAGGAAATAAAATTTGAGAAGGCCACAAAAATTCCGCTGAAGTTCAGGCTCGGGTCCGTTCAACAGGTAGATTACCTGGAAGGGAAAAGAGGTTCCCGGAATTACTGAATATTATCTTCAGCTCCTGTTCTGTCCGCTAACAGCACTGCAAACTTTTCATTTACCAATGCCGTCATACTCAGCGTAAGGTGTATATCAAGTTTGTCTTTGATCACCTTTGCCATAGATTCATCAAATATCCTTAAGATCAGCCGGAGGTCATGTTTATAGGACCTTGCATTCAGGCCGATCTGTAAATTAGTATAATCATCATTTACCACGGCAATCAGGGCGCCGGCATTTTTTATACCTGCATCTTCCAATACACCCGGGAGAAGGGCATTCCCCGTATACACATCTATGCCAAGGTTGCGGAAATATCTTGAGTTGGGCGATTCTTCATTGCTATCAATGATCACGACCTTCTGACCTTTTTTATAAAGTTCTTCCGCAATAAAAAAGCCCAGCCGCCCCAATCCGCAAAGTATGACATGATTGCGGTAGCGGTATTTCTTTTGACCCAGCGAAAGTTGCACACGTTTTTTGATCAGCCGGTCCACCGTGAGCGAAAAGATCATCCAGATAAAAAAAGTAGAACATAGGATCATGATGATGTTTACGATCTTGCTGAGTGCATGAGAATCCCGGAGATGGATATCACCGTATCCTACAGTAGCAACGGTGACGACCACAAAATAAAATGCATCCAGCCAGGACAACCCTTCATAAAAATGAAAAAATACCGTGGCGGAAATGATCAGCAATGCAAATGATGCCAATAATATTTTAATGAATGAATCGGTCGGTCGTCTTACCGGGTGAATCACCGGACTGTGCACATGTTTCTTTTCTTTCCGACTGATGGGCTCCGTAAGGGCATCAATAAATGCAGGGGCCGCCAACCGCGCCGGGTTTAAAATATGCAGCCGGGCATGTGCCGCCTGGAAATGAGGCCGGAGGTTTTCGTTGAACAGCGAAGTGCATATCGCAATATCTGGATCCAATGCGATTAGGGCGATCACAATCTCTAAATTATGTTCATCTTTTTCATCCAACACATACACCATGGATAAAGAAGCAAAATCTACATCTTTGAGTGCATGTGCAATCGTGTCAATGGTGGAAGAAGGATCGGCAGCGATAGCAGATATCACATCACTGATATGCATTACTGCATAGCCCCGGTGAATGACAGATTTTTTTACCCTTTTCACCAGGTGCCCCGCACCGATAATAAGCACATTGCCCTTTTCCATGAAATAAAGTTGATGGTTGCTTCCCCTGATAAAGTTCCTGTATTATTTGAAACCGCGGCTACTTAAAATAATTTGTTCGCAAACTGTCATTCCAGCCATAGGGGTTCTTTTCAAAACTGCGGCTGCTGTAGAAGATCATTCCTTTCATGTTGGGCGTATTCCTGATAACGCGAATCTGCCGGGGTATTTGGGTCTTATCCCGCCATGCGGCATTGTATCCTGCCATGTAATACCCGATGCCGATATAACAATCTTTACCGTAGGTATGGCGCGACCACCATTCCGTCATCACTTCAAAAGGTGCCGACCGGTTGCCGATCGCCCAGTAGAGTTGCGGTGCCACATAATCTATCCAGCCTTTCTTCAGCCATAACAGAATATCCGCATAGAGGTCATCGTAATTGCTCAACCCTTTGGAAAGGCTGCCGTCCTTATCGGCATTGGCATTGCGCCATATTCCAAAAGGGCTGATCCCGAAACGGCAGTTTTTATTCACCTGTTTTATCGCCGTGCTTACTTTAAGAATGATAGAATCTGTATTGGATCTGCGCCATGCGGCTTTAGATAACCCGCGGCTGTTTTTCCGGTACGTGACATCATCCGGGAAAGGTATTCCCGGCAAAGGGTAGGGATAAAAATAATCATCAAAGTGGATCGCATCCGGCTTATACCGTTTCACCACATCCTTTACAATCTCCGTTACAAAATCCTGTGCGGCGGGCAGTGCCGGGTCGAAATATTTTTTACCGCCGTAGGTTACAAACCATTCCGGCCGGGTGCGGGTGATATGATCGGCAGCAACAGAGGAGCGGGTAATATTGAAAACCGCGCGGTAAGGATTCATCCAGGCATGAAATTCCATTCCGCGACGGTGGGTCTCTGCGATCATAAATTCCAACGGATCATATAAAGGCACCGGTGGAACGCCCTGTACGCCGGTAAGCCATTGGCTCCAGGGTTCATAGGGTGAAGGATAAAATGCGTCGGCTGCCGGGCGGATCTGGAAAACGATCGCGTTCATCCCGTTCTTCTTATGCATATCCAGCAGCTTTATGAAAGAAGCCTTTTGCTGTTCGGCCCCGATGCGCGGCGTATCGGGCCAATCAATATTATCAATAGTGGCGATCCATACGCCGCGAAATTCTTTCTTCCCCTGTTGGGCAACCGAACAATAAAAAGACGAAATAAAAAATACCAATAAAAAAAATTTCATGCTCACGGATCGTTTAGGGCAGTGTAAATACTAAAGGCTGTTCCTCATTTTATCCAACAGCCTGTTCAGCATTTTCGCATCAGCGTCGGATAATGCACCGGCGATGGCATCCATTTCATCTTCATAACGGTCGGTTTTTTCCAACAGCTTTTTACCCTTGGCCGTAATGTAAACATCTACCCTGCGCTTATCATTTTCGCAGGCGTTTTTTTTCACAAGCCCTTTTAGCACCAGCCTGTCCACGATCCGGCTGGTATCGCTCATCTTATCCAGCATACGCTGCCGGATCTGTAAGGTAGATATTGGTGCTCCCGCACCCCGCAGGATACGGAGAATATTAAATTGCTGTTGCGTGATGTGTTCTTTATCGAGTTGATGCTTTACCTGCTCATTCAGCCAGTTTGCCGAGTAAATAATATTGATCAGCACTTTCTGCCGTTCCGTCCGGAATTTAGACTGGTTGATATCTTTCTCAATGCTCATAAGACTTCCGAAATTTAGTGTTTGGTATGCTCATGTGAATCAGCGCCCGCATAGTTATGACTTTCTGCAACCATATCGGGTTCGGAAGGTTCGTGTACCCCCGTAAATTCGTTCATGTATATTTTAATCAGGATCATGAAATAACTGATCAGCAGCGGGCCGAAGATAAGCCCTACAAAGCCGAAAAGATTCAAACCGACGATCACGCCCAACACCGTAACCAGCGGATGCACATTCCCAATCCTTTTCATAAAACTGATCCTTGCCACGTAATCCACATTGCCGGTAACCACAAGGCTGTAGATACCCAAACCTATGGCCGGCCATGTATTCCCCGTGCTGAAAACATATAACATCAGCGGTACCCAAACGATCATGGTACCTACCAGCGGGAAGAATGCAAAGACGCCCGTAATAAAACCCCATAGGCCCCAATCTTCCAGCCCGAATATCCAATATCCCAGGGCTGCAAATATTCCCTGTACGATGCAGATGATCGGAATACCCAGTGCATTGGCCTTGATCATCATTTTGGTTTCCGCCGCAAGGATGTCAATATTTTTCGGCTTCAGCGGGATGATATGGTTCAGGCTCTTTTCCATTTCCCGGCCGCCGGTGAGCATAAAGAATAACAGGAAGAACATCATCAGCAGGTTGGCCAACATCGTAGCCGTACCGCTCAATAAACGGGGAACGAACGAGGAAACTTTTTGGGTTACGGATTTGATATTTTCCGGAGACAACATTTTGATACCGGTCTTTGCTTCAATTTTCCCGGAGATCACCTGGAGGTTCTGTACTATTTTCTCCTGGTTGTCCATCACCTGGTTTACTTTGGGGATCACCAGGTCAACGCTTAGGTATACCGGCAGTGAAATAATGACCAGGTAGAATAAAATGAACAGAAGGGCCGTCCAGCCTTTCTTCCATTTCTTTTTAAAAATAAACCGGAAATAATACCCGCGGCTGAGGATATATAACGTGATGCCGCCTAGTAATCCCGGGAGGAACAGCGCCACCTGCCCGATGAGGAGGCCGGCGATCAAAATGATGAGGAGTAGTACCAGCACCTGTTTGAGCCGGTTATTAAATAGATCGTTTGTACTCATTGCCCTGTTTTTATTTCAACAAATTATTTCCAAACAGATTCTCCCTCACTGCAGTTCGCGCAGATATCAATATTCTTTCTTCCTTTCATCAACTCTCCCCGAAACTGCCGGTAATTATCATTTTTCCAGACAGATTTAAAGGATTCATTTTTCAGGTTGCCGAGTTGATGCGTAGCGTCTTTATCAAAGCAACAGGGCACCACCAGGCCATCCCATGTAATTACATTTGCGTGCCAAAGTTTGCTGCAGCGGTTAGCAAATTTATTCTTTGCCTTGAAACTGCCGTCCGCATTTTTTTTATAACGGCTGTACTTTTCATTTACGGGGATCAGGTTATTGGGGTCATTCTCATAATCATATACCTGAGCGGTTTTAAAACGAACCTGGTCCACACCGATCTCCTTTGCCAATGCTTTGATATCGGCGATCTGGTGCTCATTGTGTTTTACCACGAGGAACTGGAAGATCACGAAGGGCGTTTTACTCTTCAGTTCTTTTTTCCATTTTACGATATTCCTTGCCCCTTCTTTTACTTTCTCAATATTGCCGCCCACGCGGTATTGTTTGTACGTTTCCTGCGTGGTACCGTCGATGGAAATGATGAGACGGTCCAGGCCGCTCTCTACCGTTTTTTTTGCGGCTTCTTCCGTAAGGTAATGAGCATTGGTACTGGTGGCGGTATAGATCCCTTTATCGGTGGCATAGCGCACCATGTCCAGGAAAGAAGTATTCAGGTAAGGTTCACCTTGGAAATAAAAGATGAGGTAAAGCAATTCCTTATGAATATCATCGATCGTTTCTGTAAAAAAATCTTTTTTCAGCATACCAGTGGGGCGGGTAAATGCACGGAGGCCGCTGGGGCATTCCGGGCAGCGAAGGTTACAACTTGTGGTAGGTTCAAATGAAACGGAAACCGGGTATCCCCATTGAACAGGCTTGCCGGTGAGGCTGCTGAGCAGGAAACTGCTGTATACTTTTAATGCGTTCCACAAACGCGCCGGCGTAAGCTTTCCTGCAAAATTGAGGGTATCGTTAAGATTGAAATCCGGCATGGTGCAAAAATACCTTTAATTATTGAAGTCGGTTACTGCAAAAACTACGCTGGCTTTAAATGCTGCGCTAATTTTTAATAGTTTTGTTCACTATATTCAGGGTAATAAATGATGAAGAAAAAAATATTGAGTAATGAAGCGGTGCCCGTGCCTGATTTTCCTTTTCACCCCGTGGTAAAGCCTGTTTTTACTTTCATAGACCTGTTTGCGGGGATCGGAGGTTTTCGGCTGGCCATGCAACAGCTTGGGGGAAAATGTGTATTTACCGGTGAGTGGGACAAGGCCGCACAACAAACATATTCTAAAAATTTCGGGGATGTTCCCCATGGCGATATTACCAAAGCGGCCGTTAATGTCTGACACTTAAACCTCGAAGGCATAGCTTGTACTAAATCTTACCAACCAACCTTTCGAGGCTATGGATCATAAATTGTCCTAATCTAATGACAAAAATTTTAGTAATTTACAGGTTCGTAAAAGTTGAAAACCAAAATGAAGATAAAAGAGAAAATATCGCTTGAGGAATTCTTCGGAAAAGATTATAAAATCCGACTTAGTGATCCTGAAAACAACAACAAAGAAGCCGTTATTACTCATTTTTTGCACAATAGCAAAAATGGAGTTTCGCAGTTCTTTAAGAAAGATGCTGTAAAATTTGCAAAAGAAATTTTACAACACAAATATCCCCAAGAAAGTATCACAAATTTTGTAGCAGAAGAGGCCTTACAATATGGCATTTTCGACACTTTGGAAGTTCCATTTTCACCGGTTGAAAAACCACAATTCAAGTTTATTGACCTATTTGCAGGAATTGGCGGTTTCAGATTAGCAATGCAAAATTTGGGCGGGAAATGTGTGTTTACCAGTGAGTGGGACAAAGAAGCCAAACGAACTTACAAAGCCAATTTTGGTGAGAAGCCTTTTGGCGACATAACCAAAGAAGAAACGAAAGCATTTATTCCGGATGGATTTGACCTGCTTTGTGCCGGATTTCCGTGCCAGGCGTTTTCAATTGCCGGAAAACGTGGTGGTTTTGAAGATACAAGAGGAACGTTGTTTTTTGACGTTGCGGAAATTATAAAGCGAAAAAAACCGAAAGCGATTTTTCTTGAAAATGTAAAGGGTTTGAGAAATCATAACGGCGGGAAAACATTAGCGACAATCTTAAATGTTTTACGCAATGATTTAGGCTATTTTGTTCCCGAACCACAAATAATAAACGCAAAAGATTTTGGAGTACCTCAACAACGTGAAAGAATTTACATTGTTGGTTTTAGAAAAGACCAAGGTATTACAGACTTTGAATATCCAAATCCAACAAAGAAAAAAGTAAAGTTTTCAGACGTTAAGGAGAAAAAAGTTCCTGCAACAAAATATTTTTTATCAACTCAATATGTTCAGACTTTGATCAATCATAAAGAAAGACACGAAAGTAAAGGCAATGGTTTTGGCTATGTAATAATTCCGGATGAAGGAATAGCAAACGCTATTGTTGTTGGTGGAATGGGAAGAGAACGAAATTTAGTTTACGACCACAGAATTACAGACTTCAATCCCACAACTCACATCAAAGGAACTGTAAATAGAGAGGGTATTCGTAAAATGACACCTCGTGAATGGGCAAGGCTGCAAGGTTTTCCCGACAAGTATGTCATTCCTGTCGCCGACGCCTCTGCATATAAGCAATTTGGCAATTCTGTTGCAGTACCTGCAATACAGGCTACTGCAAACAAAATTTTAGAACGAATCGGCATAAAAAATGATAACGGGAAACAAAGGAGAATGGAGTGAAATTTATGCTCTTTTCAAGGTACTTAGCGACAAAAAATTATATTCAGGAGATGCTGATTTGAAAAAAGCTGAAGAGCTTTTTTATCCTATAATTAAAATCATTCGTTCGGAAAGTGGGGGAAATTTTGAATATGAAATTAATGGCGATTTAGTACTTGTTTCAGGCGGTAAAGAAGCATTAAGAATTCCTGTCAAAACCTTTATT
>JBBJLU010000073.1:0-11934 GCA_037719665.1 Ferruginibacter sp.
GGAATTTAGTAAACCGGAAAAAGAAAAAAACTTTAAGGATATAAAGCACAGGGTCCTGTATTTTTTGGCGAAAGAATTTAATTGGCGGCCCTTTGCATACAAAAATTATACACGCATTTAATTTGCTTTATGGAACATTATAACATGAACCTCACCCTGAAGGTCTGGCGACAGAAGAACAACAAAGCGAAGGGTAAATTTGAAACCTACAAAGTAAGCAATATTTCTTCCGAGATGAGCTTCCTTGAAATGTTTGATGTGCTCAATGAGCAATTGGTGCAGGAAAATAAAGAGCCCATCGCCTTTGATCATGATTGCCGTGAAGGGATCTGCGGAATGTGCAGTATGCATATCAACGGGCAGGCGCACGGACCATGGGCACAGAATACCACCTGCCAGTTGCATATGCGTGCATTTAAAGACGGAGACACGATAGTGGTAGAACCATGGCGCAGTAAGGCGTTCCCGGTCTTAAAAGATCTCGTAGTGGATCGTACTTCTTTCGACAGGGTGATTGAAGCGGGTGGTTTTATAAGTGTGAATACCGGGAACGCCGTAGATGCTAACGCCATTCCTATTGACAAGAAAAAAGCGGATGAGGCCTTTATGGCAGCAGCCTGTATCGGTTGCGGTGCATGTGTGGCCACATGTGTGAACGGAAGCGCCATGCTGTTTGTGGGTGCGAAGGTTTCGCAATTGGCTTTATTACCGCAGGGTAACCCGGAAAGAGAAAGCCGGGCATTGAATATGGTAGCCCAGATGGACAAGGAAGGCTTTGGAAACTGTACGAACACATATGCCTGCGAAGCAGAATGCCCGAAAGGGATCTCCGTTGCACATATCGCAAGGTTGAACAAGGAATACCTGGGTGCGGGGTTAGGAACAGAAGAAAATTAACGAAATACATTAAAGATTTATGTAAAGGCTGATCTATGTGTCTGACACCTCCGAAGGTGTCTGACACATATCAGTTTTTTTTTGCGGTTTAACAGAACTTGATTCCTGTGTCTGACACCTCCCAAGGTGTCTGACACATTAGATCGGCTATTTCTTTAGTTCTTTAACCAATCGTTTACAACATAATCCCGCTCTATACCGTCTTGTAAAAAACCGCTTTTTCAAACTAACTTTACGCAAACAATTTTTACATTATTACGCTGCTGAAACGATATTCGGGGAATAAATACCAGGGAAGAATTTTAGCGGTACTATTCCTGTTTTTTATTGGTACAGGCGTAGAGGCCCAGATCATTTCTTCGGGCATCTCCAACCTGCGCATCAAAAAATTACCCGTACAATTCCCTGTGCAGCAATTAGACAGCTCGAGCCTGGCACCCGGCACACTTAGCATCATCGGCATCGCAGCGGAAATGTATACTACCGATGAAGTGAACGGCTCCTTTAAATGGAAAGAACGGCCGCCATTCGACAGCATCCTGGTGCAGTACCGTGTTTTTCCTTTTAAGATCAATTCTGTTGCCCGCCGTTTCGATTATGAGACTGTTCGATACCGCTTCAGCGCGGAAAACCCTTTTACGGTCATTAATTCCACCACACAAACCAATCCCTTTCTGAATTTCGGGTCACTGCGCACCGAGGGAAGTTTTGGGAGGGCCATTTCTTTCGGCAATAACCAGGATGCGGTGGTGAACAGCACTATGAACCTGCAACTCAGCGGCTTTATAGCAGACAGTATCGAGATCACTGCGGCGGTGACCGATAATAATATCCCGATTCAACCCGAAGGGAACACACAGGACCTGCGTGACTTTGATCGCATATTCTTTCGTGCAAAGAAAAAAAACTGGGAAGTGAATCTCGGGGATATCGATATCAGGGAAAGCAAAAACTATTTCCTGAATTTTTATAAACGGGTACAGGGTATTTCTGTGCTGAGTGACAATCGCATCACGAAAAATATTTCCAATTCATTATTGGTGAGCGGTGCGGTGGCAAAAGGAAAATTCACGCGGAATGTGTTACCCGTGTTGGAAGGTAACCAGGGGCCCTACCGCCTGGTAGGTGCCAATAACGAACTGTTCTTTGTAGTGCTGGCCAATACCGAAAGGGTTTTTATTGACGGAGTGCGCCTGCAGCGCGGCGAGGACCAGGAATATGTGATCAATTATAACACCGCAGAGATCACCTTTACGCCCCGTCGTCTCATAACAAAAGACAGCAGGGTACAGGTAGAATTTGAATATACCGACCGGAGCTTTCTGAATTCGCAGCTTTATTTAAGTGATGAAGTGAAGATGAATAAAAGATTGAGCGTATACCTTGGTGCTTATTCCAACAGCGATGCAAAAAATTCCTCCATTGATCAGATTTTAGATGTAAAGCAAAAACAATTTTTAGCCAACATCGGTGACAGTATCGGGAATGCATTTTATGAAAGTGCGGTCAGGGACTCCTTCGCGGTGGGTAAGATCCTATACCGGAAAACGGATTCATTGGTCAATGCCGTGGTTTACCCGGGGGTATATGTGCTCTCTGCTAATCCTTCAGATATTTTGTATTCACCGGGCTTTACCAATGTCGGCTTCGGGAACGGTAATTATTTACCGGTATCAAATGCTACGAACGGGAAGGCTTTTCAATGGGTAGCGCCGGTGAACGGTATTAAACAGGGAGATTGGGAGCCGGTTACTTTATTGGTAACCCCTAAAAAGTTACAGGTGTTTACTGCAGGTACGGAATACCTGGTCAATCCGCAGACAAGGCTAAAGACAGAATTGGCCATGAGCAACTATGACATTAACCTGTTTTCCTCTAAAAATAAAAATGACAACAACGGTTTTGCGGCTAAAGTTCAACTGCAGAATGAGGGCAGGAAGATCAATCTTTTCAGGAAGCCGCTGCAATTACAAACCATCGCCGGGTATGAATTTGTGCATGCCCGATTCCGGCCGATAGAACGACTGCGGAATATTGAGTTCCTCCGCGACTGGAGCCTGCCTTTTGATACGAAGCCTGCTACGGAACATATCAGCAGTTTATCCGCAAAGGTGGGTGATGAAAAAGAAAACAGCCTGCAATATGAGATCACCAACTATAACCGGGATGACGGGTATAACGGCTTTCGCCAAAGGATTGTGCAGCATGCAGCCGTCAACGGCCTTAGTGTAAATACCAATATCAGTTATACTGTTTTTAATGCAGCATTGCAGCAGGGGAATTTTCTTCGCCCCGCCATAGATGTAAATAAGGTGTATAAGTCTTTACAAGGCCTGCAAACGGGTGTGAAATATACAGGGGAGCACAACAAGCTTAAAGATAAAATACCGGATACCCTGAATTTAACAAGCTTTGCTTTTGATATTTATGAAGTATACCTTCGGTCTGATCCCGCACGGCTTAATAAATGGGGGGCTTCTTTTGCTGTGAGAAAAGACCAACTTCCGCAAAAGACTTCATTGAGGGCAGCCGATAAAAGTGATAACTATAATATTTTCACAGAGCTCATGCGCAACGAAAACCATAGATTTCGTTTTACCGGCAGTTATCGGAAATTGCATATCCTCGACAGCACAGTAAGCCGCCAAAAAGAAGACCGCAGCATCCTGGGAAGGGCGGAATATTTCATTAATGAATTCAAAGGTTTTCTCAACGGGAATTTGCTTTATGAAGCGGGTAGCGGACAGGAGCCGAGAAGAGAATTTGCATATATAGAAGTACCCCCGGGGCAGGGACTGTACACATGGATAGATTACAACGGGAACGGCATACCGGAGCTTAATGAATTTGAAGAAGCCGTTTTCCCGGACCAAAAAAAATATATTCGTATCTACACCCCGGGCAATCAATATGTAAAGGCAAATTATCTTCAGTTCAATTACAGCATAGACCTGGATCCGAAAGCCATTATGAAACCCGGGAAGGCAAAGGGATTTCGAAAAATATTATTACGCAGTAATACCAGTTCCGCCCTCCAGATCGGTAAGAAAAATATTTCAAGGAATGATTTCCTGTTCAACCCCTTCAGTAAGAATCTTGTCGATACAACGCTCATCAACCTCAATTCATATTTTTCCAACACGTATTTTTATAACAGAACCGGTTCAAAATTCGGCCTGGAGTTTACGCACAGCAAATCCTCCGGCAAAGCCATCCTGAACTTCGGTGTCGAAAGCCGGGAATTGAGAACGGTCATAGGGCGGATGCGTGTAAGTGTAAAGAAAAACCTGGTCTCCTCCCTGGTGTTCCGGCAGGTTCGGAATGCCTTATCAACCCAGGCAGCAAAATTTGAGAACCGGAATTTTGAAGTGATACAGAACAGCGCAGAGCCAAGCCTCACTTACGTATACAAATCCAATCTTCGCGCTACCCTGGGATATACCTATTCGAAGAAACAGAACCGGATCGATTCTATGGAACGGGCCATCAACAATGCGATCATCACGGAAGTAAAATATAATATTTTGTCGGGAAGCAGTATCAATTTAAAATTTGCCTATAATAATATTGATTTTAAAGGCTTTCCCGGTTCGCAAAATACGACCGTAGGTTACCAATTGTTGGATGGGTTACTTCCCGGGAAGAATTACCTCTGGAATGCAGACTTTACAAAACGTATCGGGGGCAATATCGAAGTAACTGTTCAATACGAAGGCCGAAAGCCCGGCTTGGCCCCTACAGTGCATACCGGGAGGGCCTCATTAAGGGCATTGTTCTGATAAAACAAAAAGCGATCCCTTCATTTAAGAAGGAACCGCTTAATTTGTAGTTTTCAGAGAAATTTTTTATATAGGATATTGTCTAGCTAAAAAGTCCGCCTTTTTTTAAAGGCCTGTAGCTTTCACCCACTTTAAATCCGTTGTTATACACTTCGATCCTGTAATTACCTGTTGCAAAATCTGAATTTTGCTTCCAGTCAAAACTTACCGTTTGTTTTTTGTTCTGTGTATAATTCACATCAAGTTTTTGAGTAAAGGGTTTTTCATTTCCTTCTCTGGTACTGAAGGTTCCTGAACCCAAAGCCTGAACGGCAATCGGTGATCCGTCGGGACCTGTGATACATACGTATAGTTCTTTTGCTCCGCTTTGTGCAATCATATTTTCATCAAGGTCGAAGCTGATACGGAGTTTATCCACTCTTTTTGCAGTAGACGTTGTCTTTTCCTTACCCCTGTTTCTTTCATCGATACCTACTATATTAAAATTGGATGCACGAAGCGTGGAGCCTACATCAATAAGGTCTTCTTTTTGTTTGATCACCAGCGTAGAGGAATCGTAATCTCTTTGGGCCCTGTTTCTTTGTTCTGTAACCACCGCTTTTTCATAAGTGAGGCTTGTGTTTTGTTTTTGCAAAACGGTAACCTGTGCGCGGTATCCTTCAATATCACCGTTCAGCGAACCGATGAGCCTTTTTGCTTCAGACAGCTCAGCCTGGGTGGCATCAGCTTTACTCAGCAATTGCTGAATTCTTCCCTTCTTTTCTTCAATGTCCCTGTCTTTAGTAGTAATTGCGCTGTCTTTCTTTGAGTTGGAAGTCTTTAAAATATCATACCTCAAGGCGGCATCTTCCAATTCTTTCTGCAACTGATCACGTTGGGTTGAAGTCGTAGCGATCATCGTTTCTTTCTGGTCTATCGTTTGTTTTGTTTGGTTCTTATCATAAATGATATAGCCCCATGTGCCTAATAATGCAACGACCAACGCCCCGGTAAGAATGGCCCTGAGGTTATTTTTCTTTGCGGGGGGAACGGCACCGGTATTTTGAACAGGTGCGTTAGCTTCGGGATAATTTTCAAATGCCATGGTTTTAAATTTTAGTATTGAAAAAGGAGAGGAACTGATTTTAATACAATAGATTCGTATTTAAAATTCCGCAGGCTATTTACGAATACTGTGCCAAATATGTCAGGGTTTTGTTAAAGCGGTTCAGGAGCATATTTTATAAGTATGAGTGTTGAAAAGATCATAGGAAATTGGAAGAAGAAAGCTTTTAAGCCCGTCTATTGGCTGGAAGGAGAGGAAGAATACTATATAGACCAGGTGATGGACTTTGCCGAAAAGCACCTTATGCCTGCTGCAGAAGCGGAGTTTAACCTTACCGTATTTTACGGTCGTGATGCCGACTGGGCATCTGTGATCAATGCATGCAGGCGTTACCCGATGTTTGCCGACCGGCAGGTAGTGTTGCTGAAAGAGGCGCAGCATATGAAGGAGATCGATAAGTTGGAAAGTTATATTGCCTTACCGCTGGAGTCTACCGTTTTGGTCATTGGGTATAAAGGTAAAGGGGTGGATAAAAGAACGAAGTTGTATAAGATCCTGCAAACTAATTCGGAAGTACTCACTACAAAAAAGATCCCTGAAGGAAAGATGCAGGAATGGATCATTGAGTTGGCCAAAACCAAGGGCTACACTATCCGGCCTAAATCTGCTGCATTATTGGAAGAGCATATCGGCAATGATCTCAGCAGGATCGTAAATGAGATCGACAAATTATCCGTTAATCTCCAGCTCAAGAATACGATCGATGAAGATGATATTGAAAAATACATCGGTATATCCAAGGAATACAATGTCTTTGAATTACAGGCAGCTATTGCAAATAAAGACCTTGCCGGCGCCGTAAAGATCCTCAATTATTTTGAGGCTAACCCCAAGGCGGGCGTCATTCAGATGGTGCTGCCGGCACTGTATGCTTATTTCAGTAAAATATACGCAGTGTACGGCATGAAAGATAAATCGGACGGCGCTTTAAAACCGCTGTTTTACTTTAACCCTATCTCGCTGGCCCAGGCTAAAGCAAGTATGAAAAATTACGGCTTTCCCGGTATAGAAAGAATACTCCTTCTTCTTCATCATTATAACTTAAAAAGTATCGGCATCGGGGATTCCGGTACGTCCGGGGCCCTTTTGATGAAAGAGATGGCCGTGAAGATCATGAACGGATAAAATTAAACTCAATAACTGCAGCCATTAATATCATGAGATAATTTTTTAGTTCCCGGATGCTTAATGGTCCCGGTATTTCTTAATTTTAGTTTACCAAAACTTCACCTGTATAAACTTTTTTTATGACCATTGCACAACAAATGCTTGCGGAATTACAACAGGAAGCTATTGCCACAAGAAAAATCCTTTCGTTGGTTCCTGTTGACAGATCAGATTGGAAACCTCATGATAAAAGTATGTCGCTGCTAAACCTTGCCCGTCATACTGCGGAGATCTACGGGTGGCCAAAGGAAACAGTAGAAATGGATGAATTGGATTTTTCCAAAATGGATTACACACCCAAAGAAATAAAAAGTACAGATGACCTGCTGGCCATGTTTGAAAAAGGGTTGGCCAAAGCCAAAGAGATATTGGAACAAGCAAGCGATGAAGACATGGCAAAACCCTGGACAATGCGCAACGGTGAGATCATTTATTTTACAATGCCTAAGGCACAGGTGATGCGGACATGGGTATTGAACCACAGTGTCCACCACCGTGCGCAACTCGGCGTTTATTTGCGCATGTTGGATATCCCGTTGCCGGGCACTTACGGCCCAACGGCTGATGAACAATAGATTTTAAGTAGAATAGCGGTAAAGAAAATTATTAAACCTGCCTGATCATACCGGCAACAATTTTATCGATCGGGAAGGTCAAACAGTTTTCATTAAAATCTTCGCGGTTGATAAAACGAAAGGTTTCCGTTTCGCCGGTCTCTTCGTACATTTTCATTTCCCGATCATCAAAAGCGAAAGGAACGCTCCTTAACGGTGCGGTAATATCCTCCAGGGGATCTACATAATAATAGATGGAAATGATCTGGTCGCCTGTTCTGAAAGCAGAGGGCTGGAAAAAGTCTGTGGTATATATATGTTTACCCACGGCTATCTTTAAATGCATTTCTTCCATAAATTCACGAACCAGGCAGTCTTTCGTGCCTTCCCCTTCTTCCAGTCCGCCTCCGCAAAATTTAGTGATGTACATTCCGCGGATATATTCATCGCTCACGAGCACCTGATGTTGGGCGTTGATCAGGATCCCGTATACGCGTATAGTCAGCATTTTATAAAGTATGAATGCGTCCTTTAAAAACATATTCCGCGGGGCCGCAAAGACGAATGTCAGTAAAACTATGGTCGCCGGTCTTCGTGAATTCCACGCTGAGATCGCCCCCGGGAGTTTGTACTTTTACTTCATTAAAACCACGGTCATTATGTGCACTCATTAATGCTGCTGCTGTTACACCCGTACCGCAACTAAGGGTTTCATCTTCCACGCCGCGTTCATAAGTCCGCATAAAAACGGAATAGGGGCCGGTGCTCTCAACAAAGTTCACATTGATCCCTTCTTTTTCATACTCACTACTGTAGCGGATCTCCCTTCCTTTTTTAAAAACATCCATCTGTCGCACATCTGAACTGTACTTTATATAATGCGGTGAACCGGTATTCAAAACGGCATAAGCAGGATGTGCATCCACCTCGGTCACATCTTTCATTTTCAACCGCACGTTATTGGCTAAATCAATCTCCGCTTCGTGCGGGCCGTCGCTCGCTATAAAAGAATAAGATGTTTTATGGATGCCCATATCTTTTGCGAAGCGCACAAGGCATCTTCCGCCGTTCCCGCACATGCTGCCGGGCCTGCCGTCTGAATTGTAATAGATCATTTCAAAATCATATCCATCCTTTGTATTCATCATCATCAGTCCGTCTGCACCTATGCCGAACTTCCGGTCACAAAAATGTTTAACATCTTTTGCGGAGAGTTCATCATATTTCCCGTTCCTGTTGTCTATGATTATAAAGTCGTTCCCCGTGCCCTGGTATTTATAAAATTCAATGTCCATTATACTGATGCTGATATGATTCCGAGTGTTTTTTTAATTAATTGCTCCACCGCGGCATTCCCGTCTTTACTGAATTCTTTCGTGATCCTGTTGGCCACAATAGCACTTAACGAAAGGCAATGATGGCCCAACATTTTTCCGAGTCCGTAGATCGCGGAGGTTTCCATTTCAAAATTACTGATGCGGTGATTCCCGAAACTGAAGGAGGTAAGGCTGTCGATCAGGTGCGGCTGTGCTAATCCAAGGCGGAGCACGCGTCCCTGTGGTCCGTAAAACCCGGGGCAGGTTACCGTAATGCCCCGGTGAAAATCTTTCACGAATTCTTTCAGCAGGGCAGGGCTTGCGCCGGTAATATACGGTGTGGTAACCGCTTCCATTTGCGTATGCGTAACAAAAGATTGTTGGATCTGTTTCTCTTCTTCATTGTGGCTATGTCGGTAAAAGTGCAGGAGATTATCCAGGCCGAGGCCGTGGGTGCTTGCCACAAAACTATCCACGGGAATTTCTTCCTGCAATGAACCTGAAGTGCCGATCCGGATGATATTCAGTCGCCGCAGTTCTTCGCGTACGGTCCTGGTTTCAAAATCAATATTGACCAACGCATCCAATTCATTGAGGACAATGTCAATATTATCCGGCCCGATCCCCGTACTGGTAACAGAAATTCTTTTACTGCCAAGGTAACCGGTATGTGTAACAAATTCGCGGTGATGATTTTCAAATTCTATTTTATCAAAATGTTTGCTGACTTCTTTAACCCGGTCAGGATCACCTACTGTGATGATCGTGTCAGCTATTTCTTCCGGGCGACAATTTACGTGGTATACTGCGCCGCGGTCATTAATAATGAGTTCTGATGCTGCGATTTTATTCATATTATTGATTAGAGTTTCAATTTCGTCCATTTATTCAGTAATCCCGTAAAAATTCCCCTATTTTTGCAGGCCCGAAATAAAGATATCCGTACAAATCTTATATTCGTAATTGAATCGGTAAATTCGGGTTTCATCAGGGTCCTTTGGCCGAGTGGCTAGGCACAGCTCTGCAAAAGCTGCTACAGCGGTTCAAATCCGCTAGGGACCTCAATACTATCGCTCCTTTCGGGGCGATTTTTTTAAAGGATAACTGTCGTATAGCATAACATAGGTAACACTTTTTCAGTACCATTAAGAAAACTACAATTTGAGGTGGCCCTTAAGGGCGGTTAAGGCCCCAAACTGTAGCACAACATAGGTAACACTTTTAATTAAGTTCTTTGACATTAGGCAAGAATACTACCAATCTATTGCAGATATGGTATAAGGGATCATTTGCTTTATTTCTCCGTTTTGACGGATATTAAGACAGTGATTTTCGATATTAATTTCTGCAACAACATAACTGTATTTTAGGGTTTCTTTTACTGTAAAACTTTCATTGGGCAGATACAATTTTAAGTCGCTTCTGATGTAGCGGATAAAGTAAACACAACCTTTGTACAGCGGTATTTTTATGGCCATCTTATCTTTAAGTGAAGGCAAATGTGCTGTTCCTTTATAATAGATAGCCGGAAGCATCAGGGCATTCATTTCATCAGGTGTTTTGTGTTTTTGTGAACTGTAGCGGTGATGTGTATTATGAAAATTAATGAATAATTGCTCTTGCAAACACAACTGTTCAAAGTCTTTAAATGTATAAGCCCGTAATAATCTTTTTTGATAAGTACCGTTAAATTTTTCAATGATACCATTTCGCCAGGGTTCTTTTACCGGTATAAAAACCGGTGCCACGCCTTGGCTAAGTGCAAAGCGAACAACGCTGCCAAAGCTGCGTGGGTAGCGGTTGCTGCCCCTAAAAGCCAATTCATTATCCATTTGTAAAGCATCCGGCAAACCATGTGTTTTCCAAAACGAAGCAATCGCCTGTACAATACCATCGGATGATTTTGTACGCACTGCTTTTATAAAACAGCTGTGTGTAGTGATGTCGATTACATTGACACTGTAAAATTGTCCATCACCTTTAATGTAGCGTGGCCCTACCAAATCCATCTGATGGGTATGACAAAAAAGTTCAGGATATTCTTTAGGTGTTTTATAAACAGCAGGCTGTTTATTTAAACCATATTTGGTTATAACCCGATTGATTGTCCAAACAGGAGGCACAGGATGAATACCTCTTTTTTCGCATTCATACTGAATAGATATTGCACCAATCTGTGCCATCTTTTCTTTTACTAAATCATTGCGGATAAAAAGAATATTTTGTTCTAATTCTGCATCAATTGATGGGTTGGTTTTCTTAGGGGCTTTACTCTCATCCAAAAACCAGTTTTCATTGGCAACATTACTTTTATAGCGGTTAATCCAATGGTGCAACCACTTACGGCTTTTACCAAGCGAACGGGCTATATGAGCCACTTTTTCACCTTTTAAATAACGAGTAACCCCTTCTTGCCTTTGCTGATTTTCATTCATGTTATTTTAGAATGAGTATCAGCTTTTTATGTCAAAGAACTCCGTAAACTGTAACCTATGTTGTGCTACACCAAAAAGTGTAACCTATGTTATGCTATTTATCAGATAACAATGAAGAAACAAAACGTCTTTCATGCGCTGACACTGTTCTGTTGCATTGCTTTGGTAGCCGTATGCTTCATTCCATGGGTTTATTATAAAAGTATCAATGACTCTTTTACGGGTTACCATGTTACTAAGTTTGTAACGGGAGTGTACTACGGTAGAGCAGGCATTTTTATCACAGTTTTCGCAGCGATCATTTTCTTATTGACCATTTGGAAAAATAACGGTGCCAAGCGGGTAAGCCTGTTCGTAGCTGCACTGCTTTTTGCTTATTGTATAAGAACCTACATTCTGTTCACAGGTTCTTTGTTTGAAGGTGAGGTTGTAAAACATCCCGGTATTTACCTGATCGTATTTCTTTCAATGATACTGCTGGTGAGTTCAGCTTTTCCGAAGCGGGTCTGAAAGTTCGGGATGTTCATACTTTTTCCATAAACACTTAACCGCAAAGCACGCAAAGAGAAAGCACCGCAAAGTCCGCGGAGACTGCATTTCATTATCATATTACCAAATCACCTGCATTAACCGCAAAGCACGCAAAGAGAAAGCACCGCAAAGTCCGCGGAGACTGCATTT
>JBBJLU010000074.1:0-11921 GCA_037719665.1 Ferruginibacter sp.
GAGCGGTAGCCTTCCAAGCTTCAGGTGGCCGGTTCGAGCCCGGTCTTCCGCTCAAAGTAATCGGCATCAGGCCGGTTCGCTCTGCCGTCGTAGCTCAGGGGTAGAGCGCTTCCTTGGTAGGGAAGAGGTCGTGAGTTCGATTCTCACTGATGGCTCATATAATTATTAATTAATAACTATTAATTAATAATGGAAAATTTTTGTCTATGGTTTGCTGACATTAAATGCCACCACATTAAAATCAATTTTTAAAAAATTAACAATGGCAAAAGAGTCTTTCAAAAGGGATAAACCCCATCTTAACGTTGGTACTATCGGTCACGTGGATCACGGTAAAACAACCTTAACAGCCGCTATAACCGATGTTTTGTCAAAAAGAGGTTTAGCGGAGAAAAAAAACTATGATGATATTGACGGCGCTCCGGAAGAAAAAGAAAGGGGTATTACCATCAATACAGCTCACGTAGAGTATGCTACGGATACCCGTCACTACGCCCACGTAGATTGCCCGGGTCACGCGGATTATGTGAAGAACATGATCACAGGTGCCGCCCAGATGGACGGTGCGATCCTTGTAGTTGCTGCAACTGACGGACCTATGCCGCAAACTAAAGAACATATTCTTTTGGCACGCCAGGTTGGTGTTCCTCAAATAGTGGTATTCATGAACAAGGTTGACCTTGTTGATGATCCTGAATTATTGGAATTGGTGGAAATGGAGATTCGCGAATTGCTGACTTCTTACGGCTTTGACGGTGATAACACACCGATCATTCAGGGTTCTGCTACCGGTGCATTGGCCGGTGACGAAAAATGGATCGGTAAGATCAACGAACTGATGGACGCTGTAGACAGCTACATTCCGTTGCCTCCGCGCCTGGTAGATCTTCCGTTCCTGATGTCTGTTGAGGATGTATTCTCTATCACAGGTCGCGGTACTGTTGCTACAGGCCGTATTGAAAGAGGTCGTATTAAAGTAGGTGAGCCTATCGAGATCGTTGGTCTGATGGAAAAACCGCTTTCTTCTACCTGTACCGGTGTGGAAATGTTTAAAAAATTATTGGATGAAGGTGAAGCCGGTGATAATGCAGGTTTATTACTTCGTGGTATTGAGAAAACTCAGATCCGTCGCGGTATGGTACTTTGCAAACCGGGTTCTATTACTCCGCATACAGAATTTAAAGGTGAGGTTTATGTATTAAGCAAGGAAGAGGGTGGTCGTCATACCCCGTTCTTCAACAAATACCGTCCCCAGTTTTATTTCCGTACTACTGACGTAACCGGTGAAGTGACTTTGAATGAAGGAACTGAAATGGTTATGCCGGGTGATAATACCAACCTTACCGTAAAGCTTATCCAACCTATCGCGATGGAGAAAGGTCTTAAGTTTGCGATCCGTGAAGGCGGACGTACGGTAGGAGCAGGTCAGGTTACGGAGATTTTGAAATAAAGAATATCTTTAACATAAAATATTAGCTAATTAGCAAATTTGCTAATTAGCTAATTGTTTTTGCGGGCATGGTGCAACGGCTAGCATACGGGTCTCCAAAACCTTTGATCTAGGTTCGAATCCTAGTGCCCGTGCTAAATAATTTGATAATTTGATAATTGGTTGATTTGCTATTGCAATATTTCCCTTTGAATTATCAAATTATCAAATTGACAAATTATCAAATTAAACTAATGAATAAATTTACCGTTTTTGTAAAAGAGTCTTACACTGAGATGGTTGAAAAAGTAAGCTGGCCTAAATGGGATCAGCTTACCCAGTCTACCATGATCGTTTTGGGCGCAACCATCATCATTACCCTGTTAGTAAAAGCGATGGATCTTGTGGCCAACACCTCAATGAATTTTATTTACTCTTTATTTAAGTAACCATGGAAGAAACATCAACAGCCGCGGAAAAGATCCTTAAGGAAAACAAGTGGTATGTGCTCCGTGTAGTAAGCGGTAAAGAACGTAAAATAAAGGAATACCTGGATAAAGATATCATTCGTAACGGTTGGGATAAGATCATTTCCCAGATATTTTTACCTGTAGAAAAAGTATACAAGGTTGCCAACGGAAAAAAGGTGATGCGGGAAAGGAACTTTTACCCCGGTTATATTATGATGGAAGTGGCAGACGGTAAACTTACAGATGACATTATTCAACACGTAAGCAATATCAGTAACGTGATGCATTTCCTTACAGACGGTAAAGGCTCAAAAGGAAATATCATTTCTTTGCGCAAAGCTGAGGTGAACAAGATGCTTGGTAAAGTGGATGAGATGAGCGACCAGGGCGGTGTTACCATGAGCGAGCCTTTTATCATCGGCGAAACCATCAAGATCATCGACGGACCGTTCAATGATTTTAACGGTGTGATCGAAGAAGTAAATGATGAAAAGAAAAAACTGAAGGTGCAGGTAAAGATCTTCGGTCGTGCTACACCTGTGGAACTGAGTTATATGCAGGTGGAGAAGTTAAATTAATACAGCGTCTGAGGATTTATCGCTTCCTTTGAAAAATTTTACAATTTATCCGTCCCGCGCGGCGGTTCATTTAAACAGTGAATTGAACAAACTTTCCTCCATATTTTTTTTGCTGATCATCTGTATCAGTCATATCAATATCCTTGATGTTGTCTCGGGTATTACCCATATTTCGAAGGAGATAAAAGCGAAACACTTGAATACTGATTTCGGTGATTCTGAACAGGAGAAAGAAAATAAAGGCGAAGAAAAAATTGCCGAAGAGAAATTCTTCCCATACCATTTAAACATCACCGGCTTCCAATATAATTTATCAGGCAAAGACCGGTTCATTTGTTATACGACCAGGCTGAATATTCACCCTTTCCCCGAGGGAGACCTGCAACCGCCAAAAGCTGCTTAAGCAATTTACATTTATCGTTGTCCGGAATTATTTCTGCAGTTTTTTGCAGTAATAAACTTAAAATTTAATTCGGCACGGCATATCTGTATTTTACCTACGTAAAAAGCGGTCATATATTTACAATATCTTAAAGAGTTCGGAATATGAAGTTCAGTAAACACCTGAAAACAGACCTGCCCGCAGGACTGGTGGTTTTTTTAGTGGCATTGCCCCTTTGCTTAGGTATTGCTTTAGCCTCCGGTGCGCCTTTTTTCAGCGGGCTTATTTCCGGTATCATCGGCGGTATCGTGATCGGCTCATTAAGCGGATCAAAACTCAGCGTCAGCGGCCCTGCGGCCGGACTGGCTGCACTCGTTTTGGCAGCCATTACCAATATCGGTGCCTTTGACCTGTTTCTTTGCGCTGTCCTCATTGCCGGTATCTTACAGATACTCATCAGCGTAGCAAAACTCGGCGGCATAGCCAGCTACTTTCCTTCAAGCGTAATAAACGGATTGCTTACCAGCATCGGGATACTTATCATTGCAAAACAGATCCCCCATGCTGTTGGTTATGATCGGGATAATAAAGGGATGCTTACCGATTTCGGTATGGAAGACTGGCATGAACTTTTTCAGCCCCTGCAACATATCAACCCCGGTGCACTGATCATTTGTGTAGTATCTATACTGGTCATATTGTTATGGGAAAGGCCTTTTATCAAAAAAAGGGTGAAGCTGATCCCGGGAGCGTTGATCGCAGTGATCATAGGCATCACGATCAATGAAATATTCCGCGCCACAGGAAGTCCGCTCCTGGTGACCGATGAACACCTGGTACAGATCAAAGCGGCAGACAGTGCAAAAGATTTTTTATCTTTTTTCACACTGCCGGACTTCAGAGGTTTCATGAACAGTAAAGTGATCATTACCGGGATAATGATCGCCATTATCGCTTCACTGGAAACCCTGTTAAGCATTGAGGCAGTTGACAACCTTGACCCGGAAAGAAAGGTCACCGATACCAACCGCGAATTATTGGCACAGGGTATCGGTAACACGGTTTCGGGACTTATCGGCGGTTTACCGATCACCAGTGTGATCGTAAGGAGCAGTGCTAACGTGCATGCCGGGGCAAAATCAAAATTATCAACGATCTTCCACGGTATTCTTTTATTGGTTTGTGTGATCTCCATCCCGTCACTGTTGAATTATATTCCATTGGCGGCATTGGCAGCCATCCTTTTACTGACGGGGTATAAACTTTGTAAACTGTCTGTTTTTTCCAAGATGATAGGGAACGGAAAATATCAATACATACCTTTTTTCGTAACGGTGGCGGTAATTTTGGGTATTGATCTTTTCGGTTTGTATATTCCGCTGAAAGGGGAAGGCTTACTCATCGGCGTAATGGCAGGCCTCATCGCAGCTTTCGGAGCCATACTTCACGGGAACCTGAAGAATTCTTATTTCTTTCATAAAGACAAACATCATGAAGGGGAGATCATCAATATAAAACTTTCTGAAGAGGTTTCTTTTCTTAATAAAGCAGCCATCAGGAATACGCTTGATAAATTACCTAAAAATTCAACGGTGCTCATTGATGCTTCATCTTCACAATATATTGATTTTGATGTATTGGAACTTATCAAGGAATTTCGGGATATTAAAGCGCCGCTTAAACATATCACCTGCAGGCTCATTGGCTTCCGGGAAGTCTACCAAATTGAAAACGAACTGAACGTTCAATCTGTTCATTAAAAAAATAAAACATGAAAAATTCATATCAAAAATTAATACAGGGCAATAAATTATATTCCGAAACCAAGTTGTTTAAGGACCCTGATTATTTTAAAGAACTTGCAAAAGGTCAGACACCACAATACTTATGGATCGGGTGCAGCGACAGCCGTGTTCCGGCAAATGAGATCACCGGAACCTCAAGCGGTGAGATATTTGTTCACCGGAATATTGCAAACCTGGTCGTACATACTGATTCAAATCTCCTGAGTGTATTGGAGTATGCTGTAAAATTTCTGCAGGTAAAACATATCATTGTTTGCGGGCATTACGGTTGCGGCGGCGTAGCCACTTCTATGACCAATACCTATCATGGTTTTGTAGATAACTGGCTCCTAAACATCAAAGATGTATACCACCTGCACAGCAAAGAACTGGACAGTATAGAAGATCTGACCGCCCGCACTAACCGCCTCACAGAATTGAGTGTGATCGAACAGGTGAGAAATCTTGCGAAAACAACAATCGTTCAACAAGCCTGGGCTGAAAGAGAATTACATCTGCATGGTTGGGTGTACGGACTCAACAACGGTTTGATCAAGGACCTGATGGTGATCCATGACGGTTCTGAAGACATAGATCCCATTTACCGTTTTGCTCCGGAAACGATCATCGCGGCAAAAGACGGCAAAATAACTCCTGTTTACGAAGATAATATCTGAACGATGACGACTGATCCCATATTTGACGAGGAACATGTTTTACATGACCTGAAACATTACCTGCCTACTCAAACACCGTTGAAAGATTTTATTCATCATAATTCATTGCATGCTTTTCAGCAGATGAAATTTTTTGATGCGATCTTCCGGGCTTCCAAGACCTTCGGGTATACCGTAACCCTGCAGCTCTCCGAGTTCCGTGAATTATACAGCACCGGTAGGATCAGGGATGAAGAATTGGATAATATTCTAAGGCAAAGAAAAGGGGAAAGCGCTGTTCCTAAGTGGAAGCAAAAATTACTTCACGGGGATTATGACGTAAACAACACACCGCGGGTAGGAAGCTTGCGGGCAAATTGGAAAACAGTTTATCAGACTGACCTCGACAATGCGGTGCAGCCGCTGCTTTTCCGGTTGATCGGAAGCTACCTGGATCAGGGTATCTCTCTTTGGAAATTCCCATTGGAAAAGAACGGTTTTTTGGCTTCCGTGCGTATGCTCGAAGAGAACGGCATCAGCAGTATATTTAATTCCAGAAGAGCGAAAAAATTAATACTTCAGCAGGATATTTCTATCAAAGAATTGCTGACCATAGTTGTGGGTGATGAAGCCTATTTTACCCAATACCTGTTCGATCAACAATTCAGTCATCGGGGATGGTCCGGGATGGCTGCCACTTTGGAAACGGTGCCTGATTCATTATTGGATCCGAAAAAGATCTCATTAAGGGATCTGATCATACTGGAATTGTTATTGGAAATTGATGCGCTCGACAGTGCATGGGGAAAGACATGGTTGCCCTTGTCACAAACCGTTACACAACCACCGCAGAATTATTTTACTGAAGTGCCGCAAACGGAATTGAATGAGGTATTATCCTTATGGCAGGAAGCCTTTGAATGGAGTTATTATGATGAAGTGCTCGGAGGAATGCAATTCCTGAAAAGAACCGGGTATGAATCGGATGCTACCGCCGACGCGAAGCCAGCGGAAAACATTTCTTTCCAGGCTATGTTTTGCATCGATGAGCGGGAATGTTCTATTCGCCGACATATAGAGCATACCGACACACATTGTGAAACGTTGGGCACACCCGGTTTTTTCGGCGTGGAATTTTATATGCAGCCCTTCAACGCAAAATTTTACGATAAACTTTGTCCTGCCCCTGTTACTCCCAAATACCTGATCAAAGAGTATGACGTAAAAACCGGGCGAAAGCATGAATTATTATACACGAATAAATCGCATACTTTTTTCGGAGGTATCCTCAGCACATTCACGCTGGGCTTTTTTGCGGCAATAAGGCTGGTACAAACTATTTTTCATCCGAAAATGCGGCCGGCCATTTCCAATGCGTTTGCGCATATGGATAAACACGGGAAACTTACTATTGAAAATAAAGATCCCAACGACCGGGAGAATGACCTGCAGATCGGGTTTACAGTTGCAGAAATGGCCGCAAGGGTAGAAGGGTTACTCCGGGGGATCGGTTTGATCTCGGAATTTGCAACCATCATTTACGTGATCGGCCACGGCAGCAGCAGTGCCAACAATCCTCATCACGGAGCGCATGACTGCGGCGCCTGCAGCGGCAGGCCCGGTTCCGTGAATGCCCGGGTCTTTGCATTTATGGCCAACCACCCTGAAGTGCGGGCAACACTTCACCAAAACGGCATTTTTCTTCCTGTGGAAACGCAGTTTGTAGGTGCATTACATGATACTGCTGCTGACCAAATGGAATTTTATGACGAGGACGTATTGTCGGTTTCCAATACCACCAAACACCTTGTTAATATTAATTCTTTTGAAAGCGCATTGGACCTGAATGCAAAAGAAAGATCAAGACGTTTTGCATCTATCAATACCAAAAAAAGCCTGAAACACGTTCGTAAGGAAATAATGAAACGTTCCGTTTCCATGTTTGAGCCAAGGCCGGAACTCGGTCATGGAACCAACACGCTTTGTATCATCGGCAGCAGGAAGCTTACAAAAGGATTGTTCCTCGACAGGCGCGCATTCCTGAATTCTTATGATCATACCACCGACCCGGACGGTAAACTCCTGACAGGGTTGATGCGCCCGATCGGCCCCGTATGCGGGGGAATAAACCTGGAATATTATTTCAGCCGCGTGGACAACTACCGGTTGGGTGCCGGTACAAAACTTCCGCACAATGTCATGGGGCTTATCGGTGTAGCCAACAGCAGCGACGGAGATCTGCGGCCGGGATTACCCCTGCAGATGATCGAAGTGCATGACCCGGTGCGGTTACTGGTGATCGTGGAACATTTGCCGGAAGTGGTGCTCAAAACCATTCAGTCTGACTCCGCGATGTACGAGTGGTACGATAATGAATGGATCCACTTGGTGGCTTTTAACCGGAGAGTAACGAATTTTTCCGTTTTGAAAAAGGACTGTTTAAACCTTACACGCCGGTGATACGGGAAGTAAAAAAGCCGGTGACTTGGTCGTTCTGTTGGAAGATGCACTGGGGAAATGGAAACAAATTATATCGTGCATGCCACCAAAGAAAACCTTCCTGTTTATTCCTTAAAATAATTTATGCAATTGTCAGCCTATCTACAGTTTTTTATATTGCTTCCGTTGGTTGCATTTGCGTTAAGTTTATTGATCCCGCGGAATAAAGAAAAGATCATTTCGTTTGTTGCGGTCGGAAGTACGGCACTTCATCTTACCGGCGGTATAGCCCTCATTATTTATTGGCTGATCATCGGAAGCCCTGTGCTGGACATAAAACATATCGTGCTTTATCACACGGATGATTTCGAATTCTTCATTGACTTTTATTTTGATGCAGCTTCAGCAGTATACCTTTTCACCGGTTCATCCGTTCTGTTATTGGTCAGTATTTTCAGTAAATACTACCTGCATCGTGATGAGGGCTTCAAAAGATTTTTCAGTACGTTGCTCCTGTTCTTCCTGGGGTATAATTTTGTGATCTTTTCCGGGAATTTTGAAACCCTGTTTATCGGTTGGGAAATACTCGGTTTCTGTTCTTTTTTACTGATCGCCTTTTACCGGGACCGCTACTTACCCGTGAAGAATGCACTTAAGGTGATCTCGGTCTATCGGTTGGGTGATGTTTGTCTCATGCTGGCCATGTGGATGTGTCATCACCTCTTTCATCAGAATATTACTTTCCTGCAACTTACAAACGGCGAATTTATTTCCGGACTGTATGCGGGCCATGAAAATATGTTTCTTTTCATTGCGATCATGATCGTGATAGCGCCGCAGCAAAATCCGCGATGCTGCCGTTCTCTTCCTGGCTGCCACGTGCCATGGAAGGTCCTACCACTTCCAGCGCCGTTTTCTACGGTTCCCTTTCCCTGCACCTGGGTGCTTTTTTATTGATACGGACTTACCCCTTTTGGGAAAATATTTTATCGGTAAAGGTTGCTGTCATTATCATCGGGCTCCTAACAGCCGTCATTGCCTCCATGATCGCAAAAGTGCAGTCTTCCGTTAAAACACAGATAGCCTATTCTTCCGTTACGCAAATGGGATTTATTTTCATTGAAGTGGCGCTTGGCCTGCATTGGCTTGCACTCCTGCATTTTGTAGGGAATGCTTTTTTACGCACTTACCAATTACTCGTATCTCCTTCCGTACTCAGTTACGAGATCCATGACATGGTCTTCAACTATAAGGCTCCTCAACAGGCGGATCATAAAAGCTCCCTGCAAAAAATGAAGAACGCATTATACCTTCTCAGTGTCAAAGAATGGAACATGGATCGTTTTCAATACCGGTTCTTATGGAACCCTTTTAAGATCATCGGGCGTAATGTGACTTCCTTCCAACGACCTGTGGTATTGTTCCTGTTAGGAGGAATTTTTCTGATCGGCATATATCATATTAATAACCCTATAGGGATCCTTTCCGGTTATGATGGCTGGCTTCCTTTTATTTATGCTCTGGTAGGGATGTTATTCGTTTTGCAATCCTTTGCACATCGCGGAAGCGCCAATACTGCCTGGTTGTTTATTGTGGCAGGGCAGTGTTTTATTACATTAGCTATAGTTGCCAACGGCGGGCTGCCGGTCAAAGAATTGCTTTTTTATTTTTCGGGGATCGTTCCCGGGGCGATCACCGGGTTGCTCTGTCTGAATGCGGTTTACAAAAAAGACCGTGATATCAGCCTGAACATTTATCATGGCTATAATTATGAATTGCCCAAAACAGGATTTGTATTCCTGCTTTCCTGTCTTTGTATGTTGGGTTTTCCCATCACCGCTACTTTTTTAGGGATCGACCTTTTATTCACGCATATTCATGCAGACCAGCCGGTACTCATCATTTTTATCACTATTAGTTTCATATTCATCGAGATCGCGTTGTTACGGATCTATTCCAGGATATTCCTGGGCATGCATAAAAAGAATTATCACCCCATCGCTTTTCGGTCTTCTTAAAGATCCTTACAGAATTATTATTATTTTGCCTTTATCCCTCCATTAACCGTAGCGCATTGATAGGGAGGCATTGCATCTCATCCCTTAATTTTGCAGATTATCGAAAGAATTGAATCCCTTCAAAAGCAGTAAAATATTCCCCCAATCCTGCTCATATTCCGATTATTTCCCCTACTTTTGCACTCCCAAATCAGTTCTTTGTTGAATAAGCCGCTTAAATGAGGCAAACTGGGAGTCACTCCGTATTGTTGTGACGTTAACACCAAAAAAATAAAATATGGCTAAAGAAATTACCGGCTATGTTAAACTCCAATGTAAAGGAGGACAAGCCAACCCTGCACCGCCGATCGGGCCTGCACTGGGTTCTAAGGGTATCAACATCATGGAGTTCTGTAAGCAATTCAATGCAAGGACCCAGGATAAACCCGGTAAAGTATTACCGGTTCTCATCACTGTTTACGGTGACAAATCTTTCGATTTTGTAATCAAAACTCCTCCTGCTGCTGTTCAGTTAATGGACGCTGCCAAGATCACAAGCGGTTCCAAAGAGCCTAACCGTGTGAAGGTGGGTAAAGTAAGTTGGGAGCAGGTGGAAGAGATCGCAAAAGATAAAATGCCTGACCTGAATGCTTTCACCCTGAACAGCGCCATGAGCATGGTCGCCGGTACTGCACGCAGTATGGGTCTTACGGTAGAAGGTAAAGCACCTTGGGAAAATTAAACTGTCAACCTTAAACTTTTCAAACAATGATCACTAAAAAAAGAAAATTAGCAAACGCTAAGGTTGACGCTAACAAAGCCTATACGCTTAAAGAAGCCACTACTTTAGTAAAAGATATTAATACAACAAAATTTGACAGCTCTGTAGATTTGCACGTTCGTTTGGGCGTAGATCCGAAGAAAGCTGACCAGGCTATCCGCGGAACGGTTTCATTACCACACGGTACCGGTAAAACTAAAACTGTCCTCGTGCTTTGCACACCCGATAAAGAAGCGGAAGCTACTGCTGCCGGTGCTGATTTCGTAGGGTTGGATGAATACATCACGAAGATCGAAGGCGGTTGGACTGATGTAGATGTTATCGTAGCTACTCCTTCCGTGATGCCTAAAATGGGTCGTCTCGGTAAAGTACTCGGACCGCGTAACCTGATGCCGAATCCTAAGACCGGTACCGTGACAAATGATGTTGCCGGTGCGGTGAAGGATCTTAAAGGCGGTAAGATCGCTTTTAAAGTAGATAAAGCAGGTATCATTCATGCATCCGTTGGACGTGTGAGCTTTACTGCTGAAAAGCTTACGGAAAACTCAATGGAGTTCATCAATGCATTATTGAAACTGAAACCGGCTACCTCAAAAGGTACTTACCTGAAGGGTGTTAGCATGGCCAGCTCTATGAGCCCGGGCATTATGGTAGACACTAAATCTGTTCAAAACTAAAGACCCCCTTCAGGCCTCCCGCCGCGGCGGAGAGGGGAATGGTTCTTACAAATTTTATAGAAATGACAAAACAAGAAAAAAATGATGTGATTGAAGTGCTGAAAGGGAAATTCTCTCAGTACAACAACTTCTACATCACAGATACAGAAAGCCTTTCAGTAGCGCAGGTTACCAAGCTTCGCGGCGTTTGCTTTGATAAGCAGGTAGAAATGAAAGTGGCTAAAAACACATTGATCAAAAAAGCACTGGAAAGCCTGGATGCTGAAAAATATGCGGGAGTATATGATTCATTGCATAAAGTAACAGCATTGCTGTTCAGCGAAAATCCAAAGGACCCGGCTGTGATCATCAGCAGTTTCCGTAAGGAGAATAATAATGAAAGGCCTGTATTAAAAGCAGCCTTCATCAACGGTGATGTATTCACCGGCGATAATCAACTGAAAGCACTTACGCAGATCAAAACGAAGAACGAACTCATCGGGGAGATCATTGGTTTGTTGCAATCACCTATCCAACGCGTGTTGGGTGCGTTGCAGAATAAAGATGCAGCAAAAGCAAAAGCAGAAACTCCGGTAGCAGAAACTCCGGTAGCGGAAACTCCGGTAGCGGAAGCACCGGTAGCGGAAGCACCTGCAGCAGAAGCAGCAACGGCCGAAACCCCTACAGCAGAAGCAGCGGCAACTGAAACTCCTGCAACTGAAACTCCTGCAACGGAAACACCTGCGGCT
>JBBJLU010000075.1:0-11799 GCA_037719665.1 Ferruginibacter sp.
ACATGCAGGTGATTTCGTAAATGTGCAGATCACCAAGGCATACGATTATGACCTAGAAGGTGAATTGGTGTAGCGTTGGTATTTGTTTTGTTTCTTTGTGTTTTAAAATCAACCGATGAGCTTCAGCGCGGAAAGCATTCCATACGGCCAAACAAATTCATTCTCCCGAATTATATCGGATTATCTTGAGCAATCCCCGGCATTAAGAGAATTCTATACTTACAGCCCCGATATTGCCGGCATAAAAAAAGCAGTTGCAGACAGGCCGGCATTCCCGATAAACCGTGACCTTCTTTACAGCAACCTGCAACAGCAGTATGTCGGCCAAATTATCTCCGGGAAGCTGAAAGCCAATATTGATGCGCTGCGGGAAGAAAACTGCTTTACTGTTTGCACGGCACACCAGCCCAATATTTTTACAGGGCACTTATATTTTATTTACAAAATTCTGCACGCAATACGGTTGAGCGCTGAATTGAATGAGGCCATGCCTGCAAATAAATTTGTCCCCGTTTTTTATATGGGAACAGAAGACGCCGACCTTGAAGAATTGGGCGAGGTAACGATCAATGCAAAGCAATACAACTGGAAAACCAATCAGACCGGTGCTGTGGGGCGGATGACAATCGATAAGGCATTTATTCAACTGATCGATGAGATAGAAAGCCGCTTAACAGTCGAGTCATATGGCCCCGCAGTAATGCAGGCTGTTCGCAAAGCATATGCAGAGAACCGAACGGTAGAAAAAGCAACATTTGATTTTGTTCATGAACTGTTCAACGAATTCGGTCTTGTTATTTTATTGCCGGATCAACAGGAATTTAAAAATTCATTCGCGGATGTTATCCGTAAAGAATTAAGGGAGCGGTTTTCTCATGAAGCAGTAAACCAAACTGTGGCTGCGTTTCCGCCGGCCTACAAAGTGCAGGCTGCCGGGAGATCGATCAATTTATTTTACCTGGAAGGCAATAGCAGGGAACGGATCGGGCAGAACGGCGACGGGTTCATGGTAGCGAATACAACGCTGCACTTTACTGCAGCGGAATTAGAAAGGACATTGCAGAACAGCCCGGAAAAATTCAGTCCAAATGTGATCCTGCGACCGGTATTCCAGGAAATGATCTTACCCAATATTGCATTCATCGGCGGCGGGGGAGAGTTGGCATATTGGCTTGAGCTGAAAAAGGTCTTCGAAGAGGCCGGCGCATTTTTCCCGGTCCTGCTTCTGAGGAATTCCTTTGCGATCCTTAATAAACATACCGGGGCAACAATAAAAAACCTCGGACTCACCAAAGCCGACCTCTTCCAACAGGAAAACCGGTTGCTTGACGAATTGGTGAAGAAAACATCTGACGTTCAGTTAAGCCTGGAGGAAGAGATCAGTCAATTGAAAGCAGTTTATGAAAGTATTAAAGCTGTTGCATCTGCTGCCGATCGCACATTATGCGGCCATGTTCATGCTTTAAGTATACAAGCCATGAACAGGTTGGAAAAGCTGGAAAAGAAAATGTTGAAAGCGGAAAAGAAAAAATTTGAATCCCAGCAACGACAGATCAGGAAAATAAAAAATATGGTTTCACCCGGCGGCGTTCTACAGGAAAGGGTGGATAATATTTTAGAATACCTCGCTGTTTACGGTCCGGGATTTTTGCAAATGCTTTATAACAATTCTTCGTCTATACCCGAAGGGTTCACTATTTTAACGGAAGAATGATATGGCAAGGATATTGGCAATAGATTACGGGGGAAAGCGAACAGGTATAGCTGTAACGGATCCGTTGCAGATCATTGCGACAGGGCTTACCACCATTTCATCCCCTGACCTGATCCCGTTCCTTAAAAAATATTTTTCGGAAGAGCCTGTCGAACTTGTGATCATCGGCCTTCCGAAAAACTGGGATGAAAGCGATACGCACGGCACAGCACCCGCACAGGCCGCTATCAAAAAAATACAAAAAGAATTTCCGCAGATGCCCCTGAAAACGGTTGACGAAAGGTATACCTCAAAAATGGCCAAGGATGCTATGCTGGAAATGGGCATGAAAAAAGCACAACGCCGCGATAAAAAGCTTGTGGATGAAATTGCCGCTACTATTATGTTGCAGGAATATATGCAGACGGTTGGTTGAATGGTTGATCGGTTGATCGGTTATTCCGTCTCCCGCTTTTTTTTAACGGTCAGCCGGTTTGTGGTTACATCCCTTTAAAGTATTTTTGCAGTAAGAACGATCGTGTTATTCAAGCGGTCACCTAATCAACGAAAAAGCATGATTCTTCCTATTGTCGCCTATGGCTCCCCGATTCTCCGGAAAATTGCAGAAGATATAACACCCGATTACCCGGAGCTGGAAAAGTTCCTGGCGGATATGTGGGAAACAATGTACAACAGTAACGGAGTTGGCCTGGCGGCTCCGCAGGTAAATAAAAGTATCCGCATCTTTGTGATGGACAGTGAGCAGATATTTGAAAATGACGAAGATGGTGACACAAAGCATTACCCGGATCTGCCGGGTGTGAAGGGAACCTTCATCAACCCTCATATCGTGGAGCTGAGCGGTGCACCATGGAGCTATAATGAGGGCTGTCTCAGTATTCCGAAGATCAGGGAAGATGTAGTAAGAGAGGAAACGGTAACGCTCAATTACCTCGATGAGCATTTTGAAGAACAGGAGCGGACCTTCCGCGGGATCTCCGCACGCATTATCCTGCATGAATATGACCACCTGGAAGGCAAACTCTTCATAGATTATATCAAACCATTGAAGCGTACCTTGCTCAAAAGAAAGCTGGATGATATCAGCAAGGGAAAAATGCGCGTAGATTACCGAATGGTATTTCCGAAATAATTCTTAATAATTTACTATCGCGGCATGAAACGGATAATCACCTTTTGTTTCCTTTTAATTGCCGGGCAGGCCGCTGCGCAGGACAGTTCTGTAACGGTAGGTAGTAAGGTCATAACGCTCAGTACGGTTGTGATCGACAATAAACTGAATGTACCCGCATTTATCCACAGGATAAAAACCGACACCGGTTTTTATAAAGCATTCCGTAACCTGCGCGTACTTAATTTTAATGCCATCAATGATATCCGGATGCTGGATAAGAACGGCGGGTTAAAAGCTTCCCTGCACAGCCTTACCGGGCAAATCGTGAAAGATGGCTGCCGTACTATGGAAACCTTTGAAGAGAATGTGACCGGTGACATTTACAACGCCGACAAATCATTCAACTACTACACACCCGAAATGTATGCGTCCTTATTTTTTACCCGCGGAAAGATTTGCGGGGAAACGAATATTGTAAAAGGCGTAGAATTTTCCACTTCCGGCAAGAGCGGTATGGAAAAGCATAAAGAGCAATTGAAAATGTTGTTCTTCAATCCGGGGAAAAGGATCAACGGCCTGCCGTTCATGAGCAATAAGACCGCGATCTATGATGATGAGATGGCAGATAGTTATGATATGGAAATTGATTGGGAAAGGCATAATAATGTAGATTGCTATGTATTTCGCCAAAAAGTAAAAAAGGGGAAAGAAGGATCGGTTGTGATAGATGAAATGAATACCTGGTTTCGTGACAGTTCATTTGACATAGTAGCCAGGCATTATTCCCTGAGTTATGATGCCGCAGTGTATGATTTCAAAGTGAAGATGGAAGTAGAGATGGCTCAATTCGGCAACCTCACCATTCCGGTGCTTATCCGGTATAACGGAAACTGGAAGGCGGTATTTAAAAAGCGGGAGCGTGGTGTATTCACTGCAACGCTTTCGGATTTTCACTGATGAACCTACGTGGTACATTATTTGATTTAACGCTTAAAACTCAGCAGCATGGATCTATCCCACCAGGTGCCCGATCTTTTTTTACTGGCACTTCCTATTGCCTGTATTGCGTGGACCGTTACACACGAGGAAGTATTTCGCGAACCGAGAGATTTCTGCCTCAAAAAATCAGAGGCCTGCAGGAATATCTTTCAGCGTAAATTTTTCTATCTCTTTACCTGCGAATATTGTTTCAGCCACTATATAACCATCGCCTTTCTCTTTATTACTAAATATAAATTGATGTTTGATGATTGGCGCGGGTATCTTATCGGTGGCTTTGCCCTTGTGTGGATCGCTAACCTTTATATGAGCTTTTTCGGAAGGCTTCGCGTCAGCACGAAAAAAGAGAAAATGGAAGCGGATATTAGGGAAGCGGAGCTGAAGGAAGTGAAGGAGTGATTTTGAAAGTATATAAGTATATAAAGTATATAGGGATCTTCTGATGGAGTGTTTATTATATAGGCGAGTACTTTCTATATTTATATCCTTAGCTACTCTATAAACTTTACACCTCATCAAGCAAATACTCCACACCGTTCATTTTGATCTCGAGCAGGCATTGCAGCAGGATACCGATCTTTGATTTAGGAAAGCCTTTCCGGGCAAACCATTCCAAATAACTGACGGGTAATCTTTTTAAGACCGTTCCTTTGTATTTACCAAACGGCATTTTCATGGTCATCAATTCTCTCAACATGTTGCCATCCGGCATTGGTACGTCTTCCATGTAATTTCAACAAAATATTTATGCAGTGATTTGATACTATCTCCCGATACCCGGAACGGCGGGAAGGCTTTCATTGCCGATTTCATTTACCGATTGCACCGCAAAGAAATAATTGTCCTTAGAATAAGGAACAGTGATCTCTGTAGCGGTTGTAAAAACTTTCTTTTGCCATAACGCTTCCGTGGTTTCCCTGACCAAGAGGTAATAACCCTTTACAGCACCTGAATTGGGTTTTTTCCAATACAGCAAAGAACTGTTGCCTAGTTTTTTTACATCAATTTTTACTTCTTCGGGCATGCCGGCGCTTTCGCAAGATTAGCGAGGGTAGCCAGGTTCATCCCGGTGTTTTTGCGCAGGTATTCAAAATCTATGAACTCTATAAGATCGCCGTATTGTATCCCTTTTTCCATTCTCACATCCTGGTGCTGGCGGGTATAATTTTCATTCATCTCTGTAATACGTACCGCTGTAAAACCGTTTTCCACGAAAGGTGTATGGTCACCACCCCGCAGGAAACGGTCATTTCGATAGATCATTTTGATCTCCAGATTTTCCACGTACCGTTCGCCGGTTTCTTTTACATAGCGTGCAAGCTGGCGACTCTTACCATCGTTCTCAAGGCCAAGTTGGCGAATACCCTTCGCTGATTTTTCTGTTTCGAACGCGGGCAGGCCTTCGCTGAAAACCCTTACCTGCGTATTGTTGATGATGCCGGTCTCGTTACTGTTATTGCTGCCCATGATATCATTATTCAATACGGCTTCAATATTCAGCTTTTCTATTTTAGATCTCACTGCCATGAAATTGGAACCCAGCAATCCCTGTTCCTCACCGCTCACTGCCATAAACAGGATCGTTGCCGGAAATTTCTTTTGCTCATGATCCTTGCACATTCCATTAAAGCCGCTACACCGCATGCATCGTCATTGGCACCGGGTGCATCACCGATGCGGTCCATCACATTTGTTCGCATGTTATCCAAGTGACCGGTAATTATGAAGACCCGGTTATCAGCAGGGTCGGAACCTTTTAGGGTCGCCACAACATTCCCCAATAATAACGTTGTATCTACCCGGCGTTTATCCGGCTGCAGGGTAGTGGTATCAATGATAGCAGATAATCTGCCACCGGATGTAGCTGCGAATTGATTGAATTTTGCGAGCACATAATTTCTTGCCGCACCGATCCCTCTTTTTTTATCCGAGGGTATGCTGAGGGTATTTCGCGTCCCGAAGTTAACCATGGTCTGAATGTATGCGCGCAACGAATCAGGGGAAATTTCTTTTACCATCGATTCGATCTCAGGGTCTTTCATCACCGTGACCTGTGCAAAAAGATTTGCAGTACAACTAAAGAATACGGATAGCAGAATAAATCTTTTCATAATATTTTTTGATTGCACCGGCGGCGGTTATTATTCGGTTTCGTTTTTAAATGTGCTGTATTTCCGCCATTTTTCTATGAGCTGATCCATATCACCGGGAAGCTCACTTTTGAACATCAGCTTTTCGCCCGTAACAGGGTGAGTGAATCCTAATTCTTTTGCATGCAGGGCTTGGCGCGGGCATACGGCAAAACAATTCTCAACAAACTGTTTGTATTTCGTGTAGACCGTTCCTTTTACCACCCGGTCGCCGCCGTAAAAATCATCATTGAACAACGGGTGGCCGATGTACTGCATATGCACGCGGATCTGGTGCGTACGGCCTGTTTCCAAACGGCATTCCACAACTGTAACATAATTGAAATTCTCCAAGACTTTATAATGGGTGATGGCCGCCTTGCCATGATCTCCTTCCGGGTAAACGGTGAATAATTTCCGTTGCTTTTGGCTACGGCCCACATGGCCCGTGATGGTAGCTTCCGGCGTATCAAAATTACCCCATACCACGGCAACATAGCGGCGATGTACCGTATGATCAAAAAATTGTTTGGCTAATACACTCATCGACTTTTGCGTCTTTGCGATCACGATCAGCCCGCTGGTATTCTTATCGATCCTGTGTACCAGGCCGTAACGCGGCAGGGCAGATTCATCGATCTCGGGGCAATTGTATTTTAAGTGCCATGCCACCGCATTGATCAATGTGTTGTCAGGGTTGCCGCTGCCGGGGTGCACCACCATGCCTACCGGTTTATTGATAATGATCAGCTCATCATCCTCAAACACGATATTTAAAGGAATATCCTGCGGAATGATCTCGGAGGATTCCGGGGACCGGTCATCATAAATAATTATCTTATCGCCGGGGCGGGTTTTATAATTATTTTTTACGGGCTTTTCATTTACCAGCACCATTTCATTTTCGATGGACTGCTGGATCTTATTCCTCGTAGCGCCCTCGATCCGCTGCATGAGGAATTTATCAATCCTTAAGGGTTCCTGCCCTTTATCGATAATGAGAGAAAGTTTCTCATACAATTCTTCTGATTCCGGGATCTCATCCGGTATGATCTCTTCGATGGACATTTTCTTTTTGTTTTATTGCGGTCAGTTCATCAAACGGGCATCTGCCGCCTTCCTCTATCTTTGCAAAGTAAAAACATTTACAACAGTATGCAACCGGTGATATTCAAAGACCTTGGTATAATTGACTATAAAGCCGCCTGGGATTACCAGGAAAAGCTGTTACAGGAAAACGTTGCTGTAAAGTCATCCATTAGGAATAACCCGGCCAACGTACAGGGAGCCGATACCCAACACTATTTTTTACTATGCGAACATCCGCCTGTGTATACACTTGGGAAAAGCGGTGATGTGAAAAATGTGCTAATGAGCGATGAACAGCTAAAGGAGAATGACATCGGTTTTTTTCGGACCAATCGTGGCGGTGATATTACTTTTCACGGCCTGCAACAGGTAGTGGGTTACCCCATTCTCGACCTTGAAAAATTTTACACCGATATCGGGAAATACCTCCGCGACCTGGAAGAAACGATCATACTCACGATAGCGGAATACGGGATAAAAGGCGAGCGCAGTCCCGGGGAAACCGGTGTGTGGATCGAACCAAGTATTACGGGCAAGGAAAGAAAGATCTGTGCGATCGGTGTGCGTTGCAGCCGTTGGATAACGATGCATGGGTTTGCCCTAAATGTAAATACGGACCTCGGCTATTTTAATAATATCATTCCCTGCGGTATTGTAAACAAGCAGGTAACCTCGGTTGAAAAAGAGATCGGTAAAAAGGTAGATTACGATGAAATAAAAAGCAGGATAAAAGACAATTTCCGGAAAGTGTTCAATGTAGCATTTTCTGAAGCGGAAGCCGCCGCCGACTACTTATAGAAACACGGATTCTACGGATTAGAGGGATGAGCACAGATTTGTTTTTTGTTTTCATTCGTGTAATCCGTCATAAAGTTTTTTGAACACGGATTCAACGGATCACACGGATAAGCACAGATTTTTTGTTTTAATTCGTTTTCATTCGTGTAATTCGTGTCAAAAAGTTTTTGGAACACGGATTCAACAGATCACACGGATGAGTACAGATTTTTTGTTTTAATTCGTGTAATTGAGTATAATTCGTGTAATTCGTGTCAAAAGTTTTTTGAACACCTATTCAACAAATCACACGGATAAGTGCAGATTTTTTGGTTTTAAATTCGTGTAATTCGTCTAATTCGTGTAATTCGTGTAATCCTTTCTATAATTTTTTCACCTCTTTTACAATCTGGAATTTATTATTCTCAATCAGTTCCCCGTTCTCATAAATCTCAAACCGGAACCACCCGGGGCGCACAAAATTTACTTTTTCCAGGATAAGGTATTCCTCTTTCAGTTTGGTAAGTTCGAATAAGAATTTTTCATTCTCGTCAAAGAATTTCACCGTGTATTTTTTGGCCGCCGCCTCGGGCAGGTGAATGACCACATTATTATCCCTTGCTGTAAAGATGCGGGCACTGGGGTTAATGATTTTTGACGGATAAAATATTCCCAGGCTGTCCTTACCTTGTTCACCCATCCAGGGATATCGCTCTGTCACAATATCGGTCACGGTCAGATCTTTCACCGGCCGTGCCGATGGGGTGATCACATAAGACCCGCCTTCAAATGCCACGAAAACCCTATAATACATTTTATTATACGGGGGATTGGCATCTACATAACCGTTTTCTATACTTTGGGGACTGAGCACTCCGCCAATGGTGGAATAATTCTTCAGGCTGTCGTATGAGCGTTGAATATTCAGGGTTGTCACGGGCCTTGTATAATTATTTACCCAGCTTACGATGATCTTATTGTTGATATTTTTTACAGAAATGACCGGCAGGGGTAACTGTTGTGCGCTCAGGGATGACAGGCATCCTAAAAAGAAGATGAAACAAATAACAGGTGGTTTTCTCATAAGCCTTGCGCTCTGCAAATATAATTTCAATTGTTCACTGTTCCCCAAGTGAAAATAAAGCTCCTGTTAAAACTAAGGAAAAATTAAACTCCCCGACGGTAAAGATCGGTTTCCCTGCAGACCACCGGTGTGCAGGCAGACGATACGGCTGCCCGGTTTAAAATATCCCTGTTTTATTTTTTCCGTAACAGCATACATCATTTTGGCGGTGTAAATGTAATCTGTAGGAATTCCGAATGTTGAATAGAATTTATTCATAAAACTTAACAGCCCCGGGGTATATTTTGCATAACCGCCGAAATGGTATTCGCTGAAAATTTCCGGCAGGAGGGTGGGGTTACCGGTAAGATAGGCCAGTCTTTCCCGGATATCGGCCATGTTTTTTATTACCGGCACCGCGATGATCTCCTGCCCCGGGATGCTTTTCATCAGGAGCCCTGCTACGGTGGTTGCTGTACCTACAGCCGTGCAGATATGTGTGGCATTTTCCGTTGATAAGAGATCCGGGATCAATGCCGCACCGGCCGCACCGATCGGACTGTAGCCACCTTCCGGCACCCTTGTGAAATTTCCGAACCGGTCTTCTAACGCGGAGATCTCCGGGAGACTTTCCGCCGCTTTATAGGCTTCCCTGCTGATGAAGTGGAGTTGCATCCCGGCGTCGCGGCAACGGACCAAGGTATGGGATAGTGTGCGGGGTTCTTCTCCCCGCACAACACCGATGCATTTAATACCAAGGGACCCGCAAAAAAAAGCCGTGGCGGCGAGGTGATTGGAAAATGCACCCCCGTATGTGAGTATGGTCTTATGATCGGACCGGAGACATTCCTCAATGAAGAAATGCAGTTTAAATAATTTATTCCCCGATACTTCGGGATGAATTTTATCAAGCCGGGCTATGGAAACAATTACTTCCTTTTCTGTAAAAAGCGGATCATTGAGGCGATCTACAGTAATATTGTTTAAGGGTATTACCATCTCTGTTGTTGAATTTCAGTAACCTTTATCAAGGCCTTTTAATGGCTCAATTCCGCTATTTTTGTCGCTGCAAAGTAATTTATTCAGGCATTAATAAGTGTATCCGTCCAACGGCGGAAAATATAATTTCACATGAAACCAACGCTTTTGATCCTGGCAGCAGGAATGGCCAGCAGGTATGGCAGTATGAAACAGACAGAGGGCTTCGGGCCGGAAGGGGAAACCATCATGGATTATTCCATTTATAATGCTATCCGTGCCGGGTTCGGAAAGGTCGTGTTCATTATACGGGAAGATTTTGCCGATAATTTTAAACAGTCCTTCGAACCAAAATTAAAAGGGAAGATAGCTATAGACTATGTATTCCAGGACCTTTATTCTTTCGTGGATGAAGCTTACATTCCCACAGGAAGAACAAAACCATGGGGCACCGGTCATGCCCTGCTTTGTGCAAAGGATAAAGTAAAAGAACCATTTGCCGTCATCAACGCAGATGACTTTTACGGAAAAGATGCTTTTGATAAAGCAGCGAATTTCCTGGTAAACAAATGCAATGAAGATCATTATGCTGTGGTGGCCTGGCATTTATCGAATACACTGAGCGAGCATGGTACGGTAAGCCGTGGTATTTGTGAGGTCAATGAAAAGAGCAATCTTAAAACGATCACCGAAAGAACGAAGATCTATCGGGATGGAAATGAAATTGTTTTTGAAGAGAACGAAGTGCGGAATGTGCTGGCAGATGATACCGTAGTCTCTATGAATTTTTGGCTTTTTCATCCGGCTGTATTCACGCTAACGCAAAACCTTTTCAGTGAATTCCCTAAAAACAATACCGATAATATAAAAGCGGAATTCTTCATTCCTTATATCGCACAGTATTTTATTGAAGAGGAGAAGGGAACAATTGAAGTGATCCCTACATCTGCAAAATGGTTCGGTGTTACGTATAAAGAAGATGCACCGGGAGTTAAAGAAAGTTTACTCAACCTGATTGCGGAAGGTGAGTACCCGGAAGGGTTGTGGGGGGATTAGTAAACAGGTATCTAAGTATATAAAATATCTAAGTAAAAAGTATACACACACTCAGAAGATACCCATATACTCTATATACTTAATTCCCCTTAATCATGACCACATAAGGCTGGATCTTAGTCACCTGGTCCTTGCGGTCAAGCTTACGGAGTGTAGGAACAGCATTTACTTTAATATTTCCGTTGTCCTTCATCTTTTTTACTTCTTCAATGGCACGATAAATATTAGCGGATTTTATCGCGAACACTACACCCGTGGCATTTCTTTCTGTACTGGTGATGATCCCGATGATATCACCGTTCTTACTGAGCACGGGTGAACCGCTGTTGCCTTCATTGGCCGAAGTGCTGAGCTGGCAGAAGACCGTATCCATTTCATACCCGTTCCTTGCACTCACATAACCTTCACCGTAAACCACTTCCTGCTTGGGATATCCCAACATGAAGATCTGTTCGGCAAGCTCCGCGCCGGTGCGGCGGATCCCATAAGGTAATGCGGGCAATTGTTTGAATGCTGGATCTGTAATTTTTACAATGGCGAGGTCATTGGCCGTATTGATATAAACAGCAGTAGCGCTGAATTGATCACCGGCGATATTTTCAACCACTAATTTATGAGATGCTTCTTTTACAACGTGAGCATTGGTGACAAGGTAATTATTAGCCGCATCGATCATGAAGCCTGTTGCACGGAACCTGGAATCCACGCGGGGTACCGCAATAATATTTGCGTCGGCCTGTAATTGATCCACTTTATTTTCCAGGCGCTTGGTTTTATTGGCCGTCTCATTTATCTTTTCCACCAACGGCTTGATATTAGTATGCTCGTCGCGGTTCACGGATGAGACCAGGGTAGCAATGAACAGGGATACTACTCCGGC
>JBBJLU010000076.1:0-11782 GCA_037719665.1 Ferruginibacter sp.
GCAAATAAGTTAGACGCATGGGCTTTCCGTTATGTAGGTTGTCATTCGTTGAAAATTTCTTTTTCAGAAATATTTTTCCAACTTTCGCCAAATCTCAGAACTCTGTCTTTGTCCAATGTGTAAGGAAAAAATAATTTATAAGCTGTCGGGTCTTTTTTGTTTTCAACAAATACCGCAATCGCATCTGTCTTTTGATTTGTGCTAGGTTCAATTACACTAACGTCATAAAAAATTGCAATTGCTTTATAGTCTCCTTTTTTTGCTCCTTCTCGTAGTGCAATTTTTAAGTCTGCAATTACTTTATTTGATAATGGATGTTCGTTTTCGTCGTAAGTCCCAACACTGGCAATACTGTCATTTTTCTCAATTGCTGATGCCAATGGAAAAAATTCTCCATGCTTTTTTAATAGGTCTTCTACAAATGGAAATGTTGCATCTAAAAGTCTTTCAAAATCATCCATTTTATTAGATTTTGTCAAAAGTTTATTTTCATTTACTTGTCCGCAAGAAACTAAAAATATCAAAAGTAGAATTAGTAGAAAATACGTTTTGTTATAATTTGAAATTGTCGTCATAGTTTATAATACTCGCATTGCTCCTACAGTTTTGCATTGCCGAAGGTTTGGACATTTGTTGCTGGTCATGCCCGGAACTAAAGCTAAATTCAAAATATGAAGCATAAATTAAGAACAAAAGCTAAATTAAAACGTCCAGCCGGAACCAAGCCAGACCTAACCTTTGGCAATGCATTGGTAGAGGCAGTTTGTTTTATGTTGAATAGGATCCGTCCCATGGCTCACCAAATGCAAGAGTCGAGTTGGGTTGGAGCTCTACAAAGCCATACTCATAGTTAGGAACTAGGCCGAATGTTATATTGTCAATTTTTGTGTCGAAAAGTTCAACTTCAATATCTTCAAATTTAATGTCACCCAATTCAGAAATCAATTCTTCTAGTTTTCTAAATATAGTAATGTCATCCACTTGATTTGCAGTACCAACAAGACAATGCTTTGTAATTAGATGTTGCCCGGATACGCTAAAAATATGTAGAATAGCATATTCATTTCTAAAATCAGAATAATCACCATTTTCTTCCATTATTTCATTGTGTGTTTTTGTGTAATTAAAAGTTGCATATCCCCAAAATAATTTTTCGTTTTCAGTTTTCCCTATATAGTGGGTGTGGTATTTTTCAATACGTTCAATTTTGATTTTTTTGGGGATGGTCATATTTTGAGAGTTTAAATTGCCACTAACACAATATTAAACGAAACCCCCTCATTTACCTAATTTGTGCTCTTACAAACCATAACCATGCGCTTTTCAATTCTCATCAGTCTGTTGAGTCATGCCTGAAAAAGCTCCATAATGCTTTTCCGTACAAGTGAGTGACACAACGATGATGACCATAGCTGCAGCAGCCGGCGCAACCGCTTTCTGAATCTTTTCTTTTGAAATACGCTGCTAAAACCGCGCAGTAAGCCCTTTATTATTAATTCGCTAATTTCGTGGCACCTGTATTCAAAGAGATTTTATCATAAACTGATTTCTTTTAAGGAGAACTATTCATGAAGGCCATCATACCCGTAGCAGGCGCAGGGACCAAACTTCGCCCGCACACATATACTCAACCCAAAGCACTTATACCGCTTGCGGGAAAAACCATCTTAAGCATTATTGTGGATCAGCTCAAAGATGCGGGCATTACTGATTTCATTTTTATCATCGGCTACCTGGGGGAGAAGATACAGGATTATGTAAAGGCTAATTACCCCGAACTGAATACGCATTTCATTACGCAAAATGAACGGCACGGTACCGGCCATGCTATTGAGATCACCAAAGAATTGGTGGGAAGCGATGAGGTCATTATTGTTTTAGGAGATACTATCGCGGAATTTGATATTAAAGAAATGATCCGGTCGCCATATTCCGTGCTCGCTGTAAAAAAAGTAGATGACCCAAGGAATTTCGGCGTGGCCGAGATCGCTGAAAATGGCCTGATCACGCGCGTGGTGGAAAAGCCGGCGATCCCCAAAAGTAATATGGCGTTAGTGGGAGTCTATAAAATTAAAGAGACCGATATTCTTTTTGAATGCCTCCATAAAGTACAGGACCGGCAACTTCGAAGCTACGATGAGTTCAACCTGACGGACGCATTGGGATGCATGATACAACAAGGGGCAGCTTTTCAATCCCTCAAAGTGACCAATTGGTTTGATTGCGGACGTAAAGAATCATTGCTGGAATCCAATGCCATCCTGTTGAAAAAATTCGGGAACTGCGTATCTGAAACCTGTCACCCGGCAAATACGATCGTCATTCCGCCCGTAAGTATCGGTGTGGGATGTATCATCAGTAATTCGGTTATAGGTCCGAATGTGGCCATCGGCGATCACACGACCATCAATCATGCGATCATCAAGGATTCTATTATCGGGGCATACTCCAACCTGTATGAGATCGTATTAAATAATTCCCTGATCGGCAGCGATGCGGAAGTAAAAGGTGTAAGCCGCAACCTCAATATAGGCGATAATACGGCGATAGACCTGGGCGGAAGTTCGAGATAATAGGGTTGCGGGTGACCGGTTTGCGGGTTGCGGGTTATACAATGTCGCGATCTGCTTAGAAAGCCCGAACCGGAAAAAATCTTAAATCTTAAATCTTAATTCTTCCATCATTGAGTTTCTCCAACGAAATAACAGAACTTTTCCAAATTGAAAAGCCGATCATACAGGCCGGCATGATCTGGACCAGCGGCTGGCGCCTGGCAAGCGCGGTAAGCAATGCAGGCGGATTGGGAATGATCGGGAGCGGTAGCATGTACCCGGAAGTGCTGAAAGAACATATTCAAAAATTTCATGCGGCTTCAACAAAACCATTTGCCGTCAATGTCCCCCTGCTTTACCCGGATATCGATAAGCATATTAAAATAATCATTGAAGAAAAAGTACCCATCGTATTTACAAGCGCGGGTAATCCCAAAACATTTACCGCTATTTTAAAACAGGAAGGGATAAAAGTTGTTCATGTGGTCAGCAGCAGCAAATTTGCCATGAAAGCAGAGGATGCCGGCTGCGATGCTGTTGTTGCAGAAGGTTTTGAGGCGGGGGGCCATAACGGCCGGGAAGAAACCACGAGTTTTGTATTGATCCCTGCAGTTAAGGAAAAGGTAACCATCCCCATTATAGCTGCCGGGGGGATCGCCACCGGCCGTCAAATGTTTGCTGCCATGGCCTTAGGCGCTTCCGGCGTGCAAGTAGGCAGCCGATTTGCTGCGAGTGAAGAAGCTTCCTGTCATGCAGATTTCAAGAAAGCGATCATCACGTCCTCCGAGGGTGATACCCATCTTTCCCTAAAGAAACTTACCCCGGTACGCTTGTTGAAAAATGACTTTTATAATAAGGTACGTGCGGCGGAAGATGCCAATGCAAGCCCGGAAGAACTGACCGCCCTGCTGGGCCGTGGCAGGGCGAAAAAAGGCATGTTTGAAGGTGACATGGCGGAAGGGGAATTGGAAATAGGACAGGTGAGCTGCCTGATCAGGGCCATACAACCCGCGGCAGCTATAGTTGATGACCTTTGGAACGGGTACTTGGCCATGCTGGACAGCTATCGTAAATAACAGTATCTTTGCAAATCAAAAAATTGTAAATCAATCCTTAACAAATGCATAAAGGGTCAGGAAATGGTATGTTCAAAATATTCATAACGGTTTTATTCAGTATTTGGAGCATCAGTTCATTTTCTCAACCGCCGGTAAAGACACCTGCGGTGGTGCCTCCCACTCCTACAGAGCCTATAAATATGACCAATCCCCAGCTGGAAACCTTTCTGAAAGATCAGAACGGGGAAGCCGGGAAGGATCGTAATGCCGAACTTAATCAAAATGCAAAGATCAATAAAGACAGTTCGGCCCGCGATTACAATGCCGTAAAATTCAACGATCCTAAAGGCACCTATGGCGCCAATGCCTTTAGGGGTGCTGCAGGCCTGAGTGTCAACGAACTGTCAACTCCTCCCCCTGATTACCCTATTGGTGTGGGTGACCAAATAGTTATCTCCGGGTATGGCGGTGCGGAATTTCAAAATAAGTATAATGTAGTAAGCGACGGGTCCATTTTCCCGAATGGTATGGGGAAAATATATATCGGAGGGCTCACATTTTCTAATGTTCAACGAATGTTGTATTCAAGATTTTCGGCGGTTGTGCCACCCGGCACCAATATAGATATCAGCCTCGGTCAACCCCGTAGTATTAATGTGAATGTGGTAAACGAAGTCAACAGCCCGGGTATCATTACGATAAGTGCGTTCAGTAATGCCTTCCAGGTGATCGCAAGAGCCGGCGGTATCACAGAGAATGGCAACCTGCGCAATATCCAGATTAAAAGAAACGGCCGTGTAATAGAAGAACTCGATATATACAAATATCTTCAGACCGGTGATTTCGGACGGCATATCTACCTACAGAATAATGATTTTATCATTGTGCCTTTTTACGAGAAAAAAGTTTTGGCTACGGGACAGTTTAAACGGCCCATGTATTATCAGCTCAGAAAGGATGAGGGTGTAAAAGCCTTGCTGAGGTATAGCGGCGGCCTCAATGCTGACGCCCTCAGTTCTACGTTGAAAGTTATCCGGACAGAAGATGAAAGCCAGGTGGTTCGTGATGTAAATGCTACGGCTATTTTAAAACTACCGAACCAGGATGAATTATTACAGGACGGCGACATCGTAAGGGCGGATATCATTCGCCCCGGGCTTATCAATAAAGTGGAGATTCGCGGTGAATTAAAATACCCGGACTTTTATGAATTGAGAAAAGGTGACAGGCTTTTTGATATCATCAACAGGGCAGGTGGCGTAACAAGAAATACTTACCTGCAACGGGCGTATATTTTTCGCGGTGCCGCTGATTCCGCGAATACATTATCAGATAAAATAGAGGTAGACCTTTCTGATATAAATACTAATAATATCAACAGTGTAAATAATATTGTTCTCCTACCTAACGATATCATCCAGCTTTTCGGCAGCTATGAATTTACCGACCAGGTATTTGTCGAGATATTCGGCGAAGTAAGAAAAGAAGGAAAGCTTCGCAAATACGGCGGAATGACCCTGCAGGACCTTATATATCTCTCCGGCGGCCTTAAGCCATCGGCAGAATTCGGCCGGCTGGAGATCTCCAGTATTGTTGATATGGATTCGGCCCGGAAAGGTTTAAAGCCTACCAGGACCATTGTAAAATCTTATTCTATCGATCAGAACCTGGGTGTGGATTCCGCGGCTTCTCTTGTCCTTTTAAAACCATATGACCAGATATTTGTAAGAAGGAACCCCACTTTTGAATTGCAACAGAATGTTGAATTGAAGGGGCTGGTGAAATACCCGGGATACTACCCGAGACTGAATAAATTCGAGACACTTTCCTCCTATATTACCCGGGCAGGGGGTTTCAAAGAAAATGCAAATCTTGCAGGAGCAGTATTGTTCCGGCGTAAAGTGGAGAATTTAAGGGAAAATGCAATACAGCAGCCCCGCTTGGACAGTACCGGCAATATCATTCCCGGATCTGTACAGTCGGTAGATCCCAATCAGCCGGTGACCATTGATCTGTACAATGCGATGAGATATAAAAATACGAAGTATGACATTATTCTTCAGGAGCAGGATATGGTATTTGTTCCCGAAATCAATCCTTTTGTAACCGTTCAGGGTAGGGTGCAATCTCCTTTGAAGATCGCTTTCGATAAAGAGCATACGAATGTTGGTTATTATATAGACAGGGCCGGGGGATTTGGTGTACGGCCGTGGAGGAGAAGAATATATGTAACGTATGCAAACGGCCGGAGCAGGCGGACACGTAACTTCATGTTCTTCCATTTTTATCCCCGTGTGGAAGAAGGTTCATTCGTTACCATTCCACGCAGACCTGAGGGCCAGGAGATCCCCGATTTTCTGAAGTCAGCCGCCACTACTATTGCTCCCATATTCATCACGGCTATATTGCTGAGAAATATTAAATAAAAGTTGTGAATACACAGGAGCTTATCCGGAATATACTACTCAGGCTCAATCGCCTTAAGCTTGCAATACTTGCCGGGGGTATCCTTATGGCTGCATTATTTTTTTTATACGCTTATAATGCCCCGGCATTATACTCCGTAAAAGCCACGGTTTTTACTCTTACTGCAGCCCCCGATAATGCGGCCTCAAGACTCTCAGAGATATTCGGGGCGGGTAATGCCAAAAGCCCGACCGATGAAGCTAATGTGAGCATTGAAGAAGTGGGCAAAAGCAGAAAAACCCGCGGTGCAGTTGTGTCGGTAAGATTACCGGCTTACGGAAATAAGATGGTCGCTGAAGTTATGATCAACGAGTATAATAAGAAGCGGTCTTTTTTTTCGTCGGAGATAAAAATGCCCAAATCCGATTCCGACATCATAAGGACGGGTATCGCCCTGATAGCACCACGTTACAAGATTAAATTCAATAAGACCGGCCTGTTGGAGATCACCTTTTCGTCAACAGATAGAAACCTGCTTATCCCCGTAGAATACCTGCTCATAGAAAAAGTATCCCGCTTTTATAAAGAACTGAAAACGGAAAAAGCAAATTCGGATTACGAATTTGTGCAGGCAAAAGTGGATTCCTTTGAATATGTACTCCGGTCTTATGACAGGCGGTTGATCAAGTTAGATAAAACCACCTTGTTTGTTCCCGGAGACAGGGTGGAGTATGCACTTCCCAAAGCAAACCTGAACAATGATAAAGCAAGGGTTTTGGGACAACGGAACGGCGCTGCTGCTAATCGTGAGGAAGCATTATGGCGTTTACAAAAAGAAACCCCGATCATAAAAATACTTGACCAACCAAATGTATCCGATATCCCGATAAAACCATCATCTAAAATTTATGCTGCAGTAGGATTTTTTATTGGCTGTTTGTTATTTTCATTTTTATTTATCGTTGGTTTGCTGTATCGTTTTGTAAATGCGCAGATATCCGCGGCACTAACCCCGAAGACCGATCCGCATATGAATACCACGGCTTAACACTAGGTTTTTTTCACAGCCCATTTGAGCATTTCTTTCCAACTTGGTTTTTTGCCGTACATCAGTATTCCCACACGGTAGACCTTAGCGGTTACCCAGGTCAGGAAAAGGAAACACCCTACCAGTAATACCATAGAAAGAGCGATCTGCCAACCGGGAACATCATAACTTATCCTGCCCATCATAACAATAGGAGAGGTGAGGGGGAAAAGGCTGCCGAAAACGGCAAGGCTGCTTTGCGGATCCGCAACGGCTTTTGTCATGATCACGAAGCCGAGTATGATGGGCATCAATATGGGGAAGATCAGTTGTTGGGTATCCTGCTGATCATCGGTTGCCATACTTCCTACAGCGGCAAACAAAGATGCGTAGGTAAGGTAGCCCGCCAGGAAATAAAAGATAAAAGAAAGCATGATCTTCATGACCGGCAGGGTAGAAAATTCCTGTACGATGCTGCCGGCAGAAGTAGCATTTATATCTCCGTTGCCCGCACTGATCTGCTCCATCACTTCCGGGAAAATAAGCGGAATAAGCATTTGTAAACCCAGCATCAGAACGATCCAGATCGCGAATTGCGTAAGGCCTACAGCGCCGATTCCGATAATTTTTCCTGTCATCAGTTGGAATGGCCGGACCGAACTCACGATCACTTCGGCGATACGGCTTGTTTTTTCCTCACTTACGCCACGCATCACCTGCGTACCGTAAATGATCATCATCATATAGATAAGTATACCGCAGGCAAAAGAAACGATATATGCAGCCTTGGCACCGCTCTTCTTACTTCCTTTTTCAGTATCTACCGTATTTTCAATGTCGATGTCTGAAGCGATCCGCTCATAATCCGCAGCCTTTATCCCGGAAGATTTTAACCGCTCATTCTCGATGGCCTTATTCAGTTTGTTCTCAAAGGTTCCCAGCACCGATATACTCTCTGCCGATCTGCTGTGTAAACGGATGCCTCGCGGGGAATCAATATTTACCGGCGGTATATATAAAAAGCCATCGAAGCCCTGCTCTTTATATTTTTTGATGAAAGAATTTTCCGTTTCATTTTTAATAAGGGTCATGCCGGTGTTGGAAGAATCGTTCTTTAAAAGACCGGCTTCGTCGATAAGAGCAATATTTTTCTTCTCCGAACTTCCTTTCACGGAAATGGCAATGATGATCGCATAAAAAGCCATGATCACAAGGGGTACCAATATGGTCGTTAGCAGGAAAGATTTTTTCTTAACCCTGGTAAAATATTCCCTGCTGATGATGAGCCCTGTTTTATTCTGCATAAAAGTTATTGAATGGTTTGGAATTGCCTTGCCGCTGCAGTGCCTTCTACCAGCTTGATGAAGATGTCATTGATCGAAGGAAGTACTTCATTGAACCGGGTGATGCTGATATTGCGATCCATAAAATGGCGCAGTACTGCGTTGGTATCTGTACCCGGCGATATTTTTAACATCATGTTCTTATCGTGGTGGGAGATCACTTCAAACAGTTCCGGCGCTGAAATATTTTCTATGCCTGCAGAACTGCTGATCATAAAAAGATGCTCCTTGAATTGCTGTTTAATATCACTCACTGTGCCGTCCAGTATTTTTTTGCCCTTATTCACAAGGATGATATGGTCGCAGATCTCTTCTACCTGTTCCATCCTGTGGGTACTGAATATGATCGTGCTGCCTTTCTTTGCCAGTCGGAAAATTTCTTCTTTGATGAGGTTTGCATTTACGGGGTCCAACCCGCTGAAAGGTTCATCCAGTATGATCAGTTTGGGTTCGTGTAAAACGGTGGTTACAAACTGAAGTTTTTGGCTCATTCCCTTACTGAGGTCCTCCACTTTTTTGTTCCACCAACTTTGCATTTCGAATTTGATGAACCATTCTTTTACCCTATCCTGCGCATCCGATTTACTCAGTCCCTTCAGCCGGGCAAGGTAGATCGCCTGTTCGCCGATCTTCATTTTTTTGTACAGGCCCCTTTCCTCCGGCATGTACCCGATCCCGCCTGCATCAGCAGAAGGATCGAATTTTTTACCGTTGAAATTGATCTCCCCGCTGTCCGGGTAAAAAATCCCCGTGATCATCCGGAGCAAGGTCGTTTTTCCGGCGCCGTTAGGCCCGAGCAGGCCGAAAATACTACCTTCCTCAATATTGAAGCTGATATCATCCACCGCTTTTTGCGTAGCGAAATATTTTTTGATGTTCTGCAATTGCAACAGGTGCATATCGTTAGTTTAGAGTTTAAAAGTAATGTTCACCGGGCATATCCGAAACATATATTTTACGAACGGCTGCAGGGTATGCACCACCGGAAAAAACAGTTCCTTAAAGTTGTGCTATCAGTGCCGCCACTCTTTCACCGTCCATAGCAGCACTTACGATGCCGCCGGCGTAACCTGCTCCTTCTCCGCAGGGGTAAAGATTACTGAGTTGAGGATGGGAGAGCGTCCCGGGATCTCTCGGGATCCGCACAGGGCTTGAGGTACGACTCTCTACAGCAACCACTGCAGCCTCATTGGTATAATATCCTTTCATTTTTTTTCCAAAGGCTTTGAATCCTTCCGCGAGGGCATCATAAATGAATGGCGGCAAAACCGAATCAAGGCAGGCGGATGTTAATCCCGGGAGATATGAATTTTCCGGGAGGCTTGCAGAAAGTTTCCGTGAGGTAAAATCCTGCATTCTTTGGGCAGGTGCTGCAAAATTCCCCCCGCCGGCCTGATAAGCTTTTTGTTCAATGAGCTGTTGAAATTTCATAAATATCAGCGGGTCCTCTTCTGTGATCCCAAATGGTTTCATGGCCTTCACGGCATCCTGCATTTCCGTTTGCACCACCATACCGCTGTTTGCAAACGGGTTGTTTCTTTTGGATGGACTCCAACCGTTCACTACAAGTTCGCCCGGGTCAGTAGCTGCCGGCGCGATGATACCGCCGGGGCACATACAGAAGGAGAATACTCCTCTTTCATTGACCTGTTGTACCAGGGAATATGATGCAGGAGGAAGGAATTGTTCTCTTTCAGCAGAACACCGGTATTGAATGCTGTCAATAAGCTGTTGCGGGTGTTCAATACGTACGCCCATTGCAAAAGGCTTGGGTTCAATACGGAGGTTTTTCCGCGTAAACAAATGAAAAATATCCCGGGCGGAATGCCCGGTCGCCAGGATGAAAGCATCTGCCGAAAGCCTGTCCCCGTCTGCGGTTTTCACTTCAGCAATTTTCCCGTCTTTTATGATGAGGTCCTCAACTTTTTTTTCAAAATGTATTTCCCCGCCGCATTCGATGATCTTTTGGTGCATGGCGGTGATGATCTGCGGAAGCTTATTGGTCCCGATATGAGGATGTGCATCGGAGGCGATATTATGCGTTGCACCAAAATGAATGAATAAATTAAGGATCCGGTCAATATCTCCCCTTTTATTACTGCGGGTATATAATTTCCCGTCGCTGTAAGTGCCGGCACCGCCTTCGCCGAAACAATAATTGCTTTCCGGGTTTACAATACCCTCTTTATTGAGTTTGGCAAGGTCCCTCCTCCGCGCCCGTACGTCTTTGCCTCTTTCAAGGATCACGGGTTTTATGCCTTTTTCCAACAGCATCAACGCGGCAAATAAACCGGCAGGGCCCGCACCGATAATGATCGTTTTTTTTAAAGCAGTCTTCACATTTTGAAAATGAAAAATACCGGGTACAAACTCAACGGTCGGTTCGTCAATGAATGCATTGACAGTAAGGTTTACCAACACCTTTTGCCCGCGGGCGTCTATAGATTTTTTGAGAACACGGAACCCTGACACACGGGATAGTTTTTGACCGGCAGCGGATGAGATATATTTCATCACCGTGGCATCATCTGCGGCCTCAGCCGGCAATAATTTAAGAGAGATCTTCTGTTGCATGGTCGGTAGCCGGGTCTTCTCCCGGAATCAGCGTCAACATAATTTAAATACCGGAAAACGGGGTCCTTCCCTTAAAAAGGCAGGTCATCATTTCCGTCTGAAGAAGTAAAATTATCTATAGGTTCTTCGGCACCGCCGCTGTCTGTTTTCTGCATCTGTGCCGGGTTAAGGATCTGCTCAATTCTCCATGCATCAAGGTTGGTAAAATAATTGGTCTTGCCGTCTTTTTCCCACTTGCTTCCTTTGATATTAAAATACACTTTTACCTCGTCGCCGATATTCACGCGGTCAATAATGGCCGTTTTGTCCTGCACACATTGAAATTTCGCATAATTCACAATGGTTCTCCCCCCGATATCATCTGTTTTTTCCACTGCGAATTCCCTTACTTTAAAAGTTTCTGTGCGTTGTACGGTATCAAATTTTGCAATAAGTTTACCCGTAAGTTCATAGCTCATATTGATCTTTTTTAATTGTCAAATGTAGCGGTATTTTCACAGGAAGCCCGGTCTTTTTTTTAACCGGATATTGTATTTCCCTGCAGCATCAAAATGATAAGGAATTTAGTTTATACACATAGCAAAAAAAATAATTCAAAAAAAAAGATTGTTTTTTTTGCACCGCCTGAACCCCCGATTCTGTGCCGGTAAATCAGGTAAATGAAGCGGGGTAAGCCTTTCAGGAAACGGATCTCCCGGGCTTCGATTTACCGGGTTAAAAAAAACGGTTCCGGTGGTATAATGAAGAGAATAAAAAGTTTTTTTTATCAACAATTTATTTTGATATTCGCTGTCCTCTCAAAAAATTAAATAATCATTAATT
>JBBJLU010000025.1:0-33038 GCA_037719665.1 Ferruginibacter sp.
AGATGACCCGCGAGCATATTTCCCGGCCGGCCGGAGATCGGGTACTGTGGTCCCGTTTGTATATTTTTCAGGGTGAAATTGTTGATATAAGTCTGCCTGCTCGGAGAAAAGTTATCGGGGTTCAGCCGCAAGCCTGCAAGCCTGATCTCTCGTTGGCCCAGTTCCTCTACAGTGGGATAAGAGTTTCGCTCAATCAACAGCATCCATTCCGCATCCCGGCCCGTTGAGATCGTGGGAGTTGGTTTTGCGAGTAGGAGGTCTGCAATAACTTGCGGAGGCATATTATATTGTACTGCATCCTGGCTAAAAGCATGGAGGGAAAATGTAATAAAAAGGATAAATGCTGTTCCGCGAAAAGCAGGGCAACGAATCGACATATGGTTTGTTTTAATTAATGTAAGGACAGGATTAATTTTTCAGGTGCAGGTCAAAATAATCCGTCACTTTTTGATAAAGATGCACGCGGTTTTTACCCGTCACATTATGTTCGTAGCCGGGGTAGATCATATAATCTACCTGGACACCTGCGTCTACCGCAGCTTTTACAAAATCTACGGAATGTTCCTGCACCACTACCGGATCCTGAAGTCCGTGTATGAGTAATAATTTTCCTTTTAATTTCCCGGTCTGCTTGATGAGATTGGTGCTGCTATAGCCTTCCGGGTTTTCCTGTGGCGTATCCATGTATCTTTCGCCGTACATGATCTCGTAATACTGCCAATCCATTACGGGCCCGCCGGCAACTGCCGCTTTAAAAACGCCCGGGTGATTCAGCATAAAATCGGTTGTCATAAATCCGCCGTAGCTCCACCCGAAAATGCCCATCCTGTTTTTATCTGTATAAGGCAATGAATTCAGGTAATCAATACCGCTTTCCATGTCTTCCATTTGCGCTTTGCCGGCATTCCGGAAGATCGCCTGTTCAAATGCCTTTCCCCTGTTATCGCTTCCGCGGGTATCTAAGGTGAAAACAACATAGCCTTTACCCGCCATGTATTGAAACCAATAATCACCGGAGCCGGCATTCCAACTGTTTGAAATAAGTTGGGCGTGCGGGCCACCGTACCAATATACGACCACGGGGTATTTCTTTGAAGCATCAAAATTTACCGGCTTGTACATCCGGCAATACAGGTCAGTACCCTGTTTATTTTTGATCGTGAATACGGTTCGTTCTCCCAACGCATACCCGGCGAGCGGGTTGGCCGACTCCAACAAAGTTTTCGACTTACCTGTTTTTACTTCTGTAATATTTATGGTGCGGAAGTTCCCGGTGTTGCTGTAGCTATCCGTAAAATATTTCCCGTTACTGCTAAGCGCGTTCGTGTGGATGCCCGCAGCTTGCGTGAGCCTGTTGGTCTTAAGCGACCTCAGGTTTAGCGAAAAAAGATTTTTGGTGATGGGTGATTCTTCAGTAGAAACATAAAAAAGATTTTCGCCCTTTTCATCAAAACCTTTTACTTCCGTTACTTCCCACTGCCCCGCGGTAAGTTGTTTGATCAACCTGCCGGAAATATCATAGAGGTACAAATGATTCCAACCGTCGCGGTTGCTCTGCCAAATTAACTGACCGGGGTTGTTTTTTACAAAGATTAACGGGCGCAGCGGTTCTATATATTTTTCATCCTTTTCTTCAAATAAAGTCGCGATGAAATTGCCGGTTGCGGCATCATACTTATTCATCCACATATGATCCTGGGCACGATTTACTACTGCAATAAAAATGTATCGGTCATCAGGACTCCAGGCTATATTGGTGAGGTATCGTTCTTTCGGGTTGTTGAGTACCGGGAAAGCAGATGCGGGATCATTAAAATTCCCGTCCCCTGTTTTGATCCAAACGGTATTTTTAGAAACGGCGTTGTAAACGCCCAATGTTACTTCATGGCTTTTATCTCCGGCCATCGGGTATTTGATGTTTACATTTTTGGCAGGACGTGTGGTCCAATCAATGATCGGGTAATCCGTAACCATGGATTGATCCATCCGGTAAAAGGCCAACTGATCACCCCTGTTGCTCCAAAAAGTACCTTTTGATATACCGAACTCATCACGGTGAACGGAAGAAGCATAGACCATATTTGCCGTGCCGTCAGTCGTCACTTGTTTGGTATCCCCGTCTTTGCTGACAAAGAGATTATGATCCTGCAGGTATGCGATATAGCCGGCATTACCCTGGTCGAAATTTTCTTTCCCGGAAATATCTTTATCCAACAAAGTGGTATAAGATTGGTCGCCTGTATTGAAGGAATATTTCGTTCCTTTCAAACTTACAATATAGTTATCGTTATTAAACTGCACCGGGGGAAACGATTTTACAGAATCCTGCTTCACATTTTTAAGTCGCTGATTGAATTGGCTTAAGGTGAGGAAGGGCATTTCTTCTTTTGATGTAAAACTGCCCCGGACAAATACATCAGCGCCGTTTATTTTTTTCAGGTAAACGTAATCATCGCTGCCTTTGATAAACTGAAGTTGCCGTAAGTTTTCCGGGAGCATTGCTGCGGGCGCAAGCATGGCTTCCTGCAAAGTGAGGGTCTTCTGTTGGGCAAAGGTTGAGAAAGCTAAAAGAAGAAAAAAGGGGGGAAAGATCTTTTTCATGATGGAAATTTATAGCACTGAGTATATTGATTGGTATGAAATTAAGACAAAAAATGATATGCGCTTATCGTTGAATAAAGATCTATAGCAGAAGAGTGCGATCCCGAAATTATCGGGACAGGCAGCCACTGAATCTGAATGAGGATCTACCCGGTGGTTGGGGTTCAATGTGCTGATCGTTATTAATATGATCCTTTTTATTTAGCGGTTAAATATTGATGTCGGGTGCCGGGGGAGATTTTAAACGCAAAGAGCGCGAAGATAAATACAGCGCAAAGGACGCGAAGACCGGAAGGTTGCACTCTGCGCTCTTTGCGATACACTTTGCGCTCTTTGTGGTAAAGAATTATTTCGCCGCCTCCAATTCCTTTCGGCGGGAGTTCGGCACATAAAAAAATGCAGATGGATCTGCATTCTTTAAAAACCAGTCCTGTAGATCAGGATTAATTTCTTAACGGCTTACCGGTCTTCAGAATACTCTGTATCCTTTCCAGGGTTTTCTTTTCCGCGGTAAGACTCAGAAAAGCTTCTCTTTCCAGGTCCAGCAGGTATTGCTCACTCACCATTGTTTGTTCACTGAGGTCGCCGCCGCACATCACGTATGCCAATTTTTTTGCCACGGTCACATCATGATCTGTAGCGTATTTCCCTTTGTGCATGCCGTTGATGCCCGCATACATGGCACCCAAGCCTGTACGGCCGAGCACTTTTATATCGGTGCGTTGCACCGGCATTACATAGCCTTCGTCGTATAAATTCACCACAGCTTTTTTCGCTTCCGAAATTCTCCGGTTGATATTGATGCTCACTTCATCCGTTCCTTTCCGGTAGATGCCAAATTCAAAAGCCTCGAAGGCGGAAGTAGCCACTTTAGCAGTAGCAATATTTAAGAACCTGTTTTGTAAAGTAATGGTCTCCGGCTCGCCGTTGTGCATTTCATCTGCCGCGCGCAATACAAATTCCTTCGTACCGCCACCGCCGGGGATCACGCCGATGCCTACTTCTACCAGGCCTGTATAGGTTTCTGCTGCCGCAATTACTTTGTCGGCATGCAGGCAGATCTCACAACCGCCGCCCAACGCCAAGCCATGGGGAGCAAGCACGACGGGGATGGACGAATACCGAACGCGCATCATGGTATTCTGGAACATTCTTATCGCCATGTCTATTTCATCATAATCCTGTTCGATGGCCAGCATGAATATCATCCCGACATTTGCGCCGGCGCTGAAGTTGGGACCGTCATTAGCTATCACCAATCCCTTATACTTTTCTTCCGCCAAACTGATAGACCGCTGAATACCTTCCAATACTTCGCCGCCGATGCTGCCCATTTTCGTATACCATTCCAGTCCGAGCACATCTTCACCGAGATGATAAGTACGGCAGGCGCTGTTCTTCCAAACGGTTTCATTTTCAAAGTTCTTCATTACAATGAAGGCTGTTCCGCCGGGCATGGTCTTATATGCGCCGGTGCCGATATCATAATAAGAACGTTTGCCGTTCTCCGTTTTATAAAAATTTTTTATTCCCTTTGCAAACATGTCATTGATCCAGGGCGCAATACTGTAGCCCGCAGCTTTCATAGCCTCTGTTGTTTTCCCGGGGCCGATGGTATCCCAGCTTTCAAAAGCGCCGATCTCCCAGCCGAAGCCGGCCATCATGGCATCATCCACGCGGTAGATCTCCTCACTTATTTCCGGGATACGGTGAGAGATATAAGAGAACAATGCATAATGAAACTGACGGTAAAAATCACCGGCTTTATCCTGCCCGGCGACCAATGCTTTCAATCTTGTCTTCAGGTCCTCTATAGGTTTAGCTGCTTCGAGCGTAGCAAATTTTGCTTTTTTCCGCGGGCCGTATTCCAGCGTAGACAGATCCAGTGTCAGGATCTCTTTAGAACCGTCCGCTCCTTTTATTTTTTTAAAGAAGCCTTGGCCGGTTTTATCACCCAACCAATTATTGGCGATCATTTTATCAAGCCATGAAGGGATATTGAAAATGGCTTTTGCTTCGTCCTCCGGGCAATTTTCCGATACGCCTTTAGCTACTTTAACTAAGGTATCTATTCCGACTACATCTGCGGTCCGGAAAGTGGAAGATTTTGGCCTGCCGATCACCGGGCCGGTGAGCGCATCTATTTCATCTACTGATAAGCCGAGTTTTTCCATCGTATTCATGATCGCCATCATACCGAAAACGCCGATACGGTTGGCAATAAATGCGGGAGTATCCTTTGCCAACACGGTCGTTTTTCCAAGGAACACATCACCATAGTGCATCAGGAAATCCACTACGTCGGGGTCAGTATATTTTGTAGGAATGATCTCGAGTAAACGCAGGTAACGCGGCGGGTTAAAGAAATGCGTTCCGCAAAAATGTTTGTTGAAATCTTCGCTGCGGCCTTCCGTCATCATATGTATGGGGATGCCGGAAGTGTTCGAGGTAATGAGCGTTCCCGGTTTCCGGTATTTTTCCACTTCTGCAAAAACAGATTGCTTAATATCCAATCGCTCAATCACTACTTCGATGATCCAATCCGCCGAAGCGATATCCTTCATGTTATCGGTAAAATTGCCCGTCGTTATTTTTTTGATCACCTCCTTTGTATACAGTGGTGACGGATTTGATTTTACGGCAGCTGCCAGCGCCTCATTTACGATCTTATTTCGCTCTGCCGGTTTTGCATCCTCCCTTATGTCTTTCGGCAAAATATCCAACAGTAAAACCGGGAGGCCGATACCGGCAAAATGTGCGGCGATCCTGCTTCCCATTACCCCGCTGCCGAGTACAGCGATCTTCCTGATTGTACGTTTCATCTTTCCTGCGATCTTATTTTTAAAATTAGTTAGTTAAACAACTATATCCGAAATCCGAAGGTAGTATTTTTATATTACGGTCAAAACAAATAGGGCTCAAATAACAAAGGCCTCACCGAAGTGAAGCCTTTGTTATTGGATTTCTATATTGATTGTTTCTATTCCACAAAAAACTCATCCCGACAGTATTAATATAGCCTACTTTACCGTTTGAAGTTTTGATCTGCAGGTAATTTCCACCCTTGTTCACCAACCTCACATCACTGTACTTCGGTGCGATCACCCGCTTGTCCATAAAATAATACCCACGGTTGTTATTATTATCTGTTACAATAAAGCCGCCGTTGTTATCATATGTGATATCAGAAAAGCCGGAAGAAATAATATCATTATTGGAAAGGTCCTTCACATACATTTTTCCGTCTCTTTTTAAGATCACGTAGTCTGCATTATCAAAAGCGTTCACCAGGGTAAGGTTAGAATATTCCGGCATTATACCGGGCTGACCCGTGCCCGTGATGATACCGGACATGCTGTTCTTCTGTACCTGCAGGTATTGATTATTTCCTGACTTCAATTGTTTTACAGAACTGTATTCAAAAGGAACGATCGTTTCAAACTTACTGTTGAACACACCGTACATGCCGCCTTTCTGAGCAATATAATAGGTCTCATCACTTCCTGCAATTTTGTAATCATCCACTACCTTATCAAAAAGGCCGTTGTTGTTCGGTAAAGAATAAGTTTTTTCCCTCACGATCGAACTCACCGGGATCTTGTTTTCCACCACAGAGTTTTCGTTGATGGCCGGGCATTTGATCAGCACTACACCCTTGGTAGTGATACATCTTTCATAACCGCTTGCCAATAATGAAGCGCCCGCAAACAGGATCGAGTCACCGCCTTCTTTATTCACGCGGGGCATATATCCTTTCCGGAAAGATTTGGCCACCGTAAATTTTGGACGGATCACCATTTTACCGTCTTTATTGATGTAGCCCCATTTGTTACCCACTTTCACTGCAGCAAGGCCTTCTGAGAACCACTGCGCATCATTATACTTTGGGGTAATTACAATGTTGCGGTTAATATCCGCGTAACCCCATTTCGCCCCTTTCCTGTAAGGAATCAGCGAATAGTCTATGGTTTGAGCAAATGTTCCTGCACCGATCGCGAGAAATAATGCAAGCAATAAGTTTTTCTTTTTCATAATGAGAATGTTTTAAAACATGATTTAAGGTTTGACGGTCGGGTCAGACCGGTCACTATACTATTGTATAGACAAATTTTTTACCAAAAACGTCCTGAAAAGTTAATGTAGAGGGTAGCCTATAGAAGTAACCTGTGGAAATCTCTCTGCAATTGGCATAACGAACTGATAGAGAATTGGAAGAGTTGTGGAATAATTTCCCGTTTCGGGATATGCAAAACCGAGAAAAAAGCACTAAAATATTTACTCAACTCACACCTGAACCGTTAGCTACCGGTGCGACAGGCGCAACGAATTGAAGTTTCCCATCCGCGTCTTCAGCCATTAGTATCATTCCGTTGCTTTCGATTCCGCGCATTTTGCGCGGCGCAAGATTAGCCACCACGACCACTTGCTTACCGATAATATCTTCCGGTTTAAAATGCATGGCGATACCACTGACGATAGTGCGCTTCTCAAAGCCAAGGTCTATTTCAAGTTTCAGCAGCTTATCTGCTTTTTCCACTTTCTCCGCGTGCAGGATCGTCCCTGTTTTTAGGTCTATTTTCGCAAAATCATCAAAAACAATTTCCGGTTTCAAACCGGATTTTGCCGGCATCGGAGGATTTGAACCTGCAGTATCAGACATTGTTACAGGTGCTTCGGTGGAGGATATATTTTTTTGTTCTTCCATTTTTATTTTTAAGCTTTTAGATTTTAGTTTTTCTACCTGCTCCGTTACTTCGGTCTCATCAATTTTTCGGAACAATAATTCCGGGGCCCGCAGTGAATAGCCAACACTTAGCAATTTTGCACTCCCCGCATTTTCCCAATCCAACACTTTATCCACCACCTTCATCATTTTACACATTTTTGCTGCGGCATGCGGTAAGAAAGGGTTAATGAAGATGGCTAGGTTGGCTGTTAACTGCAAACAAATATGCAGGCAATTATCGATCAGTTTTTGTGCCTCCGTGGTCGGAATGCCATCGTCACCGGTCTTTTTCGCTTCTATCCAGGGCTGCTTATCCTGCATATATTTATTTCCCTTTCTCGCCAGGTCTATCACTTCTGCAAGTGCATCACGGAATTTATACGCTTCAATATTATTTTCAATTTTAGTCTTCGTGATCTCAATCTCTTTCAGCAATTGCCGGTCTGCTTCATCCATAATTTCATTATGAAAAACAGGCACTTTCCCGTTGCATAATTTGTGCATCAACACAAATGCACGGTTTACAAAATTACCGAAGACCGCTACCAACTCACTGTTTACCGCATCCCGGAAACCATTCCAGGTAAACTCGCTGTCCTTTGTTTCGGGCGCAATGGCCGTTAAATAATATCGCAGCGCATCCACCATTTGGTCACCGCCGTTCTCTTTTTTTACAAAATCATTGATGTAATCATCCATCTCAATGCTCCACCCGCGGCTGGTGCTCATCTTATCGCCTTCGAGGTTCATGAACTCATTACTGGGCACATTATCCGGTAAAATATTGCCATGGAGTTTCAGCATCACCGGGAAAATGATCGCATGAAAAACAATATTATCCTTGCCGATAAAATGAATGAGCTTGGTATCCGGCGCGTACCAATAAGGCTTCCAGTCTGTATTATTATCCAGCGCCCATTGTTTGGTAGCACTGATATACCCGATCGGCGCATCAAACCATACATAAAGTACTTTTCCGGAGCCATCAGGGACATCCGTTGGTAATTCAACACCCCATTCCAGATCACGCGTCACGGCACGGGGTTGCAGGCCCAAATCGATCCAACTCTTACATTGTCCTAAAACATTGGTTTTCCAATCATGCTTATGATCCTCGAGTATCCATTGACGCAAAAAATCTTCATGTTTATTCAGCGGCAGGTACCAATGCGTAGTGGCTTTCTTCACCGGGGCGTTACCGCTTAATGTGCTGCGCGGATTGATGAGCTGCTCCGGGCTCAGGGAGCTTCCGCATTTTTCGCATTGATCACCGTATGCATTTTCATAACCGCAAACCGGGCAGGTGCCCACAATATATCGGTCCGCTAAAAAAGTTTTGGCTTCAGCATCGTAATACTGCTCACTCTCTTTTTTCTCCAGGTCACCGTTATTATTCAACATGGTGAAAAACTCCTTCGCCGTTTCGTGATGCCCGGGGGAAGAAGTTCGGTGGTAGATATCAAAAGAAATACCCAGATCAGCCATATTGCTTTTCAGCATGGCATGATACTTATCTACGATCTCCCGCGGGGTCGTATTTTCTTTCATAGCCTGAATGGTAATGGCGGCACCGTGTTCATCGCTCCCGCATACATACAATACATCTTTTTTCTTTGCCCGCAAATAGCGCGTGTAAATGTCCGCCGGCAGGTAAGCCCCGGCCAGGTGGCCGATATGCTTAGGCCCGTTTGCATACGGCAGGGCAGAAGTAATTAAATATCTTTTCGGTTCGGTCATATTATTTTTTTGGGCCCGGCTAAGTAAGCTCTGTTCAGCTTCAGTGGCGTCGCACACTTCAACAGCAGTTATCAATTCAGATGCAAAAATATCAATTACAGACGCAATACCGAAATTTGAGTAAATTGTCTCCGAACAACAGATCTTGAATTATCAATTTGTCAGGCTGAGCCTGCCTGACCGCAGGCAGGTCGTCGAAGGCGAAATCATGAAGCCAACTTGAAAAGAAAACATTTTATATCATCTGCAGTAGTAGCGCTTAGTTCTTTGCGTGCCTTCTCATCAGTGCTTACAGAAAATAAAGAAGAAAATCTTCCGCCAAAGACCCCTCCTTATCTCCGAAAAGGTGATAGGATCGGGATCCTCTCCCCTGCCGGGAATATTTCTGCTGAGGATTGTCGGGTTGCCATCAAAACTATGCAGGAATGGGGCTTCAGCATTAAATTAGGAGCTACCATCGGCAAAAAAGATTTCACATTCGGAGGCACGGATGAAGAGCGGCGGTCAGACTTTCAGCAAATGTTGGATGACGGATCTGTAAAAGCCATCATGTGTGCGAGAGGCGGGTATGGATTGTTGCGGATCATTAATCAGCTGAATTTCAAAAAGTTTTTACAGCGGCCAAAATGGATCATCGGTTTCAGTGATGCTACGGTGCTGCACAGTCATATCGCCCGGAATTTCAGCATTGCGACAATACATTCGAAAATGTGTAACAGTTTTGTTGACCCGGCAAAGGCCGAACCCGTACAAACCGAAACGATTGATATGATCCGGAAATGCCTGGTGGGTGTAAAAATGAAATATGAGGCGCCGGTAAATCCATTTAATAAAAAGGGAGTAGCAAAAGGAATGTTGACCGGCGGCAACCTGAAAACGTTGGAAACACTTGCCGGAAGTACAAGCGATATCATTACAAAAAATAAAATATTATTCGTTGAGGATACCGGAGAATATTTATACAGCATAGACCGGATGTTTTGGAACCTGCAAAGAAGCGGCAAACTCTCCGGCCTTGCCGGGCTCATTATCGGCGGCTTTAAAATAAAACCGGACGATGAAGGAGAAGAATTCGGAAAGAGTCTGCAAGAGATCGTTTTAGAAAAAACCGCTAAATACCATTACCCGGTTTGTTTTGATTTCCCCGTTGGACATCAGAAAAATAATGTTGCTTTAAAATGCGGGGTTATGCACCGGTTAAGGGTAGAAAATAATGCTGTTATCCTTGAAGAGATTTAATCCCCGGAATATATTTTCCGATGGGGAAGTAAAAAATAAATAATAATGATCATTCCACCATACCTCAAAGCCGGTGATACCATCGCCATCACCTGCCCTGCCGGTTATATGCCTGCTGAAAATGCAGCGACCTGTATTGAAACGCTCCTACTGGAAGGTTACCGGGTTATGGCCGGCGAAACCCTGGGCAGTGCCTCGCAAAATTATTTCAGCGGCACCGATGAGGAAAGGGCCACTGAAATGCAATATTATTTAGATGATAAAAATATAAAAGCCATTTTGTGTGCGCGTGGCGGCTATGGCATGAGCAGGATCATAGACCGGCTTGATTTTAAAATGTTTTTAAAGCATCCCAAATGGCTGATCGGATTCAGTGATATCACCGTATTGCACACCCATTTATACAGCAGGTATAAAGCAGTTTCCCTGCATGCCCCTATGGCAGCGGCTTTTAACAACGGAGGATATAGTAACGAATATATCGGATCACTGCTCGCAGCATTGCGCGGTGAAAAAGGAAATTATCACTCCGCTCCGCATGCGCTGAATAAGACCGGGATAGCTAAAGGAAAACTGATTGGCGGAAATCTTGCGTTGCTGGCACATGTTACCGGTACGGCATCAGATATTAAAACAAAGAACTGTATTTTGTTTTTGGAAGATATCGGTGAACAATTATACAATGTAGACCGCATGCTGTACCAGCTTAAACGAAGCGGGAAACTTGCTCATCTTGCGGGCCTTGTGATCGGCGGATTTACAGATATGAAGGACACGGAAAAACCCTTCGGTAAGGATGTGTATGAGATCATCAGTGAGATCATTGAAGAATACGACTACCCCGTTTGTTTCGGCTTCCCGGTAAGCCATGAAACCGCAAATGTTGCATTAAAACAAGGTGCGAAATATAAATTATCAGTAAATGAGGGTGGTGCAAATCTTAAAGAAACCTGATCAATTTCTTAATAAAGAGTCGATCGATCGGTAATAGCTTTCCGAAGCGTTAAGATCTGCATGTCCTGCCCCCGCGATCGTAATAAATTTATCACCGGGTTTCAATTGCTGTTTTAATTTTGCTGCAGAAGTATATGGAATAACCCGATCTTTTGTTCCGTGAAAAATGACAACCGGGAAATGTACATTTTCCAAATACGTATGAGTAGGGATCTTGAACGTACTCATCTGAGATGTAGGATAGATCAGGGCATACCTTCCGAAGAGATCAGGTATACTGTAATACGGCGTTTCCAGCAGGAGCATTTTTGCATTAGAAGCAGCGGCTACATAGGCTGCAATGCCTGTTCCCAATGACTTTCCGTAAATGATGATACTGTCTGTTCCATATGCAGCATCTGCCATTCGTTTTACCTCTATCGCCTGGCTGTTTAATTTCTCTTCCGTTAAAACGCCCCTGCTCTTGCCGAAACCCGGGTAATCTTCCATCCAAACTTCATAACCGAGTTTGGTAAATGTTTTTGCGAATGCAGCATAATGATTGATGTTCTCCATATTTCCGTGGTAATACACCACCACCCCTTTTCTTAAGGTATCAGCGGGAAAGAATTTGACCATACTGAGGGTGTCCGTTTCATTAAAAGGGAGATTGATCTCTTTAAAGGGCTGATCAAATTTATATTGGTAATCACTGCTTAACCTGACCGGGTGAAATAAAAATTTCTCCTGCAGGTAATACAGTGCAATGCCGATCGTTGCATAAATAAGCAAGATGATCTTTACCCACCGGATTATTTTCAATTTTTGCAGTGCCATGCGTTTTTTAATATTGTAAAATATCCCGAAGGAGATTATGATATGCGGGAAAGGAAGTGAGGTTGTTGTGCCCGCCACCCTGTATGCGGAGCAACGTTATTTTTTTCGGACTCAACGCCTGCAGCTTTTCACTGTTCTTTACCGGGATAAGCCAATCTTTCGTGCCATGCAAGATATAAGTATGACAGTTCACGTGCCTTATCCATTTATCCGTGCGTAAATGAAAACGAAGCAGGAAACGGATGGGTAAAATCGGCAAAAAACGTTCGATCGCTTTTCGGAAACTGAAGAAAGGTGCATCAAGGATCAGGTAACGCGGTTTATTATCACTGGCAATTTTAGCCGCAAACCCACTTCCCAGGCTACGCCCGTAAACAATAATATGGTGCTCGGTATATTGCACAGCGAGTGTATCGTACACGAACTGCATATCATTAAACATATCCTTTTCATTACGGTTGCCGGTGCTTTTGCCAAAGCCGCGGTAATCTACCAATACCACATCATAATTATATCGGAGAAAATCTTTGGCATATTTTGCCCAGCCTTTTATACTCCTGGAGTTCCCGTGAAAATACAATACCAGGCCCAGCGGTCTGGCGACCGAAAAATGAAGCCCGTTGATGCGTACTCTCGGTTCCACATCAAAAAATAATTCCCGGAAAGGGATATCGTACACATATTTAAAATCCTGATGAAGTTTTTCAGGCTTGAAGATGAAGCGCTCCTGGATGAGGTATACCAGCAGAATTAATAACGCATAGCCGCTGAGAATATATATAAATGTATTGTTCAAATGATTGGTATATGCGGGGGGAAACAGGTCTGCCGACTTCGTTTGCGAATCTGTCCGACAGGCTAATTGTAAAATGTGTCAGACGCCTTCGAAGGGCGTCAGACACGTATTAAACTTTCTTTCGGAGCAATGTGTCAGACGCCTTCGAAGGGCGTCAGACACGTATTAAACTTTCTTTCGGAGCAATGTGTCAGACGCCTTCGGAGGCGTCAGACACGTATTAAACTTTCTTTCGGAACAATGTGTCAGACGCCTTCGGAGGCGTCAGACACTTATCAATTAATACCCTTCTTCCTCGTTGTAATAGATCCTTTTCATTTTCAACTTTCCTGCAGGGGCAACAACAAGCGGGAATTTTTCTACGGATACGTTGCTTTGCTCCAATCCGAATCCACGCTCCTCACTTAACGATATCTCTTTTATCCAGAAATAACCTTTCATGATAAGCTTCTCAAAGAACGGCAATTCATTATCCTGGCTGAGGAATTTTTCCAACACGATAAATCGGAAATCACCTACCACATTATTTCTTTGCTGGCTTTCGTAACGGCTGGTAATATTCACTTCACGGTTTTGCACAAGGTCTTCCACAACTCTCTTGAACATCAGGTTCAATCTCGGTGCGATCCGGAAGCCCAGCCGGAACTCCACGCGGATAATATCATTAGGAATAATATGCGTTACATTATACTCACAGGTATAAGGATCGTCCAGGGTATCTACGTGTACGAACCAATAAATATCGGCACGTTTCGGTTTACCGCTGAGGATACTGTAAATGATCTTATGCTCCAGTTCCTTCGGGTTATCCGCGCTGGTAAGATAAACCAGGTGGGTAGCGTATTTTGGCACTGAAGTATCATTGCTCAGCTCTTCCAGCTTCGGAACATATTCCTCCAGTCTTACAAATTCAATATACCTGTTTTTGATCTTTCTGGCGCGGAACCACATGTACATAATGGAGAACATAAGAAACCCGATCATTAAAGTAATATAACCCCCATGTAAAAATTTATCCATTAACGCAAGCAGGAAGGCCATCTCTACGACAAAATAAAACACAAGGAACAGGTAGATGAATACCGGTCTTACCCTGTGCAGCACCAGGTAGTTTGCAAACAGTATGGTAGTCATGATCATTGTTGTAATGATCGCTAAACCATAGGCAGCTTCCATCCTGGCCGATTCGCGGAAATATAGGACTACGCCTACACAGCCCACAAAAAGCAGGGTGTTAATCCCCGGTATAAAGATCTGACCCTTTGCTTCAGAAGGATACTTGATCTTCATCTTTGGCCAAAGATTCAGGCGTATGGCTTCATTGATCAGGGTAAAGGAGCCGGTAACCATTGCCTGGCTTGCAATGATCGCAGCCGTGGTAGCAATAACTACTCCCGGAACGATGAACCATTGCGGCATAAGATCATAAAATGCATTTATACCGGCAGTTTCCCGGGTGACTTTATCCATCAGGGTTCCTGTATGATGATCCAGAAGGCTGGCTCCCTGGCCCAAATAGTGGATCACCAGGCATGACTTTACGAATATCCAGGATATCCGGATATTTCCACGGCCGCAATGACCAAGGTCGCTGTATAAAGCTTCTGCCCCGGTGGTACACAGAAAGACAGCGCCTAACAGCCAAAACCCTTCGTGATAATTAAAAAGGAATTTAATACCGTAATACGGATTGATGGCACGGAAAATAGTAATATCATCGAAAATATGTACGAAGCCTAAAACTGCCAACATTACAAACCATATGCTCATCACCGGGCCGAACATTTTTCCGATGTTTGAAGTGCCGAATTGTTGTGTAAAAAAGAATAAAGCAATGATGCCTAAAACAATGTAAACGATCGTATTTGAGGCCAACTCATGAAAGGCAGGAAGTTCTTTAAGCCCTTCAATGGCAGATGTTATAGAAATAGGCGGAGTTATGATACCATCAGCCAACAGGGCGGCACCGCCGATCATCGCGGGCAAGACCAACCATTTTTTCCTGCGCCGCACAAGGGCAAACAATGAAAAGATTCCACCCTCGCCTTTATTATCGGCCCGAAGGACAAGGATAACATATTTGATGGTGGTTTGGAGCGTGATGGTCCAAATAATAAGAGAGAGTGTTCCCAGGATCAGTTCCTCGGAAATGATCCTGTCTTTGATAATGGAATTGAAAACGTAAAGGGGAGAAGTGCCGATATCGCCGTAGATGATACCAAGTGCGATCAACAAACCTGCTCCGGTGACCTTGTTAATATGTTTAGACACGTTGAGAATTTAAGTACCTCTCCGCAGGACAAAACACCCTGCATTGAAAACATGCACAAATGTAATTTGAAAACTATTACAAATAAGAACAAACTAATGCCTGATTTATTGTCGAATGAAATTAAATTGAGGCATATTAATACCTTAGGCTATGACTGATTTTTCAGCTTCGAAAGACTATGTTTTAGAAAATAATGCTGTATTGTTGCGGCCGCTTTGTGAAGACGATCATGAACACCTGGTTCATTTTTCCGAGAATGAGCCCGAGATCTGGACCTATTCTTTATATGCCGCCGCGGGAGCGGAAAACCTGCGTGAATATATCGATACTGCTCTGAAGGCCAGGGAGGGCGGGACCGAATACCCCTTCATCGTTTTTGATAAAAGGACTCAACGCTACGCCGGCAGTACGCGGTTCTATGACATTCAGTCGCAGCACAGGTCATTGCAACTTGGCTATACCTGGTACGGTAAAGCATTTCAGGGCACGAAACTGAATAAGAACTGCAAGTTGCTTCTACTGGAGTTTGCTTTTGAACAATTGAATATGCGACGTGTTGAATTTCGCGCAGATAATAATAATGAAAGAAGCAAAGCTGCCATGAAGAGTATCGGATGTACTGCCGAGGGCGTATTGCGTAATCACCTGCTTACGCATACCGGGGCAAACAGGAACACTATCATCCTAAGCATCCTCAAAGAAGAATGGGAAGGGGGGTTGAAGGAAATGTTGATGGAAAAGTGTTGAGTGATTTTCAGAAAGGAAATTGGGAATTAGGAATTGGGAATTGGGTGAACTTCTAAAAATTTAAAGGTTATCATAATCAGGAAGGACGGGTGGAAATTAAACTTAAACTTCAAAATCAAATTAAATTCCAAGGTATCAGAGACTCCATCCCAATTCCCAATTCCCAATTCCTAATTCCCAACCTATTCCGGAATTTCCACCACCGTTAAGTTTTTATTTCTCCGGTTAAACAAAATAGAATAATCCTTCCCGTGATTTAGTTTAAAAACCCTGAACCCGTTATAGTAAGGAAGTTTCAGCCATCCATATTGGTATATGTCGAATTTAAAAACGAAGGGCTGTCCGGCCTTTATTTGTGCTCCCTGGTAGGTTTTTCCGTCGTCACTGAGCTGAACAGTTTGATCTGTATTACTCGGATAAAATAATGCGATCCAGGAAGGATCACTTGCGGAAGAGCTTTGATTACCGCCGGACCCCTGCGTTGGGTTGCCGGGTATTGGTGCGGGCGGAGGGGGTGCAGTGGGAGTTCCGTTATTGGCAGTAGTGGCTGCAGCGCCTGCTCTTGCAGTATTCCATCCGCGGTTGATGGCGTTCAGCCTGTCTGCTTTTGCCGGGTGCGTACTGCTTTCCCTGTCCGTTCCTATGGCCCGCATAGCTGCCAACGCCTGTTCCAATGTGCCGCCGGTCTTCTGCACGAGGTAACCGGAGAAAGCGTCTGCTTCCAGTTCCGAAGGAATATTACTACCCCGTTGGCTCACTACATGATTATAATAATGGTGTCCCATCTCGTGGGCCATGATGCTGATGCTTGCCCATTTTGTTTTAGCATAGCCGTCTATATCTTCCAGGAAATTATTGTCATAAACTATAAACCTTCGTCCCGCGCTGATGGTTGCATAAGCATTTCGTATACCGTTTTGTTCCCGCAGGTTGAAATTTTCCTGCCACTGTATGCTGCTCAGCATATTGCTTACAATATCCTTTGCTTCATATACAGATGCAAATTTCGAAGCGAGGGATCTCGGTGGAACGATATATCCGCAGCCGGTCACAGCCTGTGCGTTTACGGTTCCTGTTAAAAAGGCCATGGCGGTTGCCGCGGTAAATATTTGCTTAAGCATTTGACGGATTATATTCATTATGTTTTCATCTGCAAATTTAGGTCCGGGGTAACCGGTATAATTAAAGTAGGGGGCAAAGGTATTAATCTTTGCCGCCCTCTCACACCACCGTATGTACTTGCGTGTACGGCGGTTTCCTTAAAGTGATTTACGATGTAAGGCTTTGTAGTTTTCGTTGAGGCTGTAATATCCTTGAACTGTAAACCATTTATTATTCATACCCATGCTGATGGCGGGGCTATTGCTTATCCGCCACCATCCTTTGCCGCTTAAGGCCGTTCGCCAACTCAAGGTTTCTTCTACGCCTAATTTTCGTAGCCATCTTACTATGCCTATCGTGCGCTTGCATTGCTTTAGCCTAAAGCATTTTAGCCTGCGTCTTAACCACCCGTCTATCGTTTCCATTTTGCTCTTCATGGTTGCATAGCGAAAGTATTGCAGCCATCCCTGTTGTATTGTCCGCAGTTTTGCTAACATTTCTTCCAAACTTATTCCTCGGTTTCTTTGAGTAACTTCTTTGAGCTTCGATTTTAATCTCGCTTCACTTTGTTTACTCAATCCTAAACTGCCATTGCCTAAAATGCTATGTCCTAAAAAGTTTAATTCGTAACCCTTGCATGTCTTGCTCTTCGTAATATTTACTTTGAGCTTTAGTTTGTTTTCAATGTAGCGGGTAATACTCCTTTTTACTGCTTCGGCTCTTTGCTTACTCCTGACAAATATCTTCACATCATCAGCATACCTTACATAGCTATGCCCACGCTGCTCTAACTCCTTATCCAATTCATCTAATACAATGTTGGACAGCAGCGGGCTTAGCGGGCTGCCTTGTGGTGTGCCTTTGATGCGTTGCTCGTTTAGACCGTTTTGCAACATGCCTGCTTTCAGGTAGCGGTGTATCAGTTGAAGCACTCTCTTGTCGCCTATCCGTGTACTTAACAGCCACATCAGGCGATGGTGATTTACTTCATCGAAGAACTTTTCTAAATCAAGGTCTATTACATATCCCTTACCTTGGGCTACATACTCCCCTGCCTCCTTTAATGCCTGATGAGCATTTTTATCGGGGCGGAAGCCATAACTGTGTGTTGAAAATATTCTTTCGTACCTAACACTTAATACCTGCTGTATTGCCTGCTGCACTAAACGGTCTTTTACCGTGGGGATGCCTAATTGGCGATGACCGCCTTGCGGCTTGGGTATTTGTACGCCACGAACTGACACGGGTTCGTATTTGCCGTCAAGTAATTGTTGCTGCAATTGGTTCAGGTTTTTCCCTAACCATGCCTGCAATTCTTTCACTGTCATGCCATCTACTCCGCCACTGCCGCCGTTTTGTACTACCCGTTGGTATGCCTTCTGTAAATTCAATGGGTCGGCTATTTGTTCCATTAAATTCCTCGTCAGATTGCGTTCTTCCTGGCATGCAGAAAGCCATGCAGGATTTACCTTTCCGCTTTGGGCGTACCATACGGGTACGTCCTCCGAAAAAAGGCGGCTGCCTGTCCCACGTTCTCCCGCTCCCGGCGGGTTCATCCGGGAACGCAACTCTTTTCTTTCCTGTTTGTTTTGCAACTTCTTTGGCTTTTACTACTTCTAAAAAAAAACTCACCTGCTTTAAAGATTCTGTCCTTCGCTCCTACTTCATTACAAAGTATTCTTCGCTACTATGACTTCTGCTGACTTCTGTTTATCCCTTTGCTTTGGCACTCGCTCGTACCTCCGCCTCTGAAAAAAAAACAGACCTCCCATGGTAAGCTGATAGTTCTTTCGTGATAAACTGTATGATTTACTACCGCTGTTTACGTCCAACTATCGGGCTTTGCAGTCTAATGCCCACTCACCCACAGCGTAAGCCTTGTATCATATTTCTGTTCGTCAGTTCATCAATTTGTCCGCCGCTTCCTTCAGATTCCACCTCACGGTGGACACCCTTGCTTTGGACTAACGATTCCCGTTGGATGGCTCGTTTAAGACTTGCACTCTAAAGAACTATCGCATGCATGGCGCACAAACACAAGCCCCTTTCATTGCTGAAAGGGGCTACACAAACTGTGAACATACACAACACGTACTGAAGACAAAGTCTTCAGAGGAAGCGAGTTTAATCGGGCTTTTTCCCGTCGAGAAAATTGTTGATGGTATTTATTTCGGCCTGGTTATTTTCGTCCGAGCGGACAGTGTAATTGCTGTAGAAGGTTTCCACATCAGCGATCTGATTGTGAATTTCCATATTGCGGCGAAGGTAAGCCGGCACCGTCTCAAACTCATTGTTAGGATCAGCCGCGTTAATATTGAAAGATAAATTTCTCAATTTCGCGATCCGATCCGCTGCCCGGCGCCTGAGTTCCTCCGTTTCGTCCTGCATCGCAGGTTCCTCAACAGCAGTACTCAAAATGGGCTGAGTTTGTTCAGTCAGTTTTGGCATTTCTCCGCCGCTTCTATAGTTTCTTTAACTACCAGCTGCATTTCAATTTCAGGTTCGTCGTCCTGTATTGAAGATTGCTGCGGCAGCAGTTCTTCCGACGATGTGGATTTTAAAATTGCCGGTTGTTCCTCCGCATAGATCTGCGTTGGTTTTACCGGCAGGCCGCCCGACGAAAGGAGGCCTTTATTGCTAGCTTCTTTATTTAATGCTAAGATTGGATCAATGCTTTCGGACACCTGATGAGCCGGTAAAGGAGCGGTTTGCTCCTCATCAAAATGCAGTTGGGGGACGTGATCAGGTGATGAAGATATTTCAAAAAACACCGGTTCATCAGTAGTTTTATCCACAGTAATTATACTTGGTATTTCTACGGGAATTTCCTGCGAAAGCGTTGGCATGTAAGGATCTGCAACGGGTTCGGGGATTTTTTCTGCCGCAGGTTCTTCCTTCATCTTATCTTCAAATTGGAATGCCGGCTGAGTAGCTGCCGGTTGTACTGTAGCAGCAGCAGGCATTTCCAATGCCATCAATACTTTATCATCCTTAGATTTCTTATCTAATGAGATATCATTCCGCGGAAAAGGATCTTTGTGTTCAAAACCCGTCGCAATTAATGTTATACCGATCTGCGGCCCAAGGGTGCTGTCATAACCCAAACCTAAGATCACATCCGTATCTTCGCCCGCCTGGCTCAGGATATAATTTTGGATCACTTCCACTTCATCCATGGTAAACTCATGTTCCCCTTCTGAAGAATTGATATTGATCAGTATCCATTTCGCACCACGGATATCATTGTCATTCAGCAGCGGTGACGTCAGTGCATTTTCAATCGCCAGGTGTGCCCTGTTCTCTCCTTCTGCCGTAGCACTTCCGAGTATCGCCACACCGCCGTTACTCATTACGGTACAAACATCCGCAAAGTCAACATTGATCTGGCCTGTGCTGTTGATGACATCGGTGATGCATTTTGCGGCAGTAGCCAAAATATCATCTGCTTTATTAAAAGCTTCCTTCATTTTCAGGTTGCCGAACTGGTGGCGTAATTTATCATTACTGATCACCAGCAAAGTATCCACATGATTTTTCAGCAGCATGATGCCTTCCTCTGCCTGTGCAATACGCTTTTTTCCTTCATAAGCAAAAGGAGTCGTCACGATTCCTACAGTGAGTATGCCGAGGTCCTTGCAGATCTTCGCGATGATGGGTGCGCCGCCTGTACCGGTACCGCCGCCCATGCCTGCGGTAATGAAGGCCATTTTGGTATTCACTTCCAAAATTCTTTTTATTTCTTCCAGGCTTTCTTCCGTAGCCTGCCTGCCGATAGCGGGATTGGCACCGGCCCCAAGGCCCTGCGTGAGATGGGGCCCAAGCTGGATCTTATTAGGCACCTTACTTTGAGCAATCGCCTGTGCATCGGTATTGCAAATGATAAAGTTTACGCCTTCAATATTTTGAGCAAACATATGGTTCACTGCATTGCTTCCGCCACCTCCCACACCGATCACCTTTAGGATGGAAGATTGATCTTTTGGCAAATCGAAATGTATCATGTTGTTGGATTTATGTGTTAGTAAGTAAGAATTATTTTAAATTATAAATTTTGAATTTTAAATTATAATGTTCAGAATTCAACATTTAAAATTCAACATTCAAAATATTATAGCTTTCCGTCCTCTTCTTCTTTGAACATTTCGATCAGGTTGTTTTTAAAGCTGTCCATGAAACCTTTTATGGTCTTTTTACGCCGGGCAACCTCCGGTTCTTTATCACCGTCTTCCGTTAATTCAACATCTACCGGCGCTTCCTGCATAATTCCCGTGCCGGCGATCTTGATAAAACTATTGTCGCATACTTTATTCTTATTCTCATAATCGTTGTACCCTTTCAGGATAAGACCGATACAGGTACTGTACATCGGCTTCGATAATTCTTCGATATGCCCGCCGGAAAGATGTTCGTTGGGAAACCCGATCCTTGCGTTCAAACCGGTAACATACTCCGTAAGCTGGAGCAGATGCTTCAGCTGTGATCCGCCGCCGGTAAGGATCACACCGCCGTTGAGCATTTTGTTATCCAACCCTACCTGCTTAAGATGATACGTTACAAAATCCATTATCTCACTCATTCTTGCCTGGATGATGTTGGCGAGATTCTTTACGGATATCTCTTTCGGTGCCATACCGCGCAGGCCCGGGATGGTAATGAACGCATTGGTCTTGGTCTCATCGCTCAGGGCGCTGCCGAACTGTATCTTCATTTGCTCCGCTTGGGTTTTCAATACACCTAAACCTGTTTTAATATCATTCGTAATATTTTCCCCACCGAAAGGAATAACAGCGGTATGCTTTAATATTCCTTCGTAAAAAACAGCCAGGTCAGTCGTACCGCCGCCGATATCAACAATGGCTACGCCGGCTTCCAGGTCCTGGTCGCACATTACGGCTGCAGCAGATGCCAGCGGCTGAAGCACCAGGTCCTTTGTTTTAAGGCCGGCCTTATCTACGCTGCGGTTGATATTCCTGATCGCATTTTTATCACCGGTGATGATATGAAAATTTGCACCCACCTTCACACCGCTGTAGCCTATCGGGTTTGGAATATTCTGGAAGTTATCAACCGTAAATTCCTGCGGGATCACATCTATGATCTGATCGCCCGCAGGAATATATGTACGGTATTGATCTGCTACCAACTTATCTATTTCATCCTGGCGTATCTCATCCTCATTTTGCTGGCGAACAATATCTCCGCGTGTTTGCAGGCTCTTGATATGATGCCCCGCAATGCCGACGTATACTTCATTGATCGAAAGATTAGGATTGGAAGCATAGCAATTTTCCAAAGCGGTTTGTATCGCTTTGATGGTTTGATCGATATTCAGCACCATGCCATGCTGCACGCCATTGCTGTTGGCACGCCCGAAGCCGAGTATCTCCAGTTTGCCGAACTCATTTTTACGGCCGGCAATGGCTGCGATCTTTGTGGTACCGATGTCTAATCCTACGATAACGGGTTGTTCCTGGTTCATAATTGTGTGTTTAGTTTGTGTGTGTTTTATATGCTCGTGTTCCTGTGTAATATTTAATGTTGTTATGATCAGTAATCATTGATTGTTTTTTTCACCGGCATTTTTTGCGGTTTTTTCAGAACCCGTTTTTTTATCGCTGCTGCCGGTGGCCTTGGTTTGGGCAGGTTTACTGCAGCCGGAACTGATGTTGCCGGAACCGGCAAGGTTACAGGGCCGGGAGCCGATGATGCTCCGCCTTCTTCATCGCGTTGGAACGACCTCCCGATCATCGTACTGTCTGCGGTATTTCTGTCCGAATCCTGCACAAAAGACCGCGTGGAATCCGAGGCTCTTCTTGCGGCGTCTTCTGCTATGAACTTCATCAGCTCCAGTGTTCTTAAGGAGTCCGCAACAATATCTTCTTTCCCCCTGATCACACCTACTACCTGGTTTTTAAATTGCAGGTTGATCGTTTTATACCGGTTCCATCCTGCACGGGGAATGACCTCTTTATAAAACTTTTTCAATTTTGAAAATTTTGCATCTGCATCCCCTGCATCCCCGAAAATGATGACCTGCTTTCCCATCTTTGGTGTCATTTCAAATGACCTCGTAGCGGTAATATCCACCTGGTCTATCATTGCGGTCAAAAAACTATCTGCTAAAATTTTAAGACTGATATTTTTTACGGCCATCAGGAGGTTACTGTCAACTTTGGATAATACCGCGGCATCTGACGTGAACCCCGTAAACACCGGCAGCCTTGCGGAGAACTTATCACTCAGCGGTAGCATTTTACAGCTGCTGTCGATGTAAAAAGTATTGCCGGTCACGGTAAATACCCGGGCTATAGGTTCCCGTTCTTCCACAAAAACTTTCAGGCAGTTGGCATTATCAAAATACAATTCCGCATTTTTTATCCATACATCTTTCTCCAGAATTTTTTCAATGCGCTTCAGGTCTACCGCAGACATCGAACTTTTTAGCGTACTGTCTCCGCCGTGTTTCCTGATAATGGCATATACATCGGATCGATCTATAAAATAATTATTGCTCACGCCGGAGATCCCTATCACTGTGCCCGTACAACGCCCCGCATCTTTCTTTTGTACGGCAGACACGAGGAGCGTAAGGCAGGCAGCAGCCATCAGCGCCCAAAACAGCGCATTAAAAACATTAATTATTTTATTTTTATTGATCGTCAATTTTTACTGTTTAATATTTCTTTGATCGGTTGAACCAGTACATCTATGTCCCCGGCACCGGCCGTTATCAGCAGTTCACGGTCATTATTTTTTACCCAATCCAACAACGCTTCCTGTTCCATGACAGATTTTTTTCTGATGGTCATCTTATCCAGGATCATTGTACTGCTTACACCTTCCATCGGCAATTCTCTTGCAGGGTAGATCTGAAGCAGTATCACTTCGTCTGCCATACTCAGTACTTCTGCAAAACCTGCTGCCAGGTCGTTGGTACGGCTGAATAAATGCGGCTGGAAGATGACGGTGCAGGACTTCCCGGGAAAAAGGGATTTTGCCCCGCTGATCAACGCCCTTAACTCTTCCGGGTGATGAGCATAATCATCGATCATCACCACACGGTCATTCTTCACCACATATTCAAACCTTCTTTTCACACCTGCAAAAGAAGCTAAGGCCGACCTGATCTTTGCTTCGTCAATTTTCAACAGAACGGCTACGGCTATTGCTGCGGTTACATTTTCAATATTATGCATACCTCCCATATTGAGTATCATGTCCTTTACGCGGGCATCACCGATGACCACATCAAATAAATAACTGCCGTTGATGACCTGCAACCCTTCAGTATGCACATCCGCATTTTTATTGAATGCAGCATAGCTTAGCTTGCCCGGGGCTTTGAACTCTTGCATACGGGCAACCGTATCTTTTATCAAAAGCGTACCACCCGGTTTAATTCTGCCGGAGAATGCTATAAACGCATCCTGCATATTTTTTTCCGTGCCGTATATGTCTAAATGATCAGCATCCATAGAAGTGATGATCGCGACATCAGGGTTTAATTTCAAAAAACTGCGATCATACTCATCGGCCTCCGCTACTGAAACGTTGTTATCGCTTCCCCAAAAATTAGTATCATAATTTGCGGCTATTCCCCCGAGAAAAGCATTACAACCGTAACCGCTGTCTTTAAGAATATGGGCGATCATGGCACTCGTGGTGGTTTTGCCGTGCGTGCCCGCCACACAAATATTAAAGCTGTCCTTAGTAAGCAAACCCAGGATATCACTGCGCTTCATCAACGTGTAATTATTATCGCGATAATATTTCAGTTCTGTATGTGAAGCAGGTATAGCCGGTGTATACACCACTACATCTGCATTTTTATCCAACAACAGCACATCATCAGTGAAATGAATTCTAATCCCTTCCGCCTCCAACCTATCCGTGAGCAGTGTGGGCGTTTTATCATAGCCGCTCACCTTTACACCCCGTTCATTAAAACAGCGGGCAAGGGCGCTCATGCCGATGCCGCCGATGCCGGCGAAATAGACTGATGATATTTGATTCAGCTCTTTCAGCTTTTTTTTATTTGTAATAAAATTTGTAATGCTATTATTTCATCCGCGTTGTTGACAGCCAATGCGGCGATATTTTCTGACAAATCGTTTTTCAATATTTCATCTTTCACAAGCTTCAGCAAGGCAGGTATCAATTCAGTTCCTGCAGCGGCATCACTGATCATCAGCGCGGCATTTTTTTTTACCAGTGCTTTTGCATTGGCCGTTTGATGATCTTCCGCCGCAAAAGGGTAAGGAACGAAGACTACCGGCTTTTTAACCAAACAAAGTTCCGCCACCGCCATTGCGCCGCTTCGGCTTATCACCACATCTGCAGCTGCATACGCATACTCCATGTGACTGATAAATTCGCTCATACAAATTCCTTCCAACCCGCATACTGCTGCAGTGGCTCTTTCAAAATAGGGTTTGCCCGTTTGCCAGATCAACTGCAGGTTGTTTTCGGAAAGTGTGGACAGGTTTTTATCAATGGCTTCATTGATCGTTCTTGCACCCAGGCTACCGCCAACCACCAACAATGTTTTTTTATCCGATGCCAAACCGAAATAATTCAGGCCTTCCTGCCGGGAGATCGTACTGTGACTGATCGCTCTGCGAACGGGGTTACCGGTAAGGGTGATCTTATCCGGCGGGAAGAATGCCTGCATATCATCAGAAGCCGTGAAGATGCCGGTAGCTTTCCTGCCCAGCATGATGTTGGATTTCCCGGCGAATGAATTGCTCTCATGAATGAACGTCGGGATCTTCCGGCTTTGCGCATATCTTAATACGGGAAAACTGGAATAGCCGCCTACACCGATGACTGCATCGGGTGTAAAACCTTTAAATATTCGCGATACCTGAAAAAAGCTGTTGATCAGCTTAAACGGTAAACCGATATTTTTTATCAAAGAACTTCTGTTGAACCCTGCTATATCCAACCTTAATACGGTAACCCGCTGCGGGTACTTTTTCCATTTCCATTTTTCCCTTTGCACCGATAAATAAAAATTCTGTTTCGGGCTCTTCATTTTTTATCGCGTTGGCTATAGCAATAGCCGGGAAAATATGTCCGCCTGTGCCCCCTCCCGCCATGATAATGCGGATGGGTTTTTTATTGTTTATATTTTCGTTCAGCTCCATACTATTCCGCTGTTTCTTTTTCTTTTTCCAATGCCGCTGCAGTGGCAGCCGCGAGTTTTCCTTCCTGCTGTTCTACGTTTCTTGACACACTGAGTATTATCCCGATGGCGAGGCAGGTAAACAGGAAACTGCTTCCGCCCATGCTCACCAGTGGCAGGGTCACACCGGTGTTGGGAAACAAATTCACATTCACCCCCATATTTGCGATGGCCTGTATCACCAGCGTAAAACTTAGTGCGAGTGCGAGAAATGCACCGAATGCATATGGACATTTTCGATAGATCCGTATGCAGCGGTACAGGAATAATAAATAGACCGCGCACATTATTGTTGCTCCCAATAAACCGTATTCTTCAATGATGATGGCATAGATAAAATCACTGTAACTGTGCGGAAGAAAATTTCTTTGCTGACTGTTGCCCGGCCCTTTTCCCAACCAACCACCTCTTGCGATGGCGATCTTCGCCTGGTTGATCTGGTACAACTTTTCATTATCATCCTCTTTTTTGCTGTACACAAATGTTTGTATCCTGCTGATCCAGGTAGGTATCCGGCCGGCAGTTAATATCGCCGGGAGCTTTTTGGTCTCGGCCGGATTCTTATTATAGGTTGATACCGCTACCGTCACCAGGAGTATAATGGGAATCATCGCGATCGCGATGGTAAGCATTATATGCTTTGTGCTTACCCGCCCGATGAACATCAGGAGGAAACTCGTGCCCGCAATCAATATAGAAGTAGAAAGATTAGCCGGTGCGATCAGCAGGCAAATGATGGCCACGGGTATAATAACAGGGAGAAATCCTTTTTTGAAATCTTTGATAACATGCTGCTTGCGGCTGAGCTGCCTGCTCATGTACATGAACAATGCGAGTTTCGCCAGGTCGGAAGTTTGAAAGGTCATGTTGATGACCGGGAGTTTGATCCAGCGGCTGCCGGCATTTAATTGCACACCAAATAATAAGGTGTAGAGCAATAACGGGATCGAGATCAAAAATAAGATCAGGGCTACTCTTGAATACAAAGTATAATTTATCCGGTGGGCAAAATAGATCACCATCAGACCCAGCATGATAAATGCAAATTGTTTAAACAAATAACTTTCCGTGCTTTTGCTCATGCGATAAGCCAGCGAACCGGTACTGCTGTATACCAGCAACAGCCCCGCCAGGGTGAGGATCACAACGATGGCCCAGATCACACGGTCCCCTCTTGTTTTATTCACAAGATTACCGCCCATGTTCGCCAGGTCAGGCTTGAAAAATTCTCTTATGCTGTTTACTTCTGACATTCCTTATATACTCTTTATACTTATATACTTTTCTCCTCCTACAAATCCTTCACAGCCTGCTTAAAGCTGTTGCCCCTGTCCTCATAATTTTTAAAAAGGTCAAAACTTGCACATGCCGGGCTCAGCAACACTACATCTCCTTTTGTAGCAAAATGAAAAGCAGACTGTACAGCGTCTTTGGCATTGTCTGTATTTACGATCAGCGAAACGGTATCACCGAAAGCCTCATGGATCTTACGATTATCGGTTCCCATGCAAACAATAGCTTTTACTTTTTCATTCACCAGTTCTTTCATCGGTCCGTAATCATTGCCTTTATCCACGCCGCCGAGGATCAGGATCACCGGCTTAATCATACTTTCCAGCGCATACCAGGTGCTGTTCACATTTGTAGCCTTGCTGTCGTTGATAAATTCCACTCCTTTTATTACACTTACAGGCTCCATGCGATGTTCCAGGCTTTCGAAAGTCTGTAATGCTTCCCGAATCTTTTCCTTGCGGATGCCTATTGCCGTGCCGGCCATACTTGCTGCCATGCTGTTGTATTGATTGTGTTTTCCTTTTACGGCAAAATCTTCCACGCTCATCTGCATCTCTTCTCCTTTCCATTTCAGGTGCATCTGGGCGTTGGTGAGATAAGCGCCTTCTGTTAGTTCTTTGCTCATGGTTATTGGTGCAGCTTTTGGTTTCACTGAATATTTTTTTAAATAATTTTTCGTGGTTTCATCATCCATATTGTAAACAAAAACATCGTCCTCTCCCTGGTTCTCCGTTATCCGGAATTTGCTCTTTATATAATTATTCACATCGTATTCATATCGATCCAGGTGGTCCTCTGTTATGTTTGTGATCACAGACACATCCGGCCTGAATGTCTTGATATCATCCAACTGGAAAGAACTGACCTCCACCACATATAATTTCTTCGGCGCTTCGGCCACCTGCCTCGCAAACGAAAACCCGATATTTCCCACCATTGCACAATCTTCGCCGGCGAGGCGGCAGATATGGTAGGTCATTGCCGTACTCGTTGTCTTCCCGTTGCTGCCGGTGATGGCGATGATCCTGCTCTCTCCTTTATACCGATAAGCGAATTCTATTTCGCTGATCAGTTCAATTCCTTTTGCTCTTATCTTTTTGATCAGCGCTGTCTTGTCCGGTATGCCCGGGCTTTTCATCACCAGGTCCGCATTCAGAATTTTTTCTTCCGAATGCATTCCTTCTTCAAATGCGATATCATTATTTAAAAGATCTGTTTTATAATTTTCTTTTATCGTTCCGCCGTCACTTACAAATACATCGTACCCTTTTTGCTTTGCCAGTATGGCTGTTCCGATACCGCTTTCTCCTGCTCCTATTATCGCGATCCGTTGTGTCAATGTTATCTCAGTTTCAGTGTTACGATTGCCACAGCCACACAGAGTATCGTCAATATCCAAAAGCGCACGGCGATCTTGCTCTCATGGTAACCGAGCTTCTGATAATGATGATGCAGCGGGCTCATCAGGAAAACCCTTCTACCTTCCCCGTATTTTCTTTTGGTGTATTTGAACCAACTTACCTGTATCATTACACTGCACAGTTCCACGAAAAAAGCCAGGCAAAAAATAGGGATGAGCAATTCCTTTCTTACAATGATGGCCAACGCGGCGATGATACCGCCTAATGCAAGGCTGCCGGTATCGCCCATGAAAACCTGTGCGGGATAAGAGTTGTACCAAAGAAATCCCACGCATGCACCCACAAAGGCGGCGATAAAAATCGCCAGCTCGCCGAGGTTGGGTATGTACATAATGTTGAGGTATTCCGCGATCTTCACATTCCCGCTCACGTAGGCAAATATGCCCAGCCCTATGCCGATGATGGCGCTGATACCCGTGGCAAGCCCGTCAAGGCCGTCCGTAATATTTGCGGCATTGGAAACGGCCGTTACGATGAATATTACAATGGCGATATACACCAGGTAGGTATAATCCTCCAGGCTTTTCGGTAATAATTTCGCGTAATTGAATTCGTGGTTTTTCACAAACGGGATCGTAGTGATCGGTGTCTTCACGGTAACGAAGCGATGCTGTTTTCCATTGATCACGATCGTTTCTTCGTTCAGCTTTTTTTCTCCTACCTGCAGTCCGGTACCGCCGTTCAGGTTAATGATCTCCCGCTTTACAGAAACACTCGGGCTGAAATAAAGTGTAACCCCGATGATGATCCCGATAACTACCTGTCCGAATATTTTAAATTTACCGGCCAGTCCGTCACTGTCCGTCTTTTTATAATCCAACCCTTTTTCTTTCGCAATTTTCCTGCTGCGGATCTTCAGGTAATCGTCTATGAACCCGATTGCACCCAACCATACCGCGCAAAGGAGCATGAGTCGTATATACACTTTATCCAGGTCCGCCAATAATATCGTGGGAACGACAATGCCCAATATTAAAATGATGCCACCCATCGTAGGGGTACCTTTTTTCTGCTGCTCTCCTGCCAGTCCGAGGTCACGCACTGTTTCGCCCAATTGCCTTCTTTGTAAAAAACGGATCAGCTTTTTACCGTATAGCGTTGTGATCACCAACGACAATATCAATGCAGCGATCACCCGAAAACTAACAAAACGGAAAAGCCCGCTACCGGGGAATCCGGATTTTGTCCAGTGTTCTGTAAGCCAATCAAAAAGGTGATACAACATATAATTTGCTAATTAGCTAATGTGATAATGTGCTAACTTTTAAGTCCTGTTATTTTATTTGCTGTGGTTTCATTAGCATATCAGCTAATCAGCACATCAGCACATTCTTTTATTTTTCCAACAATTCAAACATTTCCCTTAACACTTTCTTATCATCAAAATCATATTTCACCCCGTTGATCTCCTGGTATTTCTCATGACCCTTGCCGGCAACCAACACAATGTCTTCCCGGTTGCTCAGGCTCACCGCAGTTTTGATCGCTTCTTTCCTGTCTGAAACCGTAATGGATTTCCTGCGGGAGACCACGTTGATCCCTGCCTCCATATCTTTCAGGATATCTTCCGGCCTTTCATTACGCGGGTTATCCGAAGTGAGGATCACTTTATCGCTGTACTCGCAGGCCACTTCCGCCATCAACGGACGTTTCGCTTTATCCCTGTTACCGCCGCAACCCACTACCGTAATAATTTTTTCATGTCCCCGGCGCAATTTTTTTATGGTAGCTAATACATTCAGCAGGGCGTCCGGTGTATGGGCATAATCCACAATTCCGATGATATGCTCTGCGTCGCTGAGTTGGTATTCGAAGCGCCCTTCTGCCCCTTCGAGATTGCTGAGTGCCGGCAGGATATCTTCTTTCTGTAAGCCCAGGCAAATTGCCGCGCCGTATACCGCCAACAGGTTATAGGCATTGAATTCGCCGATGAGTTTAAAATGGACCTCTGTATCATTCACAGTCATATGCAGTCCGCTTAAACTGTTTTCCAGGATACGGCCTTTAAACTCTGTGACAGTACGCAGGCTGTAATAATATTTCTTTGCCGCCGTGTTTTGCAGTACTACAGCACCGCGTTTATCATCAGCATTGGAAACAGCAAATGCTGCAGCGGGCAAATTGTCAAACCATGATTTTTTTACCCGTATATATTCATTGAATGTTTTATGGTAATCCAGGTGATCGTGAGAGATGTTTGTAAAATGCCGCCTTTGAATACCAGACCCGCGATACGTTGTTGTTCGATCGCATGGCTGCTGCATTCCATGAATACGAACCGGCATCCTCGCTATACATTCTTTTCAATAATGCATTCAGGGATATGGCATCCGGTGGTATGCGTGGAAGGGATGATAACATCTGCTATCTTATTTTCTATGGTACTGATCAACCCGCATTTATAACCAAGGGTGGTAAACAGTTTGAAGAGTATCGTTGCAACAGTTGTTTTCCCGTTGGTGCCCGTCACCCCTACCAAGTGCAGAAATGCAGAAGGCGTTCCGTAAAAATTATGGGCCATGATCCCTGCCGCAGCTGCGCTCTGTTCCGTCTCTATGTAAGTAATCCCGGCTACCATATTTTCAGGCAACTGTTCTGCAACGATAGCTACGGCACCTTTTTCAATGGCGGCATTGATGAAACTGTGGCCGTCTGCATCGCTCCCTTTAATGGCAATGAAACAACTTCCGGGCTTTACCGCGCGCGAATCAGTATGCAGGGAGCTCACGGACCGATCTGTACTGCCGTGTACAGCTTTCATTCGAACAGTATATAGGATGTCCTGTAAAATCAATTGAGAAAAAGGGTTATTTTTTCACCTTTAATAAAATTTGTTTCGGCTGCCGGCTGTTGACTTATTATTTTTCCTTTGCCCTGTATCGCTATTCTTAATCCTTTGTTTTCGAGGAGGTATACCGCGTCTTTCAATCCCATACCGATCACATCGGGCAGCAGATTCCCGCGGGAATAATTTGCCGTGGAGTTGAGCACCGCAGTATTTTGCGCAAGCATTACATTTCTCCAGGAACCGGAAACCGCAGAATCAGCAAAAGGAATGTGCATGAAATTGAGGATGGCACGCATATCATTTTTAAGGCCTGTAGCATTATTGATAAGGGTATCGCGAACGACTGTCGTACTATAAGAAGGCGCGGTAAGATATCTCGCATAAAGTTTATCACTGATCTCTTTGAAGACAGTGCCCGACACATCTGCACCGTAAATGAGTTTGGACTCGCGGCTGTTTTGGATCACAACAGCCATGGTAAACATCGGCGTTTCCGAAGGAAAATAACCAATAAAAGAGGCTTGGTATATTTTGTTGCTCTTATTGTACCCTTTATTATCCAGTGCTGTTACAGCAGTACCTGTCTTCCCTGAAATAGAATAAGCGGAATCGAACAGGATCCTATGCCCGGTACCGTGAACGCTGTCTACAACGGCTTTCAAACATTCTTTCAATTGAATGATCGTTTCCATGCTGCAGATCTGCGGGTCTATTACCTGTGGCTTTATTTTTTTCAGTGTTACTCCGTAGTCCATGATCTCATTCACGAGATAAGGGCGCATCATCCTGCCATTATTTGCTACAGCATTATAAAGCATAAGCATGTTCAGAGGCGTTACTAATTCTTCATAACCATGCGCCATAAAGGGAATAGTAGTATTGCTCCATGATCTTGCAGTTGCTTTTTTTATCAAAGGATAACCGGAAGATGCAACAATATCTACACCTGTAAGTGTATCCAGTTTCATCTTATGCAGGTGATTTAGAAAACGCTGCGGATCACTTTGGTAATATTGTGTGGCAAGGGATGCAAAAGCCACATTACTACTAGTGGCAAATGCATCCCGAACCGTTATTTTTCCGGCGCCCAGATGAGAATCTTTAATCCTCAATCCTGAAAAATACTGTACACCGCCGTTACAATCCACTATGCTATTGTTATCAACATATTTATCTTCCAGCAAGCTCATCAGGGTGGCCAGTTTAAAAATAGAACCGGGTTCTGTTATTTTACCAATGCCGTAATTGAGGTCTTCGATGTAAGTACCATCCGGTTGTTTGCCAAGATTAGCAATGGCTTTTATTTTACCCGTGGCTGTTTCCATTACTATCGCAGTGCCATGCAGGGAATTGTTTCCTACCA
>JBBJLU010000077.1:0-11259 GCA_037719665.1 Ferruginibacter sp.
AATACTCCGTTCTAAAGATCCGTGTCCGCTCCGCTCCTTTCCAACAGCCACTTTACCTGTTGTGTAGTATTTTCCTATAATTATTATGGGAAAAGCGATCATAAAAAAATTATTAAATTATAACTCAAAAAAAGACTCATGAAAAAGATTTTTATCCTCATTGCAGGAGCCTCCTTATTTTTAAATTCCTGTAAGAAGGAACAAACCGAACTGACTGCTCCTGCTGCAGTAATTAATTCGACTACTCCGTCGCCGGTTTCCGGAAGAGTCGCCAACCCGGAAGTATGTGAAAAAATTGTCACATTATATGCAGGGCAAACTATTAATGCAGGTGAAGTGACTGTAACCCGGGATGCAGATTTTATTTATGTAACTTATACAACGGCCAATGGCTGGTTGCTTACTCAAACCCATCTTTTCGTTGGGGAATGCGGGTCCATCCCCGTTACAGGGAGCGGGAATCCGCGACCCGGCCAATTCCCTTACAAAACAACTCATAACAAAATCACATCCTTTACTTATACGGTACCGGTATCAAAACTCGGTGCAGACGGGTGTGGCTGCATCGCCGCACATGCCGTGGTTGTAAAACTCAATGCGGCGGGGCAGGTAATACAAACCGAAACCGGCTGGGGTGACGGTCCCCGAATCAATCCTACAGGGAACTGGGCGACACGATTTGATTATTGCATATGTAATTAGAAAATACCTTTTTTATACATGGGATGGCCGGTAAAAGGGCCATCCTCTTTTTTATGAGAGTAAGTTGCTGCAATGGGAATTGGGAATTGGGTGAAGTCTGTGGTGTAGGTAGTTCTCAATTTTGCCGAAAAAGAAATCTGTACTTATCCGCGTCATCTGCGGTATCCGTGTTCTATTAGTTTCATGGCATGAAAATGGTCTCCTTGTGCTGTATGCGCATTTCTTTACTTCTGTTTTCAACAATTTTTTTAGCGTTGATCGCAGGCTATTCTTCCACGAAGCCTTCAGCACTTAAAAACAGCGAGACAACGCAGGATCCAGGTAGCGTTCTTTGTTGGCAAAACCCGGTCGTTCGGTGTTATTGAGAACCGCGGCGGAAGCCTATACAGCGGATCACCACAAACGACAGGAACGTGGAAGGATAACGTGCTTCATATTGAGCAGGACCTTTACCCTGAAGGCGGAAAGAAAAACCACCGATCCTGGAAACTACGCCGCGTAGACTACCCATCTTGATGCCACAGCAAATGATATCGACGGTACTGCTCACGGGATCCTGAACGACAACGAATTCAGCTGGACCTTTCGTGTAAAGTTTGAGGACAGGAAGATGATAAAACATCTCCGCATGTCGCAGCATTTTTACCTGATGCCCGACGGTAAGACAATGATCATCCGCAGTGTTCTCCGCAAATTCTCGTTTGTAGTAGCACAGATCACGGAGGAATTTCGGAAGGAATAGATCAGGAATTGGGTGAGGTCTGTGTTGTACGGAGTTCTCAATTTGATCGAAGAAAAAATCCGTGCTCATCCGCCTGATCCGCGTTATCTGTGTCCAAAAAAACACCCGCGTTAGAATCTGTAGACTTCAGCCACAGGCTCTGCCGAACCCGGGGTAAATATCTGTGAATATCAGTGCTGATCTGTTTGATCAGTGTATCTATCATCCGTATTCAAAATTTTTATTTGTGGGGCGGATGCGAAGATTGAACAGGCCGCTTTGGAGTTAGAAACGCAAAGAGAATCGCGCAAATGCCTATCGCAATATTAAAAAGGGCCACGGCCTTATTTACATTTAATATTTGTATGACCGGATCACTTGCACCGGGCACGAAGTATAAAATCCCTACTACTAATAAAAGCAGTCCGACATATAAACTGTAATTTCTTGCCTTGTTGCGGGTGCCAAGGTAAATACCTGTAACACCGAGGAACAAATGAATGATCGCATGTAAAACGTTGGTGGTAAAAAGGCCGAAAACAACCGGGCTGAACAATCCCCAAAATCCTTCAATGACCAAAAATATACCCAGGATAATGGCAAACATGTTTACTGAAGAAAGGGGCTTTTTCATATGTGATGTTTAAAGTAGTACGAATGTAAGGGCTGCCGGCAAAGCCTGCAAATAAATTATCTCCTCAATGAGAAATATTCGCACGGCTTTTATAGGCGTGCCTTGCGCGGGGAGAATTTGAACGCTGCCGACAAAAAATATATAAAACCAATCTCATCATCACTTACGTTTATTTTGAAAGGCTGCAATTTAATACCGGGAGTCGTTGAAAAAAAACTGCAGTAAGGAATTCTCTTCCTTACAGCAGCGGGGTTTATTAATCTTTAAAATAAGTGATCGATCTTTTTACTTTTTTGGTAACCTTACCCTTATCATCAGTGGCAGTACGGGATATCCGGTTTCCATTTTCATCATACTCATAAGTATATTTAAGATTCTCCGTTTTAGAGACAGTTTTCTCCAATGTGGTCATTGTTTCTTCTGCGGCATCTCCTTTATCATTCAGATTCACCGTGCCGGTGTAATTGGTTTTGCCGGTGCTATCAGTACTTGTACCGCCGATGAAATTAGCGCCGTCGTATTTCATGTCAAATGTTGACTTGATGCGCCCGTCCATAAAATGCTGCTTGCCGGCATAAACAATACCATATTCATTCGTTTTAAGCTCGGTGTAATAGCCGTCCCGCTTGCCGGTGGAATCATAAGAGAGGAAGAATAAAAAGGTTTCCGGCAGATATAGGATGATTTAAGAGCAGATCTCGCAGATTTGCCTGCCAAAGGCAGGGTCTTTGTGTATTTGAGAATCTTTGTGGTTGAAAGGTTCCCACAGATTTTCACAGATTGAAACAGAATTAATTCCCGCAGATTTTCGGGGATTTAAACGTATGCAGATTAAGGCAGATTCGCCTGCCGAAGGCAGGTCCTTTGTGTCTTTGAGCCTTTGTGGCCTTATACTTTTGTGATTCACTCAGTGCAACTCTGTGAAACCCTCCTTTAACTCTGTGGTTAAGTTTCCCGAAGGGCAGCAATCGATTTCAGGAACAAAGAATACTACAAAAAATATATGCTTCACCCAATTCCTAATTCCCAATTCCCTCCCATGCGAGTAATCAATGGAATCTGTGTTCAAAAAAAAATCCTGTCTCAAACTAATCACTGTATCCTATACACCGGGTGTTGCTTATAAGTTCTCAACGGTGTGTTGGATTCGCTGCATCGGCTGTTCTCCGCCTGCTCGGTGGTGTTCTTTTTTGATTGTCCCAGGATAACATCCCAGGTAGGGTATTGATGAAACGGTCCGAAGTGAGTGATCAGGTTGGAACGAAACTGGTTTGTAAAAAAGCCACCGTATGAAGCGTTGCCGGTAGATTGTTCTCCTTTCTGTGCAGCCGTCATCAATATCGACATAGGCTTATCATTCATAAAAAGGTTCTTGCAATTCTCGAGGCTCCAGCCTAATCCGGAACTACGCGTCTGTGGAATATCACAACTGAGACTGGCGCGGTCATCGGGCGCGTTATTACAACAGTCGCTGAAGACCAGGTTCAACCTTGCGCCCTTCCTTTTTATCGTCATATACACATCTTCAATATTCATGGAATTGGCTACGGCATCCTCAAAACTTTTATTGGAAAGCGCCATATTCGGAAAGACCTTGTTGGAATTTTGATCGGCGAACCCATGGCCGCTGTAATAAAAGACTACGATGTCTTTTGGCGCGGGGGCCAATGCCTGAACAGCAGCCTGTACATTCTGTTTGCTGTAAGTATTGCCGAAAATTACATTTGAATTAAAACCGATCCCTAAAAATTCCGAGAGGTCCTTAAAGGTTTTGTATGTTCTGTCCTTGTCTAAAACGCAGGTGTTACCGATCGTTTCGTCCTCGGTATTGGCTACAATGATCAGGTGCAATTTTGCCTGCTTTTCCTGCGGACTAAGCCCCCTTGCTTTGACCTTGAACAGATTTTGATAGAACTCATCCTCTTCCAAAAAGAACAACGCCACCAGGTCTTCGGTAAGCTCCGACGGGTCCAGTAATTCAGGAGGATCCACAAATTTGCCCTGGGCCGTACCCGATTCGTCAGGCGAGGTCACTGCCCATGGTTCAAAGAGATCGGATCGCTTATCCAGTTTAAACCAGAACCGCTCAGGATAATGTTTATAATTCTTATCGCCGTACACGATCACGGGATTTGAACCTTTCAGGTATAGCTTGGTAGTATCGGTATTCCCGTTCTTATCTTTGAAATAACGTTCCTCCATATCCATTTCCACCACGATATCATCTTTACTCTCCGGGTCAAAAAACCTGACCCGGTAAAATCCTTTACCGTCTTCATGGCGCACCAGGAAAACATGGTATAGCGTAGTGTCTTCAATGGAAGTGAAGCGGTAATTCATGTAGAATACCGACTGCGACTGCGCAGCAGTACTGATACAAAAAGCAAAAGCAAAAAGGAGTAATGTTTTTTTTGCGCTCACGTGGTTAGCGTTTAGTAAGTTTGAGAGGTTAAATTTACCGGTAATATATTGAATTGCCAAGTTTTGCATGTTGATCTAAAAAAAAACCGACACTAACCTGCAACATTGTTTTCCGCCGGACACGGCAACCGAAAGATGAGAAAGTTTTTATTTTTTATGTTCTTACTGCTAAGCCGGGAGGTTGTGCAGGCACAGAAGCAAAAGGCCGATAGCCTGGCAGCTTTACTCTCCTCAGAGAAGACCGATACGGGGAGGGTGACTTATATGTGGAAGATCGCGAGTTATCTCTACAGTTATGATCCCGATTCTGCGCTCCGCATTGCTCAAAAAGCCTTGTTCTATTCCCAGCGCATCAAATATACTGAAGGCGAGTCCCGCTCGATCGGGCAGATGGCCAACGGTTTTCTGAGTATGGGTAACTATCCCAGGGCCCTTGAGTATTACATTAAAAAATTAAAGCTGGAAGAAAAAAGAAATAACCCGTACAACCTGGCCAGTGTAACTATGAATATCGGTATTGTAAATGTGTACCGGGAAGAATATGAAACAGCATTGTATTATTTGTACCGCGCCGATTCCATCATTACAAAAAATGAAATAAAGGACCTTCAGTTCAATATAAAATTAAACCTCGGTGATGTTTATGACCGGAAAGATATTACCGATTCGGCTTTCTTTTATTTTGGCGGTGCACTGCAGATCGCAAAGCAAATGAAGGAAGGTGATTTTATCGGAACGGCCATGACCGGCCTTGGACATGCTTATGCAAAAGCAGGTAATAAAACCGGGGCATTGCAATTTTATAAAGATGCACTCCCCTACCTCGAAGCAGCCAATGACGAGGACCTGCTTTGTGAAGCGCAGCTGGGCCTTGGAAAATTATACTTCCTGTTACACAAAAATGATTCTGCCGCATATTTTGCACGGAACGCTTTCCTGTTGGCCAATAAAGACGGTTTTTTGTCCCGACAACTGGATGCAGCAAATTTTCTTACAGAACTATACTATGCAGTGCCGGATAAAGACAGTGCATATTTTTACCTTCAACAGGCCTATGAATTAGGAAATTCCATCAACAGTAAAACCAGGATCCGGGAATCGAATATTCTATCCGTCAATGAACAGTTGAGGCAGGATGAAATGGCGGAAGATCTTCGGAAATCAAAAGCGGAAAGGGCGAAGCAATTACAATTGTTGCTGATAGGGTTGTTCATCCCGGCCTTTTTTTTACTGACGCTTTTGCTGAGCAGGGTAAGAGTGCCGGTAAGGATCATCCGTTTCTTAGGCGTTATTTCATTATTAATACTTTTCGAATACCTCACCCTACTTCTGCACCCGATGGTGGCAGCGTTTACACATCACACTCCAATTTATGAGTTACTTATTTTCGTGGTCATCGCCTCCCTGCTGATCCCGGCACATCACCGGGTAGAGCATTGGCTGATAAAGCGGCTCACCCTCAAACACGCCAATGTGAACATAGACAATGTGGTCATTAAAAAGCAACGGTTGAAAATGAAAAAACTCCCTGAACAGCCGGAAGGACTAAACAGGGAGCATGGCGAATAAATTAAAAGAGCCTTCTGCTCAGAACTTAGTTACCCGGTTTTAGCGGCCTGGGTTGTGCAGTAGTATCTATTGTTACGGTAGCCGGTGCCGTCTTCACTTCAGCGGGAGTCGTAGACATAGATTCTTTTGAGTCAACCGATACTTCAGTGGTTTTTTTATCTTCTGCGCAGGCAGAAAATAATACCGACACCATCAGCCCGGTCATAATTAGCAATGCAGTTTGCATTTTTCTTTTGATCATAATAATTAGTTTAGACTATAATAGTACAAAAATATCCGGAAGTACGGAAAAAATATAATTTTTACTCCTATGTGATCAAAGGGAAGATAAAAGGCTCGTTGATCTTATTGGCTACCGGAAGAAAATCACCGAAAAATAATGTTTTTTAACGGGAAGTGTATTTCCGAACCGCTGTTATCAGCCCGTAATTTTATGAAGAATAAAACAGGCCCTGAAAAAATCAATCCGTTGAAATGCTTATGGATAAACGCTTTTGGCAGTTTCTACCCGGGATCGTTCCCCCCATACCTTTTCATTAGAGCATCGTACCCGTTCTTAAAAACCCTTTCAATACTAAATAAATCGGCCGGAATGATATTATCAGGCGGGTTTCCCCACGATTTCGAAATCTATATTATTTATATTACATAAAATTCACACCAAAACTTTTTTTATGATTAGAAATAACCTAAAACATTTTCTCGGTTTGATGCTGTTTGCGCTGGTTGCAGAATGTTCTTTTGCCCAGTTCATACTAACAGATAAACCTGCAACTGACCCCGCCGTCCTCACCGGCAAATTGCCGAACGGCCTCACTTATTACATAAAGAAGAACACCAAGCCGGAAAAGAAAGTGGAACTGCGGTTGGTGGTAAACACCGGGTCGGTATTGGAAGAGGCCGATCAGCAGGGCCTGGCTCACTTTATGGAACATATGAGTTTTAACGGTTCCACCCATTTTAAAAAAAATGAGCTCGTTAATTACCTACAATCCATCGGGGTGAAGTTCGGTGCTGATCTTAATGCTTATACAAGTTTTGATGAAACCGTTTATATTCTCCCGGTCCCTTCCGATGACCCCGGGAAGGTCGAAAAAGCATTTACGATCCTTGAAGATTGGGCCGGCAATGCCACGTTGGATACAACAGAAATAAATAAAGAGCGCGGTATTGTGCTTGAAGAAGCAAGCCTGAGAAAAAGTGCCAATGAACGCATGGGCAAACAATATTACCCGGAATTGTTCAACGGATCTCCCTATGCCTCGCGCCTCCCGATAGGTAAAGAAGATATCCTCCAAAATTTTAAGGCGGAAACGCTTACGCGCTTTTATAAAACCTGGTACCGCCCCAATCTGCAGGCCGTGATCGTAGTGGGCGATATGGATCCGCAGGCGGCACTGGCGCAAATTAAAAAACATTTCAGCCATTTCACCAACCCGGCTGCTGAAACAGCAAGACCTTCGATCATACCTATGGCCGAAAGAAAAGCGGACATGGGAATGGTGGTCACGGATAAAGAGCAAACACTCAAATTACTGCAGGTTAATAACCTCTTGGTAAAAACCACACCGATCACGACATGGGGTGAATACAGGGAGACGATCGTAGAAAATTTATTCAATACGCTGATCAACCAGCGGCTTTCCGAACTCGCCCAACAGCCCGACCCGCCGTTTTTATTCGGGAGTGCGGGATTCGGGCCATTTATGAGAGGCTATCGTGTTTTCAGTTTAGGGGCTGCTCTTAATGATAAACCGGTAAGTGTTGCTATGGAAGCGTTGGTAGCAACTACAGAAAGTGTAAGGCAATTCGGCTTTCTCACTACTGAATTGGAAAGGGGAAAAACGACATTACTCACTCAATCGGAAAAAGCATTCAATGATAAAGACAAAACAGTTTCTGCAACATTGGTACAGGAGTATATTAATAATTACCTTACCGGTGCTCCTATGCCGGGTATAGCTAACCGGTATGCCTTTTTAAAACAGATCCTCCCCGGGATCTCGCTGAATGAAGTAAATGCAGTTGCGAAAAGAACTGCATCTGCGCAGGGTAAATTTGCCTTATTGCTGGCACCGGAAAAGAACCGGGCCGAATTGCCGGATAATACCGGTTTGATGAATGCAGTAACGGCCGCATACCGCATACCGGTAAAGGCCTACGGAGAATCAACCGTTGCTTCTTCCCTCATGTCCCAAAAGCCGTCTCCGGGGAAAATAACCGCGCAGAAAAAGAACAGTGCCCTGGGTACCACAGACCTTACCTTCCGCAACGGCATTACCGTAACGCTTCGTCCCACTGATTTTAAGAACGACGAGATAAAAATGGATGCCTGGAGATGGGGCGGCCACCGTAAATACAGCCTTGCTGATAAACAAAATGCGGAAAATGCAACTAACATTATACAACAGATGGGTGTAAAGGACCTCACCCCTGTTGACCTCCGGAAATTCCTGGCCGGCAAACCACTAAGAGTGCAGCCCTATATGAATGAATATGATGAAGGTATCGAAGGGAACAGCCGCGTGAATGACCTGGAAACTATGCTGCAGTTGGTAAACCTGTATTTTACAAGTCCGCGTTCGGATGAAAAACTGTTTACAACTTATATAAATACACAGAAAGGATTTTTAAAAAACCTCATGGATAACCCCGGGAATTATTTTATGGATACCCTTACAAAATTCCAATTTAATAATCATCCATGGGCCACGATGTTTGCCAAGCCCGCAGACTTTGACAAGATCAGCCTTGCGCGGGTAAATGCGATCTACAAAGGCGTGTTTAACAATGCTTACGGCATGCACTTCACCTTTGTAGGCAATATCGATCCGGAGAAGATAAAACCTTTATTGGCAACGTATTTGGGCAGCCTTCCGGGAACGCCGAAAGAGGTCAGTTTCAAAGATGAAGGGATGAGGCCGGCAAAAGGCGTTTTGAATTTTACCATCAATAAAGGTGCGGCAAAACAAAGCATGGTGAGTTTTACATTTACCGGTGAAGCGCCGTTCACCAATGAGGAACAATTGAAATTACAGGCATTGAATGAAACGATTAATATAAAGATCAATGAAAAACTGAGGGAGGAACTTAGCCTGATCTACGGCGGGGCGATGTTCGGAGCAATAGTAAATCGTCCGTATAATCACTATACGATCAGTGCGCGGTTACCGACCGCCCCGGAAAACATCGAAAAAGTTGCAGATGCTTTTTTGGCGATCATCCGCTCTGCGCGGGAGATGGGAGTAACGCAAAAGGACCTGGATAAAGTAAAAAAGAATTTATTGCTGCAAAACGAAGAGGCACTAAAGGACAATGAACATTGGTTGAATATCCTGAGTACTTCCTTTATCGAAAAAACAGACCCGATGTGGATCAAAGGGTATAAGAAAAAAGTACAGGGTTTAACGGTAAAAGACATGCAGCAGGCAGCACAAAAATACCTGAGAACGGATAATTATATCCTTGCGGTGCTGAACCCTGAATAAATACATTCCGCTGTGGGTTATTGAACGGCAAAAAAAACTGCGAACATCCCGAAGGGTTCGCAGTTTTTATTACCCGCAGTTAGTTTGGTAACTATTGTAAAAAAAAAAATTACAGGTTGAAAAAAGGTAATAACGGCCCCAACATAGACTTTATCCCCGTTGCACCCTGCGCTAAAACTTCGGTTCCCCCTACAAGCCCAAGAAGGTTTTGGATCTCCATGGCTACCGGCGCACTTATCTGTACCGCATTCATTACTGAAGATACCGTCGAAGAGATCGTATTAAAACTTCCACCTTTGTTGCGGCTTACATAATCGTTGTGGCACTGAACCAAGACAGCATAAGAGTAAATATTCTGTTTTTTCCAAAAATCTATTTCCGCCAAATTTGGTTCTCTTCGAATGGATGAATTTACGTAGGAGGCTTTGATGACTTTTTCATATTCACCGGGGTTTCCCCTTAACCAACTGATATGATTTTTCATTAAGCCGTCATAGGTATCGCTGCCTTTGGACCAATAAGCGATCTCTCCTTCTGAAGGTGGTCTTCCGAGTGCATGCCTGTAGGACCGGTGATCAGGTCTCTTTTAAAACTTGGTTCTTTCGAAGCATATTGGGTATGGTAGCCCACCAATTGCTGAACGGTAAGGTCAGCCTGCTTTTTCCAATGCTCCACTTCACCGGCAGCCGGTTCGCGTCCGCTTACAATAGCATAAGAAGCCTTGATGCGTTGTACCTTTTGATCAGCGGATAATTGCGCAAAAACAGGGGAAATGCATAATATCCCGATCAATGTGATAAAATAAATTTTCAGTTTTCTCATTCGTTGGCTTTTAGTTGATGATTATTAAAGTTGTTATAGTTATTATTTAAGTGATCCTTTTCGGTGTTATTGCTCATATGTGCCTTATTTCCATCCTTCAAAGCCGTCGCGGTACAGGCAAAATATTTCTTTCTTCAAATTACCGCCGATGTTTGCTTCCTGCCGGTTAATTCCCCGCGCCTGCTGCAACCATGGTACTACCGTCCATTCCGATAAGGTTTCCGGCACCGGCTGCCACCATCGAACCTCCGTCATTTCCGATCAACGAAGCACCGTCATTTCCTACGAGGTTCGAAACGGCTCTTCTCGTTTCCGACATGACCGAAGCAGATACAGGGATAAATTTAACCCCGCTCATGGAAGCTGTATTACGTCTGTTGCTTGCGGCATATTCCTTATGAGCGCGGAACAACCATATCCAGGCGACTTTCTGTTGTCCTTTCCAATAATTCAGTTCACCGTCGGCGGGATTTCTCCCAAAAACCGCGCGGTAAGATTCCCTGATCACTTCATCATACAATGATGGATTTTGATTGAGATACACCATATGTGCACTCATCATTTCTACATAGGTCCGCGGATATTTGATATGAAAATTATATTCACCGTCTTTGATCGCTCTTCCGAAAGCATCTGTATAAGAAACCCTTAAAACACCGTCCCACAGATCACGGTTGCCCGCAATGTATTGTTTGTGTCTTTCGAGAAGCTGCGCAACACTGAGATTGCCTTGGGTCTTCCAATAATTCACTTCGCCTCCTGTAGCTTGCTTGTTGAAAGCAAGGATGTAGGATGTCTGGATCCGTTGTTCCTGGTCCTGCGCAAAAACGGTTGTAAAAGGCAGAACAGTGAGCATCAAAAGAAATAACTGTACTTTTTTCATGACTTTAATGTTTAATGTT
>JBBJLU010000026.1:0-31157 GCA_037719665.1 Ferruginibacter sp.
GTTGAATAAATGCCGCGATATCTGCCCGAACTGGCTGTTGGATGTGCCGGCACCGGCTGTATCGCTCGGCAAAAAATGCATTCCTATTCAAATAGAAATGGTCGTGAGGGGAAACCTCACGGGCCACGCCTGGCGGACTTATGCTGCGGGGGGGCGAACGTTATGCGGTGTGGAATTGCCCGATGGTTTAAAGGAGAATGATTTTTTTCCGCAGCCGATCATCACCCCTTCTACCAAAGCGCATGAAGGCCACGACGAAGATATCAGCAAAGCGGAGATCATTGCAAGGGGCCTTGCTTCGGAATATGATTGGACTATCCTGGAAAAATATGCCTTACAGTTATTTGAACGGGGAAAAGAACTTGCCGGGGAAAGGGGACTGATCTTAGCGGATACAAAATATGAATTCGGTAAAATAGGTGAGGTGATCTACCTCATGGATGAAATACACACGCCCGATTCTTCCCGTTATTTTTATGCGGATGGTTTCGTTGAACGCCTTGATAAAAATGAAAAACAAAAACAGCTAAGCAAAGAATTTGTGCGGGAATGGCTGATCGAAAACAATTTTATGGGGAAAGAGGGCCAGGTTGTGCCGGAAATGACGGATGAGATTACGGAGTCAGTGAGTACCCGATATATTGAACTCTATGAGCAAATAACGGGGCAACTATTTATCGGCGAAGCCTATCCCGATAATGAAGTGTACCAACGGATTACGGTGGCTTTAAACAAATTATCCCCGCAATACCCGTGTAAGCCCGGAATGAAGGAAGATTATTTTAACCTGAAACACAAGGATTAAAAACTACCGGCATATATTTTGAAATGAGAAAAACGTATTTAATAAAACCTTTTTTCTAACCTAAATTAATCATCATGTCCGGTTTACTGTACACCATTGCTGTCATCCTTGTTATCATCTGGGCCATTTCCTATTTTGGGGGATTTTATACAGGGGGTATCATTCACATCTTATTGGTAATTGCAATTATTGCCGTGTTGTTCAGGGTTATTTCAGGAAACAGGCCTGTTTAAATTCTAACGAAATAAACAGCTTAATCCATGAGCAAGTCTAACATTGTACTCGCCATATTAGCCGGTGCAGTCATCGGTGGCTTGGTAGCCATCGTCCTGAAAGCTGAAGCAGCTTTAGAACCGGAGGAGGACGATGGAGAAGAAAAGCCGGCAGGAAACGCTACATTGGAGAATATAGCCCGGCAATTTTCCGACAGGATCTCATCAGATCTTAAAACTGCAGAAGGTAAATTACAATCTGCGGTAAAAAAGAAATCTGATTTTTCATTACCTGAAGGAGAGTTCGGCGGATTTCTCTGATTAAAAAACCTTTTGTAATTGCAAAAGGTTTTTTATTTTTTCCTAATATCCGGCATCCTCTGCCGCGATTTATTAAAAACCATATTCCCTTTATCCATTCCTTTTCTCAATACAGCCTGTTCTTCCTGCGGTAAGGAGGCCGTTGTTTTGCAGGCCGTGCTGCAGCAGCCGGAAAATGTCTTTGCGCATTTTTCACATTGAATGAACAAGAGGTGACAACCGTCATTCAGGCAATTGGTATGGGTATCGGCAGGTTCGCCGCATTGATGGCATTTGGCGATCACTTCCTCTGTGATGCGCTCCCCCAGCCTGTCGTCAAAAACAAAATTCTTCCCGCGGAATTTATTCGGCAGATCCTGTTGCTTCACGATATTAGCGTAGTTGATAATACCGCCTTCGAGGTGAAATACATTCTTAAAACCGTTGTGCAGCATAAAGGCACTTGCTTTTTCGCAACGGATACCGCCGGTGCAGTACATGATGATATTTTTTTCTTTTCCGTCCTTTAGCATATCGGCCGCCAACGGAAGTTGTTCACGAAAAGTATCACTTGGTATTTCAATGGCATTCTCAAAATGCCCCACTTCATATTCATAATGATTGCGCATATCTACAATGATCGTATCGGCATCATTGCTGAGCGCATTAAATTCTTCGGCGTTCACATACCGTCCTTTTTTCTCCATACTGAATGCCGGATCCGCTATACCGTCAGCTACGATCTTATCCCTTACTTTTATTTTGAGGACCCAAAAACTTTTGCCTCCGCCGGGACGTGAATTTTCAGCTCCTTCATGCTGCACGGCAGTATTGATCCGCAGGCCGGCCAGCCCTTCTGTATTTTCCAATGCTCCCGTAAATTCCTTTTCATGGCTTTGCGGAAAACTTAACTGTGCATTAATTCCCTCATGTGCGATGTAAATACGACCGAACACTTTTAGCGCATCCAGTTTTTTATACAGGTCATTGCGAAAGGAAACAGGATCCTCAATAAAAAAATAGCGGTAAAAAGAAACAGTGATGCGGGGCTCGGTCTCCCGGAGAAGCAATTGCTTCAGCTCTGCCTGGTTGTGGCGGTTGTGTAAAACGGACATGGGCACGAAGATAAAATAATAGGGAATAAATAATAATTAATAATGGAAAATGAAGTAATGGATAATTGATAATTGAAAAGCCTACTCCGCTCCGATCCCGGCGTCCTCCCTCTCCACTTGTGGAGAGGGAAAGAGGGTGAGGTCCACACCGCTCCGATCCCTGCGTCATCCCTCCACCCGTGGAGAGGGAAAGAGGGTGAGGTGCCAACCCACTACCCTTTTTTTATACTGCTGAACACAAGATCTTCCAGGAAAGCAACGATCTTCTTCTCATCTTTATGTTTACCAAAATCAGTCAGCGCAGGCAGGTGATGCATAAAAAAATTCTGAAAATGCGCCATTTCAATAATAGTACTTGCCAGTGATTTTGGGTATTTATATTTTGGATTACACTCGAGTATGACCTGCCCGATCTTAGCGCAAAGGTCTTTATAGGGTTTAAAAAGTTGGTCACTGTTATCCTCTGATACATGCCTGGTTAAATAAACTTTTGAGCCTTCAGCAATGATGATCTCATGAAGTATATTTTCATTAACATGGCCGGTTTTGATATCATCCTCCACCGGTGTGGCAAGTAAATGAATTATATTTTTAAGTTTTCTTAAAGGATCTTTTATATTATTTGTGTGGAAGCTGATGCGATACTCTAACCAACTCCAGTACCATGCTGCAATATATATCAGCAACCGGTGCTTATTTTCAAAATATCGGTAAATACCTGCTTCTGTTGTGCCGATATACTCCGCCAGTTTTTTAAAAGTAAATGATTCAAATCCGCTTTTATATATCAATTGAATACTGTGCAGAATGATTTTTTTTCCCAATTCGGAGAGTTCGGGGTTTCGGAGAAACAACTTTTCATTCATTTTTATCTGTAACTGTAATTCCATTCGGGAGGTTGTTATCTGTAACTGTTTGTGATTTACCGAAGCGGTAAAATTAGCTCAAAATGTAATGTAGAATACAAAAATAATTGAAAGTTTTACAATTCTATGAGATAGTAATACTATCATTTAGAATAAAATTACTATTTTCGCCCCTGTAACTCAAAAAACAACTGTTATGCAAGTGAAAAATATGTTCAGAGAATTGAAAAGCGACCTGCCTGCAGGTATTGTCGTCTTTTTTGTGGCAGTTCCGTTATGTCTTGGAATTGCTTTAGCATCCGGGGCACCCCTGTTTGCGGGTATCATAGCCGGAATTGTCGGCGGCATTGTAGTAGGTATGGCCAGCGGTTCACCATTAGGGGTCAGCGGTCCTGCTGCCGGGTTAGCCGTGATAGTATTAACCTCAATCGCAGCACTGGGTTCCTGGACTGCATTTTTATTAGCTGTTGTGCTGGCAGGGATCTTACAGCTTATTATGGGTTTTGCCAAGGCAGGTTTTATTGCCTACTTCTTTCCTTCTTCTGTGATCAAAGGGATGCTGACCGGTATCGGCCTGCTGATCATTTTAAAACAAATACCACATGCATTAGGATATGATAAAGATGCAGAGGGAGACCTTTCCTACGTTCAAAGCGACGGAGGAACCACGTTATCATCCATTACAAAAGCATTTGAGGTTATAACTGCCGGCGCAATATTGATCGCTGCCATATCCATTGCCATCCTCATACTTTGGGACAAAGTGCTAACGAAAAAGCACCGCATCTTCCGGGTAATCCAAGGGCCGATAGTAGTGGTTATTTTGGGTATTGTCATGAATTACCTGTTTCAAACCGGCACTTTGAATTTCAGTTTGGCAGAGGATCAGGTAGTAAGACTGCCGGTAGCAAATAACCTGACGGAGTTTTTTAGTTTTTTTACTTTTCCTGATTTTTCTGCGATCACAAATCTTAAAGTTTGGGAAGTAGCGGTTGTGTTAGCCATCGTGGCAAGTTTGGAAACATTACTATGCGTTGAAGCTACAGACAAAATGGACCCCCAAAAAAGAGTTACACCTACAAACAGGGAGTTGAAGGCCCAGGGCCTCGGAAATATAATTTCCGGCCTGATTGGCGGTTTGCCCGTTACACAGGTAATCGTCCGCAGTACTGCAAACATTTCATTTGGCGGTAAAACAAAAATGTCCGCTATACTTCATGGTGTGTTCTTATTAATCAGTGCTGTCACGATTGCCGGTTTGCTGAATATGATCCCGCTTGCCAGCTTAGCCGCCATCTTAATCATGGTGGGCTATAAATTAGCCAAACCTGTTTTATTTAAGCAGATGTATAAATTAGGCCGGGAGCAATTTGTGCCTTTCCTGGTTACGATCATTGCTATTTTATTGACCGACTTATTAAAAGGCATTACGGCAGGATTAATAGTGGGTGGTTTTTATGCACTGCTTCACAGCTACCGCAATTCACACCACATAAAAGAAATTATTACAACAGAAGACGGTATTCAAACCTACCACCTTGTTTTAGCGGAGGAGGTTTCATTTTTCAATAAAGCCAATGTAATAAAAGAGCTTGATGAAATTCCGGCAAATTCAAAAGTGATCATTGATTTTTCCAATTCAAAATATGTCGCCTATGATATATTAGAATTATTACAGGGCTATGAGGTTAATGCGAAAACAAAGAACATTACCGTTGATAGAATAAATTTTAAAGCACCGTCTTATTTATAATCACTAAAACAAAATAAAATGAAAACATTAACGAAAGAATTGCAGGACTCCATTACGCCAACAATGGCGCTGGACATTTTAAAAAAGGGAAATGACAGGTTTATAAATAACCTGAAAGCAAACCGGAATCTTTTACAACAGGCAAACGACACATCCGACGGTCAACATCCTTTTGCAGTTATTCTGAGCTGCATTGATTCCCGTACATCAGCCGAATTGATCTTTGACCAGGGCCTCGGGGATGTGTTCAGTATCCGGATCGCCGGGAATATCATTAATGAAGATATCCTGGGAAGTATGGAGTTTGGCTGCAAAGTGGCCGGGGCCAAAATTATTGTGGTGCTCGGCCATACAAAATGCGGGGCAGTAAAGGGTGCCTGCGACCATGTAGAAATGGGTAACCTAACAGCACTGCTAAGTAAAATTCAACCTGCGGTGTATGATGAAAAAACAGTGGCTGAAAATCGGAATTCCGGCAACGACGATTTTGTGGAAAAAGTGGCAAGTATTAATGTAAAAAGAACGGTACACGCTATTATGGAACGTAGCCCGATATTAAAAGAAATGATAGAGTCAGGTGTAATTGGAATCGTGGGAGGCACACATGACATTGCCACAGGCGCTGTAGCTTTTTATGATGATACGCTGATCATAAGATAAGCCCGATAAAAACTATTGTGTAAACGGTTAATTAATGCATCATGTGCGATCAACTTAACATCAGAAAAATAAAAACCTGATCATTGAATATGAAATTATTGTTTCGCTTTTAACGTTGATAGCTTTATAAGTTATACCCGGAAAGACAACGTAATTTTAATATCCATCCCGGCCAAAGGATACTTTTATTTTTTAATGGCATTTTCAATGCCGGTGAACATTTTTCAAATGCGGATGCACAGAAATGATAAACCTGTGGAAATACATGAACATTATAAAAAGGGGGAAGATAAATTACCCAAAAAATGTTTTATAATAATATGGTGATATTGAAAACATGCAGATTTTTTGTTTTGGCACTGATATTTATGACGTTTGCCGCGCCTTCATTCTCACAGGAACAACGGCTTACCGACAATAATGCTATCGGATGGTTTGTTTATACCGGCACATTCAGAATAAAGCCGAAAGTTGCTACACATACAGAATACCAATGGCGCAGGGTTTACGGGATAAAAAAACCGCAACAGGGTTTATTTCGAACCGGGATCAATTACGCCCTACGTAAAGATATTAGTCTTAATGCCGGCTATGCCTTCGCTGAGACATTCCCTTATGGGGATTACCCGGTTGCTACTGCATTTCCTGAGCACCGTATTTACGAGCAACTGGCTTTAAACAACCAAGCGGATATCGTCGCATTATCACACCGGTTTACAATTGAACAACGGTTTGTCGGTAAGATATTAAATCAAAACAATAATAAAACTATTCATTGGGTGTATATGAACAGGATGAGATACAGGGTAAGAGCAGAAATGCCTATAACAAAAAAGAAGGATGGAAAAAATATATGGGGCGTTGCGCTTATGGATGAAGTATTTATCGGTTGGGGTAAAAATATCGGCGCAAATGTTTTTGACCAAAACCGTCTATCAATTTTGCTTAATTACAAAGTGAATCAAAATATCAAAATTGAAGCCGGGTACCTGAACCAGATCTTACAACAGGGTAAAAGGGTAAATGATAAATCGGTGTTCCAATACAATAATGGTTTCCTGCTTGCAACACATTTATCGTTGAGTTTAATAAAATAAGCACATGTAGGGCATCTGAAATAATGAGAATCGGGTGCCCGTAGGAAACAGGTCAATTGTAACTTTTCTTATGGTACGCTTTTGGAAAATATTTCGCCGGGCAATGAAGACATTAGCCGGATCCACCCTGCACCTCACCCTCGATCCCTCTCCACCCGTAGAGAGGGATCGAGGGTGAGGGATCGAGGGTGAGGTGTTCTAAAACCCTATCGACACACTTGTACCACCACCGCTGTTTCTTCGTATGCTGCTGCCCAACAGACCGCCTGCTCCTATCCGGATACCGGAAAAAGTACGGTCGGTATTATCATAGCTAACCACGGCATCTACCCGGAAGATTTTGAGGATATTCTCCAAGCCTGCAAACAATTCTACATAGTGGTTGTCTTTATTGACGTAAAATGCATTACTCCCCGCAACAAAGTTCCAGTTCAATTTTCGGAACAGCGGGATCTTATTGGTGAGGAGCCCGTTGAAATGGTGCTCGAGATGGCCTATGGAATAAAAGGAAGCCACTGTGCTGTTGGCAAAATAGGAGGCCAATTGAAAACTATTTACATACTCACTGGCAGCGGCAGTTCTGTTGCCGTTGAAATGTTGGAAATCCTGTATGAAGACGGCCTTGCGGCTCAAAAACCCACCGATACCAAATTTGTATTTTAAAGTCCCCGCCAGCTTCAGGTTCTTATCATCGTTCACGCTGAAGCGCCATTTATCGAAATTCACATCACTGCCGAAAATTCCGCTGATCCCTTTAATATAACTTAAAGTAAACGTGGGGTAATTGGAGCCTACAGACATTTTGAATCGCGGGAATTGGATATAACGTTGCCCTGGTCTGAAGCTTACGGTCACGCCGGCAATAAATGCCCGGTGCGGACTGAATTGAGCATTCATCTTTTCTACAGGGTAATTCGGTGTGATAAAAACACTGTCCTTTTTAAAGATCGTAAAATTGCTCGTGTTATCCAGGGGTATCCTGTCCTCATATAATGTTGAAAGCGTTAGGCGCAGGCCGTTTTCGTAACGCTTATTCCAGGCAATGCTTCCGAAATAATTCTCATAGGTCTTAAGATAGTTCTTACCGAAAAACAAGGTGCTGATCGTATTTGTTAGCGGCGTGATCGCTCCTTCCTTATTGAACCAACTAACGCGTTTACCACCGCTGAAGGCCAGTGCATAGCGCCGTATCTTCCGGGAGCTGTCCTCTGTACGGCTGCTGAATGTGAGCGTTGCCGAGGGATTGAAGTGCTTATTATTAAAGCCATAGCGGAAATTGGTTTCAAGCCGAAAACCCGTACGGCTCCTTCTGCCGAAATTGCTGAAATACGGACGAAAATTTATTACCGCTCCTTCTGCAGGATTGTATTCCGAATTAAACAATAAAGCGTCTATTCCGAATGAATAGCTATGGGTTTTGGTGAGGTGTGTTCGGCGGATACCCTTCGTGATCAGGTCGAAAGGTTTCACTTTCGGCTGGCGTTTATTCACAGAATCTATGGACCGCTTACTGTTCAACGAATCTTTTTCTGTTTTAAAAGTGCTGTCTTTTTTCCGGTAATCCATCTCCTCTTCTTTCTCCAAAGGCACGGCTCTTGTACTATCCCAATAGGCGGTGGTCTTTTTATTTACACCCGTATCATATTTAATGATCACATTATCGAAATATTTTTTCGGAAAGACCGGGTTGATCGCATAATCCGAATACACCGTGAGAAAATTACCGACGGCATCAATGCCGAATTGTTTGAAATTAAAATGCAGGAGTTGGTTTTTTACGCGGCGGATCTCTTTATCTACCGGTACATGCAACTGTACGATACGCAGTGTATCCATGATCTCCAGCTGGGCGGATTTTGTAAGACTCAGATCGAAACTGTGAATGCTCCTATCGTCCTCGCAGATATTTATGGTTCCGGAGAACAGGGGTTCATATTTTCTTCGCGGGGTTACGCGAATACTGTTGATCTCGCGACCGTTCTCAAAAAAAGTTCCGAGTAATTTAAATTTATAAAACCCGATAGCACCGTCGGCTATGGGAGAAATAAAACCGCGCGGGTTGAATTTTTCCGAAAACACTTTTACATTATTGTTATACAGGCTGATGAAAGCGGGAAAATTAAATCCAAACCCGTCGCTGCCGCTCACCCGGCTGCTGATCACTTCCATTTTAAATTTATCGGGAGCCTGTACACTTACTTTTGAAACTGATTCCGATAAATATACGATCCCCTGCCCCGTTGAATCCAACCCCATCTCTTTCCTATCGGATTCGGGAATCTTTTGACCGAATATTTTTTTGGGCAGATTATTTAATTTGATCAGATCTTTCCCGTAAATATTGCAGGTGAAACCCGCCACTTGTTTCCCGAAATAATTTCTTTTCCGGATCGCTGTGCGTATGATCTCATAAGCCGGGTCCTCTCCCCCGTTTTGTATCACTACGGTTTCGAGAACCAGCTTTTGTTCGGGAAGTACAAAACTCAGTTCCGTACGATCCGTTACCGTTACCGTCTTTTCAGCGCTGCCGTACCCGAGGTGTTGACAAATAACAGTATAAGTTCCCGGCGCAATATTCAGGGAATAATTTGCTTTATCATTTGCACTGGTTCCCTTGGTTGTTCCTTTAACGGTGATGGAGGAATAAGGCAAAAGATCGCCCTGTGCATTAAAAACGGTACCGTAAATTTTTTGTGCTGAAGCCATCCGGCTAAATAGAAGTAAAGCCGCGAGTATATATAATCTCATAAATATGTATGGTGGAACGAAATTACCGGCAAAATTGTTACAGAATATATAAAGTCAATGTTGCAAAATTTCTTTATGTACAGGCATCAACAAATCGAAACATATCAAAGCCGGGATTGGCTTTCAACTTTCCGCCGACGTCTTACAAAACTACCGGTCAGCGCTCCAAGTCCCGCTACCAATCCCCCGATAAGACCTGTGGCAAGAATCAGTAAAACAGGGTTATCAATCTTTATTATAAGGGGTGAAATTTTATGCGCGAGCAGGTGATCGTTTGCTGAGCTGATCCAAAAACTCATACCGGCCCATAATATAAAGACAGCAAGAAAACCGCTAAGGAACGACCATCCCGCACCCTGCGGTATTGCAACCGCTACGAGGAAACCCGCAACGGCTATGATCCACCAGGGTAAATACAGGCAGGCGGCAAAACTTAATGCAGCGATCAGGATAAGCGAAATAAAAAACTTCATGATAAAAATATAAATGATATGATTAATTGGAAAAATTCATCGTCCATTTTACGCGGCTGTCCTTTGCTTCCGCTTTCGTCATCATCCAAAGGGAATAATATTTGCCGGCCGCCCATTGGTCGATAAAATTATCATAGAAGCGGCTGCCGGGGTTTCCGCTTTGCCCGCCGGGATACACCCCGTATGCTTCCGTTTGTTGTGTAAGGCTGATCACCATGCGCCAACTCGGGCCATGATCTTCTTTCGTGGCATTGATCATGTTCGCGCCGCCGCCGATAGGTAAATGCAGCCGGCTGAACGGTGCAAGTTTCAGGAGATGATTGATATGTGTGTCCTTAAATTTCCCCCATTCCAATTTACCGTCCTTCTCCAATTGTTGCAGGGATAAAACTGCTCCCTTTAAAGACCTTGTAACTATATCTCCGAATGATTCGGGATTCGGTGTACGGATATCGTCAAAGAATTTATAAACACTGTCCCGCAGGGTGGCTTCTAAGAGCGTGGTTTCAAAAGGGAATTGTATGGGCTTGGGCGCTTTTTCAAATTCATCTTCATACACCGCGGAACGGAACAATTTAAACAGTTGATCATACACCGTGGCTCCTTTTGAATCCACATCATTCCTGAAATTCCAATTGCTCAACATGGAAAAATAATTCGTCTCCGCACTGTTCAGTTCCTGCACATTTATTCCCTTCAATAATTTCGGGACGATCTCCGCAGCATAGATATTATAGTTGTCTGTTTGCAAAGCCATCATATCCTGCGGGGTGATCTGCTGCATTGCCGCCAGTCGTTTATTGATCAGGAAACCCCTGGCCACAGGGTACTCCCTACCGAGGTAATACGGATAAGTGGAATCTGCCGGCTTCTGATTAGCACTGCTCACGAATCCTCTTTCGGGGTTATATTGAAAAGGGACCTCATTCTGCGGTATCATACCCTGCCACATATATGCGCTGTCTGTTCCCGGCATCACATAATCTCCCTGTCCCTTCCATTTTGCCGGCCAGTCTCCCTGTGTGCGGATAGCTATATCTCCGCTCTTAGTGGCAAAGACCGCATTCTGGCCGGGAGTATGCAGGTTGGTAACAGCAGCAGAATAATCTGAATAATTTTTCGCGTGGTTGAGTAATTTAAAGATCAGCAACTCATTGCTCGGATCGTGTGCTTTCCATCGTACTGCATAATTCTTTTCGTTGGTCTGCCTGCCGCCGTTGAAGTTTTTATCATACATCACGGGGCCAAAAACTGTATAGGCAACCGTGTCAAGTATACCCGGTTTCCCGGCGATCTTAATATCTTCTATGCGAAAATCCGTTTGCTTCCATTCATTATTAAAACGATATTCTTTCCGCGTATCATCTTTGAATTGTATCTCATAATAATCACGCACATCACGCCCTCCGTTGGTAAAACCAAATGCACAGCTGTCGTTGAAGCCAATGATGATCCCCGGGGAACCCGGGAAACTCACCCCGTAGGCATTAAACGCCGGCGTGGAGATCTGCATTTCATACCAGATGGAAGGAAGGTTCAATCCGAGGTGGGGGTCGTTACAAAGTATAGGGGCACCGCTTTTCGTTTTGCTGCCGCTTACTGCCCAGTTATTACTTCCGTTTGCCGGGTTTGGCTTTTCGGATTCTTCTGCGGAAACTATTCCTGCTGCTGTAGCTAAGGAATCATTGCTTACCGGGGAACGGTCTCAGAGCGGGTTCAGGATAGATCGTTCCTTTTGGGATGATAGGGTCAAAGAATCTACCAGGCGGAATAATAAATTAAAATCTGCCGGGTTGAAAAAGATTTGGCATTGGTCATTTCAAAATCCGAATCATGACCCGCAAGATCATGGCTCATCAGCTTAAGAAACAATGCAGTCTTAAAGTTGCTCCACTGCTCCGGCTGATAGCCCAATAATTTATATTCTATCGGCAATGTACTTTCTGTAAGCGAATTGATATAGGCATTAACGCCCGAAGTATAAGCATCGCAGCCGGCTTTTGCGTCAGCATCTTTTTCCATTTCTTTTAAGGCGATCTCCGCTGCATATACCATTCCGAGCCGACGGAATTCACGGTCGTGCTGCAGCGCTACGGAGCCCACCACTTCACTTATACGGCCGGCAGCCAAACGCGTTTGGAGTTCCATCTGCCACAAACGGAATTTTGCATGCAGGTATCCTTGGATAAAATACGCGTCGTTCTCCGCTTCCGCAAAAACATGGGGCACCAGTCTTTCATCAAAATATACGGAGGCCTTCCCTTTCAACTCCGCAAAATGCAGATCTTCGGAAAAATCTTTATCAGCAGGTTCTGCATTTTGCCATAACCCGTGCTGCGGCGAAAGCAGGGGGCCAAGCGGTGCCGGGACAACCAATTTTGTATTCAGAATGATAATGAGTCCTGCGGTAAATATTGCAGACACCAGGAATGGTATGATTCTCATAAGTGTTATTGTGTGTGTAAATTAAATCTTTTTGAAACATAAATTCTATAAAGCCTTTTAAAGCCTGCGTGTATTGCCGGCCACTGACGTTATAAGGAATCCCGTTTATCTTTGCGCACATGGAGAATACTGATGTAAAAAATATCCTCGGGCTGCAACTTCCCTCCGATCCTCGATGGGTGGATCTTGCTGAAATGGAATTGGAGGCTATATTGACCGACCATGCTTATTGCGAACAAAAAGCCGCGACGACCTGCATTACATTGATCCAAAAGAATTCGGAGAAGGAACGGTTGGTTGACGAACTCAGTCCGATCGTTACGGAGGAATGGGGACATTTTAGGATGGTGATGGCGGAACTGAAAAAAAGAGGCTTACAACTCGGCAGGCAAAGAAAGGATATGTATGTAAATGCGCTTTTAAAATTCCGCGTTAAAGGCGGCAGCCGCGATGAACATTTTCTCGACGAAATGCTGATCATGGCATTGATCGAAGCCAGGAGCTGTGAACGATTTAAAAGGCTGAGTGAAGGATTGGAAAACGAATACATGCGAAACTTTTACCGAAAGTTCATGGAAAGCGAAGCGGGCCACTATACCCTTTTCATCAACCTGGCGGAATTTTATATCCCAAAAGAAACTGTGCGGAAGAGATGGAAAGAGTGGTTAATTTTTGAAAGAGAACTCATGGACAGTGCTGAGGTAAGAGGTGACCGAATACATTAGGTTTATACTAAACAAAGGGATGCCAACTTTTAAAAAGTTGGCATCCCTTTGTTTACCGTATTTCCCTTATCTTTGTTTTTCAATGAACAAATGCCTTTATACATATTATTATTACCACCCACCTCAACCGGGATCATAATAGTATGTTCAAACTATATTTTCAGCCGGTCAGATGACTGGCTTTTTTATTTATAAATTTTTTTATGGAACAGCAATACGATCTCTACACAACAGAACACCAATGGGTTTGGCAACAATTATTCAGCAGGCAGTCTAATAACCTCCAATCAAAGGGGACGCGGCTGCACAACAGCAATGCTGCATCGCTGAATGATATTTTTCATGAGCATGCCATTCCTGATCTTAAAGAACTTTCTGATGCACTGCTGCAAAGAACAGGCTGGCAGATCCATATCGTAAAAGGGTTCATACCCGCTGCGGATTTCCTGAACCTGCTGGCAGAAAAAAAGTTTGCGGCCAGCACCTGGTTGCGAAAGCCCGAAGAGCTGGACTACCTCGAAGAACCTGACATGTTTCATGATGTATTCGGTCACCTGCCGATTCTTTGTGATGAGGCCTACGCCTCTTTTGTACACCGGGTGGGCAGGCTCGGAAGAAAATTTAGCTATTCGGAAACCTGCATAAACCTCATCGAGCGTTTTTATTGGTATACCATAGAATTCGGATTGGTGAAAGAGGCCGGTGATACAAAGATCCTGGGTGCGGGCATCATTTCTTCTTTCGGGGAAACCAACCGGATCGCGGATGATAATGTAGCGGAAATAAAAAAATTCAACCTGGATGAGATATTGTACCTACCCTTTGATAAATCGGCACTGCAACCCGTGTATTATGTTGCGGAAGATTTTGAGCAACTCTACTCTGCGGTTGAGCTGCTGGAAGATATTTTAGACAAGACAGCTGCATCGGAACCTCTTCCTGCTATTATTTAAAAAAGGAAACAACTTCATCAAGGTCAATATGGGGGTGTTTTTCTTTGAGCAACATGGCCTTTTTAAAATGCGTTGCAAGAAATTTTTTATGTTCTGCAGAGGAAGGGTTGAAGGGTTTATGCGCCATGGCTGCATTAAGTTCATTTATTTCTTTCATGATCTGTTGCGAAGGTGCATCAATGACCGCTTCAGCAAACTTTTCCCAAACATAATTTGTTGCTGCGTAATTGGGATGTACAAGGTCCTCTGCAAAAAAACGATAATCCCGGAGGTCATCGATCACCAATTCATACGAGGGAAAATAAAAGCATTCCTTTTCGCCTGTAATGGAATGAACCGCCTGAATCAATGCCGCTTTGCTTCGGTTGTTCTCAATAAAGCCTTCCCGTAGGTGGCGCACCGGACTTATGGTAAAAATGAACCTGATCCCGGGGTTTATTTTTCGCACAGCCATGATCATTTTCTCCAGGATCATTTCGATCTCCTGCGCTGAAGGGAGGCGCCTGTTGAATTTGTCGGTAGGGATCTTATGGCAATTAGCTGCTACATTTTAATAACTGCCGTCAGTAGAAATGTCTTTCCATTCATAGACAAAAGCGGACCCGAGGGTGAGCAACAGCCAATCTGCATTTTTTATAAATTCATTGGCTGCTTCCTGTGAAGCATTGATGCCTTTCAATACTAAATCTCTATCGATGCCGGAGAATCGTGTATGATGTTCCCGGCTTGCCCACAATTCATTATTACAGAATAATTCATCCGGAGTGTACATTTTTTTATTTACATAAGATATCACAGATTTGGCAATACTGAAGGGATTGAATAAAATACCGTTAGGATTTTCCAGTACAGGGAATCTATGTGCAGCAAGCTTTTTACCGATCTGTTCTGTAAAACAGGAACCCACCAATAAAAGCCTATCGGTATGCTTTATTTTTACGGCAAATGGTTTGGGAGTAAGTTCTGCGCGAAACTGCATTAAAGGGTATTTAATATGTAAGATTTAATATTGAATATTTCTTTCCTCCCTTTGAATCCATTCCGATTCAAATAAATATTTCCGTTGCGAGTCTGCTACAAGCAATCAATGCTTCTTTATCTATATTCAGTTGAAACCCTTTCTTTTCAAAATAATTGATCATGACTTCAGTATCCATATTTCCCACCAGGTCATTCCCCGCCATCGGGCAACCCCCGATACCTTTAATGGCAGCATCAAATCTTGTGCATCCCGCAGAGAGTGCCGCCTCAATTTTTTCTTCCCGTTCGGCCGGCGAAGAATGGAGATGAACGCCAACCTCTATTGCCGGGAATGCGGGAATCACTTCTTTCATTAGGGTATGCACTTCTCCCGGTGTAGCAAGTCCCACAGTATCCGCAACAGAAATGATCTTTATCCCGAGCGCTGCGATCTGCGTCATTCTTTTCATTACAATATCAAGGTTGTAATCATCGCCGTAAGGATTGCCGAAGCCCATAGAAATATAAACGACCAGATCCTTATTGTTCTTTGCACAAAGGTTTTGAATCGCTTCTACCCTTTTTAATGATTCCTCAACTGAAGAATTGGTGTTGCGTTGCTGAAAGGTTTCCGAGATCGAAAATGGAAATCCAAGCAGTTCGATGGCATTAAACCCTACAGCCTGTTCTGCTCCCCGGAGATTGGCAATAATGGACAGTAGTTTTGTTCGGTAATTGCCCCTATCCAGCCGTTAAGGACCACAGCGGTATCTGCCATTTGAGGGATTGCAGCAGGGGAAACGAAACTCCCGAAGTCCAGGGTATCAAAACCTACTTTAAGCAAAGCATTGAGGTATTCGGCCTTTTTTTCGGTGGGAATAAAATGCGGCCAACCCTGCATGGCATCGCGGGGGCATTCTATTAATCTGATCTCCGGTTTATTGGTCATAACGGGCACAAAGGTAAGCAGGACTTAACTAAGCGCAGCCTGCTTATGGTGGATCTCTTCACGAAGGCGGTTAAAGAATCTCACGCGTTCCTTTTCCCCGATCGTACTGATCTGTGTTGATTTTTTGACCAGGTTTTGCAGGTTTTCAAACATAGCGGTATTAAAACGTTCGTCCTTGGTAGCCACAAAATAAAGTACACTGTGATTAAGGAAGGTAAGCCTGCTGCCGTCGAGTTCGGCCAAATAGGTATTATCTCCCAGTATGAGTTCATTTACAAAAAGCCGGTACGACGCTGCATGGCTGCCGGGTTCTTCACCTATATTGAATTTCACGCCCAGCTCTGCCTGTCTTTCCAGGTGATTGATCAGTTCTTCAACTTTTGAATATAATATCCCGGCGTCAGCTTTGTTTTCAAACGAGCCGGACTCATAATAAAAATTGATCTGCCTTAATGTGCTGTTGATACTTTCGGCATTCCAGATCTCCGTCATTGGTATCCGGTTATACAGGTCAATTATTTTTTTTCCTGTATCCTTAAAGGGGTCATACCGCGGATCGTGGAAAGAGAATTTTACCGTTTTCATATCCTCATAATGCAGAATGGATTTCATCCAAAAGTAAAATTTGAATTTGGCCAACTCCGGAATCTGGAAATGAACAAAAGGCTGTATATCCTTCATCAGCACAGATAAATGTTTATGCTTAAAACTGTTGAAGAAAGTAAAATTGGTCAATACATTTTCAAGATAATCTTCAAAAGAAGCAGGGGAATCCGTTTTGATCTTCCCCGAAAAAAGGAAGCTGTCGGATGGAAGGTGAAGGAACTGGTCCAATGATATTTTATAATGACTGCATAGCTTGCCCATTTCTTCCAGGCTGATCGGTTTTTCCCCGCGGATACGCCTGTAGGCACTGTCGATACTGATATCCAACAATTCAGCCACATCATCTACCATGGAAATATGCCCCGGCAGTATGCCTTTAATATGGTTAAAAAAATGTTGCTGTACGCCCGGTGATTCCATGGCAGTTTGTTTTGGTAAAAAATACTATAGAGGCCTTAAGGTTTAGTATTATTCGCAGAGAAAGTTAGTGCAATTGGGAAATATTGCAAAATCCGTTGCAAAAACCACAAAGGTTCAACAGAGTTGCAGTTTATGCCGTTTTTCACATCACCCTTCTTTTTATCAATTAGCAAAAGGCGCTGCAGCGGTATAGTTTTGAAAATGAAAATAAACTATCACCACTAAAATAACCATTATGAAAAAGTTGATCATTTGCACAGTTTTCCTGATTACAGCTTCATTTTATGCTATAGGACAGCAGGAAATAAAAATCAATACTTCAGGAAAAACACCTGAGGAACTCCGGGAGAAAAGCAAGGGGCAGGCATTTATGGCGGGTGGCTTTTTATTCGCAGCCGCCGTTCCTGAAATTATAAATCTGCTGTCCTGGAAATGGGATTTGAATGAGAGTGATCACGGGGAAGTCGGCAAAGGCGACGGCCTGTCCGTAATAACCGGGGTATGCCTGGTAGCTGCATCAGGATGGTTTATAGCCTCATTGGTAAATAAGAGAAAAGCAAAACTGTTACTATCCTCTCAAAAAACATCGTTCAACATTCCCTTTCAGGCAGAAAAAAATATCAGGGGCCTAACCCTGGCAATCCCCTTAGGTAAATAGCAAAGAATTTATTCGTAATAAAGGGATTACCGAAACCCTTTACACAAAACAGGCATCACAATAAAAACAAACCATCATGAAAAAGTTCATCATCATTTTACTTTTACTATCAATGATCAAAAATAACGTAGCAGCACAGGATGTAAATAATCCTGACAAACCGATCACTTCACAGGATTATTTAAAGAAGGCCCGGGCACAAAAAACGGCAGGGTTTATTTTTTTAGGCGTAGCAGCCGGGTCAATTGCCATCGTAGCACCGGGAAATACAAGTATGGGCACGGCGGGGATTCTTGGAGGATTAGGTGTAGCCTCCCTGATTACCTCCGTCGCCCAATTTATAGCTTCGGGGAATAATAAACGGAAGGCACAGTTGATGCCCACTACTCAAAAGACTGCTTACTTCCGGAACGGCAGGGAAAAGAATGTTACCGGTATCAGTCTTAAAATACCCTTGGGGAAATGATCCTCCCCCCGCCTTCAAAGATAATCGGGGACCAATGTATTTTCAAACAAAAGGGAAAAGGAGTTGAACGTGTGCGCTGACTAAGCCAATGTAATCAGATAAAAAATATTTATAAATTCTTTTAAACCACCAACCATGAAAAAAATTCTTACAACAGTAATAATTATATTAATCCTGTGTGCACCTTGTTTGGCACAGAAAAAAGGAACGTTTATGCGGGTGTTTGACAGTAAAGGCAAAAAGATATACGCGGGGCGGTTAGCGGGCATAACCGACAGTTCTTTTTCCCTTGTCAAAAACAAGGTCGAAACTGAAATTGCGATTAAGGAAGTGAAATACATTAAACTTAAACATTCTGTTGGTCACCCGATGTTGATAGCCGGGGGTGCATCCGCTGTGGGGTTGGCGATAGCATTGGCTGCTTCAGCAGAACCGGACTTGAATGACGGAACTTTAGGCGGTACTCTGCACGATGCTTTTAATTACACAGCGGGACAACTGGCCGCAACCGGATTTTTAGTAGGAGCCGCTGGCGGCAGCCTCGCAGGAGCGATCATTGGTGCCGCTAAGAAAAAGCATGTATATATTATTGATAATGATATCAAAAAATGGGCGCTGGCAAAAAAATCCTTAACACCGTATTTACTTAAACCCGGGAAATAAAATATGGGTAACCGTCTTTACCCTCTTTGCCTTACCGCTTCATACAAAATGATCCCGGTGGCAACGCTTACATTCAGGGAATCAAAATCACCGGGCATCGGTATTGCAAACTTTTCATCGCAGACCTTCATGAGTGCGGGGTAGATGCCTTTTTCCTCTCCCCCCATAACAATGGCACAGGGTTCTGTAAAATTGCAGTCGAAGGATCTTGCTTTTGCACTCATATCGCTTGCGAAAACTTTGATACCGTTCAGGTGCAGGTCATTCACTGCTTTCATGAGGCTGGTTACGCGGCACACGGCGATCTTTTCCAAAGCCCCGGCCGAGGTGAGTATGGCATCTTCATTCAGGGAACCTACTCCCTTATCAGGAATGACGATCGCCTGTACACCGAAGCAATACGCACTCCTGGCAATGGCACCGATATTCCGGATATCCGTTACACCATCCAGGATAAGCAGCAGAGGCACTTCACCGCTTTCGGTGATAAAGGAAATTACATTCTGGAGGTCCTGGTATTGAATTTTTGAGATCTGCGCTATACAACCTTCGTGGTTGCTCACATTGAAGTTATCCAGTTTTTCAACCGGTACTTTATTAATAGGAACAAGGTATTCAGTTGCAAGAGTCCTGATGCGGTCTATCACTTCGCCGTGAACATTCGATTGCATATAAATTCGGTCAAGTTGCCGGCCTTCCTGCATGGCGTTAATAATGGCTTCACGGCCGATAACAAGGGTATTTTTCTTTGGACGCTGGTGCTGGTGTCTGAAATTTTTCACGGTGCAAATTTAGGTATTGATTACACGAATTAAGCGAATTACACGAATTACACGAATTATGGTTTTCATTCGTGCCCATTCGTGGCATTGGTGGCATTGGTGGCAAAAAAAGCCGCAGAATAAATCTGCGGCAAAATTATATAAATGAGTCAGAAAGCTTCGGAACCGTCAGAGGCATTTGAATTTCTAATTCGTGTAATTCGCTTAATTCGTGTAATTCATATTTTTATTTCAACCCGAAAACCTTCTTCACTTCTTTTACAGCATCCAGTTTTTCCCAGGTAAACAACTCTACTTTCATTTTAAAGGATTTACCGTAAGGCGATGTAAATGTTTTTTCCACCGTCTCATTGATACGGCCCATATGCCCGTATGCCGCAGTTTCACTGTAGATCGGGGTGCGCAATTTCAGTCGCTGCTCGATGAAATAGGGACGCATATCAAAACATTTCATGCTCATTATTTTTTCAGCGATCTGCCCGTCTGTCATTTTTACTTTTGCTGTGCCGTAGGTTACCACGTTGATGCTGGTAGGTTGAGCAACACCGATCGCATAACTTACCTGTACAAGCACCTCTTCGCAAAGGCCAGCTGCTACCAGATTCTTAGCGATATGCCTGGTGGCATATGCTGCACTGCGATCCACTTTACTGGGATCTTTACCGCTGAATGCACCGCCGCCGTGGGCACCTTTCCCGCCGTAAGTATCTACAATGATCTTTCGGCCGGTGAGACCGGTATCCCCGTGAGGGCCGCCGATCACGAATTTACCCGTGGGGTTAATATGGTACTTGATTTTATTGTTGAACAGGTGATCGTATTTTGCATACTTTGCTTTCACACGCGGGATCACAATATTGATGATATCCTTTTTGATCTTCGCCAACATCACTTCATCCGCCGCGAAATCATCGTGCTGTGTAGATACCACGATCGCTTCTATCCTTACCGGTTTGTTGTTGTCATCGTACTCCAGGGTTACCTGGCTTTTCGCATCGGGGCGAAGATATTTGATCTGCTTATTTTCCCGGCGCACGGCAGCAAGTTCTTTTAAGATATCGTGAGAGAGCGCCAATGCAAGCGGCATATAATTCTCCGTTTCGTTAGTCGCATACCCAAACATCATTCCCTGGTCACCTGCCCCCTGATCTTCTTTTTTCTTTTTATCTACCCCCTGGTTGATATCACCCGATTGCTCATGAATAGCAGATAAGATACCGCAGGAATTTGCTTCGAACATATACTCGCTCTTTGTATATCCTATCTTCCGGATCACGCCGCGCGCAATTTCCTGTACATCGAGATAAGCCTTACTCTTAACTTCTCCCGCTAATACCACCTGGCCCGTAGTTACCAGCGTTTCGCAGGCTACTTTACTGGTAGGATCAAAGGCTAAAAAATTATCGATAAGTGCATCACTGATCTGGTCCGCCACTTTATCCGGGTGTCCTTCACTTACGGATTCTGATGTAAATAAATAAGGCATTTCTTTTTTTTAAGAGTGCAAAGATAAGGGTCGGAATATTAAAAATAAAGCCCTTACTGTAATAAGGGCTTTCAAAAATATTTAATGACGTTTTCAGACTTTCGAGTACACCACCACCAATCTCATTTTATGGTTAGGATTATTCCCGCTTCCAACCCGAACCCTGCCGAATGCAAGCGGGTTGTAATATGGTATCACGTATTGCGCCCCGACATATTGCGGGTAATAATAACTGTAAGGTGCATATAACCGGAGATCATAATTATAAAAACCGTTGCTTACAATATGCTGCACATACCGCGTTATATTGATCTCGTAGCGCGCAAAAGGCGTATTGGACCCTTCGTAACGCTGCAACAATCTGCCGCCGAAATTTGCGATATCCACATTCGTCAACGGGAACGGATGATAGAGCAGGTTTGCACCGGTAGCATCAGGGTTATACGCTACTTGTGTACTAAGGTCAAAATATACCGGCTTGTAGCGCTGCGGTGAACTGATCACGGTATCCTTTAGGTCTGCATATAGGAATGGCGGTGGCGTGTATATCCCGTCAGTGGTCGGGTTATCCGGTGTTTGCTCAATAATAAGATAGGCGCGATGAACGATCCTGTTTGGATAGCCCGTAAGACCGGGGATCTTAATATTTGCAAAGGTACCCGGGGAAGTCTGGAGGAATACATCTGAAGGAGCAGGAGAAGTAAGCGCTGCCTGTAAAGGCGTACCCGTATAATTTCTTTTTACGTAATCCGTACCGGAAGATGCACTTATCGCATTACTGATTGCTGCTGTATAAAACTGGAAAGACTGTATGGCAGTATCCGCTACACCTGCTGCGGTCACTTTATGATAATGAAATTCAAATCTTGATTTTGCTTCAGCCAGGTTTACATAGTATAATGTTCTACCCGGCCCGGAAACTTTGATCTCGAAACCGTGCAATATTTTTCTGAAAATGGAATCCCTGTAGAACCCGTTATTCGGACCGACCGTTGTGGAATCAAGACTGTTATATAAAAGAGATGCAAAACTCTGACCTGCACCGGTAAGTTTTATCCTGATCTGGTTGTCAACAGAATCCCTTCCCCTTGCTAATTTTACTTTTTGCCGCGCTATTGCCGGAGTGATCATTGCTGAACCCAATAATGTCGCGTTCACCATAGGAGGGGTAAAATCCAATTTACGGAGCGTGTCCGTGTTTATCCGAAAACGATCATCATTGATCTGCCTTACTTCAAATGTTTGCGGTGCCGATGAAGAGGAATCTCCCCAGGTGCCTTTGAATGAGAGACATACAAACGCGGAATCAAATCCCGCCATCGGGCTTTGCGAAGGATAAACCTTGTCGCCTGCATTGCCAAAATAAAAAGGATAGAACGTAGGTTTGAACTGTGCGTAGATCGCAGCATTAGTGGTACCGAAAAGTGCATCATTGGTAATATTTCCGATGACCTGGTTATCCGCTTTCAACACCAGGGTGCTGTCGTTAATAATACCCTGTGTAGCCAGTACGGCAAGGGTATCTGCGAAAGTGTTTACGTTATCAACAGACACCAGGTCACTACCAAGGGTAGTCGTGTCTATTTTTGTGCAACCAAAATGGGTGATAATTAAGAAAAAAGCAGCCACAAAAAGGGCCGGGAGAAATCTTTTCTGCAAAACAATAATTTTTAAGGAGTCAGTCAGTTTTTATTATTTAGCAAGGTCGGAATATAATTGTAAATAGTCTGTTAAATCACTCTCTGCATTATACTTCAACAGTTTCTTTCCCCGCACTTTACTGAATTCTTCTACCAGTTTTTTATCCGGCTTTTCCGTACCGAAGGTAACGGCATCTGCAAAAGTTGCACCGCCACGGAACATGGCCACGTTGTTGATATCTTTAAAAGGTTCCAGTTCTTTTTTGGTAACGTTATCGTTGATCGCGGCCAGCTTAAGGAAATCGGCACCAAGCTTTTCCTTAAAGGTATTCTGACCGATCGTGTACACCACTTTACAATGACTGAACACCGGTTCTTTTTTGTAAGCAGAACGAATAAACATAGGGATGAGGCCGGTCATCCAGCCGCTGCAATGAATGATATCAGGAGGCCATCCGAATTTCTTCACGGTCTCCAGCGCGCCCTTGCAGAAGAGTACTGCACGAAGGCCGTTATCTTCAAAGAATTTACCCGCTTCGTCGGCAAAAATATGTTTGCGTTTGAAAAAATCTTCATTATCGAGGAAATAGATCTGCAATCTTGCATTGGGCAAAGAGGCTACTTTGATGATCAGCGGATAATCATCCCCGCCGATGGACACATTTATACCGGACAACCTTACCACCTCGTGCAAACGGTGCCTGCGCTCGTTGATCGTACCAAAACGGGGCATAATGCACCTTACTTCCATATTATTGTCATTGGAAAGTACAGCCAGCTTATTTATAGTGTCTGCAAATGAAGTGATCTCCAGGTAGGGACACATTTCATTCGCAATAAATAAAATCCTTTTCTTTGTAGTCATAGTTGTACTCAATTTGTTGCAGTTATGGTATTTTAAAGGGATTGCAAAATTAGCGATAATTATTGATATATAGTGTTTATAAGCGTTTGAGCGTGTAAAACCGTCTGATGATATTTGTAAAAAAAATAAGTAAACTGCAGGAAATTTTATCTGCTTTTAAGCAAAACGGGAACAGGATCGGTTTCGTACCAACGATGGGCGCCCTGCATGAAGGACATGTATCACTGATCAGAAGATCAAAAGAGGAAAATGATATATCGATCTGCAGCATTTTTGTAAACCCGGCCCAGTTCAATAACCCCGCTGACCTGAAACTGTACCCGCAAACCCCCGAAAGCGATCTTGATCAGTGCGAAAAAGCAGGATGCGATATCCTGTTTCTTCCTTCAGTGACGGAAATGTACCCGCCGGGGGAAGCACCGGTTCATTACGAACTCGGCTACCTGGAAACTATACTGGAAGGGAAATACAGGCCTGGTCATTTTCAGGGCGTTTGCATGATCGTAGATAAATTACTTGCAGCCACTACACCGGATACGATGTACCTGGGTAGGAAAGATTTCCAGCAATGCCTGGTGATAAAAAAAATGGCGGAGTTACAAAAATATGCTACATCGATTCGCATTTGTGATACGATAAGGGAAAAAGACGGTCTGGCCATGAGCAGCCGAAACAGGCGGCTGAATGCCGCCGAACGGGAAACCGCCGTGAAAATTTCTGCATGCCTTTTGATGATGAAGGAAAAGTTTGGCCATACCGGCCTGCAGGAGATCAAAAGAACCGCCGGAATATTTTTAGAAAACAACGGCTATACAGTGGATTATGCAGAAATTGCCGATGCGGAAACATTAGAGATATTGAAAGAACAGGGAAGCGGAAAAGCTGTGGCCCTTGTAGCGGCCTACCTCAACGGTGTCCGCCTGATTGACAATATGCTTTTGTAACAGTATGTTTAATGTTTAATTAAGTGAAAAAATTACTTTCCTATTTAAAATATGTGATCTTCCTCGGGGGCGGCCTGTTCCTGGTATGGTGGCAGTTGCATGAAATGACGCCGGAGCAAAAGATATTGTTCAACGACGCCCTGATGCAAGCCGATTACCTACTGATCATCGGTGATCATCATGAACCTGCTGAGTCATCTCAGCCGTGCCATGCGTTGAAACTCCTGATGGAGCCCTTGGGCTACTTCCCGAAATTGAAAAATGTTTTTGCCGTTACCATGATCGGGTACCTTGCCAACGGTGCGGTGAACCGGTTAGGCGAAGTGCTTAAATGTACCTTCCTCGCAAAATATGAAAAACTTCCTGCGGATAAACTTATCGGTACGATCCTGATAGAAAGAGCCTTCGACCTGATCTGTTATATCCTGTTCATTACCCTCACGGTGATTATTCAATTGGATGTACTCGGAGATTTTGCCATGGAAAAACTCCGCGGGATCGCTCACGGCGGTGCGATCCCTTTTTGGGCAAAGGGCCTCATCTTTATTTCAGTGATAGTACTTACCGTACTGACCCTCAAATTTATATTTGCCCGCTATCCGCAAAACAGGGCACTGTTGAAAATTAAAAATTTTATCAAAGGTATCGGTAAAGGTTTCGCGGCTATTAAAACCCTGAAACACCGTAAACTTTTCATTGTACACACCCTCTTTATTTGGTCCATGTACCTGTTGCAGATCTACCTCGCTTTTAAAGCGATGGAAGCCACTGCTCACCTCGGTATCCGCGAAGCCTGCACGGTGCTGTCCTTATCAACACTGGCCATGATCCTTACGCCGGGCGGCATCGGGTCGTTTCCTATTTTTGTAATGAAGACACTGTTGATCTACGGTATTGCTTCTTCTGCCGGAAATGCGCTGGGATGGCTTATATGGGGCGTAAGCACCGGCATCATTATCGTATCAGGTGTGGTGTCCTTACTGATATTACCATACATAAATAAAAAAAGACATGAGGTCTCTACAGGGTATCCCGGATAAAATATACACATCAGATGCATTACTTCGCCGTTGTAATATCCTGCGTATGCAGGGGAAGAAAATTGTTTTTACGAACGGGGTGTTTGATATTTTGCACAAGGGCCATATAGCCTCACTAACAGAAGCCGCTTCGCACGGGGATTTCCTGGTGGTAGCCGTTAATGCAGACCTATCCGTAAAAAAACTTAAGGGCCCTACCCGACCCGTAAATGATGAACAATCCAGGATGCTCATACTCGCAAGTCTTTTACAGACAGATGCGGTGATATTGTTTGAAGAAGATACTCCGTTGGAGCTTATAAAAAAACTGTTGCCGGATGTATTGGTGAAAGGCGGAGATTATACCGTTGATACCATCGCGGGCGCAAAAGAGGTGATCGCTAACGGCGGCGGGGTTATCATTGCCGGCATGATCGAAGGCATTTCCACAACAGGCCTTATTGATAAAATGAAATAAGTAAATTATTTTTTTACCAATGCAGGCGTAAGCTTAAAGCCGTTTCGTGCAATTGTTCTTCCTTCTTTATATATCCCGGTGATGGATACCCAGTTCAGCGGGAACTCCAGCAATACATGGCAGAAACTGAGGAAATACAGCCATCGCAGTCCCAGGGAATAATTAACCCCGTAGAGCACGAGAGAAGTGATCCATAAAACAATCACCGCAACAAATCGCATCTTCGGCACCTTATGCCATTTGATCACTTCTGTTTTGCTGAACCAGTTCAGGTAATGATAAGTGTATGCAAACGCGATAAACCGCATGAGCAAAATACCCGCCTGCGAATGAAATACCACGCTTGCCGCATTGCTGTAGTCCAATGCCGGTTTATCGGTTCCTTCATAATACAACAGGTTGCCGGCGGCATCTTTCATTTGGGGGAAATCCACGTTAAAAATATTAGTCAGGAAACTAAGGTTGGTATCATAAAAACCGTCGCCGTTCGCTGTATAGGAAGCCTGGCCGTACTTAGTTATTTCCACAAACGTTTTATCCCGGAATAACAGGAATAACAATACAGGGCAGATGATAAAGACAACAAATGAAATAAGGCCGCTGGTGCTCCGGCTTTTTAATGCACCGTAGAGTATAAAAAAACCGGTGAAGACAAAAACATGTACTAACGTCGGCAGTAAGGCCCCGATAAAAAATGCAAGGCCGTCCCGTTTGTCGGGTTGAAAAAGCGCATTGGAAATAAACAAAATAAAAAACAACCCAAACACTTTAAGGTAAACATTCTTTACAAAGACCATGAGCAGAGAACCGGTAAGGGCAACGAAGATGATCTTATTACCAAATGAACTACTGAAAGGCCAGTTCCACTGATACCGGTAAGCAAGGCTCTCGAAGAGGATGATAACGCCAATACCCCAAAGCGCAACATTATCATATTTTCCTTTAGTAAAATATTGACGGTCATGCAGCCAACTGATCTCAGTTAAATAATGCAGCGGACCCATTACGGCATAAGCGAAAAGAAACACTTCAAATGGCATGATAAATGCCGCAATACAACTGAATATCATTAAACCGATATTCACCGTGTTTATCCTTGTACCGGGATTCATTCTCAAATTATTTGCTCAAAAATAACCATTCACTTCAAAACAAATAACATTAAAACTTCACCGGTTGAATCCTGTTGAAAGATTTACAATAAATTCATCCGCTATTTTAAAATTATATCCGCAATTTCGCAACCATTAACCTGATAACATTTGATACTTGCAGCAATAGATATAGGAAGCAATGCAGCGCGGCTGCTGATTAATGATGTCGTGACCGATAAAGAAGGCAACGTGGTCTTCAATAAACTGAACCTGTTAAGGGTTCCCCTGCGATTGGGTTTTGATGTATTCGAAAAAAATATTATTTCGGAAGAGAAGATCCGGATGCTCACGGAAACGATGAAGTCATTCCGGCATATGATGAATGCTTATAACGTAGAAGCACTTAAAGCCTGTGCTACCAGTGCTATGCGCGATGCCTCCAATTCAAAAGACATCATTGCAACGGTGCAACAGGAAGCCGGAATTTCCATTGAAGTGATAGACGGCGATATGGAAGCCACGTTAGTATATGAGAACCATGTAGCAGAAAATATGGACAGGGAACATAGTTATATGTATATTGATGTGGGCGGCGGAAGTACAGAGATCTCCTTCTTCAGCAACGGAATTTTAGTATATAAAAAATCATTTAATATCGGGGCTATCCGCATCCTGAAAAACCAGGTGACAGAAGCACATTGGGAAGACCTGAAAAATACATTAAGGGCACTTACAAAAGGACATAAAGCCGTAATGGCCATCGGTAGCGGCGGAAATATCAATAAAATATTCACGCTTAGCAAAAGGAAGGAAGGGCGGCCCCTGCCCCTTGAATTGCTCCGTGATTATTACTATGAACTTGAGCCGATGAGCATCGATGAACGTATTGAAAAATACGGCTTACGGGTTGACCGTGCAGATGTGATCGTGCCGGCACTGCTGATCTACATTAATGTAATGCGTTGGGCCGGTGCAGAAGAGATATCCGTTCCCAAGATCGGCCTGGCGGACGGACTCATCCAACATCTCTGGGAAGAAATGAAAAAGGTAGCAACTCCTTCAGCGGTTGTAACCCCGTCAGCGGTTGCAAACCCTGACGGCGGTTAAAGTAGATCTTATTCAGAACCGCCGACGGGGTGACTAAAAATCCCGTCAGCGGTTGCAAACCCTGACGGCGGTTAAGGTAGATCTTAATCAGAACCGCCGACGGGGCGGAGGAGCCGCCGTCGGGGTGACTAAAAACCCCGTCAGCGGTTGTAAACCCTGACGGCGGTTAAAGTAGATCTTATTCAGAACCGCCGACGGGGCTAAGGAGCCGCCGTCGGGGTAACTCCGATGTTTAACTACATTCAATGTATGAAGTACGTTTTTGTCTTACTATTTATTACCGCGCAAGCCTTACAGGCGCAGCATACTGCCACCGGCAATGAAACGCGCTTCAATAATTTTATCCAAAAAAAAATCTGTGGTATGGGCCGCCTATGCAAATGATACCGCTTCATTTACCGGGACCGGATTCACAGAAAAATTATTTGTGGCTTATGAACGCGGGAAGATCCGCGGTATCATTCCTTTGGAGAACGGTACGGCCGGGGAAGACAGGTTGCTCTATCGCAATGCAAAGGAATTGGAACACTTACTTGCTCCCGGGGCGGATACCTTGTATACCGGCGAAGCAATGGAAATACAAACCAAAACCGCCAAACTTTCAGAACGTTTCGCTAACGCGGTTTTTGAATTATACCGGATCTTATATATCCGGAACGGTATACTTCGTTCTTACATCACCCGCATCTCTCCTAAAACAACGTTGGTAACCTCAAACGGTATCGCCTTGGGTTTATTAGAATCTGTTTCATTTGCGGTGAATAAAAAGTACCGGGCCAAATTACGTTCTGCCGGTAAAATGAACTATCTCGGGAAAATAACTTCAACATTCGTGGCCGACTCCATACCCGCACAGCAGCGGTTAAAAGAAACTTTCGGGCGGAATATCATCGAAACCCTTTGGCCTCATGTGATTTCCGGCAAAATATCAGTTTATGCCGGAACAGGTAAGGAGAAAATCACTCCCGCGCAATTATCGGCCGGGAATTACCCGGGTGCTGAATTGATTCAAGTGCCGGTTTACGACAGCACAGGAGATTTAATCGGAAACCGTTCAATGTATTATGAACTTAACGCAGGTTCCTTTGATAAGATCAGTATAACGGAGGAGATCTATTATGATGTTAAAAGAAATATTGTGCTCTCAAAGATCCCTGAACTGCTGCTATATAAAAAACTCTTTGGTCCCAATAGTGTCGATATGCAACCTATCCGTTTGGTATTCTGATCTTTTTTCTACATTTACAACGCTGCAATTTGCAGGACAGGTCTGTCCAAAGCAAATCGACCCTTCGCAGTCATTAGCAAAAAACAACCCATGTCTGTTCAAAAAGAAATAAAAAAGATCACCACCCATACACTCCAAAAAATGAAAGCAGCCGGGCAGAAGATCTCGATGATCACTGCCTATGATTTTTCTTTTGCAGGTATATTCGACAAAGCAGGAATAGATGTTATACTTGTAGGCGATAGTGCCAGCAATGTAATGGCAGGGAATGAAACGACGCTTCCTATTACACTGGAGCAAATGATCTATCATGCACAATCTGTGGTACGCGGCGTAGACCGTTGCCTGGTCGTAGTGGATATGCCTTTCGGATCTTACCAGGGAAATTCCCGTGAAGCGTTGCACTCCGCCATACGCATCATGAAAGAGACCGGCGGCCATGCGGTAAAACTCGAAGGCGGTGAGCAGGAAGCAGAAAGTATTAAAAGGATCGTGAACAGCGGTGTACCTGTTATGGGACATTTAGGACTCACGCCGCAGAGCATTTATAAATTCGGCACCTACACCGTACGGGCTAAAGAAGAAGAGGAAGCAGAGAAATTAAAAAAAGATGCATTGATCCTGCAGGAGGCAGGTTGCTTTGCCATTGTGTTGGAGAAGATCCCGGCGAAACTTGCGGAAGAAGTAACGGCTTCGTTACAGATACCCACCATCGGTATCGGTGCAGGTGGACATTGCGACGGACAGGTCCTCGTCATGCATGATATGCTCGGTATCAACACGGAATTCAAGCCAAGGTTCCTGCGGCAATATTTAAATATGAATGAGCAGATCACCGGTGCCGTGCAACATTATATTCAGGATGTGAAGAGCGGGGATTTTCCGAATGAGGGAGAGCAGTATTAATTTGATAATTTGGAAATTTGATAATTTGGAGATTTGGAGATTTGGAGATTTGGAGATGGAAATGCAGTCTCCGCGAATCGCTGCCTCATTTCGATTATGATCTATGTTTTGGTTTAATCCCTGCATTCTTTATGCATCTTAGTGACTTGGTGTATTCTAAGAATCCCGGTGATTCCTGCCTTGAACTGTGAGTTGGTTTCACAAAGTTTCACAGCATTCTGCATTCGTGCCAATTTGTGATATTCGTGGCAACCCTGTCTTATCCATCTAAATGCCTTGTTGGCCATAAACGCGTTCTTTGCGGTCACTTTGCGCATTTGCGTGAAGCACGTAACTTGCAGCCTTAAAAATTTGCATCAATGGATTTCCTAAAAACACTGAATATTTCCACAACAAACAAAGGCGTTTCCACAGGCCTTAACTGGATAAAAACGAAAGGTGAAAAGCTTGTCTCCTATTCACCGGTCGACGGGAAAGAGATCGGCAGCGTTACCGGTGCGGACCGCGAAGCTTATGATGCTGTGGTAGAAAAAGCGCAAGAAGCGTTTCAGGAATGGCGGCTCTGGCCTTCACCCAAGCGCGGTGAGATCGTTCGACAGGTAGGAATGGAACTGAGGCAATTCAAAACCGAGTTGGGCACCTTAGTGAGTTATGAAATGGGCAAGAGCCTGCAGGAAGGCATGGGGGAAGTGCAGGAAATGATCGATATCTGTGATTTTGCAGTAGGCTTGTCA
>JBBJLU010000027.1:0-30956 GCA_037719665.1 Ferruginibacter sp.
GCTGTACCGCCTGCGCCCAGAGGGTCCGCAGAAGAATTCAGGTGTATGCTTACCAGGAGATCGGGCTTATTATCCCGGTAGATCAATATCCTGTCTTTATTATCTACAAATTTTTCTGTTGTACGCGTCATCAAAACCTTTGCCCCTTCCTTTTCCAGTGATACCCGAAGTTTTAGGGAGAGCGCCAATGCAAGGTCTTTTTCGGCCACGCCCGTTGGTCCGCCTGCACCGATATTGCTGCCTCCATGCCCCGCATCTACAGCAATGGTTAAATTCTTTAAGGATAGATCAACGGGTTGTTGTTTTATTTTGATGACCAGTATATTTCCGCTGTAATAAATGCTGTGGCCCCAATGCTGTGGATGTTTCAGCGAGATCCTGATGCGCACGACCTCATCCTGTACCTGTTCGTAGTCTACCTGTTTGATCTCTTTGGCGCTTTGCAGTTGAGCGATCCAATTGGTATTATTGGTGGCGCCGAACAGGTCAACTATTATGACGGAAGGATTGATCTGCTGGAAAGATTGATACGGTAATTTCGCTGTAAGCCCGATCTTAATATAATCGTAGCTGCTGTCACCGTATATCTCCCAACGGTTTGTAAGCGAGGCACCGGCAAAACTTCCTTTAGGCAATAATGTTACCAGGTCATCGGGGATATACGCCGTTCTGTTCGGTGCCAGCAGAACTTTATAATCATCGCCTACCTTACCGATTATTTTTAAAGGGATCAGGCTGTCGAGGTATCCGATCTTGGCCCCGCCCAGGCGGTCATCACCCAAACCGTATTCCAGATGTGCCAACCTCCCTTTTGTGATAGCGATATCGGAACTGAGGGGCGATATTACCGAAAAACTATTGGTCGTTTCTTTTACCGCAGTTTGACCGCCGGACCCGGTGATCGTTACCGGTATTTTCAATGCCGAAAAATTATCGGTACTTGTTATGATGTATTCTCCACGGTAGATGCCGGGCATACCTTTTTCCCCGTCAGCAGGTAATTCATACAGCACGGCTCCGTTGAGGGTGCTGATATCCGCGCCGGGAAACGCCTTTACTTTAAATTGTATTTTATCTCCGGGTAATAAAACCAGGTTTCCTTCGGGCAGCGTTTGGATACTTTCTATGCCAAATGTTTTTACCGGCTCAGCAGGCTTTGGAACGGAATAAGAAAAACTAACGGTCTTTAGCGTTGATTTACCCGCGGGATTTGTTGCTGTTATTTTAAAGGAGGAATCACCCGCTGATAAATTTACCGGGAATGCAATGGCACCCGTAGAATAAACTTTAGCCGGTACGTTGTTGATGTTTACCGTGCAGGTTTTGCAGGTACTGCCGATAATAAATTGTTTAGAGGAACTGACGGAAGTTTTCTCTTTTAACGGGTTAACGAGTTTTATAAAAGGGTTGTCCGTTTGGGAAAATACAACAGTGTAGTTTATCAGGATCCACAGGAATAAGATAATTTTTTTCATTTGATTTTTTTAACCACAGCGTTTCACAGTGTTTAAAAGCGGATTGCATATGTAATATTCCGAGAGTTAATTGCACGCTGTGAACCCTTGGCTAACTCCTGTTTCGCTGTAGCTGTAGTTGAATAGTGCTCTACCCCCTTTCGCTAAGTTCCAACCAGCGCATTTCTTTCTCATCCAGAGCGGAAATGATCTCCGTCACGCGGCCCGAGATCTTTTGCAATTCGTCATAGGCGATATTGCTGCTCATTTTTAATTCCAATTCAGCCTTTTCACTTTGCAACAGCGGGAGTTCTTTATCCAATTTTTCAAGCTCCGACTTTTCTTTAAAGGAAAGCTTCTTCGGTGACCCGGGATCTGAAGGCTGCTGCAGCTTTTCTTCTTTTCTCTCCGCTAATGCACCCATATTCATTTTGCCGTCATCGGTTTTGGTGCCCGCTTCCAATTCTCTCAGGTATTCGCGGTACTGCGAATAATTTCCGGGGAAATCTTTGATCACGCCCTCACCTTCAAATGCAAACAGGTGGTCCACCATCCTGTCCATAAAATAACGGTCATGGCTTACGATAAGAATGCAACCCGGGAAATCCATGAGAAACTCTTCCAGTGTGCGAAGCGTTTGCAGGTCGAGGTCATTCGTGGGCTCATCCAGGATAAGAAAATTCGGGTTTACAAAAAGCACGCTCATGAGGTGCAGCCTTCTTTTTTCCCCGCCGCTCAGTTTACTCAACGGTGTAAATTGCTGCTGCGCATTGAAACCGAATTTTTCCATGAACATGCTCGCGGAAAGCTTACTGCCGTCTGCCAAAGGGAAATATTCCGCCATGTCTTTTACATATTCTATGGCTCGCTTGTCTTCTGTATATTGCAAGCCTTCCTGGTTAAAATTCCCGAACACCACGGTGTCACCGTGATTGATCTTACCGCTGTCCGGCGGTTCCTGCAGCAGTGCTATTTTCAGGAAGGTCGATTTACCCACACCGTTCTTTCCCACTATACCGATACGCTCACCTCTCTTAAAAGTGTAATCGAACCCTTTCATGATCAGTTTATCTCCGAAACTCTTGTTCACTTTTTTCATCTCCAGGATCTTCCCGCCAAGCCGCGTCATTTTTACCTGCAGGCTCACTTCGGCATCTTCTTTCCTTACTGATACTCTTTCTTCCACTTCTTTAAAAGCATCCTGGCGGCTCTTGCTTTTGGTGGTGCGGGCCTTAGGTTGCTTGCGCATCCATTCCAGTTCTTTGCGAAAAATATTTTTATCTTTTTGCATCTCACTGGCCTGCACCTCCTGCCTTAGGCTTTTTTGCTCCAGGAAATAATCGTAGTCGCCTTTATACACGAAGAGTTTTTCATCCTCCATTTCAATGATCTCGTTGCAGACGGCATCAAGGAAGTAACGGTCATGCGTTACCAATAAAATAGTCATGCGATGTGTAGACAGGAATCCTTCCAGCCATTCAATCATGCTTACATCAAGGTGGTTCGTCGGCTCATCCAGGATCAGCAGGCATCGTCCCTCATGCAATTGGGCCTCGATAAGCGATTGCGCTAATGCCACCCTTTTTCTTTGTCCGCCGCTGAGCGTACTCATGGTGACCTCAATATCATGCAGGTTGAGTTTACCGAGGATCTGCTTCAGTTCACTTTCAAAACTCCAGGCATTCAGTTCATCCATTTTCCCCATGATCTCTGCCAGCAGGTCCATATCCTCGTTGCCTTCATCTAAATATTTCTCATACGCGTTCACTGTTTTGATGACCGGGTTATCCAGGCGAAGAACATTATCGCGAATGCTTTTTGTTTCCGCAAAAGGAGTATCCTGCTGGAGCATGATCACTTTTACGTCTTTATGCACCCAAAGGGTCCCTTCATCGGGCGTGTCCAACCCGGCAAAGATCTTCAGGAGGGTAGATTTCCCGGTACCGTTTCGCGCCACGAAAGCGATCTTATCGCCTTCTTCCACATGAAAAGAAATGTTTTTAAAAAGGGTCCTGATCCCGAAAGATTTACTGATATTTTCCGCTGAAGCGTAGTGCATTTTGCAAAGATAACCCAAGCACTATTTGTATAGAGTTAATAACAGCCGATCGGGAGTGTATTTTATGATCCGACCTGCCGGTAACCGGCTAAAACTCTTTTTCCCGGTTACGCAGGCAATTTGGGCTATTCAGGGTATATTTGCGCCTAAAAATCAGGGTATGTTTCGGGGCATTTCGGACTTTATCCCTGTTGTCGGGGGCTTTCCGGAGAAATTATTGTTTAGAGAATGATCTGAATATAAAAATATAGTGATTTATTTAAATGAGATCGTATTGATATGGAAATAATCATAGAGCCGGGCCGGACGGAAAAAAACTATTGGAAAGATATTTGGCGGTACCGGGAGCTCTTTTATATATTGGCCTGGCGTGATGTGAAGGTCCGTTATAAACAGACAGTAATAGGAGTACTATGGAGCATTATCCGGCCCCTGCTTACCATGATCGTCTTTACCATCATCTTCAGCAGGATCGCCAAACTGCCTACAGACGGAGCTGCACCCTATGCCATGTTAGTATATGCTGCAATGCTTCCCTGGCAGTTTTTTTCCACTGCACTTACCGAAAGCAGCGGAAGCCTTGTTACCAACAGTAATCTTATTTCAAAGGTGTATTTCCCCCGGCTTATTGTGCCGGCCAGTGCGGTTATTTCGAGCTTTGTGGATTTTCTGATCTCTTTTGTTATTCTTTTTATCCTAATGTTTTTTTACCGGTATACTCCACCTGTGCAGATGCTGGCCTTACCGGTGATGCTCATCTTTGTATTTTTGGTCTCTTTCAGTCTCGGGCTTTCTCTTACAGCATTGAATGTAAAATACCGTGACTTCAGGTATATCATTCCTTTTATCGTGCAGTTCGGGTTATATATATCGCCGGTAGGTTTTAGCAGTAGTATCATTCCCGATAATTGGCGGATCTGGTATAATCTTAACCCGATGGTTGGAGTGATCGACGGTTTCCGCTGGTGTATCCTTGGAGGAGAATTCACAAAGGACCTTGCACTAAGCATGAGTATTTCTTTAGGAGTGACCGTAATATTATTAGTATTCGGCATAAGGTATTTCCGGAAAGTTGAAAAAACATTTGCAGACATTATTTAGGAAAATGAGTGATACAATTATCTCGGTTGAAAATGTAGGGAAAAGTTATTTCATTGGCCATGAGAAGCAGCGCGGATATGCTTCTATCGGTGATATCATTTACCAAAAAGCGAGGGGTATATCACGTGGATTAATAGATACCTTCCGGGGGAAACAACTTATTTCCGGTAATGAGATCGAAGAATTCTGGGCACTGAAGGACGTAAATTTTGAAGTTAAACAGGGAGATGCCATCGGTATTATCGGGCGCAACGGCGCGGGTAAAAGTACATTGCTTAAAGTATTGAGCAGGATAACCGAACCTACGAGGGGAAAGATCACGCTTAAAGGAAGGATTGCAAGTCTGCTGGAAGTGGGTACAGGCTTCCATCCCGAACTGAGCGGCCGTGAAAATATTTATCTTAACGGTGCTATTTTGGGTATGAGCCGTGCGGAAATAAGACAAAAATTTGATGAGATCGTGGATTTCAGCGGTGTTGAAAAATTCCTGGATACGCCGGTAAAAAGGTATAGCAGCGGAATGTATGTACGGCTTGCATTTGCTGTAGCGGCACACCTCGAACCGGAGATCCTTATTGTAGATGAAGTATTGGCCGTGGGTGATGCCGAGTTCCAAAAAAAATGCCTGGGGAAAATGAAAGATGTGAGTGAGCACGGCGGCAGAACCGTTCTCTTTGTGAGCCATAATATCTCAGCGGTGAAACAATTATGCAACAGGGCACTGCTGATGCAAAACGGGCGAGTGATGTTCGATTCCGGTGTGCAAAATGCCATTAATGAGTATCTTAAATTCAACAGTTCAAGGGAGACGTATAAAAATGAGAATAACAATGCTCTGCCATCCCAAATATTGGAATTAAGTTCTTCAAAAAAAGAATATACTTACGAAGAAGATATATCGGTGACGGTGACGCTGAAAAATAATTCTAACGAAAGAGGCCTTCGGTGCAATATTGTTTTTTTCGATACGCTGGATCAGTTATTATTTGTAGAAATGCTGGAAGTGCCGCCGGCTTCGGGTATAACAACTCATAAACTTACCATCCCCGGCGGTAAGCTTGCACCTATTTCATTAAGAATTTCCGCAACGATGGATATACCCAATATTAAGGTTGTAGATATCATGAAAGAATTCCTAATGATAGAAATAATTGACCTGGATGTTAAAATCAAACAATTCGGGGATTCAAACGTAGGAATAATTTTGTCGGAAGGGAGATGGGAAAAAATAAACTGATAACGGTCATGGTAAAAAAAGTAATTAAAAATATTTTCAATGCTTTTGGTTTGGAAGTAAGCAAAAAAATCACAACCCCCCGGGATGAACCGGAATGGGAAGGATATGATCATGGCCGGGAAGGAAAGGAGGTCATCAGCCTGGTACGGGAGAATACTATGATGTCGCCGCTCAATCTTTTGACGCTGTTTGAGCAGGTGGTCTATTGTGAGAAAAAAGGAATTGATGGCGCTTATGTAGAATGCGGCGTATGGAAAGGCGGTGCGGTAGGGATCATGGCCAAGGCCAACCTGATGTATGGGACTACACGCAGGGATCTGCATTTATTTGATGCGTTTGATGATATCTGTGCACCTGATGCTGAACTTGACGGGGAAAGGGCGGTAAATGACATGGCGAAGCACACCCACCTGAAAAATAAAGAAGATATGGTCGGTCAGTTAGAAGCTGTAAAAGGGGCATATGACGGCTTGGGAGGACACGGAACTATAGATGCCTGTAAATCACTCCTGGAGACGAGGCTTAAATACCCGGCGGAATTAACGCATTACCATAAAGGCTGGTTCCAGGATACTATACCCGCCGATCATCATGAAATTGATAAAATAGCCATCCTGAGGCTGGATGGAGATTGGTATGCCTCCATTAAGATATGTTTGGATTATTTATATGATAAAGTTGTCCCGGGGGGCCTTGTCGTTATTGATGATTACGGTTATTACAATGGGTGTACAAAAGCAGTAGATGAATTTTTGGAAAGCAGGAATATCAGGACTTTTCTGAGTTATGCTGTTGTCGGTTCGCGCTACTTTGTAAAAAACTGATCCGCTCTATGAAACCAAAAAAGAAGATCCTTCTGCTTTCTACCGGTGATGTGAACGGGGCATATGAAGCGATTTACCGGATTGCGTTGATCCTGAGGAACGACGGCCACGAGGTAGCCATGGCCGTAAAAACTAAAACAAGGACAGACTCATTTATTTATCGCGTTCCGTATGGCAAAGGATTTCTCAGTAGTATAACCTCGCGGGTACTTGAAAAACTCCGGCCTCAAAAGAAAACCGATCCGAAATATATTTTTTTGGATGAAGATGAGACAGGGAATTACTGCAATGTTCAACATATTCTTTCTACGATCCCGTTTGTTCCGGATCTCGTGTTATCGGGTATGACAGACGGTTTTGTGGTCACCCGACATTTAGCGGCGATACATAAACTTACCGGCGCTGACATTTATTCTATAACGGTAGATATGTCCGTGCTTACAGGGGGTTGTCATTTTGCATGGGATTGCAAAGGCTACCTGGCAGATTGTGCCAACTGCCCGGCAATGTTGAATGAGAAGGATAAAGACTACCCGCGAAAAAACCTCCTCCTTAAAAAACAACACAGGGCGGAAGGAAATATAAAAGTTATCGCCGGGTCCGGTTGGACCTTAATGCAAGCCCGTCAATCGGCGTTATACGGTAGCCAGGAGGTGATCGAAAATGTGGTAGGGTGTATAGATACAGCAATTTTTAACCCGCGCAACAGGGAAATTGCAAAGCGCGTTTTTAATATAGAAGACAATATTCAACTTATCTTCTGCGGGGCCCAGACCTTTAAAGATCCCCGAAAAGGATTTTCCCATTTTATTGAGGCGCTGAAGATCCTCTATAATGATCTCGACGAACAGCAAAGAAAAAATGTGCGTGTATTGGTGGTGGATGGTGCCGATACTTCTGATGTAAATATTCCTTTCCGGGCACTGGACATCGCATACATAAAGGATTATCGTTTACTCTCTCTTGCATACCAGGCAGCTGATATATTTGTGTGTTCTTCAATAGAAGATTCCGGGCCAATGACCGTATCCGAAGCATTAGCCTGCGGAACCCCGGTAGTGGGGTTTGAAATGGGCGCGGTATCAGATATGGTTGTAAGTAACTATAACGGGTACAAAGCTGTTTTGAAAGACGACAAAGACCTGGCGAAAGGCATGAAGCAAATCCTCATGCTATCGCAGGAAGAGAAAAATAAATATGCTGCAAATGCTGTTGAACACGTAAACAAATATGCTTCATACCAAGCGGTAACAACTATTCTCAACCGTCTTTAACAGCAACGAAATAATATCCCGGATGAAAAAAAATGCAATACTTCAGTCTAATTATATACCTTGGAAAGGATATTTTAATCTGATTGACAGTGTTGATGAATTCATTTTTTACGATGAAGTTCAGTACACTAAAAATGACTGGCGAAACAGGAATAAAATAATGACACCCGCCGGCCCGTCATGGCTTACTATCCCGGTTATGCAAACCCATCTCAGTCAAAGCATCAACGAAACAAAACTGTTGAATGAACATTGGAAAAAAAAGCACCTTGGTACCATCAAACAATTTTATTCCGGGTCTGATCATTATAAGGATACTATAGATTTGATCGCGGGACTGTACGCAGATTGCCATTTCGAAATGCTCAGTGAGATCAACAGGCATTTCATTTCCGGGATCTGCAATTTCCTGGAAATAAAGACGATTTTCACCGCTTCGGAAAAATACGGACTTATTGAAGGCAAAACGGAAAGATTGATCGACCTGGTTCAGAAAGCCGGGGGAACGGAATATATTTCAGGGCCCGCTGCCAAAGATTACCTGAACGCGGAACTTTTTAAGGAAGCAGGAATAAAATTAACCTGGATGGACTATGCAGGATACCCGGAATACCCGCAGCGGGGACCGGCATTTGAGCACGGTGTGTCCGTCATCGATCTTATTTTGAATACCGGTGCTGATGCCAAGAAATATCTGCAAAAGGGGCCTTTGCCGCAATAATCATTAATTCGACGTGTAATGAAAATAGCAATAATCGGTTTTGGTGATCTCGGAATATATATCAGGGACACGTTGCAGGATTTTCATGAAATAAAAGAGCCTGATTTTGCTTTTTTCGATGATAAGTTTGCGGCATCGGGCCACCCCAACGCCTTCCCTTTCAGTGAATATAAAAATGAGCGGTTTTCTGATCATAACTTTCACCTCGGTCTTGGATACCGGCACCTGAAATTAAAGAATCAGATCATTGCTGAATTGGTAGGTATGGGACGAAAACTGCCGGTCTTTATCCACCCTTCTGCATATGTACATCCTTCGGTTAAGATAGGGAGCGGTTCATTTATATACCCGGGATGCAGTATAGACAGGAGTACAGTCATTGGAACGGGTGTATGGATCGCAAATGCATCGGTAATACCGCATGATTGTCTGATAGACGATGGGTGCTGGTTTGGAGCAAATGTGGTCTTATCCGGAAAGGTCAGGGTAGGGAAAAACAGTTTTATCGGTTCCGGCACAACCGTTTCCAATGACATTACTATCTCGGACAATGTGATAGTAGGGTTAGGATCGGTGATAACAAAAAATATTGCAGAAGGATTGTCTGTTATCGGAAACCCGATGAGAATATTGGAAAATAAAATTAACCTGGTTTAAAATTTTGCCGGAACATGGGTTCCGACAGTGTGTCTGCAAAACCGCAAAGGCCTGAATATTAATAAAAAATAATTCTAAGTGATACCTTTTAATAAGCCGTATTTGAGCGGTAATGAAATTGATTACATCAGCCAATCTATCCGCTTGGGTAAAATTTCCGGGGACGGCATGTTCACAAAAAAATGTCACGGATTTTTTGAAAGCACTTATGGATTTAAGAAAGCGCTTTTAACCACTTCCTGTACACACGCCCTGGAAATGGCGGCAATCCTTATCGATATTAAACCCGGCGATGAAGTGATCATGCCTGCTTATACATTTGTTTCTACTGCAAATGCATTTGTACTGAGGGGTGCAAAGGTTATTTTCGCAGACAGCAATGCTTTTAATCCGAACATGGATGTTGAGCTGATCGAATCTTTAATAACACCGAAAACCAAGGCCATTGTGCCGGTACATTATGCGGGGATAGCCTGTGATATGGATAAGATAATGGCGTTGGCAGAAAAATACAACTTATATGTTATAGAGGATGCCGCACAGGGTATTGAAAGTTTCTATAAGGGCAAAAGATTAGGGTCGATCGGGCATATGGCTGCATTTTCTTTTCATGAAACAAAGAATGTTATTTGCGGCGAAGGCGGTTTGCTGGCTATAAATGATGAAAAATTTACTGAACGTGCGGAGATCATCAGGGAGAAAGGAACAAACCGTTCGCGTTTTTTCCGGGGAGAAGTTGATAAATACGGTTGGGTGGATATCGGCTCTTCGTATCTCCCTTCTGATATGTTAGGGGCCTATCTCTATGCCCAACTTGAAAATATTGCAGCCATACAGGAAAAAAGAAAGAAGATCTGGGATATGTATTTTCAAGCCTTAAAGCCCCTTGAAGCCATCGGTATAGGCCTCCCGCATATTAATGATTTTGCCACCAACAATGCGCATATGTTTTACCTGGTATGCACCGATATTGAGCAAAGATCCGGGTTGATAATGGCACTGAAGAATGATGATATTCATGCTGTTTTCCATTATTTATCATTACAAAGCAGCCCGTATTTTCAGGAACATCACGATGGAAGAAGCCTGCAAAACAGCGACAGGTATACTGATTGCCTGGTAAGATTGCCTTTTTATTATGAATTATCAGATGAGGATATGCGGCTGATCTGCGGGAAGATCTTAAGCTATTTTAATTTGTAGAATATATTATAGGTTTCAGTTAAACGGAAATGCTCACCCATGCTAATAAAGAGGATAATTAATAAAGGAATTTATTTGTCGTTTTCGATCTTTCGGCTGGACGTATTATCGGATATGATCTTATACAATTATAATTTGATCAAAATGAGGCGAACCGGCAAACGCTTCAAAAAATTAGGTGTTCCTTATCGCTTCGGCAGGCATAATATTATTCTTAACCCGCATTTTATTACGGTTGGTGATAATTTCCTGGCTATGGACCGGCTGCGGCTGGAAGCCTTTGATGTTTACGGGGGTCAGCAATTTTCTCCCGAGATCATTATAGGGGACAATGTGATCTTTAATACAGACTGCCATGTCGGTTGCATCAATAAAGTTATTATCGGTAATAATGTACTGTTTGCAAGTAAGGTATATGTGTCAGATCACTCCCATGGCGAAGTAAATATTGCCGCACTGGCTTTGGAGCCTTCAAGACGTGCGTTGGTTTCCGCAGGCCCTGTTATCATCGGGAATAATGTATGGATCGGCGAGGGTGTTTGTATCTTCCCCGGTGTAGAGATCGGTGACAATGTTATTGTTGGCGCCAATGCGGTAGTAACGACGAGCCTGCCGAAAAATGCTGTTGCTGCAGGGGTTCCCGCAAAGGTCTTAAAAATTTTATCCTGATCAGTTCATTTAATTTCCCGGCAGGAAAGTATAGCAAGAAGAATTAAAATGCAAAACATAAAATTATCTGTAGCCCTTTGTACTTACAACGGCTCACGTTTTTTGGCGAAACAACTGGACAGTATTTTACAGCAGTCATTGCCGGTGGATGAAATTATTATCTGTGATGATAATTCCACAGATGCCACAATGCAGATCATTGAAAAGTACGCGGAGGCAAACCGGGATATCATCAGGTTTTATAAAAATGTACCGGGCTTAGGGGTAAAAAGAAATTTTGAAAAAGCGATAAGTCTCTGCACCGGGGACTTTATCTTCCTGAGTGACCAGGATGATATCTGGACTTCCGGCAAAACAGAAAAACTGGTCGGCTTTGCGACAACACATCCTGAAGCCTTATTTGTTTTTACAGATGCACAGTTGATTGATGATAATGAAAAGATCATAGAGGGTTCGCTCTGGAAACATTTGAAGTTTCATAAAAGACTGCAGAACAAATGGCGCAGTAACCGATTCGTTTTTTTTAAGCTGGCACAGGGATTTAATTTTGCAACCGGCGCAACTGTCATGATCAGGGCCACATTAAAAACCAAGGCACTCCCTTTCCCTGATCTTCCGTTTCGGTATTGGCATGATGCATACCTGGCCACTATAGCTGCGTCTGAAAACGGCGTATTTTTCTTAGAAGAACCGCTTACAAAATACCGGATACATGCTGATCAGCAATTGGGAATTGGGCAGGGCGTAATAAGAAAAAACTGGACAGGCATTACAGATTACGCCACACACGGGTACCTTACGGCTCTTTCAAAAAAGGTTTCACCGGCAAAATGGTTCCCTATATTGATCGCCAAATTTTCATTAAAATGCTATGATTTCTACCAACGGCGTTCAGAAAAAGGACCTGTAAAAGCATTGTACCGAAAATTCTTCAAAAGGGAAATTTCATAGTGAAAAAGCATTATTTACCGCTCAAAATATCAGTGAATGCCTGAACCAAGAATATCGGTGGCTTTATGTACCTACAACGGCGCCCGCTATTTAACAGAACAGTTAGAGAGCATACTCAGGCAGACGCCGCCGCCTGATGAAATAGTCATTTGTGATGACCGGTCCACGGAAGGGACCGTTGCTATCATTGATACATTCATAAAGGAATACCCCGGGATCATTCGTCTTTTTATCAATGAAGAGACGCTGCAAGTAAAAAGGAATTTTGAAAAGGCGCTGAGACTTTGTACAGGCGATATTATTTTTTTATCTGACCAGGATGATATTTGGAAAGCGAATAAGGTGGAAAGCATCAGCCGGTATTTTAAAGATCATCCTGAAAAGAATGTGGTGTTTACCAATGCGGAACTTTTAGACAATAACAGCATCATTGCCGATACGGCCTGGGATAAACGTTCCTTTAACGGCGAGGTAAAAGAGCTATGCAAAGATCCTGCAGCAATGCTTCGGCAGCTTCTGCTGAAATGGAATATTGCCACCGGTGCTACGATGGCCCTGCGCAAAAAAGCCCTGTCCCGGTATCTTCCCTTCCCGGATTTTCAAAATTATCTTCACGATCATCTGCTGGTATTGCAGGCAGCCGTTGAAAATACCTTGGGATTTTTAGACGAAAGCCTGATCATTTACCGATTGCATCCCGAACAGCAGATCGGTTTCCGGAGGAGACATGTTCCTCCGCTGCTGGTGCCCTTTTACCGTGTATTGCAACGCGCTAAAAAGATCATGTTGGCGGGAAAACGCAGAAAAGAAAAGCAGATGATCGCCGCGTATTTAAAAAAATTTACAAAAGAAAGTTTTCCGGCGGGGAAAGCTGTTTTGGAGAGTGTATAAGGAAACTGATCACTTCCTTTTGATAAAAATTCTTTTTACATAGCTTCCCCAGTAAAGGAATAACGACCTTGCCAGCCATGCCATGTTTTTCGCAGGGGAGGCCGTTTTATTTTTCATCGCAAACCTGACGATGCTGAAATAATAACCGCTGTTTTTCACGTGGGTCTTCAGGCTGTGATCGCTGCTTTCATTACCTCCGTGCTGAACCCATCGCCCCACGATCTTTTTCGAAAGAATGACCTTACTGCTGTTATTTCTGAGGCAGAGCCGATAGAAGGAATGCATATCTGATGACATGATATCCTTTTCATAAAACCCGCTTTGCCGGGCCAATGCAGCATTATATAGCGTTGAGAGGTGACTGAAATGCATGATGGAAAAGATCTTATAAAAATAATCTGCCGCGGGTAAAACGGTTTCCTCGTCGGGTAATGACGGCTGAAGGAGTTTGTCGCGGTGCGGGAATGCCATGACCTGCGAGGCCATATAGAAAAGTACATTTTCACCGCCTGCAGCATTAATACTTCTGATGGCAGTCGAAATGAACGTTTTGTCGGTATAATGATCATCACCATCCAGGTTTACTACCCACTCGCCATCGGCATATTCGTAAAGCAATTTCCGGTAATTACCGGTTTTGCCGAGGCCGGGCCGGTTTCGGTAATAACGAATCCTGTTGTCACCTTCATACTTAGTGACCAGGCTTTCGGTTTTATTATCAGTACTGTCATCGGAAATGATCACAACCAGGTTAGGGTAATCCTGCATCAATGCACTTTTGATCGCAAGATCTACCACAGTACTTTGATTATAAGTAGGAAGTAAAATATTAACCGTGGGTAAATGCATATCAACAAATATTTTTCACGCTGAAAAGCTCCTTCCCGTCTTTGTCGGGTGGCAGATAAACTGTTGTTTGATATACAGTCTGATTTTAATATGGGTTAATTCATTTCTATCAACCCTTCTATGATTTTTTTGCGAAGTTATCAGAACAATTTATTAAAAACCGGGCCAAATTATCAAAATATCAACCAAGTTTAAATTTTTACCCCATATTTCCCCTTCAACCGGGTTTGCCCCGAATAGGCTGATTATTTTCCGTGGAGCTTAGAATAGGATCGGGCGTACGAAGAGGTCCCGGGTACGGGCAACGCAGAAACGGACCCGGATAAGAGGATATATTTGAACGGTTTCAGTACTTTTGCGGCTTATTATTTTATGCAAACAATCTTAATTACAGGTGGAGCAGGATTTATCGGTTCTCATCTTACCAGGCTTTTTGTAACAAAGTACCCTGATTATCATATCGTAAATGTTGACAAGCTCACCTATGCCGGGAACCCGGAAAATCTGAAGGATATTGATCAGCGCTCTAATTACAGTTTTGTAAAAGGGGATATCACGGATATGGAACTTCTCAGAAATTTATTTGCGGAACACCGGTTCTCCGGTGTGCTTCATTGCGCAGCTGAAAGTCATGTAGATAGGTCCATTACAGATCCCCTGGCATTTATCAACACCAATGTGGTGGGTACCGCTTCACTGTTGCAGGTTGCAAAGGAGAGCTGGCAAAATGATTTTGAAGGAAAGGTCTTTTATCATATTTCTACGGATGAGGTATACGGCTCCTTAGGCGAAACGGGGTTTTTTACGGAGGAAACCCCTTATGATCCGCGCAGTCCTTATTCCGCTTCCAAAGCAGCTTCCGATCATATAGTACGTGCTTTTTTTCATACCTATAAGTTACCTGTAAAGATCAGCAACTGCAGTAACAATTACGGTCCTTTCCATTTCCCGGAAAAACTGATTCCTTTATGCATCCATAATATTATCAATAACAGGCCGCTGCCGGTTTACGGGAAAGGTGAAAATGTACGCGACTGGCTTTATGTAAAGGATCATGTACGTGCCATCGATCTTATTTACCATAAAGGAACGATCGGTGAAACGTATAATATCGGCGGCCATAATGAATGGACCAACATAGCGTTGGTAAAAGAACTTTGCAGGCAGATGGATGAAAAGCTTGACCGCGAAAAAGGCAGTTCGGAAAAGCTGATCACTTACGTTACAGACCGCGCAGGACATGACCAACGTTATGCCATTGATGCATCCAAACTAAAGGACCAACTTGGGTGGATGCCTTCGCTGCAGTTTGAAGAAGGTATAGCAGAGACCGTTGACTGGTATCTGGAAAACACGGAATGGCTGCAGCACGTTACCAGCGGCAGTTACCAGCATTATTACAAAGCGCAATACGAAAAGAGATAATTATGAAGGGTATTATACTCGCAGGCGGGAGCGGCACAAGGCTATATCCTATTACAATGGGGATCAGTAAGCAGTTGATGCCCGTATACGACAAGCCGATGATATATTATCCCCTGAGCACACTTATGCTTGCAGGGATCAGCGAAATACTCGTGATCACCACACCGGATGATCAATCACAATTTCAGCGATTACTCGGCGACGGTTCTCAATGGGGATGCCGGATCGAATATGCAAAACAGGAAGTTCCCAACGGGCTCGCACAGGCATTTGTGATAGGGGAATCTTTTATCGGGAAGGACAGTGTGGCATTGGTACTGGGCGATAATATCTTTTACGGAAGCGGATTCAGTAAAATGTTGCAGGGTAGTGTAGATCCCGAAGGCGCGGTCATCTTTGCCTACCCGGTAAGTGACCCTGAAAGATACGGGGTGGTTGAATTTGATAAAGATCTTAATGCGGTGAGCATCGAAGAAAAACCGCTTAAACCAAAAAGCCATTATGCTGTTCCGGGGCTCTATTTTTATGATAACAGCGTGGTGGAAATTGCAAAAAACATTGAGCCAAGTGCCCGGGGTGAATACGAGATCACTACAGTGAACGATCATTACCTTCAGGATAAAAAGCTAAAGGTGGCTGTGCTGGACTGGGGTTTTGCCTGGTTGGATACCGGTACTTTTGAAAGCCTCAGCGATGCTGCCGAATATGTAAAGGTCATTGAAAAACGCCAGGGATTAAAGATAGGATGCCCCGAAGAAATTGCCTATAGGATGGGGTTTATTACCAAAGCGCAATTAAATGCCCTTGCGGATAGCCTGATCAAAAGCGGGTACGGTGCATACCTGAAAAGTATTATTGAACAGTAATATATTATTTGTTTTACTAAAAAATTTTTGCAACTGTTTAATTGATGATTACCGGTTAAAAGGTGTTCATTTATTTTAAATCGGGAGAACATCTTACATGAGGATCCTTCACATTATAATACCGCCGGTGTGTCAGGGGCTGAAAAGCACCTTAAACACCTGCTTCCCGCATTAAAGGCGCAGGAGGTGGATTGTGAACTGCTCATCATTTGCCCTCCTGCCGCCGAAAGCATATTGGATGAATTTTGCCGGGAGTTTTCTGCCGCGGGTGTAAAGGCATCGTTACTTATTGTAAAACGCCAGTTTTCTTTGGGAACACTTCGGAAGCTCAACAGTTTTCTGCGGAAGAATAATTTTTCAACCGTGCACAGCCATCTCATCAGGACGGATCTCATGCTAAGCCTGGTTAAACAGTTTTTTTATAAACGACTTTCCATCATTTCAACCAAACACGGCTACCGCGAAAAGGTGCAAAAGCATTACCTCCCGGGGGCATTTACTGTGCGGCGCGATCTTTACTATTGGGTGAACCGTTATGCCCTGAGCAGGATCAGCAGGAATATATCGGTATCCGCGGCAATCTCCGGGTTGTTTAAAAACCTGGAATTAACAGAGAAATATTTTCCCGTTATTTACCACGGTGTAGATGTAGCGGTACCACCCGAAAGGGATTATTTGACCTTTGATAAAAATTCAACACCGCAATTGCTTATCGTAGGACGACTGGAAGAATATAAAGGTCACCGGTATGCATTTGAAGCTATGCCGCTGATCCTTGAAAAATTTCCGGGAACAGAGTTGGTATTGATCGGCGAAGGATATTATGAAAACGAACTCAGGGCGTTGGCCGGCGAATTGAAAATATCCGACCGGGTACGTTTCATGGGTTTTCAAAAAGACCCTGATCCTTTTTTCAACGCTGCTGATGTGGTCATCGTTCCTTCCCTTTTTGAACCTTTCGGCCTTGTTTTTATTGAATCTATGGGGCTTAAAAAACCTATTGCCTGTTTTGATGTACCGGCCGGTAACGAGCTGCTCGATGATGATTCCGCCGTGTTGGCTCCCCGTGCTGACAGCAAAGCCCTCGCTGAAAAAATATTGTTTCTTTTGGAAAACCCGGCGGAGAGAAAGAGGCTGGCGGAAAGAGCATTTGCTACGTACATCGAAAAACATACAGCCACTGTGATGGCTAAAAATACGGCAGCGTTTTACCGTTCATCGGAATAAAAGCAGGACTGCTACCGGGCAGTTCCCCGGAACCGCTCTATGTAAACCGCGATACAACGGGAACCTTCACAATGTATAGGTAGGCCGGCTGCGATAGCAGGATAATAAAACCGGTAGCACCGAATTTATATGCAAAACAATTAATTTGTCTTAAATTTCCCGGATTGTTATTGTTTCAAAAACTATAATTGAACTATACACTTTTTAACAGCGCTGATATCATGATCGTACCTGCAATACTGCTGGTCTTGACAGCAGTGTTGTTATCAATGAAAAAAAAACAGCCCCCGGAGATCCGTAAATATTTTTTTAGCGGCTTTTGGCTTCGGGTGGCAGGTACGCTGTTAATTAGTGCGCTTGTAGAATTTTATTACACTTACGGAGACACCTATTATTATTATTACAATGCGCAGCTGCTAAAGGAGTTCATGTTCTTAGATCCCGGTGCATGGTTCGAGGTGATGTTCAGCAACCCGGAAAAGGGGGGTGATTCAGTGGTCAGTTACCTCGATTATGTGGGTATGTTCAATGACTATTCGGTTAATTTTTTCAGGAATAACGAAAATGCGACAGTATGTAAAATAGGATCAGTGATCAACCTGGTTTGTTTTAATTCTTCACTTGCCATTGCATTGGTTTTCGGGTTACTCTCCTTCCTCGGTTGTTGGTATATATTCAAAACCTTTGTTCATTACTTCCCGGGATATGAGAAGCAGTTTTCCCGGTTCTGTATATTTTTACCGTCGCTTTGGTTCTGGGGCAGCGGGATCTTAAAAGACCCGCTGTGTTTGTTTGCGATGGGGTTATTGGTCTTCAATTTATTTGTAAAAAAAGGAAGCCGGTTCGGTAGATTCTTTGCCGTTTGCACAGGTGCTTTCCTGTTGTTTAATATCAAACCCTATATTTTGTACAGCATCGTGATTGCGGTGATCATGGGCTGGGTCTTCTTCAGTTTCCGTCGTTTTAATATCATCAGTAAGATCCTCAGTATTATTTCTGTGATCGTACTCCTCATCGCTTCATATGCGTTAATAACTGATTTTATTACGCAAACTTTCGATGACCTGCTTCTGCAGTCGCAGTCTTTTATTAAAAATTACGAACAGATATCGCAGGAGGGTGATGGTGGTATTATTCCAACACTCGATCCTTCGCCCGCCGGTTTGGCGCGGTTGGCAGGCGAGGGATTGGTGAATGTTTTTATGAGACCCTTTCCGTGGGAAGTCAACAAGATCCTTTATATATTCCTGATCATTGAAAACCTGCTGGTTTATTATATCATTATTAAAAAAGTTCCGCAGGGGCCGTTGGATTTTCGCACGAATCACCGGATGCTGATCAATTTCAGCCTGGTCTTTTTCATTTTCCTGGGGTTGGTTGTCGGTGTCACCACTTTTAATTTCGGTACCATCGCACGCTACCGTGTTCCCGCACTGCCGTTTTTGTTTGCCGGTATCTTCGCCCTGAAGCTCGGGAATAAATCAAAGCGGCAACTGAAGTTAATAACTGCACCGGGTTGATATCATCTGCCCGACCACTTTTGTATAGGAGGCATAATTTTTTCTTTTACTCATTGACAATACTTTGAACGGCAAAAAAAAACTCATACGCATTACAACTGTGCCCATTGCACTTGCTTACCCGCTTCGCGGCCAGCCTTCATATATGCAGGCAAACGGATTTGATGTATTGATGATCAGTGCGGACGGTAAAGAAGTTCCGCAATTGATACAGCAGGAGCATTGCCGTCACATCATTGTTCCGATGACAAGAAGCATCACTCCCTTCCGGGATATGATATGCATCGTAAAACTGATCAGGATATTCAAAAAGGAACGGCCCGATATTGTGCATACCGAAACTCCTAAGGCCGGGCTGTTGGGCATGATAGCAGCGAAATTGTGCGGGGTGAAGATCAGGATACACACGGTAGCCGGTATGCCGTTGATGGTGGTAAAAGGCGCTAAGCTCCGGTTGTTACAAAGCATTGAAAAGATCACCTATGCGGCGGCTACTGATGTATGGCCAAACGGGCCTTCCCTGGAATCCTTTATAATCCGGGAGCATTTTGCCCCCGCATCCAAACTCAAAGTAATAGGATCAGGTTCTTCCAACGGCGTCAATACAGAAAGATTCAACAGGGAAAACCTCAGTGAAGCAGTCCTGGCCGAAGTAAAAAAATCGGTTCATTATGATAAAGAAAATACTTACCTCCTTTTTATGGGACGTTTTGTAAAAGATAAAGGGCTTACAGAACTGGTAAATGTTTTTACGGCATTACATACAGAGCGGCCTTCATTAAGGCTTATCCTCGCGGGTGATTACGAACCCCACCTCGATCCGTTGCCGGCGGATACGCATGAAAAAATTGATACGCATGAAAATATAATCCATATTCCCTGGTCCGATCACGTGGAATATTATATGGCATTTTCAGATTATTTTGTTTTCCCGTCCTACCGGGAAGGTTTTCCGAATGTGTTGCTGGAAGCAGCTGCCATGAAACTGCCCATCGTATGCAGCCGTATTACCGGGAATGTAGATATTGTAAAACATAATGAGACCGGGCTTATTTTTGAAAGTGAAAACGAAACAGACCTGAAGGCAAAATTGCTTACGGCGCTTAATAACCCGGCAAGGATGACCGACATGGCTGAGAAACTCCATCAGCACATTATTAAAGTTTACAGCCGGGAAAATTTTTGGGAATCTATGAGGCTGGAATATAACAGGCTCTGCGGGCGGCAGTAGAGAGGGAATGCCTGATGAAATGCAGGAGAACTGCAAACAGTATTATATTGCAAAATGATTTATCTTATACTCAGTGATATTCACGGTAATTTACCTGCACTGGAAGCTTTGTTAAAAAAGGAAGCGGGTAATTATGATGAGATCATCAACCTGGGAGACGTGGTTAATTATGCGCCATGGAGCAATGAATGTGTGGAATTGCTCGATACCCTTCCCGGCATTATTAATTTATCCGGCAATCACGAAGAATATTTTCTAAGCGGCGAATATTCCAATCCCGGGAAGGTGTCGGAGTTGTTCTTTAAAACCGTTTTCCCGGGATTTACACGCGGGGATCTTATTGCCGGTTACCGGCATAATTTTATGCTGAATGATATTAACTTTATCCATACCGTCAATGACCGGTATATTTTTGCTGATACGGTAACCCCCGTTGATACCAGCGTTTGTATTGGCCACTCACACCGGCAATTCCGAAACGACCTGAACCAATTCAGCATTATAAACCCGGGCAGCGTCGGGCAAAACAGGGAGTTTATCAATATCATTTCTTATGCGCTGTATTATGCTGATGAGAACCGGTTTGATCTCAGGCAAATGAGGTATGACGTAGACATGGTGATCGGGGAGATGAAGGAGCGTAAATTTCCCGCGGATTGTATAAATTATTATCAGGAAAAAAACAGAGCTTAATGTTAACAATCGGCGTAACGGGTACCGGCAGCCTGGTAGGACAGGCAATAATAAAATGTATCAAAGCATCCAAGTATTACAATGATTCGAAACTTGTAGGATTCGATTATGTTCCGGACACTATCGGCAGTTATTGGGTAGATGAAAATATCATTCTGCCGGATATTACCAAACCGGGAATTTCATATGAAACTGCGGTGAATGCACTGATCGGTCATCTCCGTGATCAGCAGGTCGGTATTTTATTCATAGGAATAGATTTTGATCTGCCTATGTATGCAGCATACCGTTCAAAAATTGAATCGGAAACACAGACAAAAGTCATTGTCAATGATACTGAGCTTATCAGTATAGCGGATGATAAATTCCGAACTTTTGAGTTTTTAAAAAACAACGGCTTTGCTTATCCCGAAACTTATTTACCCGGCAATATCCCGAACGGGTTTGTTTTCCCGGCCATCCTGAAGCCGCGAACGGGTGCGAGCAGTATTGGTGTAAGTATTATTCAAAATGCGGAAGAGGCTGAGGTAAGATCACAGGAGATAAAGAGCCCCATCGTGCAGGAATTGATAGGTGATGCCAATGAAGAGTATACATGCGGAGTGGTATACCTGGGTGATGAATTGGTGGATTCGATCGTATTGAAAAGAACGCTAAAAAAAGGGGATACCTTCAAAGCAGAGCACCGGCCCGATTTTCCAAAGGCGGTATACGATTATATCCATGCGTTGGCCGGAAAATTAAAACCTTCAGGTGTATGCAATTTTCAATTAAGACCGGACAAAAACGGGGTTCCTAAACTTTTTGAGATCAATGCAAGGCATTCCGGCACTACCTATTTCCGTTGTTTGTTTAATTACAATGAGATCGAGATGATCCTCAATTTTTATTTCCCGGTAAGTGATTATGTAAGGCCCGAGAAAACCTATGGCCTGGCGATGCGGTTCTTTGAAGAAAAAAAAGTAAAAACCTATTAATATGAACATCCTTATATCAGGCGTAAACGGCTTTATCGGCGGGGATCTGGTAACTTATTTCAACCAAAATAAAGATCATCATGTGATCGGGATAGGCCGGCGCGATGAAACACCCGGGATAAACTATTATCATGCAGATCTCAGCGACAGGCAGTCCGTTGGAAAATTCATTGAAGAAATAAGATCAAAAGGGTTGATCATAGAGGCCTTTATTCATTGTGCGTCGGTACTTGCAGAAGCGGATACTCAAAAAGACATCAACCTCTTTATTCAGAATAACCTCATCACTGAAAATGCCATTCTTATTGTAAAAGAACTGGGTATAAAAACACTTATCAATCTTTCTACCATCGGTGTTTATCCCAACAGTGACGGTGAGTATGCTGAAACCTCTCCTGTAAAACCTTCTAAAAATTTTGAATGTCTCTACGGGTTGGCCAAATTTTGTTCGGAAGAACTCTTTGATTTTTATCTCCTCCCGGAAAAAGTGAACGTGATCAATTTAAGGCTCTCGCAGGTATACGGGGACAGGATGCGCGATGACCGCATTTATAAAATAATGGAAAATGAAATGAAGGCAACCGGGAAAATATCGGTGTGGTCAAACGGCGAGCGGGTAAGCAATTTTGTAAGTATAGATGTTGTGATGTCGGCTATCAATCATTTTTTAACGGCAGAAAAGAGCGGGTTATTTAATGTGGGAGGAGAAAACATCAGCTATAAGCAACTGGCGGAAAAGATCATTGAAAAAAACGGGAATACAGAAGCAACGGTTTGCCTGGTCAATAAAGGGGTAGTTTCAAAGGTTTATATCAACTGTGATAAATTGCGAAACGAGCTCAAAAATAGCTGATCCCTTAACGGGGATGCCCGTATATTTGCAGTTAATTTTAATGTGTATTTATGAAGGTATTGGTTACCGGGGGCGCAGGATATATCGGATCGGTATTAGTTCGCCAATTATTATCAAAAGAATATGAAGTTCGGGTATTGGATAGCCTGAAATTCGGCGGTGAAGCATTATATGATGTAATGCAGTGTCCCAAATTTGAATTCATGAAGGGCGATGTCCGGAATGCAGCGGACCTGCAAAAAGCCCTGGAGGGTGTGGATGCCGTGGCTCATCTTGCAGCGATCGTAGGTGATCCTGCCTGTCAAAAATTCTCCGAAGAAGCTAAAGAAACGAACTGGACCGGAAGTGTAGCTTTATTCGATGCAGCCGAAGCGGCAGGTATCGAACGTTTTGTATTTGCGAGCACCTGCAGCAACTACGGGAAAATGACGGATGCTGATTCTTTCGTTACCGAAACCTCGGAGCTTAACCCGGTGTCCCTGTATGCAGAACTGAAAGTAAAATTTGAAAAATATTTGTTGGAAGAAAAGAAAGATTCCCCGATGTGCAGCACTGCACTGCGTTTCAGTACGGTATATGGTTTTTCGCCACGTATTCGTTTTGACCTTACGGTTAACGAATTCACCCGCAATGCTGCCGTAAACGGTGAACAGGAAATATGGGGTGCCCAGTTCTGGCGTCCCTACTGCCATGTAGATGACCTGGCCCGTGCGGTGATCCTGGTATTGGAAAGCCCCGAAGAGAAAGTAAAGGCCAACGTATTTAATGTAGGAAGCACCGAAGAGAATTATAACAAAGGAATGATCATTGAGGAAGTATGCAAGGTAGTACCCGATGTAAAAGTAGATTATGTAGAAAGCAGCGAGGATCCGCGGGATTACCGCGTGAACTTTGATAAGATCAAAAATGAATTGGGGTACACCATCACAAAGACGGTCCCGGACGGGGTAAAAGAAATTTATACACTTTTGAAAACAGGTATCGTTACGGATTCCTTCGCGGAAAAGTTTCGCAATACCTAGTCAACAAAGACAGTACGGAAGCCCGTTCCACCCGGAACGGGCTTTTTTTATACATTTGCATGCTTTGAGCCGCCTTCTTATAAGGATTTTGAACAGATCCCGGCTGAATAATGACATACTGTACAAGAGTGCGACGCCTGTGAAGTTGATCAGCGAACGGGGGCCCGGCTCATAAAATAATAGCAATGCTTTTATTAAGCGGCCCTAATATGGGCGGAAACGAACTAAAATACGTCAGGGAATGTATTGAGACGGGCTGGGTGAGCAGCGTCGGCAGTTATGTGGATGAGTTTGAAAAAATGTCTGCGGCCTTTGCCGGTACAAAATACGCGGTAGCCACAAGCAGCGGTACTACTGCATTGCATATTTGCCTGGTGATGATGGGGGTAAATGAGCATGACATGGTCATTGCGCCCAATATTACCTTTATTGCCACGCTGAATGCTATAAAATATACCGGGGCCACGCCGGTGCTGATCGATACGGATGCGGGCAACTGGCAAATGGACCTTGACCTGTTGGAGGAATTTCTGCAGGAACAAACGGAGCAAAGGGACGGGGTTTGTTATCATACCCCTACCGGCAAACGTATCCCCGTTATCATGCCTGTGCATGTGCTGGGGAATATCTGCGATATGGACCGCCTGATGGCACTGGCAAAACAATACAGCCTTACGGTCATTGAAGACAGTACGGAGGCATTGGGGAGTTATTATAAAGGAAAGCATGCCGGCAGCTTTGGGCTCCTGGGGACTTTCAGTTATAACGGCAATAAGATCATAACCACCGGCGGGGGCGGTATGATCGTAACGGATGATGAAGCGCTTGCTAAAAAAGCGAAGCACCTTACGACCCAAGCCAAGAGTGATCCTTTTGAATATATGCATGATGAGATCGGTTATAACTATCGGCTGGTAAATGTAGCTGCTGCTATGGGTGTGGCACAAATGGAACAGCTTCCCGGGTTTTTGGAACGTAAAAAACAGATCATTGCTTTTTATAAAAATGCATTGGAAGGAGTGGGGGATATCCGCTTCCAGGAAGTATCGGAGGATACAAATCCCAATTGGTGGCTCCCTACGATATTTACTGCAAAACAGAAAGAGGCCTTAAAGATCCTGAACGATCATAAAATGCAGAGCCGTCCTTTTTGGGTGCCGATGAATCAGTTGCGCATGTTTAAAGAAGATATTTTTTTCAATAAAACCAACCGCTCCGATTTTGTTTACCGTCATTGTCTTAGCATACCTTGCAGCACAAATATTACTGACGCTCAACTGGAAGCAGTAGCGGGTAAGATCAAAGAAATATTTTAATGTATACATTTTTAAAGCGGCTTATAGATATCGTGCTTGCGGGGACAGCGCTGATATTATTGCTGCCCCTCTTTATTCCGGTGATCATTATCCTCCTCCTTACCGGGGAGCATAGGGTCTTCTATCTCCAGGAACGACTGGGGTATAAGAACAGGCCCTTCAATATCGTGAAGTTTGCCAGCATGCTGAAGGATAGCCCCAATATGGGTACAGGAATAATAACTGTTCGCAATGATCCGCGCGTAACACGCTTCGGTAAAATACTGCGGTTCACAAAGATCAATGAATTGCCGCAGATCATTAATGTACTGAAAGGCGAAATGAGTATTGTAGGTCCGCGGCCACTGGTGGAAAAAAGTGTTGCATTATACCCGCCCGAAATAAAAGATAAAATTTACGACGCAAAGCCCGGGATGACCGGAATAGGATCGCTGGTTTTCAGGGATGAAGAAAAGATCATCTCCGGGGGGACTGATCCGCGTGAGATCTATAAACTCGTATATCTTCATAAAGGCGCCCTGGAAATGTGGTACCACGATAATGCCTCCTTGCTGACCGATTTTAAGATCATTTTCCTCACGGCATGGTCTATTGTTTTTCCGCGAAACAGCCTGCAAAAGAAAGCTTTCAGGGGGTTGCCGGAAAAATCATTTTAACAGCACCTGCCCGCGGGGTTATTTTTTTAATGAGCCATTGAATATTTTCAACAATAAATACCGTTTAGCAACTTTTGCAGCATTGGTTATTCATTTGACCGGGCTGATCGGGATCTTATTTTTTGATAAGGAGTTTTTTGCCTCCCTCGCACCTTTTCACCTCTTACTGATGTTGTTGTTGATCGGCTATACCCAGGAAAAGATCAACAGGGAGTTCGTCCTTTTTTTTATCATTTGTTTTTCGGTTGGCATGGGAGCAGAGCTTATCGGCACTGCCGGCGGATTGCTTTTCGGTGAATACGCATACAGTTCCCTGTTAGGTCCCGCGTATAAAAATGTTCCCTTCGCAGCCGGTCTAAACTGGTTTATTATCATCTATTGCTGCGGCATTACGATAAATACCATGTTGGAAAAACTATCCGCCCGCCTCGCAGAGATGACCGGGGCACCTACACAGGCCATTAAGGTATTCTCATTGGTATCAGACGGTGCAATGCTGGTGGTTTTTTTTGATTGGATCATTGAGCCTGCTGCGGTAAAACTTGGGTTTTGGAGTTGGTTCGGCACCGGCGTTATTCCCATGTGGAATTATTTAAGCTGTTTTATCATCGGTGCGGTTTTAATGGCTGTATTCAGTTTGCTGAAATTTGGCAAGCGAAATATTTTCGCCGTACACTTACTGCTGATCATGATGATGTTCTTTATGCTGATACGCACGTTCCTATAACATATCCGGGAAATGTGGCCAACAGGTAGTATCCCCCATTTTTTTTTCCACTAATGATCATTACAAATATTTCGGCCCTACATTTGCTAAATAAATTAGTAATTTATACTATGATTTTTACCCCTTATTCCTTTTGTACGCCTGCACTTATACCCGTGATCGGCTTTAATATCCCGGCAGGATTTCCATCTCCGGCGATGGATTATACGGAAGAAAGGATAGATCTCGCGCAGCAGTTGGCGCCGCATCCTTTATCCACTTTTTATTCTTATTGCGAAGGAGATTCTATGCTGGATGCCTGTATCCCGCCGGGGGCCATATTAGTGATCGATAAATCCCTCACGGCCAAAAGCGGGGATATTGTAGTGGCTTATCTAAACGGCGGTTATACCGTAAAATATATAAAATTTGAAGAGAATAAATGTTACCTCATCCCTGCGAATAAAAAGAAAAAATACCCGGTGACGGAAGTGACGGAAGAAATGGAAATGATCGTTTGGGGTGTGGTAACCAATGTTGTGATAGATACTAAAACGATAAAGCGTGTACGCCTTAGTGGATTGTAATAACTTTTATGTGTCCTGTGAGCGGGTCTTTGATCCTTCTCTCCGCGGTAAGCCTGTCATTGTATTGTCCAACAATGACGGCTGTGCAATTTCGCGAAGCGATGAAGCTAAGGCCTTGGGAATAATAATGGGTGCCGTGCCGCACCTCAGTCCGCAGATATATAAAAATGAAGCGGTAAAAATATTCAGTTCTAATTATACCCTTTACGGAGATATGAGTGACCGCGTGATGAAGACCCTGTCGGAATTTGTGCCGGCCATGGAGATCTATTCTATTGATGAGGCATTTCTTGATCTTTGTGATATGCCTCATGAAGACCTGCTGCAGTTGGGGATACGGATCAGGAAAACCGTTTTGAAAAATACCGGCATTCCCGTATGTGTAGGAATAGCGCCCACCAAGGCGTTGGCAAAAATGGCCAACAGGTATGCGAAGAAAAACTTTAAACAGGTGGGCGTTTATTGGGCAGCCAACAAAGAAATGGTAAACGGGATGCTTCATTCCACGGAAGTAAGTGACGTATGGGGTATCGGCAGCCGGCACAGCCTTATGCTGTTGCGAAATGAGATCCGCACAGCATGGGAATTTACGGAGGCACCCGAGGCATTCGTAAGGGCAAACATGAGCGTCGTAGGGTTGAGATTACAAACGGAACTGAGGGGTATTTCCGCTATTGCATGGGAAGCTGCGGTCCCCGCAAAAAAGAATATTTGTACAGCAAGATCATTCGGCGCGCTTACAGCTGATAGATCGCTGATCGAAGAAGCGATCAGCAATTTTGCAGCAAACTGTGCACTGAAATTGCGGCGGCAGCGATCCGCTGCAAAGGAATTGAATGTTTTTATCAATACGAATAAACACCGCATACAGGACCCCCAGTATTATCGTTCCGTCACCATCCGCTTTGAAAACGCGACCAACTCCACACCGGAGATCATAAAATATGCCCTGAAGGGATTGGATATTATTTTTAAAGAAGGCTACCGCTATATGAAGTGCGGCGTGGAGGTCATGGATCTTGTCCCGGAAGAAATTATTCAGCTCGGTATTTTCTCCGATGCGGCGGACCCCAAAAAGAAAAAATTGAACGATGCCCTGGATACGGTAAATATTTCCTTGGGTAAAGAATGTGTTCGCTATGCGGTACAGAAATTTGATAAAAAGTATAAGGCCCGCGCAGCAAGGCTTTCGCCGCGGTATACGACACAGTTAACTGACATTATAACAATCAGGAACTGATGATACAACCTTTTGAAATATTCAGTGAACAATACCTGGCCCGGTTGATCAGGCTCAGGAAGATCTATCTCGTAACACAGACCTACTCCCGCGGCAAACCTTTCCCGGGTACTGTAAAAACGGAGACCATACTGGTAACGGATTATGATGACAGGGGGATTGCAGAGATCCATTACAAGGCGGTGCGGGAAGATAAATATGCTGCTGTAATTGACCTGGCAAAGGAAAAGCATTTGGCCACCATGCATGAAATGCTGAGTGCAGGGTCAAAGTATACACTGTATTGGTCCGTGGCTAATGACCCCGCAAAATTTAAGAAGATTGTATCAATAAAATTTAAAAATAATATCCGGCGGTATATCAGTGCACAAACCAATTGGCGCATCGGTGCTGATACGGTTATCCAATCACAGGTGGAATGCACTTTCGGCGAACTGTATATAAATATTAAACGGGGAGATCAGCGATTGCGGGTTAAATTTGAAGAAATAGAAAAGGCCTGATGTGTTATGATATTTCATTTACGGTAAACCTGAGGAAGCTTTCGGATTATTTCCCGGATATGATCTTTGATGAACAGATAGCGATCAATTTTGAACCCGTGCATATTGTCGGGCACAGCTACGGAGAGCACCCGGTAATTTACCGGAACCGCGAAGATGAGGCACTGCATTGCCGGTTGATGGAATGGGGATGTATACCTTTCTTTGTAAAGGATGAGGATCAATACAAAAAACAAAGAGCGGGCATGCTCAATGCGCGCAGCGAAAGAATATTAGATGATACAAAAAGCTATTGGTATAAGATCAGGAACCGGCGTTGCCTGGTACCGGTCACGGGGTTTTATGAGCATCGCGAAGTAAAAGGTTCCGCAAAAAAGATCCCCTATTATATTCAATTAAAGGATCAGGAAACTTTTTTTCTGCCGGGCCTCTATTCCGTTGCCGAACTGCCGGATAAAAAAACAGGAGAACTGCAGCAACGCTTCACCTTTACACTGATAACAAGGGAAGCAAATGCGGTGATGAAACAGATCCATAACAGCGGGGAAAATAAATGGCGTATGCCCTTGCTGCTGCCCGCATCTCTTTCTGCGGAGTGGCTTTCAGGTGAATTGGCACCGGAGCAGTATAAACAGATCCTTCAATTTGAAATGCCGGTAGATGCTTTAAAATTTCACCCGGTATATACCATTCGCTCTGCGAAAGAACGGCCTGATGAAAAAGCTAAAAATGAATTCTGGCAATGGGAAAATATCCCTGACATTATTGTATGATCCGTTCATTTCACTTCAAACATTTCTTCCCATCTTGACGTATAACGCGGGCTTCGCATTTCCATTCGCATCTTCCAATCTCTTTTCGTACCGCTTGCCGCAAATTTGAGGACGTCATTCCGCATGGAGAAATTTACGTTATCGAGCATTCTCATGAGCAGGCGCTTGTTGTTGGCCTTTTCTTCTTTAAATAAATTCGCCTGTATCGTATCATCCGGAACAAGCCCGCTTAGCATCACCCCGGCCTTTTTATATTGGCGGCCTTTTTCAAATAAATGTTCGGCGAGTTGTACCGCCGGCTTGATCAGTTCATTTGTTGCGGAGGTTGCCAGCGGCAGGCTCACCTGCGCACTTAAGGTGTTACCACGGAAACTTACATTACGGTCCTGTCCTTTGGCCACAACAAACACGCTGATCATATTGGCCGCACTGCCCTGCCGGCGAAGTTTCTCTGCAGCCTTGGCGGTGTAGGTGGCTACTGCTTCTTTAATATCGGAAAGGTCATGTACCGCAGTACCGAACATCCTCGTGGTGGCGATCATTTTTTTTACGGTCAGTGCTTCTTTCATCACAATAGCCGGTTCCCCGTTCAGTTCTTTCAGCAACCTCAGCCCTACAACACCACCCATATGTTTATGCATCCATTCGGGTTTTTTCCTGCTGAGGTCAAGCGCGGTAAATATCGCGTGCATTTCGGTGAGCATGGCAGCATACTGCCTGCCTACTCCCCAAATATTTTTTACCAATGTTTTTTCCAGTGCTTCGTTTATTTTTTGTTCTGTATCCAACACCACCACGCAGTTGGTTTGTTCCTTATTTTCTTTAGCCAGGTGATTGGCAACCTTGCATAATACTTTTGTAGGGGCTATGCCGATCGATACTTTTATACCGGTCCACTGCTCCACCGTTTCCCGGATGCTCATGCCTGCGGCATACAGGTCTTTTTCCGCAAAGCCATCCAACTCCAGGAATGCTTCATCAACCGAATACACCTCCACATTTTCATTTCCCAATATGCTCCGAAGGGTGTCCATGACGCGCCTGCTCAGGTCGCCGTACAAATTATAATTAGAAGAAAAAACTGCGATGTCATTTTTTTCGATAATTGCTTTCGCCATGAAATAAGGAATGGCCATATCTACACCCAGGGCTTTCACTTCATCTGTACGGGACACAATACAGCCGTCATTGTTGCTGAGGACAACAACCGGCTTCCGATCAAGGTGGGGCTGAAACAACCTTTCGCAGGAACAATAAAAACTGTTGCAATCTATGATGGCTTTCATGTTGTTTGTTAAACCCCGTCGGCGGTTGTTTTATATTCTATTTAAAAAATGTTGCGTTATATCATTATACCCCGACACGGCTCCCCGCTCCGTTGGCGGTTGTGTTACACCCCCAACGGCGGCTCCCTGTCCCGTCGGCGGTTGTTTTATATTCTATTTAAAAAATGTTGCGTTATATCATTATA
>JBBJLU010000028.1:0-30147 GCA_037719665.1 Ferruginibacter sp.
AGAATTGTTCTTGTAGTTAGGAATTACAGGAGCAAAAAAAAAAAATTTTTATCTCTTACATTATTTAAACCATTGGTATCTTAAAAAAGCTCGTGGGGTAAATTAAAAAACAACGACCGGGTGCTATCATTATTTTTATGAGTGATCATGGATTCCCGGAGATCGACCAGAAGCATTTTAATAATATCCTGGCTGTACGGATGCCGCATACCGAAAAGCCACCGTTTCGAAACTACCTGACCAATGTTAATTTTTTCCGTGATCTTTTTAATATTCAATACGGACAGAATTTCTCTTACCTCCCGGACAGTACTATTGCGTTACACATGAAATCAATAAAAAAGTAGGGTTATCTGCCATTTTTGCACCTTATTTCCATTGGCACAATGATTGACAATCAGTAGCTGAACAAACGTAATAAAATAAACATATGGGAAAAATAATAGGTATTGACCTGGGTACAACAAACAGTTGTGTATCCGTGATGGAAGGGAACGAGCCGGTAGTGATCGCAAATGATGAGGGCCGTCGTACGACGCCTTCTGTAGTGGCATTTTTGAAGAACGGGGAGCGAAAAGTGGGGGATCCGGCAAAACGCCAGGCTATTACCAATCCGCAAAACACGATCAGTAGTGTAAAGCGTTTTATGGGCCGCCGTTTTGATGAGGTTACCGAAGAAAGCAGTCACTGGAGTTATAAAGTGGTAAAAGGCGACAATAATACAGTCCGCATAGGGATTGATGACAGAATGTACACCCCGCAGGAGATCAGTGCTATGGTGTTGCAAAAGATGAAAAAAACAGCGGAAGATTATTTGGGCACTGAGGTCAACGAAGCCGTTATCACGGTACCCGCTTATTTTAATGATGCGCAAAGACAGGCCACCAAAGAGGCCGGTGAGATAGCGGGTTTAAATGTTCGCCGAATCGTAAATGAGCCTACGGCAGCAGCATTGGCTTATGGCCTCGATAAAAAAGGGAAAGACCAAAAGATTGCCGTATTTGACCTTGGCGGCGGTACATTCGATATATCTGTTTTGGAGTTGGGTGATGGCGTATTTGAAGTAAAATCCACCAACGGAGATACCCACTTGGGTGGCGATGATTTTGATAAAGTGATCATGGATTGGCTGGCGGATGAATTTAAATCTGATGAAGCCATTGACCTCCGTAAGGACCCGATGGCATTGCAACGTTTGAAAGAGGCAGCGGAAAAAGCTAAAGTGGAACTCTCTTCCGGTACGGAAACCGAGATCAACCTTCCTTACGTGACGGCGGTAGACGGCGTGCCAAAACACCTGGTGAAAAAACTCACCCGTGCAAAGTTTGAATCCCTGGCAGATAAATTATTTGACCGTTGTTTGAAGCCATGCGAAGCTGCATTGAAAGATGCAGGCCTGAGTGTATCGCAAATTGACGAAGTGATATTGGTGGGCGGAAGCACGCGTATTCCTAAAGTACAGGAGATCGTAGAAAAATATTTCGGTAAAAAAGCTAACCGCAGTGTAAACCCGGATGAGGTAGTAGCAGTAGGTGCAGCCATCCAGGGTGCGGTTTTAAGCGGTGATATAAAAGATGTATTGTTATTGGATGTTACCCCGCTTAGTTTAGGTATCGAAACCATGGGTGGTGTAATGACAAGGCTGATAGAAAGCAATACGACTATCCCTACAAAAAAATCGGAGACCTTCAGTACAGCGGCAGATAACCAGCCGGGTGTGTTGTTACATGTATTGCAGGGCGAAAGGCCGATGTCCTCTCAAAACAAAAGCCTGGGAACATTCAACCTTGACGGTATTCCACCGGCTCCGCGCGGTGTACCGCAGGTAGAAGTGACATTTGATATCGATGCCAACGGCATATTGCATGTAAGTGCAAAAGATAAAGGCACGGGTAAAGAACAAAAGATCCGTATTGAAGCGGGCAGCGGCCTTAGCAAAGAAGAGATCGAAAAGATGAAGAATGAAGCCAAAGCAAATGAGGCCACTGATAAAGTGGAAAGAGAAAAAGTAGATAAGATCAACCAGGCAGACAGCCTTATTTTCCAAACAGAAAAGCAACTGAAAGAGTACGGGGAAAAAATACCGGCAGAGAAGAAAGCGCCGATAGAAGCTGCCTTGGAAAAACTTAAAGCTGCACATAAATCCCAGGATGTTACACAAATAGATACGACAACAACCGAGATGAATGCGGCATGGGCCACAGCCAGCGAAGACATGTACAAGGATACACAGGCCGGAGCTCAGCCGGGCGCGGAAGGGGCGGACGGAAACCCGGAGCAACCTAAACAAAGCGGTGCGGCAGAAGGAGAGAATGTAACCGATGCGGAGTTTGAAGAGGTGAAATAGGATCCGCAGTCTGATAAATTGTAAAAGGTTATCCGAAAGGGTAACCTTTTTTATTGCCTATGATTAAATATTAAGGAGTCATTAATGATAACGTATTAAAATCGCATACGGGTTATTCTCGGCACTTCGTAGGGGTCTACGCGTTTGCCGAATAAGCCCGCACGATACATGCGTTTTTCCCGGCTCATCTTCCGGTATTCGTCTCCGTCAATGACCGCTGTTTCAGGTAAATTTACTTTCTCCGTTTCTTCATTCACGTTGATAGCGGAATACCGCATGTATGTGGTTTCCACCCTTAAAATCGTACCCGGCAATCCGGAATAGGTGAAGGGCCCGAATCGCCCCGGCAATTCCCAACAGTACCAGGCATCAACATATTCTTTACCGATAAGCTTAGACGCTCTGCGGCACGGAAAACCGAGGATGGTATCGGTATCAGTGGTAAATAACCAATTTCCTTCCGGGAGATCTTTTGCCAATAGGGGTTTTTCCGTGATGGGCGCTACGGGATAGTACACCGCGCCGTTGCTGTCTGTATAATATTCCACCAAGATCGGAGCATGTCTGTTCTTTTGTATGTTGGGCTTGATTATCCTGAAATAAGAAAGATCATTGTCTACGGATAGTTTATACAAAGGCGAAGAGGGAGAGGTCATCCATTGGTAGACACGATTGCTATCGACATCATTTCTCAAAAAACTGAGGTACTCAGTACGGTATTCAACGGTAAAAGGTTTCTGGGAAAATACAGAAAAAGCGTTTAAGAGCAGGAGACTTAAAAAAACTGTTTTCATACCATAGCTTCTCTTACGAATATAAAAAAACTCCGTTAAAAAACGGAGAATGTGTATAATTACCTGAAGCCGGTTCTTTTTACATGAGGTCCAACGCCTGAGCAAAGAAAGTAACATTGAAAGGCAATATCAACGAGCAGTATCCGCCTGCTACCGCATATACCCCGAAAAAAGCCACGATAGAAATAAAGAATAATATCCAATAAATGCCTCTTGATGTTTTTGCTGTTGCCATTTTTTTTATTTGTGCAAATATAAAAGAGAAAATTCAACCCGGGATAAATTCATGGAAAAATTTATGTTGGGAACAATCCTTACATTGTAGAAAAGCCGCAGTATGCCTGTTCGTTTTATGATCCGTTTCCCTTCGTTGCCGGGAGATTCCTTTGATCCTGCGGCCCTCGCACGCACCAAACCGTTCTCAACGCTGTTCTTGCGGAAAGATCTAAAAAAGAAAAAGCAGGCCTCATCAAAAAAAGCCACCCATATATTTACCGTGATGCTGCCCCGGTTACAGGATAATTTTTACCTCTGTATTACCGGCAGTGCAAAAAAAACGGGCGGGTTTGACCCGGCTCAACCCGTATTGTTTCGACAAAAAAATAAAGGGCGCGGCATTATAAAACTGAACCTATCCGGTGACACGCTTCCGGTAGAATATAAATTGGCAGTATATGATGCTGAAAAGAAAAGCATCATTGATTATGAACCCGGGCATAACCGAACGATCGGTACGGATTCGGTTGAGAAGATAGTGCCTGTTGATTGTCCTGCTTCTTTCCTCAGCAAATATCTTTGGAAAGGCGCGGGGGTCAATATCCCTGTGTTTAGCCTCCGGACGGAACATAGTTGGGGCACCGGTGATTTTACCGATATTATGGTCCTGGCAGATTGGGCCTCGGCCTGCGACATTAAACTGATCCAGTTGTTGCCGGTGAATGATACCAATGCTTCGGGAACGGATAAAGATTCTTATCCCTATTCTGCTATTTCATCCATTGCCTTGGATCCTAAATATATCAATGCAGAGCGTTTGGCGCACCGGCTTTCAATAGAGATCACCCCGGAAGAGGAGGCGGAGATCATCCGGCTGAATGCCCTTAACCATGTAGCTCATTCTGCGGTGATGGCCCTAAAACTTTCCGTCATGAAAAGGGTGTTTGAAAAAGATCAATATGATTTTCGGGATGATACCGACCGGTTCACATTCTTCGACATGCAGCGGGAATGGTTGCTGCCTTATGCGGTATTTTGCGCGCTGCGGGATAAGTATGGTACGGCAGATCATACGCAATGGGGCGACTATGCAGATTATGATGAAGAAAAAGTACAGGAGATGGCCTCTCCCCAAAGTGAGGATTATCACACCGTACTGTTTTGGTATTATATTCAATACCATCTTCATTTGCAGCTTAAAGAGGCTTCAGATCATGCCCATAAAAAAGGCATCTTATTAAAAGGGGATCTGCCCATCGGCGTGGGAAGACAAAGTGTGGATACCTGGATGTACCCGGAACTTTTTGATCTTGACATGCAGGCCGGTGCCCCGCCGGATGCTTTTTCGGGGACGGGACAGAACTGGGGTTTTCCAACTTACCGTATGGAGAAAATGCTTGATAATAATTTTTCATGGTTCCGGAAAAAGACGGAGCATTTGGAATATTATTTTGATGCGGTGCGCATCGATCATGTGTTGGGATTTTTTCGGATATGGAGCATCCCTGTCCCTTATGAAAAAGGAACCATGGGCCGGTTCGTTCCGGCGATTCCGTTATACCAACAGGATTTCACTGCCGTGGGAATCGTATTTGATGAAAAAAGATATTGTGAACCTTTTATAAAAGAGGTGAATGATGAAGTGATCCTTTTTAAAGTGGATGAAGGATATCATTTTGGCGTGAACATGCAGCAAACTGCCCTTTTTGCGAATTTGCCGGAAAATGAACAGCAGGTATTAAATGAATTATACAGAAAGTATTTTTATGAAGTACAGGATGCATCATGGGAGGCCGCGGGGAGAATAAAACTCAGCATGTTGACGGGATCCACCGATCTGCTGATCTGTGCGGAAGACCTGGGTATGGTGCCCCGTTTTACAGCAGATCTCCTGCATTCATTGAATATGCTCACATTGCGTGTGCAGCAAATGCCCGGTGAAGGCGGTGGTGAGTTTTCAGATATTAAAGGTGCGGATTACCTTTCAGTGGTAATGCCGGCAACACATGATATGGCGCCGGTAAGGCTTTGGTGGGAGCAGCAGCGCGGGGATGCACAGCATTTTTTTGCGGAAATATTAGAAGAGCCGGGTGATGCACCGTATTTCTGTGAACCATGGGTTTGTGAAAAGATCATCAAAATGCACCTCAGTTCACCGGCCATGTGGAGCATTTTTTTATTACAGGATCTGCTCGCCGTCAATGGCAAAGCGAGGAGGCCCGTGCCGTCAGAAGAACGTATCAATGACCCGGCTGACCCTGACCAGGTTTGGAAATACCGCATGCATATCACACTGGAAAAGTTGCTTGGGGATGAACTTTTTAATTCGCATCTTCAGTCGATGGTGAAAGAAAGCGGGCGATAAAAGTCTCATCTTTGCCGAAAACAGACTGCCCGCATGATCAAAGTTTCTTATAAAAAAATAAACCTGCCCTTCAAATATCCTTTTACTATTTCGGGGGCCACAAAAACACATCAGCCCGCTTTGATCGTGCAGTTGGAGTATTTCGGGTATAAAGGATTCGGGGAAGCGCCCGCCATCAGTTATTATAATATCCCGGTAGAAAAAATGATCGAAGACCTGGAAGCGAAAAAAATCTTCGTTGAAAAATTTTCCCTCTCAGACCCGGAGCGTTATTGGCATTACCTGCACCATTTATTCCCGCAAAATCCTTTCCTGGTCTGTGCATTGGATATGGCAGCATGGGACCTGTTCGGTAAAATGAAGAAGCAGCCATTGCATCGATTTTGGGGATTGGATACTGCAGATGCCCCGCAAACGGATTACACCATCGGGATAGATACGGCAGAAATAATGATTAAAAAAATGAAAGAAAAGCCCTGGCCGATCTATAAGATCAAAGTAGGGTTTGAAGGTGATGTGGAGATGGTTGCAAAACTTCGGGAACAAACGGATTCGATATTCCGGGTAGATGCAAACGGCGGGTGGACCGCCGAGGAAGCGATGCAAAAAATACCGATGCTGAAAACATTTGGAGTGGAGTGCGTGGAACAGCCCCTGCCTAAAGAAGATTGGGAAACCATGAAGGACCTGTATACCACATCCGTGCTGCCGTTGTTTGCCGACGAATCCTGCGTATCAGAAGGAGATGTGATCCGTTGCCCGCATCATTTTCACGGGATCAATATCAAGCTTACGAAATGCAGCGGCCTTACCCCTGCAAAAAGAATGATCGATAAAGCAAGGGAACTGGGGCTCCAGGTCATGTTGGGATGTATGAACGAGAGTTCCCTTGGTACTGCCGCCATTGCACAACTTGCGCCGCTGGTGGATAAACTGGATATCGACGGTCCGATGCTGTTGGCAGAAGATATTGCTGAAGGGATCGGTTTTGATTCGGGGAATATTGTATACCGGGATGGGTACGGACTTGGAGTGGAGATGGGTAAGTTTGATTTTGAAAATTGAATGTTTCACCATTCAAAGTTCAAGGTTCAAGGTTCAAGGTTGGGCTTTGAAGTTTGATACGAGTACCTACTTTATAAAGGTTGGGATCCATATCAAATAATTACACCCTCCTATCATAGCACAGTTCGACTGTTGCAAACCTTGAACCTTGAACTTTGAACCTTGAACAGCGAAACTGCACCTTGAACCTTAAACGTAAACGTGAACAAATTTTTATTTATCGACCGCGACAGTACCCTCATAGAGCAACCGCCACCAGGGGGCGGGTTGATTCATTTGCAAAACTTCATTTGGCAAGGAGTCATCCCTGGCTGGAAAAATTGCGCGGGAACTTCCGTATACATTGGTGATGGTCTCAAAACGGGATGGGTACAGACATGTTCCCGGAGGATAGTTTTGCGGTACAGGATTTCATATTGGATACCTTTAAAAACAGGGGTCATTTTGCTGATGTCATCATTGACGGCTCAATGCCGGCAGAGCAGTCTGTATTTCGAAAACCACGTACCGGCAGGATGGAAAAATATTTACGTGATCCGATTGTGGATATCGCCCGTTCTTTCGTGATCGGTGACCGTATCACAGATGTCCAGTTTGCAAAGAATATGGGTTGCAAGGCACTTTTTTTAAACCCCGGAAACCTACGTGGCCAAACAGAGATCACCGACACGATCGAATACCTGAAAGAAAATAATGTTGCACTATCCTCAACGGATTGGAAAGATGTTTATGAATTTTTAAAGCACCAATAAAGATCAAACACCATGACACCGGAAAGAACCGACAGACTGAATAATGTATTAGCAAAGCGCCAACCCGGGCTGACGGTTGTGTTGGAGAATGTGAGTGATCCGCATAATATCGCGGCGGTAATGCGTACCTGTGATGCAGTAGGCGTGCAGGATATTTATATTCTTAACACGCAGATCGGCCTGCATGATAAATGGAGTGCAAAAAGTTCTTCCTCTGCAGCTAAATGGCTTACGGTTCACCAATTCACTGATACGGCGGAATGTTTTACTGCTTTAAGAAAAAACTATTCAAAAATTTATACCACTCACCTTGCATCAGATGCTGCTGATCTATATGAGTTGGATCTTACCGAAACGGTGGCGCTGGTCTTCGGAAATGAGCACGGCGGCGTGAGTGATGAGCTCATTGCTTTGGCCGACGGAAATTTTATTATCCCGCAGGTAGGTATCATTAAGTCGCTGAATATCTCCGTGGCCTGTGCCGTGAGTTTATATGAAGCCTACCGCCAAAAAAAAGTAGCAGGTCATTACACAGCAGCGCAATTGAAAGGGGAGGATCTTGGCAGGCTGAAAGAAAATTGGGGGTTCATTGAAGAATGAATATCTACAATTGTTTTAATTGCTTCAAATTAATATCCAACAGGTACACCGAAACGGGCCTGCCGGGAAATAATTCCTGTAATCCTTCGGTGGCATCTTTAAAATAATCTTCCACTTCTGCAGAAACGGTGGGGCTGCCGATTACGAATCCCACATCAACCGCGTCGGTAGCAGTTTTTGAACTGATCTGCACATCGGCTTGGTTGCTGTCGGTAAAATACCCATAACCTTTAAAAAAACCGGCTACCCTTGCAGCATCAGTTTTAGTAACCCCGTCGCCTTTAAAATAAACGGTATGATCTTCATCAGGTTTGAAAGGAGTGCCCGTTTTTCCGTCGGTGGAGATCACTGACATTATTGATTTGAAGAATCCCATAAGTATGATTTTTAATGCAGTAATGTAGTCAATTAATGCGTAATGCTACGGATTGCACAATCCGGCGTAATTGAAAACATACCAACTCAAGTATAGACATGCCTGTTACAGGTATGGTTTCACAAACTCCCTGCAATATTTTTTTATCAATTCGCGCGTCTCACGGAATTTTCCTTTGATCTCATCCTCAGAGCCCGTTGCTTTCGCCGGGTCAGGAAAATCCCGGTGAAACCTTTCTGCATTGCCGGGAAACCGGGGACAATTTTCTTTAGCATTATCGCAGACGGTGATCACTATATCAAAAACGATATTCCTGTATTCGTTCAGATGATTAGAGGTATGTGCACTGATGTCAATGCCATCTTCTTTCATGATTGCAATGGCTTTTGGATTTACGCCATGGGTCTCTATACCCGCACTGTACACCTTGATCTTATCTCCGCCGAAAAACCGAAGGTACCCTTCTGCCATTTGGCTGCGGCAACTGTTGCCGGTGCATAGGACTAAAATGTTTTTCATTAATTTATTTTAATGATGCTGATCAATATCCAGAGCACATTGATAGCGGTGAAACGCGGATCAAACCCGTAAATGATGTTCAGGATGATGATCGCCGCAATGATGATCCCAAACCGTTTGTGCCGGTTAAGGTAGGCTGAAATAGTGTTGTTCATTATTTGTTATGCTTTGTAGTATGGGTAAAATAGACTTAACAGCAACTCCCGCCGGGCGTACAGCAGGATGCCTCCACCGGTTGCTGTGATGCCGATACAACCGCTCCCGGGATACCGCAATTTTCTTTCGCAAGGCAGTCGGTGTGTAGCGGGATAAGCTGAAAATTCAGGCCGTCATATTCCAAGGCATACTTCCCGATGGTGGCGGTTTGATATTCGACTTCTATCGAAAGGTCTTCCTGCCCCAAAACTTTTTCGGACAGTTCAAGAATGTGTAATAATTTTTGAGGTTTTAACCGATGGTCGTGATCATCAGCGTTCCACAATTGGAAATTCGCCTTTTTTTCAAATCGTTCTTTTCCGCCGCAATCAATAAAATGTTTACTGACCTTCCCCACTTCTGTAACGTGGAAATTTGGCGGAACAAAACTGCCGTCGGGTAATTTGAAATTAACCGCCTCAGCGGTTTTAAGGTGGTGCTTAATTTCTGATAATAACATGGGCTTTTATTTTAGAGGGTAACAACATTGGCTTCGCTTTACAGCAGTTTTCGCGGAGATATTCGTAAACCAGGATTGTAATTGTTGAAAAGCTTTTTCATTGATGCAATAACAGATCGAGTTCCCTTCTGTATTCCCCTTAATGAGCCCGGCATTTTTTAGTTCCTTAAGGTGCTGAGAAACGGTAGGTTGAGCAAGCGGCAGTTCATTTACAATATCCCCGCAGATACAGGCATCGGCTTTCAGGAGATAATCCATGATGGCGATACGTGCCGGGTGCCCCAGCGCTTTAGCCAAAACGGCCAGGTGATTTTGCCGGTGCGTAAAATGTTCCGTTTTTGTAGCGCCCATTGTTTAAATTTAATATTGCAATATTACGATAAAGATTATTCATTCCCCGATTATTTTTATCTTTTTTTTTCTACCTCTGCCTTGTGCATGGATAACCGTTTTCTATTCCGTGTACGGCATATTATTAAATTATTAAGTTATCAAAATGAAGAAACAGTGCGTTCAGGCATAACTTTATATGATGTTTTTTTTATCCCTATTTAGGGAATATTTTTCCCGTTGTTCTTCATAATCAATTTACTTTGTGTGTAATTTGCACCCCTGCCAGACCCTTATGTGTGGCATATAATTTGGTTTTTAGGGGTTTTAATCAAGCCTAATCAATGACCGGACTAAAATTCTTCCCCATATTATACGTGCTCACAGCAATGATCCTTAGTTTTTGTGCCTGTAGTTCAAAAAAAGAAAAGAAGGATTATAAGGACAGTGAGAGTTTTGCTTTTTCCAATCCTAAGATCCTTGAATTGCCGGAAGTGCTTGACGAAATATCCGGTATAGCGTATTATGAAAAGGATACCAGCATATTCGCAGTGATCGATGAAGACGGGGTCCTTTTTAAAGTGCCGCTCAGCAATCCTAAAAAAGTAAAAGAATGGCACTATGATAAGGCCAGGGATTATGAGGACCTGATCCTTAAGGATAGTATTTTCTATGTGTTGGTGAGTAACGGGGAATTGGAAAAGTTGAAATTTGAAGGGGATAAGATCAGTGTGGAAAAAGTGGATTACCCGAACTCCTCCAAAAAAGTAAATGAATTTGAAACTTTATATTTTGATTCCGCAAGCGGAAAGATTGTCACCATGTGTAAAGACTGTGAGGATGATAAAAAAGCAAGGATCAGTTCTTTTTTCCTGAATGACAGCCTTCAGAGTTTTAGTCCTTTTTCCTGTATAGAAAGCAGTACGATATTTTTAAAAGCAGGCATAGCCAAAGAACATATCAAACCTTCCGCTGCAGCCGTGCAGCCGATTACCAAAGAGCTCTATGTATTATGTTCTGTAAATAAATTGATGCTGGTATTCGGGCCTGCGGGCAACATCCTTGAAGTCATAAAACTGAACCCCTCAATATATAAACAGCCGGAAGGTATGTGTTTCACCCCTGAAGGCAACCTCATAATTTCCAATGAATTTAACCAGAAGGGTTTTGCAAACCTACTCTTGCTGAAAAATAAAAAGAAACCCTGATGCTTAAAGTTTTCTCTCTTTTTGTTCTTCTCATAACACCATGCGTGAAGATATGTGCACAGTTAGCCGTAAACGAAGACAGTATTACTGCCACCATAGTATTAGTAGGGGATGCAGGCCAGCTTACCAACGGCCGTCAGCCCGTGGTGGACGGTGTGCGTAAGACTGTTGCCATGGATAAAAAGACCACCGTAATTTACCTGGGGGATAATTTATATAAGACCGGCCTTCCCGATGATGCCTTGCCTAACTATCAAATTGCAAAGGCTCCGCTTGATTCACAAATACACATCGCGGGTAAGGCACCCGTCAATGTTTTTTTCATCCCCGGCAATCATGACTGGGCAAACGGCGGTGCCAACGGTTATACTTCCGTGCTTCGCGTTCAGAACTATATTGATATTTTAGGTAATAAATATGTGCGTCAACTCCCGCGGGATGGTTGCCCCGGTCCCGAAGAGATCAAAGTGAATGAGGATGTAACGATGATCCTTGTGGATTCCCAATGGTGGCTGCACCTGGGAGAAAAGCCGGGGGTGGAATCGGATTGTCCCTACAAAACAGAGGCGGAAGTGCTTACACAATTGGATGATATTCTGTCACGGAACGATAGCAAGTTGGTGATCTTTGCCACGCATCATCCGCCGCGGAGTTACGGTCCGCACGGTGGCTATTTTACAATTAAGCAACATATTTTCCCCTTTACGGATATCAATCCTAAATTCTATTTCCCTTTACCGATCATAGGGTCAGCCTATCCGCTTACCCGTGCGGTATTCGGTACATCGCAGGACCTGAAACATCCCGAATACCAATCGATGATCAATGCTTTCCAGGGTGTGGTTAAGGGTCACCCTAATGTGATCTTCGTTTCGGGCCACGAGCATACCTTGCAGCTGATCCGCGATAGCAGTTATCACTATATCGTAAGCGGCAGCGGCAGCAAAAGTTCCCGCGTCTCCAAAAGCAGAAATACTCTGTTTGCCTCTTCTGAAAACGGTTTTGCAACATTACGCGTTTCAAAAAATAAAACTGTTACAGCAGCATTCTATACTGTAACCGGCGACTCCCTTAAAGAAGCATATACCCAAAATATAATGGATTTTTCCAAAGCGAGGAGCCTGAAGCCCCTCGGGGATACGTTGCGGGAGCCTGATTTTATATTTAAAGACAGTGTTGTTATTTCTGCCAGCGACCGGTACAAACAAACCTCCGCGACAAGGCATCTTTTCCTGGGAAAAAACTACCGTGATGAATGGAATAAGCCTGTACAGTTCAAAGTTTTTAATATCAATAAAGAACAGGGCGGGTTTAAGATACTGAGTGTGGGCGGTGGTAAACAAACCAAATCCCTCCGGCTCATGGATAAGAAAGGAAAAGAATGGACGCTTAGAACAATCGATAAAGATCCCGAGAAAGCGCTGCCCGCTAATTTAAGGGGGACCATCGGCCAGGCCATCGTGACGGATATGATCTCCGCAAGCAATCCTTATGCACCATATGCTGTGCCTGATCTTGCAAGGGCAGCACGCGTACCTTTTGCAAACCCGCAGTTCTTTTATGTCCCGGATGACCCGGCCCTGGGTTATTACCGAACCTTATTTGCCAATACTGTTTGCCTGCTGGAAGAAAGACAACCGACCCCGGACCAGACCGATACGAAGAGCACTTCCAAAATGATCAATAAACTTTTGGAGGATAATGAGCACCATGTTGACCAGCGGGCGGTACTCCGTGCAAGGTTATTGGATATGTACATCGGGGATTTTGACCGGCATGCAGACCAATGGCGCTGGGGTACTACCGATACAGGGAAAGGTAAATTATATTACCCTGTTCCCAGGGACCGTGACCAGGCCTTTTTTAATTCCAACGGCCTGTTTATTAAATACCTTGCCCGAAACCAAATGCCTTTCCTGCAGGGATTCAAAAAGAAAATTAATAATATCCTGGGGTTAAATTACGTGGCGCGCGATTTTGACCGGACCTTCCTGAATTCGATCGATAAAGCAACATGGATCGCGGTAACTGATACTTTTACCAATGCCATGACAGACAATGTGATCATGAAAGCCGCTTCCAAATATCCGCCCGAGATCAAACAGATGGACTCAGCTCAATGGTAGAAACCCTGATCAGCAGAAAGAAAATTTCCGGTTTGTCCAAGCAGCATGGTAAATTTTAGCTGAACAGGTAACCGTTACGGCAACGGGCAGGAATATTTCACCTCGAAAACGAAAAGGACAAACTCAAATTATCTGTATTCAGTAAAACGCCGGGTTCGATTCCCTTCTTTAATGTATCGAAGGGTTTTCACAGATAGGGAGACCAATGAGCTGATCCTTTACGGCCTGAACGGCGATGATAAATTTGAAATAGGCACGGCGGTTTCTTCAAAGATCAAAGTAAGAATAGTCGGGGGGAAAGGAAAAGACAGTTTCAACCTTCGCGGAAATATCCGGAACCGTATTTATGACCTGAGCACGGAAAAGAACGTGGTACTACACCGCAGAAGAACAGATATCGATTTTTCCGCTAACCCGTCTGTATTGAATTACCGCAGTACAGGTTTCCAGTATAACCGTTTTATTTTTCCGCAGATAGACCTCGGATTCAATGCGGAGGATAAATTGTTATTGGGTGTGGGCTTTACCAGGACGACGCACGGGTTTCGCAAGGAGCCTTATGGAACCTATCAAAAGCTTACCACGCTTGCCGCAGTAAACCGCGGCGCGTTCCAGGCAAAATATGAAGGGATATTCAATGCATTGGTCTCCACCAATGACTTGGTGATCAACGCAGAAGTTCAGTCACCGACTTTAAATAATTTTTTCGGGTACGGCAATGAAACGGTCTACAATAAAAATCTCCCCATTTATTATTACCGGACACGTTACAAATTTTTCTCCGGCGATCTCCTCATCCGGAAAAGGTACAATGATATTTTCCAGGTTTCCGCGGGCGGAACTTATTATCGCTATTGGAACAGCTTTGATGATAATAAGGGAAGGATCCTTGCTGTACCGGCAAACATCGGCAGGGACTCCGCCAACGTTTACGGTACGAAACAGTACGCAGGATTAAAAGCAAAATTCGATATCCGCTACATTAACAATGAAATTTTCCCCACGAGAGGCATCATCTGGTTCACCACATTTAATTCTCTACGCGGCCTCAACAATAACAGCAGGAGTTTTTCCGATATACAGTCAGATATGACCATTTATGCCGCAATATCTGACATCAGCAAAGTTTCGGGGATCTTACGGTTCGGCGCCGGCAGGATCTTTTCCAAAGATTTTGAATTTTTCCAGGCTAAAACGTTGGGCTTTAACAGTAATCTGCGGGGTTTTCGCCGCGACAGGTTTGCCGGCAAAGGCATGGCTTACGGCAGTGGTGAGGTCAGGTTCCGGTTATTCAAATCACGATCTTATGCATTGCCCGGCGATGTGGGCCTTCTTGCATTTACAGACATAGGCAGGGTATGGCAAGAGGGCGACGAATCCGACAAATGGCATAATTCCTATGGCGGCGGTGTGTATTTCATACCTTTTAATATTTTGGCGATCACAGCTTCGGTGGGCTTCTCTAAAGAAGACAAGTTGTTTAATTTTTCGGTAGGTACTAAATTTAACCTCAGTTTCTAAAAAAAGTATATGCCCGGCTATTCAAATATTTATAAAAAAACGGAAGATCACGTTACAGAGTTGTTCCACAAACACCATCCTCATCACCTGGTGCTGCATAACCTACAGCACACCGAGGGAGTAGTGAAACGGGTAAATGAGATTGCGGGGCATTACAAACTTTCTGAAGAAGATCTGCTTTCTGTTTACGTGGCGGCATGGTTCCATGATGTAGGATACCTTTTTACCTCACCGGAAAATCATGAAGAGAAAGGTGCGGACATGATGAAAGAATTTTTGCAGGGGTTTAAACTGCCGGAGGACATCGTTTCCAAAGCATTTAGTTGCATCATGGCCACTAAATTTCCCCGCGATCCGCAAAACCTCCCGGAAGAGATCCTCTGTGATGCGGATACTTACCAGTTTGGCAATAAAAAAGACTTCAAAGCGACCAATTTCCGGGCTTTTGAAGAATTCAAACAACAAGGCAATATCGGGCTCAACAGGAAAGAATTTGATGAAGCTACTTTAAAATTACTTACAGATCACCGGTATTATACAAGTTATTGCCGCGACCTGTTGTCTGAAGAAAAAAAAGAAATTATGAAAAATACAAAAAAGCAGATCAAGAGCGGCCATAAATATAAAGAAGATGAGTCCGAAGAGATAACAGAGAAGGACGGCACTACGAAAGGCATGCAAACCATGCTCCGGTTGGCCTCATCCAACCATATTCAATTAAGTGAAATGGCCGACAGTAAGGCCAATATCCTTATTTCTGTAAATGCTATTATCATTTCCGTGATCCTGTCTGTACTGCTGCGAAAGCTGCAGACCGATCCCTATCTCACAGTACCAACCATAATCTTCCTGTTCTTTTCGGTTCTGACTATAGTAATTGCGATCCTGGCGACAAGGCCAAAAGTAAATACCGGCCGGTTTGAAGATGCGGACGTGGTAAATAAAAAGACTAACCTCCTTTTCTTCGGCAACTTTCATAAAATGACGCAAACGGAGTATGAGACTGCTATGCGAACTATGATGAAGGATGCGGATTACCTGTACAGTTCCATGATCCAGGATATCTTTCACCTGGGCCAGGTTTTAGGGAAAAAGTACCGTCTTATCCGTATCGCCTATAATGTTTTCATGGTAGGCATCATTGTTTCCGTTCTTGCATTCAGCGTGGCATCGGTGTTCGTCCCGCACGGCTCCGAACAGGTCATAAAAAACAGCACAGGTTCGCCCTTTTGATAAAAAATTATGGAGTTATTCAACAGAGATATCAGCTGGCTTGGCTTTAATCACCGGGTGCTACAGGAGGCTAAAGACAGCAGCGTTCCCCTCTTGGAGCGATTGCGGTTCCTGGCTATTTTCTCATCAAACCTTGATGAATTCTTTCGCGTGCGCTACCCGGTGGTCGCGGCATTTTCGAAGCTCAGTAAAAAAACGATCCGCAGAGAATCTTTTTTGACCGAGGCGGATGTGAAAGAAAAGATCCGGGAGGAGATACAATTCCAACTGAATGAATTCGGAGAGATACTCACGGAAAGTATTATCCCGGGTCTTAAGGAAAACAATATTTACTTTTATTATAACACCCCTTTACTCCAACAACATCTCCCCGAGATCAAACAGATCTTTTTATCACAGGTTCTATCCTTTATACAACCCGTGTTTTTAAACACAGACAGTGCTTATGATTTTCTGCCGGAGAATAATCAACTTTATTTTATAGTCACAATATCTGATAATATAAAGGATACCGTTAACCATGTTTCTGTAAATATTCCTTCCTCCAAGCTGCAGCGTTTTTTTGAACTGACTCCTTCGGAGGATATCCATCACGTTGTTTTCATCGACGACATTGTGCGGGAGAATCTCCCGATGTTGTTTCCCGGAAAAAAGATCGAATCGGTCTTCAGCATCAAATTTAACCGCGACGCGGAGATCAGGACGAATGATGAACTGAGCCGCAACCTGCCGGAAAAGATCGAAAAACAACTCGCAAAGCGTGAGGTGGGAGCCGCGTCCAGGTTTTTGTATGAGACCGGTATGCCCGTAAACCTGCAGATGTTCCTGGCGGGCCTGTTCAAAGCGGATATGCATGATATGTTTGAAGGCGGACGGTATCATAACCTCAGCGACCTTTTTCATTTCCCCGCATTCGGGACTGCGTTGTTTTATCAAAAACAAACACCTATTCATCATCCGCCGGTGACCGGCGGTGATATATTTTCGGGCATAACAAACGGTGATATTTTGTTACACCTTCCTTACCAGTCTTATATACCGGTACTTAGCTTTTTTAACCAGGCCGCCGTAGATGCGGATGTTACTGCCATTTATATTACCCTGTATCGCGTGGCTGCCGAGTCGCATATCGTGAACGCGCTTATCAGTGCGGCGAAGAACGGGAAAAAGGTCACGGCTTTTATCGAACTCAAAGCAAGGTTTGACGAAGCCAATAATATTAAATGGAGCAGGGTTATGAAACGGGCCGGTGTGAAATTGATCTACAGTGATCCCGATATAAAGGTCCATTCGAAAATAGCGTTGGTACAAAAGTAAACCGACGGTAGGAAAACAAATTTCGCGGTATTAAGTACCGGCAATTTTAATGAAAGCACTGCTAAATTTTATACCGATCACGTGCTCATGACCTCCGATAAAAAAGTGTGCGGCGAGTTGGAAAAACTTTTGAGATCCTGAGAAACAAAGAACGGAGATCCTAAAGCAGGCGAATTTAATGAACTTTTTGTATCGCAGTTCAATTTACTGGATGAATTTGAAAAACTGATCCGGAACGAAATTAAAAAAGCAAAAAAAGGCCTGCCTGCGTTGATCCGGATCAAGGTGAATAACCTGGAAGAACCGTATTTTATCAATATGCTTTATATGGCGGCTGCTGCAGGTGTAACTATAAGGTTGATCGTAAGAAGCATATGCTGCCTTGTGCCCGAAAAAGCGGGGCTCAGTGAAACCATTACCGTAAAAAGGATCGTAGATAAATACCTTGAGCATACGCGGCTTTTTATCTTCGGTGAAGATGAGGAGGCCGTTGTCGCTATGGGTTCATCGGACCTAATGACGCGAAACCTCCGGCGGAGAATAGAAGTATGCATCCGCATATCGGATGAGAAATGCCGCGGGCAATTACTTAAATATTTCAGCCTGCAATGGGCAGATGATACAAAAGCCGTGAGCATATCGGAGAATATGGAGCAGGTGCGCATGCTGTCTGAAGGTGAAGGGCATAATGCGCAGACAGATATTTATCATTACCTCAAAACAATTTCATGATAAAAGCAGGGCATAAGTTTTCGGTTTTGTCGGGCTTAAGAAAATTTCGCATCCGCCGGGTGTTGTATATCGCCTTGTTCTGGACGGTCATTGATTTTATTTCTACGATACTCAACTTTAATACACATGAAAGCCAATCGAAATCAGTTCTTGTAAGGGCAATACTGGTTTTTTTAATGAGCGGGATCATGGGCTACCTGTTCGTCTTTACACTAAAAAATATTTTTCGCGAAAGTTCCCTTGGTGTAAATTTTATTGCCAAATCACTTATCCTGCTGGTTGCTGCGTTGGTCATGAATTTTCTTGTGCATTTTGTGGAGAGCGTTCTGATTACGGGGCTCGACCTCAGCGGTACACTTAAGGATTTTATGGCTAATATCATGGATGGTAACTGGCTCCTGAGACGAACCATGTATTGGTTGGTCCTGTTTATCGTTACGCAACTGTAATGGAAATAAATGATAAATATGCCTGGGCGTATTCATAGATATTCTTGCCGGCAAATATATCAGGCCTAAAGTGGAGAACAGGATCATTATGTTTATTGACCTGAAAGATTCCACACCCATCGCCGAGAAACTGGGGCATAGCCAGTATTTTCTTTTTATCCGGGAATGTATCTATCATGTATCCCTGGCGCTGATCGAACACGGCGGTATCATTTACCAATATGTGGGCGATGAGATCGTGGTTTCCTGGAAGTACAATAAGACCAATATGAAAGATTGCGTGGGCGCTGTATTGTCTGCCCGGAAAAATATTCAAAAGAACAGCAGCCGGTTTCGCAGGCTGTATGGTATCGTCCCCGAGTTTCATACGGGCATTCACACCGGGGATGTGACAGTCGGCGAGATCGGTATCATCAAAAAAGACCTGGCCATGAGCGGGGATACCATGAATACTGCAGCGCGGATCCGCAGTGCCTGCAATGAACTGAACCAAAAATTCATAGTGTCAAAAGAGTTTGCGGAAAAAAGCAATCTGAAGGATTGGCAATTGGAGGACTTGGGCAGCGTTGAACTCAAAGGGAAGGCCTCCGCCATTGAATTATTTGCCCTCAAGATCTGACCCACGGTTTATTTTCTTATCTTTTGTACCTGTTCACAAATTATTTTCAGTTATGAGAAACCTTTGTACAGCTTTATTGCTGTTTGCAACCGCAGCTGTAACTGCGCAACAAAAAAAACCGCTCACGCATGATGTATATGACAGTTGGAGATCCGTAGGGGAGAGGCAGCTGAGTAACGACGGGAAGTTTGCAGTGTATGCTGTCAATCCGCAGGAAGGGGATGGCAATCTTACGATCAGGAACATGGCGACCGGCAGCAATATTATCGTCGGGCGGGGTGCGGATGCACAGATCTCTTCCGATAGCCGGTTCGTGTCTTTTCAAATTAAACCGCCATTCAAAGAAACGCGGCAGGCACGTATCAAAAAGAAAAAAGCAGACGAGATGCCGAAAGATTCTTTGGGCATCGCTTTGTTGGGAACAGATAGCCTGGTGAAGATTCCTCTCGTGAAAAGTTTTAAAATTCCGGAAAAAGGAGCAGGATGGCTCGCTTACCTCGCTGAAAAACCTAAGGCCGACAGCAGCCGGAAAAAGTTATCAGATTCTCTTAAATTAAAAATTGACGCATTGGTGAAACTGGCGGATTCGGTGATTCGTCGATCATTGGATTCGGTAAAAGGCAATATAGATAAAGAACAAATGCTGCGTGCCGCAAGGAAAGCCGCGAGGGAGATCTATAGAAAAGGGGATGACGGCACGGAGGAAGACGCGTTTGCCGATGCAGAGGGGGATGACACCGGGACTGATAAAACAAAGGATGGTACTGACCTTACCCTGAAGAACATGAACAGCGGGGAGGAAAAGACATTTAAACTCGTTACAGAATATATTTTTGATAAAAAAGGAAGCCGATTACTGATCGAAACCCGTAAAAATTCAAAGGACAGTACCGGCAAGTCCTATGTATTGATACATGACCTTCAGAGAAATGTTACTGATACGGTGATGAAAGGGTTCAACGATGCACAGCAATTTGCATTTGATGAAGACGGTATGCAATTGTCATTTGTAGCGGAAAGGGACAGTGCGGTGAAAGCCCTGCAAAAATTTTATCGCCTTTGGTATTATAAACCCGGCAATGATTCGGCTACCGTATTGGCAGACCGCAATACCGGTGGAATTGCAAGCGGTTTTACTATAAGCGAGAATGGCGAATTGAAATTCAGTAAGGACGGGAAAAAACTTTTCTTCGGTACCGCTGCTGTTCCACCGGTAAAAGATACCAACCTGGTGGACTTTGAACTGGCAAAGCTGGATGTATGGACCTATCATGATGATTACCTGCAGCCGCAGCAGATCAAACAATTATCAAAAGAACTGAAGAGGAGCTATACTGCTGTTGCTTTTCCGGAAGAAAATAAAGTGGTACAGTTGGGAACCGATTCATCTGAAACCATTACGCTGATCAATGAAGGCAATGCCGATTTTATATTGGCACAAAGTACAAAAGGAAATCGTATCGCTTCTCAATGGGAAGGGCGAACCCTAACTGCTGCCTATCTTATAAATGTCAGAGACCGTTCCTCACGCACGCTCAGTAAAAAAGCGTTAGGTGCCTTCATCGCTTCACCCATGGGTAAATACATATATTGGTATGACCCCGCACAAGAGCATTATTTTACTTACAATATTGCTACAGGGGCAGTACGAAATATTTCAGAAAAAATAAAAGCGCCGTTGTACAATACAGAAAATGACGTCCCGGATTTCCCGGCTTCGGCGGGTACTACCGGGTGGACAAAAGATGATCGCTTCTTCCTGGTAAATGATGAGTATGATATTTGGCGCACAGATCCCGACGGGGTCAATATGCCTGTGAACTTAACGAACGGTTACGGCAGGAAGAATAAAATAAATTTTGATTACATTAAAACCGACAAAGACAAACGCTTCTTTGAACCGGGAGAAAAAATCTTGCTGCGCAGCTTGGGAAAGACAGATAAGCATACGGGCTTTTGGTCATTGAAAATAGATGAGACCGCTAACCCTGTCATGCTCAGATCGGGTCCGTTCTCGCTCTCAGCACCGGTAAAAGCAAAAGATGCTGATGCTTATCTTTTTACCAAAGGAAGTATTTCCTCATCAGAATTGTTTTCCTCTCCCGACCTCATATCGGCGGTGCAACTCACTGATGTATCCATGCAACAGAAAGATTACAACTGGCTTACGGCGGAACTGATGCATTGGAAAATGTTTGACGGTAAAATGAGCGAGGCACTTTTATTTAAACCGGAAAACTTCGACCCGAATAAAAAATACCCGGTGATCTTTTATTTTTATGAGCGCAATTCGAATACGCTGTTTAATTATCGCTCACCGGCACCCAGCGCTTCCACGATCAACATTCCTTACTTTGTAAGCAACGGCTATATCGTTTGCGATCCTGATATATATTATAAGACCGGCGAGCCGGGAGAAAGTGCATACAACAGCGTGGTAAGTGCAGCAAAATACCTTTCAAAAATGCCTTGGGTAGACAGTACCCGTATGGCCATACAGGGACAGAGTTGGGGAGGTTACCAGGTAGCTTACCTCGTAAGCCGAACAAATATTTTTCGTGCAGCAGGAGCGGGTGCACCGGTAAGTAACATGACGAGTGCGTACGGCGGCATGCGCTGGGGTACGGGCGTGAACAGGGAATTTCAATATGAAAAAGGGCAGAGCCGTATAGGTGCCACACTTTGGCAACGGCCTGATCTGTATATTAAAAATTCTCCCTTGTTTTCCGCTGATAAGATCAATACGCCCCTGCTGCTGATGCACAATGATGCGGATGGTGCGGTGCCCTGGTACCAGAGTATTGAATTGTTTACGGCCATGAGAAGATTGGGAAAAAAAGTTTGGATGTTGCAGTATAATGGTGAGGACCATAACCTCGTTGAACGTAAGAACCGCAAAGATCTTTCCGTGCGACTATCACAATTTTTTGACTATTGGTTAAAAGATGCGAAGCCGGCTGAATGGATAAAAAGCGGCGTGCCGGCCACACAGAAAGGGATCAACTGGGGGTTGAAAACGGAGGAGTAACAGATTGTAATTTGTAGCAGGAGAAAAACAGGGACGTATAATTAAACAATTTATTAGCAAATAATCCTGCATCTTTATAGCAAACTAACAAATATGCCAAAAATTATTGTTGCTGCATTTGCAGCTATTCTCATTTTTACATCCTGTTCTAAAAATGACACCATCACTCCGCCAACTCCTGTTGCCAATCTTGTATTTAAATTTCAATTTGATTCCACACAGGCGCGGCTGAATAATATCGGCCTTGCCGCTGCAATGCCCGCAGGACATGCAGGCCAGAACCCGAAGATGAACACCATGAGTGCGCATTATATTGAGTTGGCACCTTCCGCATTTACCCAAATAGGCAACGGGGCGATCATTTACAAGGCCGCTGAGACGACAACGGGTGGCTCAAATGCTATTAATTTTTCTCAGGCATTATTTGCCGGGAACGGTGAGACCTTTTTTACTATGCCCCTGAAAAATATTATCCCGGGCGAGTATCAATACCTGCGTGTTTCCTTGGCATATCAAAATTTCGACGTGACCTGGCACCTCGATACCACGATCACCGGTTTGCCCGGTGGCCCCGTTCCGGTTTCACAGGACTTCGCAGGAACAGTGGCAAGTTTTGTAGGATATAATTCCTATCTCAATGCATATAAAATAAAAAATCAAACGATAACGGTAAACGGCAACCGCGCGCAGGGTTACTGGGGTTTTGAAACCGGCGGTACCATCCTCGGTTTCCCGTTCAATCAAACGGCTACCGGCCAGGCACCTGCAAATGCCACAACAGTGGTAAACCCTATAGCGGCCACCTCACCCATCCCTGCAGGATCCTGCCTGGTTACCGGGGCATTTTCAGGAGGAAATAAATTGACGATCACCGGTAAGGAAACCAAAGATATCGTGGTTACCGTTTCATTATCTACCAACAAGAGTTTTGAGTGGATAGATACTAACGGTAACGGTAAATGGGATGCCACGAAGGGCGAACAAATTGTAGACATGGGCCTGCGCGGACTTGTACCGGCCTTTCAATAATTATCCGTGAAGCAGCATCATTACAACACAAGGATCACCTGGACCGGCAATACCGGAAAGGGAACCGAAAGCTATAAGGGTTATGAACGAAACCATACCATTTCCATAGAAGGAAAGCAGGAAATAGCGGCTTCATCCGATCCTGCTTTTTCCGGTGACGCTGCAAAGCACAACCCCGAAGATTTGTTATTGGCATCTTTATCTTCCTGTCATATGCTCTGGTACCTGCATTTATGCGCTGATAACGGGATCGTGGTAACCGCTTATTCGGACCATGCAGAAGGAACTATGACGGAAGACGCTGCCGGCGGGCGTTTCACGGAAGTGATATTGCATCCTGTAGTAACGGTTTCCGATGAAACCAAAAAAGACCGCGCGAATGAATTGCATAATGATGCTCATCAAAAATGCTTTATTGCAAATTCCTGCAACTTCCTGATACAGCATGAGCCTGTTTGTAAGACCTCTTAATATAAGGATGCCAACTTTTCAAAAGTTGGCATCCTTAAAAACTATCTCATCCTTTTCTAAAAACCAGTAGACTGTCATCAGGGAGATAAAGGAACAGTTTTCCTTCTTTAAAATAATAACTCACTAATTTATCGCTGACCTGTGCATTGATGATATTCGCTATGCTTTTTTTGCTACAGGCCATTTCGGTAGAAAACAGGTTGGAAAATTTGATACGGTTACCCTGCACTTCAATGTTACCACCCAGCGTATTGCACCCGTCATTACCGGCTAAGGCCTGTTTAGTAAGATCAAATTGAAAGACGGGCACACGGTTATACTCTTCCGGGCGAATGGCGGTATTGCCTATTTTTTCCAGCAGCCATTTATTGTTAAGCGTATTATCTGCCAGGAATTTTCCGCATCCCGTATAGGCGCGGGAATTGAATGTAAATGTCACCTGCTTGCTGTACACATTGTTAGTAGCAGGCATGGTGCATGATTTTTCTGTAATGATAATGGCCACTTCACCGCCGGTTATCGCGGAGGAATAAAAACTCCGATCTGCATTCCTATCCGTTTTAAGGCGGTTGAATGCAAATTTTAAAGCAAGGCCGTCATCTGCAGTGAATCTTACGGTATCATCAAAATTCATTTCAAGCTGCCAGGATCCGGGTGAAGTACCCGTTGCGAAAAAATCCACTCCCTTTTGCTGAAGCGATCTTACCGCTGCATCTTCGGGCGGCGGCAGGTATACATTCCCGGTCTTGCTACCCGTACTGGATTGAGGGGATTTGCAGGCAACGAAGCAGGTACTCAGCAGTACTGCGAAGAGGCATTTATTGAAAAGGGAATTTTGTAAAAACATGGATAGTAAAGTATAAAAATCCTGCCAAAGATAATGGGAAGTAAGATGACAGATCACAGACTACAGACGACAGAGAACAGACAACAGACCACGGACCACAGACAACCGTCAACCCTTCGTTACCCTGTTTTTGTAACGGCGGGGTAGGTTAAGCGTCATTTTTTACCAAGGCTGTTCTCATAAGCCTGCTGCAATGCATCTTTGACTATACTCTTCCGCAGTTTTTTTAATTCGAAATAAGTCGCGCCCTGTTGTCCCCACTGATTGGGAACAGGATAGATCACCGATGCATCAACTTTGCAAAACACTGATTGGTCGATCAGTGAGAGCATCAAACATCCGAGCGTTCCGGTTGCATCCAGCGTCGCGAATATCTTTTTTGTTTTAAATGCCGCCTTTTCAAAATGCGGATGCTCCGTTGCGCCGGGTAACGATAAGGCCATTTCGCGAAATGTAGCGGGTGAGATCATTTGATTATTTTTAGGACGAAGTTTCGGAGAACAGAAAACAGACCACCGACCACCGACGACGGACCACCGACCACCACAACACTAACTCTCTGCGAAACCTCTCGCCACTCTGCGGCTCTGCGGTGAAAGCAAAGCTAAAAGTTTAAGAAGGGGAAAAAGGTAAAAAAGGCTAAGAGAACAAGGAGAAAAAGAGAACAAGGGGCTAAAGAATTCAAAAAAGTTGTACAGGTACAGCTCCTTCCACTCGGGAAGGCGGGGGATGGGCCTCACAGACAACCCGCAACACGCCACCCTTCACCCGCATTAGACAACAGACCTCAGACAATAGATTACAGACAACAGACAACAGACGACCGACAACCGACAACCGAAGGAAAATAACTCTCTGCGAAACCTCTGTGCTCTCTGCGGCTCTGCGGTGAAAGCAAAGCTAAAAGTTTAAGAAGGGAAAAAAGGTAAAAAAGGCTAAGAGAACAAGGAGAAAAAGAGAACAAGGGGCTAAAGAATTCAAAAAAGTTGTACAGGTACAGCTCCTTCCACTCGGGAAGGCGGGGTATGGCCTCACAGACAACCCACAACCCGCCACCCGCCAACCCCCAACTTCTTATGCCCCATCATACGCCGCCTCCAAATCCTTAATAATGATCTTATCCATTTTCATCATCGCCGCCAATACTGCTTTCGATTTTGCGGGGTCTTTATCATACATCAGTTTACCCAATGCGGTAGGTATGATCTGCCATGACAATCCGAATTTATCTTTCAACCAACCGCAACGGGATTTTTCTCCGCCTTCTGAAAGCGTATCCCAAAGCCTGTCCACCTCCTCCTGTGATTCACAATTTACAAATAACGAAATGGCTTCGTTAAATTTAAAATGCGGCCCGCCGTTCATCAACATATATTGTTGTCCTTCCAATTCAAGTGTGCCGGTCATGATCGTTCCTGCGGCCCATGGCCCTCCTTCTATCGCTCGGTTGGCATTGATGATCTTTGAGTTTTTAAATACGGCTGTATAGAAATTCATGGCCTCTTCGGCATTATCGTTGAACCAGAGGAACGGGGTGATCTTTTGCATAACCTTATTTTATAGATGAATGAAAAAACAAAAATACTTTAGATCAATGCATGGCATGAGGGGTAAAAACGACAATCTATGGGCTAATTGCGTCAATGGTTTCCACCTCTTTACCCGCAGGCTTCGGTAACCATAAAAAATAAATGGTAATCAGGAGGCTAGCCACAGCAGTCATGATGAAAGTTGCACCCGCACCGAAGCTATACCATATCAACCCGGCCAACGAACTTGCCACCATGGTGAAAATGCTTTGAAAACCGGAATAAGTTCCTATCGCGGTGGCGGTATCTTTCCGGTCGGTAATATTGCTGATCCATGCTTTGGAAATACCTTCTGTAGCAGCAGCATAAATACCGTATAGAAAAAACAGGGCTGTTAACACATATAGGTTTTGAGTAAACCCCATTCCGAAATAGACCAGCGCAAATATGGAGATCCCGGAGATAAAGATCTTCTTCAGGCCGATGCGATCTGCAAGTATGCCCAACGGAAAAGCAGCAAGCGCAAAAACCAGGTTATAAAAAATATACAAGCCTATAACGTAACTGTCACTGAGGCCGGACTCTTTTGCTTTCAGCAACAGGAATACATCTGAACTGTTGAAAAGGGTAAAGGCCAGGAGACCGATAACCAGTTTTCGATAATTCCTCGGTGCATCATTCCAGTAATTAAAAAAAGAGAATGGTTTCACCGGTTTCTGCCGGTGTGAAATTTTATTTTTGTCTTTCAGCAAAAATGAGAGCAACACCGCAAGGCAACCCGGGATAAAGGCAATTAAAAACAGGGTCCGGTATTGATTTGGGTAATAATATAAATACACCAGCGCAAATGCGGGGCCCAGCACCGCACCGAATGTGTCCATCGAACGGTGAAAGCCGAAGATCTTTCCTTTTGTTGCAGTAGTAGCTTCATCAGAAAGCATGGCATCGCGTGCGCCGGTCCGAATCCCTTTTCCAAACCTGTCTATAGTACGTGCAAAAAAGATCCAAAGCGGGTAAACAAAGACTGCCATCATTGGTTTTGAAACAGCGCTGAAAGCATAGCCTAATTGAATAAAAGGAACTCTTTTCCCGCTGCTGTCCGACAGTTTTCCGAAATATCCTTTGCTAAGTCCCGCTGTAGCTTCCGCCAGGCCTTCGAGGATCCCGATCAATAATATCGAAAAGCCGATCGTTTGTAAATACACCGGCATGATCGGGTACAACATTTCGCTTGCCATGTCGGTAAACAGGCTCACAAATGACAATATTCTAACCGTTGGTGTTATATATTTCACGGATCAAATATCGGCTGTTTTCAAAACGTATCATCATAATAAAATTTAGCCCGGGTAGTATGCGGAAATGGAGTAAATTACTTTTTCAAAATACATTATCATATGGATCACCGTAATGACGGAAAGGATGTGGGCCAACAATGCCCGAATTATTCCCGGAGAAATTTTTTGAAGCAAACATCGGCACTCTCCGCATTGGCATTGATACCGCCTTCTATGGTAAAGGCTGCCGCTGATAATTTGGATGAAACCGTTTCCGCCCTATTTGAAAAACAAACGCTGAATATCGAAGTGAACGGAAAGCAACATGTCCTATCTGTAGAGCCAAGGGTTACGCTGTTGGACCTCTTGCGGGAACAATTAAAACTTACCGGTTCCAAGAAAGGTTGTGACCACGGACAGTGCGGTGCATGTACCGTGCATGTGAACGGCAGCAGGGTATTATCATGCCTGAGCCTTGCCGTTATGCAAAACGGGAAAAAAATAACGACCATTGAAGGCCTTGCAAAGGGAGACGATCTTCACCCCATGCAGGCCGCATTTATAAAGCATGACGGTTTCCAATGCGGATATTGTACCCCCGGGCAGATCATGTCTGCAATAGCCTGTGTAAAAGAAGGGCATGCAAACAATGCAGACGAGATCCGTTCTTACATGAGCGGAAATATTTGTCGCTGCGGCGCGTATCCTAATATCGTGGATGCGATCACTGAAGTAAAACAAAAAGGAGGCACACTATGATTAACTTTGATTACATAAAGCCTTCCACGCAAAAAGCGGCCATCAACGCACTGAATAAAGATTCCAAGGCACAGTTCATTGCCGGCGGTACCAACCTGGTTGACCTCATGAAAAGGGGCGTGACCGCACCGGAAAAATTAATAGACATCACCGGCCTGCCGCTGAAAAATATTGAGCAACAAAAAGGATTTATACGCATCGGGGCATTGGCACTGAACAGCACCGTTTCCGAACACCCGCTCATCATTAAAAAACATCCCCTGCTTTCACAGGCCCTGAAGGCCGGCGCCTCGCCGCAGTTGCGAAATATGGCAACTGTAGGTGGTAACATGATGCAACGCACGCGCTGTCCTTATTTTTATGATATTACCATGCCCTGCAACAAAAGAAACCCGGGCTCAGGTTGTGCTGCATTGGAAGGTTATAACCGGATGCACGCTATATTAGGGGCATCACCGGAGTGCATTGCCGTGCACCCCAGTGATATGTGTGTGGCACTGACGGCCCTTGATGCAACAGTAGTGATCAGCACCGGCAAAGGAGAACGCAGGATACCTTTCGGAGATTTTCATCGCCTGCCGGGTGAAACACCCGAATTGGACAACAACCTTCAAAAAGGTGAGATGATCTCGGCCGTAGAAATTCCGGATAATGCGTCCCTGTCTAAAAATGTATTGTACACGAAAGTTCGTGACCGTGCCTCTTATGCTTTTGCTCTGGTGTCAGTAGCTGCGGCACTGGAAATGAGCGGCAATACGATCTCCAAGGCAAGGCTCGCCATGGGTGGGGTGGCGCATATGCCCTGGCGATTAACTGCAGCGGAAGAATTCCTGAAAGGGAAAACTGCATCGCCTGAAAATTTTAAAGCCGCGGCAGAGTTAACCCTAAGGCGCGCGCAGGGGAAGGGCCATAATAATTTTAAAGTACCGCTTGCGCGCAACACTATCATACAGACCTTAATTTCTGTTTCAGGAATATAATATTTAAAAAATTATGGGATACTATTTTGAAGATGACGACAGGGTAACGGGAAAAGCCATCGTGACCGGCAAAGCAACCTATGCTGCTGAACACGATGTGCCCGGTATTGTGTACGGTGTTTTAGCGGGCAGCACTATCACCAAAGGAAGCATTGCTGCCATTGATACCAAGCCCGCGGAAAGAGCGCCGGGTGTGCTTTCGGTGATCACCCATTTGAATTCACCCGTGGTGCCCGGCTACGATGCCGGCGGCAACCCGGCGAAGGGACCGGTAGGGGGAAAAGGATTGCAGGTATTCAACGGGCCTACGATATATTTTAACGGGCAACCTATCGCGTTGGTGATAGCAGATACTTTAGAGCGGGCGGTCTATGCGGCGTCATTGATAAAGGCTCAATATAATAAAGAAGTACATCAAACCGATTTTGAAGAAGCGGGGAAAGCCGTTGCGGCATTGGAGGGCGCTCGCTATAAGGATAATATCCGCGGCGAAGAGGACGGGTATAAAAAAGCACCGGTGATGTTGGAAGAAGAATATACCGTGCCGCTGGAGGTACATAATCCAATGGAGTTGCATTCCATCATCGCCATATGGGAAGGAGAAGATAAAGTGTTGGTATATGACAAAACGCAGGGCGTAAAATCCACGCAACGAAGTATCATGACGGCCTTCAAACTGGCAGAAGAAAATGTAAAAGTGTTGGCACCCTTTGTCGGCGGTGGCTTTGGAAGCGCATTGCGCACCTGGCCCCACTCTATTGCTGCACTGATCGGTGCAAAGAAGACCGGCAAGCCCGTAAAATTGGTATTGAGCCGCGATCAAATGTTCAACATGGTTGGGTATCGTCCCTACACAAAAATGAAAATGGGATTGGGTGCCACGCCGGATGGGAAACTTGTCGGCATTACTCATGAAGCAAAATCAGTGACCTCGCCGTATGAAGAATTTACAGAAAATACAGTAAATGTATCGAGGTTCCTGTATGCCTGTCCGAATGTGACT
>JBBJLU010000029.1:0-29590 GCA_037719665.1 Ferruginibacter sp.
TCAAAACATTAAGAAGGAACTCACTGAATTCATATGTTCTTCTTCCAAGGTCCCTGATCTTATTGTGTGAAGCGGTATTTTCAAACAGGGCCGGATAATAATTCCGAATAAATCCTACACAGCTTGCACTCGGTGCTACCACATAATCAACGGAATCAAAATCTTTCATGAATTTTTCTGCGACAGCTTTTGCTTCATCACAAAATCCTGCATTGAAAGCCGGTTGGCCGCAACAGGTTTGGTTGATATTGTATTCCACTTCACAACAGGCCTTCTCCAATACCTTCACCATGTTAAATGCGGTTCCGGGATACAATTGGTCAATAAAACATGGTATAAAAAGCTGAACTTTCATGTTAGGATATTTTAAATGATTGCGCCAAAGCGATCATTTTAATGGCGGCTGCAGCACACTCGGCTCCTTTATGACCGTGCCTACCGCCGGTTCGTGCATCTGCCTGCATTTGATCATTCACAGTAAGAACGCCGAAAATTACAGGCACAGGCAAGAGAATATTTAATTGAATGATACCCTGTGTAACTCCGCTGCATACGTACTCAAAATGCGGGGTTTCGCCGCGGATCACGCAGCCCAGCGTAATAAATGCATCCGGCTTTGCTTCACCGGAATGCTCCCAATAATGCTTAATTGCAAAAGGTATTTCAATAGCACCGGGCACCTCAACTACCCGGTACCGGATATTATTTTCCCGCAACAGGTTGGTGCAACCTTCTTCCAGGAGATCCGTAACATGGGCGTTCCATTCGGTTTTGATAATAACAACAAAGGCATCCTTTAAGCGGATGCCTGTTGTATCAGTGATGTTATCAGTGACTGCTGCCATTAAAATATTTTAATTTAGTACACCAAGCTTAGCAAGATTCTTATCTACATCACCGCTTTGAACTGCCTGGGCAGAAGGGTAATTATTCTTCACTTTTTGATACAGTTCGATGGCGTCTTTAGGCTTGCCCACAGATTCCGCATATGCAGCAGCCATGATCAATGCGTCCGTTGTGAACGCTTCGTCCTTATCATTCAAAGCGGCCGCTTTTTTATATGCGCTCAGCGCGTCGTCCGTTTTCTTCAGTTCTGCATAAGCATGCCCCAACAAAATATTTCTTTTAATATCAACCTGAGTCGCTCCGTTAGCATCAAATTCCTTAAGATATTTAATGGCTTTATCGAATGACTTAATGTGGAGGTATGAAGCGCCTGTCATATAGGTTGCCCTGTTGGCGGCCGCAGTTCCGCTGTAATTATTCATGATCTTCAAAAGGCCGGTAACAGGCACTCCCTCATTCACTCCTCCGTTTAGCACAGTATTTACCGAATCTTTAGTGAACCCGGTAACCGCCATTTTATCGAACAGGAATTCTGCCGGGAAGATCATTTCCGCAGCTTTTTGTTCTTTAGGTTCTTTTACCAGCTTTTTGTACCCGAACCATGCGCCCATCAGCAGGATCAGTGCGCCGCCGATATAAATTACCGGTTTGCTGTAGGTCATCCAAAAATCTTTTCTCACAGGGTGTGTTTTTGGGTGTAGGTTATCTTCTGTTACAGTTACTTTCTTCGTTGCCATTTTGGTATTTAATGTTTATTTATAAATTCCTGCGGGTGAACCCGGCTTTAATCTGTTATAAAAGGATAGTCTTCCTGTACGTATACATCTTTAAGTAATTCATCGTCATCCGGCCAGGGGCTTTCTTCGGCAAACTGCACACATTCGTCTATCTGCGCTTTAACCCTTTCATTGATCGCTTCAATAGTTGCCTCATCTGCCCATTTCTGTTGTAAGTACTTTCATTACATGCTCGATAGGGTCCTTGGATTTAAAAGATTCCAGTTCTTCTTTCGTGCGGTACTTCTGCGGATCGCTCATGCTGTGTCCCTTGTACCGGTAAGTATTTATTTCCAGTAAAGTAGGTCCTCCTTTTTCACGGGCACGGTTCACTGCACGCAACACAGCGTTGTGAACATCTTCCGGGGACATACCGTCTACAGTATCTGCAGGCATTTCATACGCATCGGCCATTTTATAGATATCCAGGGTTTTGCTGGTGCGCGCCACCGAGGTACCCATGGCATATTTATTATTTTCACAAATAAACACTACGGGTAGGTCCCAAAGCATGGCCATATTAAAGGTTTCATGCAACATTCCCTGCCGCGCAGCACCGTCGCCGAAAAAGCAAAGCACAACATTCTGTGTACCGCGATAGCGTTCAGCGAATGCCAATCCCGCACCGGTACCGATCTGGGCACCTACTATCCCGTGTCCGCCGAAAAAGCCCTGCTCTACGCCGAAAAAGTGCATACTCCCACCCTTTCCTTTGCTGCAACCCGTAGATTTTCCGTACAATTCGGCCATACAACTTTTCGGTGTTACGCCTTTGGCGATCGCCAATGCATGATCCCGGTAAGCTGTAATAAATTTATCTTCCCCAACGGTGGCAGTCATACAGCCTGCTGCTACCGCTTCCTGGCCTATATATAAATGGCAAAAACCACGGATCTTTTGCATACCGTAGAGTTGCCCCGTTTTTTCTTCAAAACGACGGAGCAGCAACATCAGTTCGTACCAGTATAAATAAGTTTCTTTTGAAAACTTTGTAGCCAATGGAGAAAATTTTAGGCGGCAAAGATAGAATAAAAAGAAGATTTAAAACCAAGATTTACAGGGGAGTACTTTCCGCAAAAAAGGCATGATGATATTTTAAATAAGTGTCAGACGCCTATGAAGGATTCGAAATGTGTCAGACGCCTGCGGAGGATTCGCAATGTGTCAGACGCCTGCGGAGGCGTCAGACACATAATTAGTGCGGAGGGGTCAGACACATAATCGTAAAGTGTCAGACGCCTGCTGAGGCGTCAGACACATATATATTCCCTGTAAATACTAAATCTTAATTTTGTACAGCATGCTTCGACTCCGGAAAATAACGCTTACCCATTTTAAAAATTATCATTTCTCCCCGTTTGAATTTTCTAAAAATGTCGTGGGCATCAGCGGTTTGAACGGAATAGGTAAAACTAACCTGCTGGATGCCATTTACTACTGTTGCTTTACAAAAAGTTATTTCAGCCCCACAGATGCCCTCAATGTTCATTTTGAAAAGGACGGATTTCGCTTGGAGGCAGATTTTGATAATAACGGGGATGATCAAAAAGTGATTTGCATCAACAGGGGAAACAATAAAAAAGAATTCAGTGTGAATGATGTGGCTTACGATAAGCTCGCCCGGCATATCGGAACTTTACCGGCGGTGATCATTGCACCGGATGATGTGGAGATCATTATCGGGGGAAGCGAAGGGAGACGCAGGTACCTTGACACCGTAATTTGCCAATTAGACAACGACTATCTTCAACAGTTGATCGTTTACAACAAAGTTTTACAACAGCGAAACAGCCTGCTTAAAAGATTTGCCGAACAGGGTAAGCGTGACATCGCCTTGCTCGAAATCATTAACACCCAACTCACCGGCCCCGGGAAGATCATTTTTGATAAAAGAACAGCATATACCGCTAAGCTGATCCCGATGATCGAATCCTTCTATCACCGCATTGCCGACAATAATGAAGTGATCAGATTCCACTATAGCAGCCAACTGCAGGAGGAGTCTTTTGAGAACCTGTTGATAAATATGTATGACCGCGATCTGATGCTGCAACGCACAGGGGCCGGTATCCATAAGGACGAAATTCAATTTACGCTGAATGAGCAATCATTTAAAAATATCGCTTCCCAAGGTCAGCGAAAAAGCCTTTTATTTGCATTGAAACTGGCCCAGTACCGCCTGCTTAAAGATTATAAATTATTCAGCCCGGTACTGCTGTTGGATGATGTTTTTGAAAAACTGGACGGAAAGAATGCATCGGCTTTTGCAATGGGTATGTAAGAAAATGAAGGCCAGGTTTTTATTACAGATACATCCCAACGCCTGAAGGACGTGTTTGCGGAACTTTCCATTGACGGGCAAATGATAGAATTATAAACGAAACGCGATGGCAGAATTATCAATCGGTGAAGCATTACAACAGTTCCTGAAAAAAAGCAGGCTGAAGAGTGGTATGCAGGCGATGCAGATCGAAGAGGTCTGGGAAAACATCATGGGCAAAACGGTTGCGAAATACACCGACAAGCTGCAGATCATCGGCACTACGCTGTTTGTTACTACCACCGTTGCCCCTCTTAAAAATGAATTACTTTATCAGAAAGTGAAGATCATAGAGCGGGTCAATGAAGCATTGGGAGAAAATGTGATCAAAGAAGTGGTGGTTAAATAAACGTCATTTTATATTTTCCACCGGTTTCACTTTATATCCCTTTTGCCTGAGTAATACGATCAATCCGTCTTTTCCGAAAAGATGAGCCGCCCCTACCCCGATAAAAATATTTTTTGTTTTAAAGATCCCGGCTAACTGGTTTACCCAGTTGATGTTCCTGTTCTTTAGTAAAATATCATTGTCTAACCCTTCACTAAAACTGCTGTCGGCCATCAGTTGGATAAGTTGCCCGGTCTGCTGGCCTTTATAGATATTTAACATTTTATTAAAATACAACCGGTATTTATCTGTACTGTCAATATCTTTCAGCAATGCTTTGGCCTGCACTTCATAAGGGATACTGTCGAAAACCGAAGATTGAAATTGGATCGTTTCAAATCCTTTGATCTCTTTCTTTTCTTTTTTGGCGATTCCCATCAGTTCCATTTCAACACCACTGGGGTTTTTGCAGGACATCATGCGGGGATACAACAACGCCTCCAGCATCATAGGTTTCATTTTGGCAAATATGCCAATATTCATTTTCAGGGAATCGGAAAAGAATTTCTTCAGCTTTTCATACTCTTCGGCTGTGTAAAGATCTTTAAGGCTTTTCCCGTTCTTCATATTCAGAAAGAAGAGGCCGCCAAGTGTATTCGCGGGGTCATCCAGGTCCATTTCAAAATAAACTTCTTCTGCATTTTTCATTGCCTGTTTCAGGTTTGCACCAAACAGGATGTCTTCTTTGCAGAGCAGGTGAAACGTTCCGAAAAGATAACTCGGCTTTTTAAGGCCTTTTCCGCTGATCTCCATAAAGGGTATTGTCATCCTTATTTTTCGGAAGTGATTTTATTTTCTGTGCCTCACAGCCGGTGAAAATAAATGCCGCTGCAATAATGTAGAATATTCTCATCTGAAATACTTTTCTGTTTTTTACTGAATAGAAAAACCGGCTCTTTCTAAAATACCATCTGCACGTTTCTGCACGTCCGCATCCGGTACCAGCGGCGGTGCATGGTGCGGCTTTATTCTCGCATCTAAGATAACGGAACCCCGGCATCCCCAATGCTTATGCTCCGTAAAGCTTTCCACACCGTAGATATCATGTGAAGGATTGGTACGGGTAAACGCGACCCATAAAAAATTATTAAGCGCGTCTGCAACAAATGCTGCATCATCCGCCACGATGATCAGCGGGAATTCGTTCAATTCATGCAGGTAAGCTTTTACATTTTCATTCAGGGCATGCATTTCTTTTTCTGCAGATGCGTAATCCGTAAACGCCCCGATCTCTACAGCAAGGATACCGGGCAACACGATAGCAGCATTGTATGCTGTTAAAAAATGCGGGACAAAATTCCCTAAGGTTCTTTTTACCTCACCGGTAGCAGCAAGAACCACTTTACTCCCGGCGTTAATAGATGTGCCGGAATAATCCAGAGTATCGATCGTTGTCTTCGTATGGAAATGTATATCGCGGGTAGTATCTATTCGTTGCAACAGGAAATTAAAATATTGCGGAATATCATGGGTGCTGATAAAATTGTCCGGATCGGCTGTGATGAAAAGAAACTTTGCCAAACTGAGCTGCCCGGTACCGAGAATATGATTGGAAATGGTGAGGAGTTCGGCCGGTTGTTTAGCCGGCGCATACGGTGTATACCGTTCACTGCCGATCGCAAGCAATAAAGGGTGAACGCCTGCTGCATCTACGGCATTTACTTCTTTTAAACCCGGTATCTCATTTTGTAATGCATTGCCGGAGATGGAATGGATCAGCTGACCGAAACTCGTATCCTCCTGCGGCGGGCGGCCAACTACTGTAAACGGCCAAATGGCATTTTTTGGCATACACCTTATGCACTTTCATCAGCGGGAAATCATGCTGCAGGCTGTAATAACCCAAGTGATCGCCAAAAGGCCCTTCCGGTTTATTATCTCCCGGGTCTACTGTTCCGGTGATCACAAAATCAGCATCTGTACTGATACAAAACCCGTCGCGGTAAACATAACGAAACCTTCTGCCACCCAGCGCCCCGGCAAAAGTTGCCTCGCTCAATCCTTCCGGCAAAGGCATTACAGCCGCAACACTGTGCGCCGGCGGGCCGCCGATGAATATACTTACCCTCAACGGTTCTCCTTTTTTGTTTGCCTTAGTTTGATGTACACCGATACCGCGGTGCAGTTGGTAATGCAGGCCGATCTCTTTGTCGGGTATGTACTCATTGCCGGAAAGTTGAATTCGGTACATGCCGATATTCGCTTTCATGATACCCGGATCTTCAATGTCTTCTGTATATACCTGCGGCAAGGTGACGAATGCACCGCCATCCATTGGCCAGTGCTGTATTTGGGGAAGATCGCTGATCTTTATTTCTTCATATAATACCGGTTTATCTGCGGGATTTTTGAGCGGCAAAGCTTTTAACCCTGCAATTAAGGCTGTAAAATTGTTGATGGGATGTTTTATCCCTTCAAGTGGATTATCACTGATATCTATCAACTTACGAACATCGGATAAAGTCTTTTGGAAGATATTTTCACTGCGGGATAATGTGCCGAAGATATTGGATGCTGCTCGGTATTGGCACCCTTTTAGTTTTTCAAAAAGGATCGCAGGCCCTCCTTTAGAAAATACCCGGAGATGTATGGCAGCCATTTCCAAATATGGGTCAACTTCTTCTTTTATCCGCAGCAATTGCCCCTTGCTTTCTAACTGCAGCAGGCATTCTTCAAGAGATCGATAAGCCATTTCTACTTAATGATTTCTGCAAAATTAAGGCAATATATATGAAGCCCTATCCGGTAGCATTATCATTGAATATTCATCGGGCATCCGAGTTTCGATCTGCTGTTGCCACCTCCGTTTCCATCAAGCCGAAAACTCAGCGTAAGCCCGGAAAAATAATACCAATCTTTAAATTTAGGACTGCCCCTTTGCGCACCCGCGGCCGGGTAGGCAGTGGCGGAATTTTTTAATTCATCTCCGCGGAAACTAAGAGCCGCCGCCTGCGGACCGTTATTAGCGATGAGGGCTTGCTGATCAGCAAAGGTAGTGCTCACATCATCCAGGTAATCGGTATTGGTTTTACGTAAACCGATCTCAAAACCTATCCGGAGATTTTCTCCCAATGCTAATTTAGCTCCCGCACCGAAAGGAATGGCAAATTGGTTAAGATCATATTTTTTTCTGCCTTCAAAAAAACCCTGCCCTTCTGTACCTAAAGGTTGCAAAAAGACCTTATTCCCGGTAGAATCAATTGCAGAAGGGTTAAAATGAAAATAACTGATACCCGCAAATACATAGGGCGTGAACACTTTTTCATAAATATCAAGAATATTATATTCAACTCCGAGGTGTACATCGGTGATCGGCGAGGAAAAGCTAAGGTTACGATCCCTGTTTTTTGTGCCTGTTTTATCATCTGCGCTGATCTTGCCGTACGTAAAATTCGCCCTGGCGGAAATTTTGTTCGTGATCTCATAGAGCAGGCCTGCCCCGAATGCCGGCCCGGCCTGTGTTGTTGTAAATCGTTTTTCCTGCAGATCGCCCTGGTAATTTGAAAATCCGCCGAAAACGGTTATATGGAGGTTTTGAGCACCGGTATACAAGCCGGAAGCTAACAGCAGTAAGGAAAGGAGGATTTTCATAAAAGGTATAAAATGACGGTTATTTCCCGTAGAAAGCAATTTTTATACCGTAATATAAAAGCTCCGCCTTTCGACGGAGCTTTTATTCAAAATGTTGAAAATTATTTCTTCATATACATCACCTCTTTCACCAGTTTAACGGTTCTTTCAATGTTTGGATTATACGCTGTAACCAGGTTTGGGGCGTAGTGCATCGGTGCATCCACGGAAGTAATACGGCGTACCGGGGCATCCAGGTAATCAAATCCTTCTTTCTGTATACGGTAAGCGATCTCTGAGCTAACGGAAGCAAAAGGCCATTGCTCTTCCACGATCACCAGGCGATTCGTCTTTTTTACACTTTCAAGGATGGTAAACCAATCCAACGGGCGAATGGTAGCCACATCAATAACTTCTGCCTCGATCCCTTCTTTAGCCAATTCCTCTGCAGCTCCCAACGCCACTTTCATCATTTTATTAAAGGAAACGATGGTTACATCCTTTCCTGCTCTTTTGATGAAACATTTTCCGATAGGCAATATATATTCTTCTTCAGGCACTTCTCCTTTTTCCCCGTACATAACTTCACTCTCCATGAAAACAACAGGGTCATCATCGCGGATGGCTGCTTTTAATAAACCTTTTGCATCATATGGATTGCTCACAGAAATAACCTTAAGGCCCGGGATATTTGCATAAAGACTTTCAAATGCTGTAGAGTGCTGCGCGCCGAGCTGTCCGGCACTGCCGTTTGCACCCCTGAAAACGATCGGGCAGCCTACCTGTCCCCCGCTCATGGCAAGCATTTTGGAAGCTGTATTTAATATCTGGTCCAACGCCAGCACCGCAAAATTCCATGTCATGTATTCAACGATCGGACGAAGCCCGTTCTGCGCGGCACCCACCGCTATGGCGGTAAAACCAAGTTCTGCGATCGGAGTATCTATGATCCGCTTTTCGCCGAACTCTTCCAACATCCCCTGGCTTACTTTATACGCGCCGTTATATTCCGCCACTTCTTCTCCCATCAGGAATACCCTTTCATCTCTTCTCATCTCTTCCTGCATAGCTTCCCGCAATGCTTCTCTGAATGCTATTTGTCGCATGTCTTGTATTAAATATTTAATATAAAGTATAGTCCTCTCCCGGTTTATATGAATTCTTCCGATGTATAAGGGGAAACTGTATCCCCGAATTACCAAATTACCGAATTACCAAATTATCAAATTGTCTAATTATCAAATTGATTCAATCACCATGGCACTTGCACCTCCGCCGCCGTTATAGATCCCGGCAGCACCGTATTTTGCCTTGTTTTGTTTCAATACATTTAAGAGTGTAACAATGATCCTTGCACCGCTCACCCCAAGGGGATGCCCGATGGAAACAGCACCGCCGTTCACATTTACTTTTGCCGGATCCAGTTTCATGCGGCGTGAATTTTCAATGCCTACCACGCTGAACGCTTCATTCAATTCAAAATAATTGATATCCTCCATTTTCAGTCCTGCTTTATTAACCGCTTTCGGAACAGCTAAGGCCGGGGATGTCGTAAAAAGCTGCGGAGCCTGTTCTGCATCTGCATAACCGATGATCTTACCGATCGCTTTCAGTTTCAGTTCTGCCAGTTTTCTGCCGCTGATCAATACTACCGCAGCTGCGCCGTCATTCATCGTACTGGAATTCGCAGCAGTAACAGTTCCGTCTTTTACAAAAGCACCGCTGAGACCGGCGATCTTATCAAACTTTACATTAAAGGGTTCTTCATCTTTAGCAAATACGATCGGATCTCCTTTACGTTGAGGGATAGACACCGGTACAATTTCATTTTCGAACCTTCCTTCATTTACCGCAGCCTGTGAACGCCGGTAACTTTCTGTAGCAAAAGCGTCCTGCTCTTCACGGGTAATTCCGCAACTTGTAGCGCAGAACTCGGCAGCATTGCCCATTGCTTTTCCGTCATATACATCGGTAAGGCCGTCTTTAGCCAAACCGTCCGTCATACTTACATTTCCATACTTATTTCCCCATCGCATATTCTCTGTATAAAAGGGAACATTACTCATACTTTCCATGCCACCGGCAATCACGATATCAGCATCTCCGAGTTTTATTGACTGCGCAGCCATGGCCAACGCCTTCATACTGCTTGCACATACCTTATTAACGGTGGTACAGTTTACTTCATCCGGCAGTCCTGCAAATTTTGCTGCCTGGCGTGCCGGTGCCTGTCCGAGATTGGCCTGCATCACGCAACCCATCAACACTTCTTCTACAGAAGCAGGGTCCAACCCGCTTTTATCCAATGCTCCTTTAATGGCAGCAGCACCCAATTGGGTGGCCGACAGGCCTTTCAGGGAACCGCCGAAACTGCCTATAGGGGTCCTTACTGCAGATAATATATATACTTCTTCCATAAATTATTTTTGTGTGCAAAGGTAGATTTTAATACCGGCTTTTAAATCCCGCCTGTTAAATCCCACGCCCTTTTACTTCGAAACGGCATCAAATTTCAACAGGTAGGTATCACAACCCAAATTATTAATATTCATACGAAAGGTTCCGGATGCAGTATTTCCGCTGATCGTCGCATCAATATCAAACCGCCAGGCAGTGGAACCCCCGTCAGGAGGATCGCTGATATGACCCGAAGCTTTACCGTTAATGATGTCAAAACTCCCTTCGGGCCCTACTCCTCTTTGTTGTTCCAGTTTCCCCGCACAACGCCAATATCCTTTAAAAGTAAGTTCCTGCAGTTTTTTTCCATCTGCCGACACTTTGAAAAACAAACTGTCCCCTTTCATACCGTTACTGAAAGCGCCCCTGAATTGTTTAGCCTTTTTATCTGTCTCTTCCGCAGGAAGAGTGACCGGCGGACCGGTATTTACCTGCGCAGTATTATCGGTACAGGATAGTAAAACGGCAATGAACCCGGAAAAAAGGGTGTTTTTTAAAATAGACTTTAGCATACCCGCAAAAGTATCCCTCAGGAGACATATTAAAAAATATCAGGTAAAATAAATTTATAACGGAATTACTATCACCGGTTTCAAACGGAGCAGAAAGAATATGCCAAAAAAAACGCTCCTTGCGGAGCGTCTTTCATTTTACTTACCTTTTCTTTTAAATATTTCGCCGTTGGGAAGGATCTTCACTTTTGCTTTCTCATCGCCTTTATAAATTTTTATCTTATACATATCCATATTCTTGTCGTTCTCCAAATCAATAGATTCAATTTTGTAACCCGGGTATTGCGTATTTAATGTTTGATTAACCGCATCCGGAAGCCGGCTGTCTCCGCTTATTCTTGTAGATGTTTTTACCCATTCTCCCATATTATCATACCATGAAGTAATATCCGCACCGTTGTTCATAAATTGTACGTAATAATAATCGGAGTCCATATTCATATCGTCATCTTCTACGGGAGTATACTTCACCCATACCGGGGTAAGTGCTTTGGGATATTTGGTTTTAAACGACATTTCCACTGAATCGGGCACCTGGTCCGGTGCAAGCTTTACAATGGTTCCTTCAGTTGCTGCAGCGGCAGCAACCTGTGCTACGGGAACTGAGGCATTATCAGTACTTGCATAAGTGACTGTTTCTTTTTTTTCATCCTTACAACTGAAAACTGTTAATGCGCAGCAGGTTGCAAAGAGATAAAGGGTTGTTTTCATAATATAATATTTTTTTAAGAACCATCAAAATTATGCCGGAAAGTAAAACAAAGGTGAAATCCAATATTGGAATAATGTTTGTACTAAATGCTAAAACCTTTTAACACTACATAAAAAATTTTTACATGAAGAATTTAATCAAGAGTACCGCGGTAGCTATTTTTATCCTTTTTAGTTCTATTTCTGCGAGTGCATCCTCAGTTTCCACTCCTTCGTCAGACCCTACGAAAGATGCATTAACTTATTCAAGGATCATTAATCGTGTAACGGAGATCCAGGGAATGGATAAGACGAACCTCAGTGCTGATGATAAAAAAGACCTGCGCAGGGAACTTACAAAAATGAAAAAAGAAGCAGCCGCTTTAAATAGCAGGGTATATCTTTCAGTGGGTGCCATCATCATTGCCATATTATTACTGATCCTCATCCTTAATTAAATAATGAGGTTCTTTTAATAAACCGGCCGCGATAAGCGGCCGGTTTTATTTTATTCGGGGGTCATTGAGTTTATAAATAACATCTGCCATGATATTTATGCCAATAAAGATGAGCGCACTTACCAATACGGCACCGGTAACGACGGGATAATCCAACTTTTCCAAAGCATCCACGGTGACTTTACCGATCCCTTTCCAACCGAAAATATATTCCACAAAAAAAGCACCGGCTAATAATTCCGCAAACCAACCCGTAACCGCTGTTATCACCGGGTTAAGTGCATTGGGCAATCCATGCCTGAAAACAACAGCAGTTCTGCTGAGCCCTTTTGCATAAGCCGTTCGCATGTAATCCTGTTGCAGCACATCCAGCATGGTACTCCGGGTAAGTTGTGCAATAACTGCAAGTGGCCGGATCCCCAGTGTCAGGGCCGGCAGTATCAGGTTTTTGAGGACCATATATTTTTCGCCGGTCACTTCATCGATCTCATAGAGGCTGCCAGTAATATTTAAACCGGTATACGGATGCAGCACATACCCGAAAAGATAGGCGATAATGATCGCGATGAAGAATGAGGGTGCCGAAATACCGGCAATACTGCCCAGCATGGCTGAAAGATCGATCCAGGTTCCTTTTTTAAGCGCCGCTACCGTTCCCAGGAAAATACCGGTAATACAGGCAAAGATCATCGCGGTCAGCGCCAGAACCGCTGTTGCCGGTAATGCTTCGGCTAACACTTCGCCCGTATTCTTTTTTGTTTGATAGCTTTTCCGGAGGTAAGGAATTTTCAAAGCAAGTTTTTTGTTACCGCCTATAAAGAATCCTTTCAGTTCTTTGGTTTTTATTTCTTCGGCTGTATGAACAGCGATTGGGGAAATATCGTTTACATACAATAAAAACTGCTTCCATTTCGGCTGATCGAGGTAAAGATCCCTTCGGATATTATCCATCGTTTTTTTATCACCCGTTTGTCCCACAATGAGCCTGGCCGGATCTCCGAAACCCTGGAACATCACAAACACCAGTGCTACAACGCCGGGCAGCACCAATAATGAATAGAAGATTTTTTTTAAAAGAAAGTTCAAGTGTTAAGGAATGTTTTTAAATTCCGTCCAACTCCGTTTACTTTTTACAACAGGTCCGTTCATGATATAAAGCGTAGGATTTACCCTTGCTACCGTTTTAAGAACCGTAGCATCGCAGGTCAGAAATTGCGGGAGCCCTGCAGATCCCTGTTCGGCTTGGGCCGCAGTAAAGCGTTGTTTGACATTGTTCAGTTGTGAAGTGACAATAAACAGCTTTGACCCTTTTTGAGCCAGTCTCGCCAACAGTTCAAAGTCACCCCGCCAATTCTTTGGATAGTTCTCAAGGTCCCTGATGTACAAAAGGTAGTATTCGCCGGGAGTATTTAAAATGGCCTCTGTACTGTCATTCCCGCTTTCTGTGGTCAGGGAAAAATCATTAATGACAGGAATATTGTTACTGCCTTTTTGTACAAGCGTTTGTTTCCTGTCAGAAAATGTCCAGGTGCTGTCAGGAATTGCATCCGCTTTAAATTCTTTTTTAATACCGTCCTTTTCGTAAACAAATACATAATCAAATTTATCAGCAACCGCATTAGCCGGCATTTTACGAAGGTCTAAAATATGATTGCCCGGTTTATAAGGCAGGCAATCCACCACCGGGAGATTCCTGAGCACGTACCATTGAAGGAAAAGAACAGCTGCTGTAGCTGCTATCATATATAACGTAGAGAAAAGCGGCTTGGCAACCGGGCGGATGTATTTTACATTTAATAAAATAAACAGAGAAAGGACGAGTAGGATAATATCTTTTGTAAAAGTCTGTACCGGCGTAAGCGGTAAGCAGTCGCCGAAGCAGCCGCAGGCACGGATCTTACCGGTAAATAAAACATATGCGGTAAGGAAAGTAAAGAACAACATCAGCAACAACAGGATAACAGCCGTGAGTTTTTTTTGCCACCCGATCAGCAATGCCACTCCTACCGCTACTTCCAGCGTGATCATGATAACGGAGAATGACAGCGCATAATGATCAAAGGATTTCATTAAACCCGGCATAAAACCGCTGTTGCTCCAGGCTTCAAAAAACTCCTGCATTTTATAAGCGAGTCCTTTGGGATCAATGGCTTTTACGAGGCCCGAAAAAATAAACAACAGACCTGTAAGAATTCTTGCAGCAGTAACGGCAATTTTCATAATTAATTATTTTGGGCTTCGCTGATCCTGATAAGTGCAAATGCAGCGTAATTTAATATGTCAAAAAAATTCGCATCTATTCCTTCGCTGATCAGGGTGCTACCATCATTAGCAAGGATCTGCTTTATCCGTAATGTTTTTGCCAGTGAAAGATCGGCAAAACTTTCTGTACTCATTTCCCGCCATGCCTCTCCGTAATCATGATTTTTAGCCTGCATGAGAGCCTTTGCAACAGCCACTTTATCGTCATACATTTTTTGCAGGTGTTTGACCTCTATTTCTTCGGGCTCATCATTGTTGAGTTCAAGCTGTATCAGCCCGATGATGGAATAATTCAACATACCCGCAAATTCACTTCGTATATCATCCCCTATTTTCTGATCTTTTTTCTCCTGGATGGTACGGATTCTTTTTGCTTTTATGTAGATCTGATCGGCTACAGAGATGATCCGGTAAACCCTCCAGGATGTACCATAATCTTTTGTTTTCTTAATGAAAGTATTCCTGCATTCCGTTATAACTGCATCAAACTGACTGTCGGTGCTCATTGGCCGTTTTAATTGTGGATATTTGCCTACGCTTCAAAAATACAATTAGTACTTCAATGTTCACACTTAACTGTAAAGGAAAATTAATTTCAACGGACCATGCGCTGGTAATGGGAATCATCAATGCCACGCCTGATTCTTTCTATAAGGGCGACCTGAATTCCGGTATTGCGGGGATTTCAGCATTGGTAAAAAAAATGATCGTTGACGGAGCGGATATTATAGACGTGGGCGGGCAAAGCAGCCGCCCGGGCAGTAAAGCCATTTCGGAAGATGAAGAACGGAGCAGGCTGATCCCGGTGATAGAAATGATCGCAGAAAGCTTTCCCGGAACCGTCATCTCTGCTGATACCTACCGAAGCAATATTGCAAAAGCTGCCGTAGAAGCCGGGGCTTCGATGATAAACGATATCAGCGGCGGAGAAGCAGATAAAGAAATGATCGCTACGGTGGCCGGGCTGCAGGTACCTTATATCTGTATGCATATGAAAGGCAGCCCGGAAAATATGGACCGTCATGCAGTATATGGTAATGTCACAGAAGAAGTGTTGAATTATTTTATCCTTAAATCTGAAGCATGTAAAAAAGCGGGGATCATTGACCTGATCATTGACCCCGGTTTTGGATTCGCGAAAACGGCAACACATAATTTCCAATTGCTCCGCGATCTGCATCTTTTTAAAATCATCGGCCGGCCCTTGCTTGCAGGACTTTCCCGCAAAAGCACGATCAGCAAAACGCTGGGTGTTAGCGCAGCGGATGCCCTGAACGGTACCACTGTGTTAAACACGCTGGCATTGAATAACGGTGCGGGAATATTAAGGGTGCATGATGTGAAAGAAGCCAAAGAAGCGGTACTTCTCGTAGAACAATACAAAAAAAGCTGCTCTCCTTAAAAGGAGGGCAGCCGGGGTTTCAGGGTTACATTTTTCTCAACTTATATCCTACAAATTTGCTGTCTGATCCATCCAAACGGAATCAGCGTCCGCACCGTTCTTCGATATATATGATTTCCTTTCTTTTTCCAATCTTTTTTCCCTGCTTTTCCCAACGATCGTTTTTATTTTCGAACGCCTTTCCAGGTTTAAACTCATCAGCTCCGTCTTCTTTGACTGAACGTCGCCTCCCTGTAAAAGAAGTTTTGCTTTTTCATTGTACTGTTGGTTAATATACTTTACCTGCTTTGCCTCGTAGTCACTTAATTTGGCGGCTTTGGCAACATCAGCATCTGATTTTTCCGTACGCTCCCAGGAAGCCCGCTGCCTGATGAGATTTTTATAACTTTCTTTATTTGAACTGTCGATCGCTCTCAGGCCGGTTTCTTTATAAACTATCCGATCCGCTTCTTTTTGTACATCAGCCAGGCTGTCATTTTGTAAACGAAGGGAATCATTGATCATCAAAGAATCCAACATAAGCTGACGGGTCAGTTTCTTTTCATTTTCCAGCTTCGTATATTTTGCTTTTGCTATGGCCTCTTTCGAAGGTTTTTTTGCTTTCTTCCCGGATTTTTTGGTTTGAGCATCAGCAGCTAAAAAAGAAAACGCTACTATGCTTAGGAGGAGGATTTTTTTCATTTTAAATATTTTTTTCGCATAAATTCAATTACTGTGCCGGTAAAGAAATTGTTAAAACAGAAATAAGATGATGATAAATATTAACCACTGAAAAGATCGGTTATGAATGAAAAACCAAAGGGGAATTTTACCGGGAAACCTTTATAGATATATGATCTTGCAGTATGCCTTAACCAATTAATGTCGAAATCGATTATGTTTGCATTTATCTATGATTAAAGATTTTTTAACAGATATTCTCATTGAACCCTCAAACGGTCTTCCCTTAAAGTTGAACAGCAAAGGGAACCTTTCAACATCTGCTCAATCAACGGAATATCGGGTTATCGATGATGTTCCTGTCGTTTATACAAATACCGAAAGCGTTTCTTCAGAAATTCACAGTAAAAATCATTCAGCTTTTGATTATGTGTCGCACTATAATAATGATGCGGAGTATTTTGACTATTTCTCAAAAGATGAATTTAAGGCAACGAGAATTGAAAGGGAAAGAAGCCGGGGTGCGGTGATCAGTAAAGTACCTTTGGCCGCTGAACTCATTTTGGACATTGGTTGCGGTGGTGCCTGGGTGGCGGAATATTTTATCCCGAAAGGGAAAAGAGTGATCTCCGTCGATATTTCGCTTCGAAACCCGGTAAAAGCTTTACAGACCGTTCCCCACGAAAACCATGCAGCATTGGTAGCCGATGCTTTTCATTTACCGGTAAAAGATGGTGTTTTAGATGTGATCATCGCATCCGAGATCATTGAACACGTTCATGATCCTAAAGTTTTTTTATCAGCTCTGATCAGTAAATTAAAAAAAGGCGGAATGATCATACTTGTGACACCGAATGATCAGCAGATCGTTTACAATATGTGCGTACATTGTAATAAGCCTACGCCCTCAGACGCTCACCTTCATAGTTTCAACAAAAACAATTTCAATCTTTATATGCCTGCTGGAGGAAAACTTATTTCGATAACATCTTTCAGTAATAAATACCTCACTAAGACAAAAATTTACAATATCCTCAACTTTCTCCCTTTTAAAGCATGGCGTTTTGTGGACAGGATCGCTAATAAAGTATTCGGCGGAGCATCAATTTTACTGGCTGTTGTTCAGAAATAAAAGGCAGTTTAGTGTTAAAAATTAAGGCTCGGTTAATGTCTGTCGATAGACTTTTCTTAACTTTGTAGCAAATAATGAAAACCAGCTATTTTTTATACAAAGTCCGTAACACTAAGCTCAAAGATTTCGGAGCCAGGCTCCGGACAGGCTTCCGGCACTATATAAAAAATTATCCCACCACCATCGTAGTGCAAACCGTAAACGCCTGTAACCTTCCCTGCGCTCACTGTTTCGTAAATAATTACGGTGAAGAGGTTGTTGACGGGAAGAAAAATATCATGCAGCTTAAGGATTTTAAAGTAATGCTTGGCAGGATCGGGGAAGCGGTAAAAAATGCGGAATATTTCGGTTTTTCATCTTTTGAGGCTTTGCTGAATAAGGACCTCTTTGAAATGATGGAAGAGGTGTTGAAAATAAACCCCCGGATCAAATTTCCTTTTCTTTCCAATTCAATGCTGATCACGGATGGCGTGATAGAGCAGCTAAAAAAAATGCCGGTCACGGAGATCAATATTTCTCTTGATGGCTTATATAAAGAAACGGTGGAAGCATTTAAGACCGGTGTAGATTATAACAAGATCCTCACGGCTATCATGAAGTTGAAAGAGCACGGCATGATTGACCGTGTAGCCGTTACGTTTGTGGCACACAAAAATAATATTGAAGAACTGCCCGACTATGTAAACTTTGTAAACTCGTTAGGCGTAAAAAGGATCTATTTAAATAATATACTTTCTTTCACCCCGCTTTACAGGGATGCGCATCTATACAGCGAAAAGGGCAATCCTGCTGTACAAAATATTTTTGACGAAGCAATTAAGCGTGTTAAGAACAACGGCCAGGAAATATGGCTCCCGAAACTGGTACCCGAAGTTCGGGGTTGTACGCAACCCGAAGTTTTATTCATCAATAATAACGGCGATGTGGCCCCTTGCGATTATCTCGCCGTATCTACTCCTTTCGAATTCATGGGTAGCAGAAAGGTTTCTAAACCGGTGATCTTCGGAAACGTTTTGAGGGATGATGTGCTCGAAGTGTACAGGTCTGCAAGGGCGGATGCTTTTCGTCGTACACATCGCAAAGGACAATTGCCTGAGGAATGTGACCATTGCGTGGATGGCTATGGCCTGCTCTGCAGCAAAAGAGAAGTGTACAGGTAAAATTCCCCTCTCTTCTTCTACAGCTTTTATATCCCCTTTTAAAGAAAAAACATATTCCACCCGCTATTTTAGTAACTGAATCCTTTCCATTTTCGGGTAACCTTTTCTTTGGATATGTCCTTTAACCGGCTTTCATTTCCAAAAACGAAATATAAATCCGTCTGCAGGCCTGAACAGAAATATATTTTTCAGCGGAATACGGGTCGTTTGAATAAATGATGCCAACAGTATGATCATCCCGAAAAAATTGGCGATGGAAAAAATAATGGCTGCAGCCAAATATCCATATAACGGAACAAAGTAATGATCACCTGCCAAAATGATGAGCAGGCTGATAAATATAGACCACAAGATCACCCCCTGCTTATTCTTTCCTTCGAAATAAGAAATAATGATCATGTTGACTGCAAGACAAAAAATGCCCGCGAAACCGGCAATCATGCCTTTATAGACCAGGGTAAAATCCGCACCCAACAGATTGGTAAAAATGAATTTCCCGAACACAAGCAGAAGAAAAAATAATATAATAAAGACCAGGCTTAGCAGCCGGCAAAGGAAAGCGATCTTTTCTGCAAAACCCGCTTCGGCATTCACCGTATAAGGAAATATCACTCCCCCGATGAGGCCGGGAAATACAAGTGCCATCTGCCCTATTTTAGCTACCTGCACATAATTGGCCAACGTTATATCGTTGCAGTATTTCTCCACAAAATAAAAATCTGCCCGCATCAGCAGGAACATAAGGACAGTCGCTGCAAAATTAACCAGGGAATACCTGAACATATTCTTCACGATACCGGCACCGGGGCTTGCTTCTTTCAAAACATTCCGGTTTGCCCCGCGGAAATAAAGGAACAGGAAAATTAATTGAAGCAAAATGCCGCCGGCAAGCACGATTAGCACAGCCTCATTTATATTTTTCGCAATGCCAAAACGGATAAAATAATTGGTATCAGAGAAATAAAACATGACCAGTAATCCCGTTTGCAATAAAGCGACAAAAGCGCCGGAGATATTAATGCTGATAAACATCTTCCGGGCGTGGTAAAATGCCGTAGCGTAATAAATAAGCGTACTGCTGCTTACAAAGGCGACACTCCATATAAGGGTGAATTGATTTCCAATAGGAATAAAATAACGGAGCAACACAATGCTCAACAAAAGCTGCAGGATGCTTACGGCAAATATAAAACGCCCGATGCTGCCCGTGCGTTTGGGATATTTTGAACTATAATAAACGATACCGTTTTCCAGCCCGAAACGCAGGAATGTGCTTACCAGGGTAAATATGGCCAATGTGTAAAAAAGGTCCGCACTGGAAGCAGCGCCCAATAATCTTACAATGATAATATTATTCACAAAGCTGAAAAGCATTGTAATGATCTTCCAGCCGGTATTGTGCAGCAGCGCCTGCTTTATATGCATAATCAAATTTATCTCCGCATAAATATATTTATTAAAAAACGTAATTTTTAAAATTGATTACTTTAGCGCTCAAAATTTGCTTATGGGCTTCTCCAAAAAAATAAGGCCTGATGCTGTAACTACTGCCAACACAGGCTTTGGAAATAATGCTTCCAATTACGGCGGGAGGCTTGTAAATAAGGACGGCACGCCGAACATAGAAAAGACCGGCTTGGGGCCTTTTGAAAGGATCAGTTGGTTTCACAGCATGCTTTCCATTCCGCGCTGGCGATTCTTTGTAATTGTGCTTTTCTTTTACGTAGGTGTAAATTTATTGTTCACCCTCATCTACTATTTTATCGGTGTGGAAAAGCTGAGTGGCCTAAACGTGGTATCGGAAAGAGAAAAATTCACGGAGGCGTTTTTCTTCAGCACGCAAACCTTTACTACCGTAGGTTACGGGCGCATCAGTCCCACCGGTTTTGCTATGAATGCGGTTTCTTCCTTCCAGGCATTGATAGGACTTTTAAGCTTTGCCGTTGCTACGGGCCTGATGTATGGAAGATTCAGCCGGCCCAAATCCTTTCTTCGTTTTGGAAGCAACGCGATCATTGCTCCGTATAAGGATATGACGGGCCTAATGATCCGGGTGGCACCCTATAAGAATACGACCTTATCTGATGCGGAAGCGATCCTCACCATGGTGATCATATCGGAAGATCACGGAAAGCTCTCGAATAAATTCTACACTCTACCCCTGGAACTGCGGACCATCAGCTCCTTTACACTAAGCTGGACCCTTGTGCATCCTATCGATGAAAGCAGCCCTTTATATGGATTTACAAAAGAAGATTTTGCCAACATCAAAGGTGAGATTATGATCTATATCAAGGCCTTTGATGACATGTTCAGCAATACTGTTATCTCCCGCACTTCCTATACTATGGATGAAGTAGCCTATGGAGTAAAGTTCACGCCAATGTTCTATCGGGATGATATTAAGCATACGACAATGCTGGATATGAACAAACTCAGCGCCTTTGAAGATGCGCCTATGCCCGCGGGATCCGTTACAGAAAACTGATCATTTCTTCAGGCTTTTTATGATGGTAATAAATTCCTCAGCGATAAGGCTTGCCCCTCCTACCAAGCCCCCATCCACATCAGGCTGAGAAAAGATCTCCGACGCATTGGATCCTTTTACACTTCCGCCGTACAATATGGAAACGGAATCAGCGGTTTCTTTATCGTATGCTGCAGAGATAACCTTCCTGATATGTGCATGCATCTCCTGTGCCTGTGTGCTCGAAGCGGTGCGCCCGGTACCGATGGCCCAAATGGGCTCATATGCGATAACAAAATTTTTCATTTGCTCCGGGGATAAATGAAACAGCCCTGATTTCAACTGTTGTTCAATATGCGTATTTTGTTTTTCTGCATCCCGTATTTCTAAGGATTCCCCGCAACAAAAGATAGGTTTCAGGTTATTTTCCAGTGCCAGGTTTACTTTCTTAACCAGGATATCATCCGTTTCCCCGTAATATTCTCTTCGCTCACTATGACCGATGATCACATAAGGTATTTCAAGAGCAGCAAGCATACCTGCACTTACTTCCCCGGTATATGCTCCGCTTTTCTCCGCACCGCAATTTTGTGCAGCAGTGTAAAAGCCGTTTACCACGGCTGTTTTCCCCGCAATGCTGATCAGGTATGGAATGGGTACAGCAAAAACCGCCTGTTGCCCCGAAGAAAATTTAATTCCCGCAGAAACGATCTGTGCCGTTAGTTGCTCACCTTCCGAAAGCGTAAGATTCATTTTCCAGTTTGCTGCTGCAATTTGTTTTCTCATAAATATACATTTGTTTTTTGTTCGTAAATCCGTGATTCCGCTTCAGGATCAATCATCCCGATCATACAACTTTCTAAGCATCTTCACTTCTTCGTTGGATACCTGTTGCCCTTTCATTTGTTTCCAATTGCCGATATCAATGATCGCCTTATCAAAGATATAGCGTTCATCGCCCCAGGTAAAGTTTTCCGTAAATTTTGCCGGCATCTTCTCTCCGAAGATATTACAACAAACCCCCACAACTGTCCCGGTATTCAAAGAGGTGTTGATAGCGGCCCGGCTGTAATCACCCATCAGTAAACCGGCTTTATTACCGGCATCAACCACTTCGGATCCCTTCCCGAAATATAACCGAACCGGCCCGCCGGTATTCTTTACATTGCTGTTGCATGTGCCGGCTCCCAGGTTGCACCATTCACCGATCACACTGTCCCCGAGATAACCATCGTGCGCTTTATTGCTGTTACCAAACAATACCGAATTCTTTATTTCTCCCCCTACCACACAATTAGGTCCGATAGTCGTTGCACCGTATATTTTACTTCCCATTTTCAACGTGCTGTTCTCCCCCAGGCTGAAGGGCCCCCTGATCATGTTGCCCTCCATGACCACTGCATTTTTACCGATGTAGATGGGACCGGTGGATGCATTGAGGATACTGTATTCCACTACTGCCCCGTGTTCCATAAATATATTTCCCGGTTCTATAGCTTTATTTGTAGGGCTGAGGGGGGTCGATTGACGGTTCGCAGTGATAAGTTTAAAATCATTTCTTAAGGCAGTATCATTCCACAAAAAAATATCCGCAGCGCTGCCCAGGACCTGCAGGGCACCACCTGTTACCATATGCCCGCCGGCAGCATGTAAGATGCTTTCAAAATTATCCGGCGTAGGTATGATGTTAGCAGGAATTTGTAAACCGTGGTCAGTTTCATCGATGCTTACCGTTTCCCCGGTAAGCCATTCCCATTTTTCCCGGATGGTGAGTATCCCTATCCGTATATCAGCGGCATGGCGGGTGTGAGTGAACGGAAACAGTTGTTCCCGAAAATGCTTGTCCGTTAAAACGATCATGGATTAAAAATACGGTAAAGGTTGACAACTTTGCACATGCACGCACTATAGCCGGTTCTTTCTTAAAAGAAGATAAAAAAAATCCCCGCGGAAACCGCAGGGATCACGTCAATATTATTAAATTATTCAGCACTTTCTGCAGCAGGAGCTGCTTCGGCAACTTTAGATTTTTTTCCGAAACGCTTGTTGAATTTATCGATACGTCCTGCAGTATCCACCAAGACATTTTTACCGGTATAGAACGGGTGAGAAGTGTTGGAGATCTCCAATTTGATCACAGGATATTCTTTACCGTCCTCTTCGAATACGACGGTTTCGTTGGTAACAGCAGTCGATTTGCTCAAAAAAGAGGTACCGTTGCTCATGTCTTTAAACACGACATTTCTGTATGTTTTCGGATGAATGTCTTTTTTCATTTTATTATTTTAGTGCACGGATTTTGCCGTGCGGATTTTTAAAGGTGCGAAAGTACGGCTTTTTAACGAATTATCCCTTTTTTTCAGTAAGATCCTAGCTCTTCATGTTCACAAATTGCAGCGCAAGGCCGAGGTCCCAACTTTTACTTGCCTGTATAACCTCCTGCAGGTCATCAATTTTTTTAGCGGTGACGCGGATCAGGTCATCCATGATGGCAGCCTGTACCTTGAGCCCGCTATCTTTGATCAGTTTGACGATCTTTTTGGAATCTTCCTGTTTAAGGCCGTTTCTCACGGTCACCTCCTGCTTCGTGATCTTCCCGCTGGGGAAGGGTTCTTTGCTGAAATCATAGATCTCTGCGGCAAGTCCCTGTTTCATACTGCGGCTGATCAGCACATCAGTTACCTGCGTCAGCTTCATTTCACTGTCTGCTTCCAGGTTAAGTTTAAAATCTTTCTTATTGAGATCTATTACCACGTGTGAACCCTTAAAATCAAATCGGTTGGTGATCTCTTTTTTTACAATGTTCACTGCATTATCCAGTGTCTGCAGGTCTACTTTGCTGGCAATATCAAATGATGGCATAGTTGTAATTTTTGCAAAGATAAAGGGGTAAATATGAATGATGAGTTATGAATTATAAATTCAGCTTGCGGTGAAGCTGCGGCAAATTATTCGGATCCTGCAGAATTGACTCAAAAAAAAGGGTGTCAGCAATTGAAGCCGACACCCATTCATCATTCATAACTCATCATTCATATTTAGTTCGTCTTAATCCTGTTCTGTTCCTGTCCTGCCCCGCCTGTTTTTCTTGTTTGTGTTTTCAAAGGTTTACCGAAGCGATAACTGAAGTTTATGCTCAGATTCCTGCTGTCATTTACCTGGATGAATTTAGCCACTGTATTTTCTATATTGACTGTTCCGCTTTGGCGGTATACAGAAAATATATCCGATGCATTAAGTTTTAGGTTTCCTTTTCCTTTTAATACCTGCTTTGATACGCCCACATTGATTTGCTTCATTGCATTGATCTCAAACTGGCCCTGTTTCATCTTTGTCCTATAGAATCCCGACAACTCAGCACCCCACCCTTTTTTAAATTTGAATTGGTTGGTAAAATTGGTACTCAAGCCTGAGCCCTGAGTCTTAAGATCAAACCCGTTCAGGGTAGAGTTTACTTTATTATAATTGTATTCCGCATAAGGTAATAACGTCCACCATTTAGTTGGCTTTATCTCTGCATTTACAGCAAGGGAAATTTCATCTATACTGCCGTAATTATTCTCTTTCACTATCGTGGCATAACCGGCCTGTTCAAAATATTCATTGAACATATCCTTGCTGTGCGTATAATTCAATGTTGTCGTCAGGAACTTATTGTACGTATGCGAAAATTCAAACACATTGGCAAACATCGGTTTCAGGAACGGGTTACCGGCCTCGTAAGTATATTTATCAATGAAAAAGATGAACGGGTTTAGGTCCTCATAATCCGGCCGGGAAATTCTCCTGCCGTAAGAGAAGCCCAGTTCATTTTTGGCATTGAGCTTATACCCGGCAAACATCGTCGGGAACAGGCCTGTATAGCTTCTTCTAAAAGAAGAATCGGGTTTAACAGGATTGCCGAACTGGTTTCCGTCGTAGTTGGTATTCTCCAAACGAAGACCCGTCTGCAGGCTCCATTTTTTGATGTCTTTGCTGAAATTTACATAAGCAGCATTGATGTTCTCATTGTATTTAAAATGATTGGTCTTATCATTATCTACAATTGCGTTTCCGCCGATAATATTAAAATAGCCCGCGAAATTATCTGTTTTGACGAAGCTTGTTTTAAGTCCCGCTTCCATTTTTAACCCTTTTTTGAGAGGCTGTACATAATCCGCTTTTGCAGAATACACGTTGATCGCTGCGGGAAGATCAGAGACGAGGTCTTCCGAAGATTGCTTGATCCACAACGGTGAAAAGTTATCAGAGGTGAATTGCTGGTCATGAATACTTTTGTATTTCAATACATCGATATCAGCAGTAAGCGTTTTACCGGTACTGTCAAATGAATGACTGAAATTTAAATTCAAGCCGGCATTCTTCCAATTTTCTTTATCCCTGCCTACTGAAGAAAGGATACCTGTCACATTTCCCATGGCGTCTTTCAAAAAACTCGTATTTGTGTTGTGCTGTATTCCGGGCGTTATACCACCGGTAAAGACCATCCCCAATGTTGTTTTCTTCGTGGCGTAAAAGTCTACGCCTAACTTTGCATTATCGTTATTTCTTTCTTTGATAAATACAGCTGTCTGATCAAAAATAGCATTGAGTTTACGTGAAGCACCATAGTATTCCCTATGAATATCTAATTGCTCATATCTTTTACGATAAGATGCGCTTAATGTGGAGAACACATTGAATTTTCCGTTACGGTAATTCAGGTTAAGCGTGGTGGATCCGCGGGTATATTTTGCCTGTCCCAAAGTTGTGTTTACACTTCCGTTGAAACCTTTCTGCCGTATCTTTTTTGTTTTGAGGTTGATGATTCCGGAATTTCCTGCTGCATCATATTTTGAAGAAGGATTGGGCATCAGTTCGATAAGCTCCAGGTTAGAAGACGGCATGGCATGCAGGTAATTCGCCAGGTCCTGGGCACCCATATAGGTTTGTTTACCGTCTATCGTGATGATCACACCCTGTTTGCCTTTCAGGCTGATCTTTCCGTCTTTATCTATGCTAACGCCCGGTGATTTTTCCAACAATTCCATTGCAGTGCTGCCGGCATTGGTTACGCCTGCATCCACATTGATAATGGTCCTGTCTGCTTTTCTTTCAATAAATGGCTTTCTGGCCACTACCGTAACCGCCGCAAGTGATTTATCTGACTCTTTCAGCTGAAGGACACCCAGTTCTTTAACGGTATTAGCTTCATTGATGACAAACTTTTCGCTAAAGGCTTTTAAATGGCCTATTGCCGAAACGGATACGAAATAACTGCCTTCTTTTACATTTTCGAAAATGAATTTTCCGTCCAAATCTGCAACGGCAGCTTTTGCAAGAGTAGAATCTTTTGCTTTCAGAAGAGATACCGTTGCGGAAGCGATAACCTTGAGATCGCCGCCGTCTTTTACGATGCCAGAGATGTTTCCTTTTACCTGTGCAAATCCGCTTAAGCTACATAATGCGATCAGCAGGCTTAACATGATCTTTTTCATTGTTTGTTGGTTGTTTTGAGTTTTGAAGGACGTACGTTCAACGTAGTGATTTGTTACATTCGTCATATCCTGTTTAATGTTTATAAGTGTCATGGTTTTGTAAATTGATAGTTCTATGTTTAAATGATTACTACACGAAATTAGGTACTTTGCATAACAAGGTACAATGTTTTGTAGTGAACGGTCGTAAAAAAGGATAACCGGTAATTTCTTACCGGCTATCATCAATTACACTAAAAGATATATTATTTTTTTGCCTTGTATTTGGCAAAAAGGATGGTCAATATGCCGCTTAACGCCAGCAGCACCGCAATGATCTCAGCTTGTGTAGAAGGAATACCCAAGATGGTATACGTTTTATTTACACGGATCATTTCTATGAAAAAACGCTCTAAGCCATTAATAAGCAAGTAAATACCAAACATTACCAATGGCGTTTTGATCTTTCTCCTGATCATCCATAAAAACAGGAAAAGCAAGGTGCATATAATGGTTTCGTATAGTGAAGTCGGGAAAACCGGCTGAGGCAGTACACTGTAATGCTCCTCTTTGATACCCGGGATCGGGATACCGTCATTATTCACGTTTTGCGGGAAGCTGTAGGCAAAAAACCAAGTGGGCAAAAATGATGGCCCTTTAATGGATTTCTGCGGCACTTCTTCCAAACTCGGGTAGATCCTGTCCGTTACGGCAGTAGAAGGGTCAGCTGTTACCCTTCCGTACAGAAAATAATTAGATTGGGTATTAAGTGTTTTCTCAAAATCACCGGGGGCAGCCAGGGATACTTTGCCGTAGGCATCACTCGTATAAGCGCTGTTGTATATTCCCCAATCCCCGTCACCGGAAACCTGGCAACCTATTCTCCCTACGGCATAGGCGATCATGAGTGCGGGTGCAGCAGCATCAACCAAATGGGAAAGACTGATCTCTTTTTTATATGCATAGCGGCAAACAGCGATGGCTGCCAAAATTAATCCGCCGTAAAACGTTAGACCGCTTACCGAAAATAATTTTCCGACAGGATCCGCCATGAACTCATCCCAATGCTCAAAATTATCAAACAACTTTGCCCCGAGAATCCCGAAAATGAGGGCAATGATCACAATATCTCCCACCCTGTCATGCGGCCAAATGCGCACGGTTCTTTTTTCGGGTGTCTTGAGCTTTTGCTTATTTTTATCCCACCATTTTAACCCCACCAACGCAGCGGCCAATATAATTCCGCCGAATATGTTTCCCTCTGATGAAAATATATATTCCTGAACGGAGATCTCCGGGGTACGGTTGAGTAACAATCCTGCCAGTTTATACCCGAAGACAAACCCTACGATGCCGTTAAAGAACAGGTCCCAAACACTTGCGGGCCTTCCTACAATTATGGTCTCTTCCCGTGGAAATAACAAACCCTGCTTTTCTTTCCGCTTGAGTTCGGCATGGAGAACTATGGCAGCTGCAACAAATGCCAGTGCGACCATCAGGCCAAAAGTATTGAGGATCTTTAGTGCAGGCCACTCAACACCGAACCAGTCCTGGAAAACATAATATAAATTGGGATACATCGTGTGTTTTTGATGACTATCGAAAATGCAATATAATAAAAGTCATCCGGCAGCGGTTAAGGATATCCTATCCACCAACCAACGGATGACTTTTTAAAATGGGGGAAGGAATCAATTACAATGTTCTGCAAATGCTCCCTTAAGATTATCAGCTATCATTTGCGCGCTGCGGCCTTCGATCATATGTCGCTCGATCATATGCACCAACTGACCGTCTTTAAATAATGCTATTGCCGGAGATGAAGGCGGGTAAGGCATAAGGTGTTTTCTGATCTCGTTCACTGCTTCCACGTCGAAACCGGCAAAACTTGTTTTCACGAGATCAGGTTTAGAAGCAGCAGTATTTACCGCCATCAAAACACCCGGGCGTGCAGTACCTGCACTACAGCCGCAAACGGAATTGATCATCACCAGCGCTGTTCCTTTTTGTTTAAGTGTATTATCTACATCTTCGGCAGTAAGCATTTCTGTAAAACCGTTTTCGGTTAACTCTTCCTTCATTGGAATAACTATTTCTTCAGGATACATATCTATATAAAATTTAGACTGCAAAATTACCTGATAATTCCGTACCGCGCACCTGTAAGTTTATCAGACGGAATTCGCCAAAACTGCCCTTTTGTCTAACAAACCTCCCACATCTGTGCCCTTTTGACTTCCGGAGGGAATCGGAACAGTGTTTGATTTTCCTTTCCTGTACTTATTATTTAAACTTAAAAAAATAAAAATATGTCTTACGTAAAAGTAAATAACAACTACCGCTCCTTTGACGGGCTGATGAAAGATCTGTTCAATGAATTTCCTTCTGCTGTTTCAAAAACGGTCAGAGAAGATGTACTCCACTATCCTCCGGTAAACATTACCGACAAAGCAGCACTCTACCTGGTGGAGCTTTCCGCACCCGGTTACTCAAAAGCTGATTTTGCAGTGAAACTGGAAAATAATGTGCTTACGGTAAGCACGGAGAAAAAAGAGGAGCCCGCCACGGAAAATGAAAAAATGATCCGAACAGAATTCGGATTGAAATCCTTTAAAAGAAGTTTCACGCTCAATGAAAAAATTGATTCCGAAAATATTTCTGCGAAATACGATAACGGAATTTTAAAACTGGAATTACCCAAAAAAGAAATTTCGAATGCAGGGGCAAAAGATATCAATATCCAATAAAGTCAGTTTTAGAATTTCAGAATGATGGTTGTTAAAAAGCGAACTCCCCGATTTATCGGGGAGTTTTGTATTTTATAAGAACCACGAAGGCAGAAGGCAGAAAAGATCCGCCTGACGGCAGGTTTGAGGGCGAAGGCATTTAACCACGGATGACGCTGATTCCACGGATGCGCACAGATTTTGCAAAGGTTTTGGGCCACTAAGGCACCAAGACACAAAAAAATCAGCCTGCCTACGGCAGGCCAATCTCCGAAAATCTGCTGTATTCAATCCCCGAAAATCTGCGG
>JBBJLU010000001.1:0-106298 GCA_037719665.1 Ferruginibacter sp.
AACCAGGTGAGTGAGGTCACGAGACAGAGCAATGAGAAGATCTTATACAAACTTAAGATCGATGAAAATACCCTGAACAAAAGAAATGTAAGTGCGCCTCCTACAGAATACGGGAAAAAATTAATGAGGGAGAGCCGGCTCACTGTTGTGAAACCAGCAGCGGCAAAAGGTACTGATCCGGTATTGACGCCGCAAAGAGATACCCTGAAAAAACAGGATGATTTTTTTCAAACAGAATTCGGCAATGAAAAAACAGATACCGCAAAAAGAAGCGCGGGTCGTACAATAGAAAAATCCGAACCCGATAATTCAAATGTTTTAAAAAGGGCAAAACTCTATCCATATAAGCCGTTGAAGTTTTCTGCGGATTACGGCTCGGCAGGATTTACAAACAGCGTGCTGATCAATCGCTACCAGGCCTATCAATTTGGGTCGGGCCCTATTATGCTCAACAGCGGCAGTCCTTTGAATGGCCTGGTTCGGTTAGGAACCTCCGATCTGATGGAAGATATCAAGATCACGGGTGGTTATAAGATCGGGACAAATCTGAAAGACAATGAATGGTTATTGAATTATCAAAACCTGAAACGCCGCATTGACTGGGGGCTTACTTATTACCGCAATACGCAGCAGCAAACCTTCAGCCTTACCTCTGCGGGGGCGCCGCCCATCTTCCTGAACGGGAAATTGTTTACCAACATTTACCAGGCAAATATTACTTATCCTTTTGACGAGACCAAGAGTATAAGGTTCTCCTCGGGTATCCGTTCCGATAACCAGGTGCTCAATGCATCGCAACAATTACCGGTAACCTTGGTCGTGGATGATGAGCGCACCTTGTATTCAATATCTCACCTGGAATTTGTTTATGACAACAGCATCAGCCCGGCTATGAATATCTATAACGGTGCGAGAGCAAAAATATTCGGCGATTTTAACCGGCAAGTCAACAAAGTACAGTTTGCCGACGGGCCAAATACTTTTAATGTAGGTTTTGATGCAAGGTATTACTACCCGATCTATAAGAACTTCATATGGGCGGGCCGTGCAGCGGGAGACTTTAGTTTCGGCAGTCAAAAACTGATCTATTACCTGGGTGGTGTGGATAGCTGGCTGATGTTTGGCGGTAATACAAAGAACGATGGAAGCGATAAATATTTCAATACGAATAATCCGCCTTCAAATGATGCAGAATATGCCTTTCAAAGCCTAGCAGTGAATATGAGGGGCTTTATTCAGAATATAGCCAACGGAAATAACGCGTTAGTGTTCAACAGTGAATTCCGTTTACCCGTATTTACGACGTTGTTTGATAAGACCATTAACAACGCTTTCATCCGCAACTTCCAGGTCACACAGTTCACAGACTTCGGTACAGCATGGAACGGCGGTTTAGGGAATATAAAAAGGCCCGAGATCGGGTACAACACTTCTGCAAACCCGCCTTTCCCGGGTGCAACCACGGTGCGTATCAAAGCGGGCGGTGTAGGACCCTTTGCGGGAGGTTATGGCTTCGGCGCCAGGACTACTTTACTGGGTTATTTCATAAAGTTCGATGCCGGGTGGCCGATGAGCGGTTTCTTTCGCGGTAAACCCGTGACGTATTTTTCGCTTGGCCTTGATTTCTAAAATAGCATTACAAAAAAAAGCCGTCATCCGTAAAAGGAATGACGGCTTTTTTTTGTCGGGACTTCTATAATTCTTTTATCCAAATATTGATCTCATGCGGGGCAGATTCATTCCCGCCAAAATAAGGATACAACCTGTACCCTTCTGCTTTCGCGGTGGTGGCTGTACGCGGAAGAGACTCCGTGATCGCATTCATCGAAAAGATATATGCGGTCGGTGTGATCTTTATTTTACAGTTAATTTCTTCCCCGATATTAATGATCCCCAGCTCGCGGGAATCCCTTACCCCGTTATTGTATACATAAGCGAAAAGGCGCAGTTTCTGATCACTCCAGCGCCAGCCAAACCGCGCACTGAACTGCTGATGATGAGCATTATTGTCTGCAAAACCATAGAGTTTATTAATATCATACTGATTGGCCGGATCCGTGGTCGTATAAACAGCACTGTTATCAAACTTCACCATAAATTTTAATTCCGAATAAGAAGTTTGAAGAAACGCGTTCCCTGCAGAGAATTGCTGGCCTGCACCGATCGTGTACTTTGTAAAAGGAATTACAGGGACAGGCGCGGGGTCTGTAATGACTTCCGGAACTGTCGAAATAGATTCTTTCTTACAGGATAACAATAAAAACAGGAGCACTGCAACAACATGAAATTTTTTCATAGTTTCTGCCCGGAATATTTTATGAGCTCCCGGCAGCCATATAACTCCGAAAAGGTCATTATAGTATCAGTTGGCTTGATTTTCTCCGTCTATCCGGCAATAAAACCCGGCTGTTTACGCCTTTCAAATATTTTATCTTTTAGATCAGTTGTTTGCTCCTGCATGATATTCAGCCATTCCCAATCATGTAAAGAAGTTGCACGCTTTCCCCGCCGGTATGCACGACGGAACTTTGTCCAATATTCCGGCATGGTCAGGAAGCCATAGAGCACTGTGGCAGCGACCGGGAAAGAGAGGTGCCCGTTGCCGAGCATAAAACATTGCAGGCAGACTTCACCTTCATCAGTGGTATCATATTCCAAAAGGATATGTTTGATATCGTGCTTTGCGTAATAGGGCAACAACTGCAGTTTTTTTTCTTTAAGAAAATGAAACAGGTCGTTGCCCAAAGTACCGCTATCCATTCCTTCCAAACCCGATTCGGAGTAAGCAAAAACTTCCGGCTTTCTTACTATCCGAAGAAGAGGCAGCGCCATTTTATGGGTAAGAAAGACGAGGACGTTGGATCTGATTTTAATGAGTAATTTGTACATAGTGATCGCTGATTTATTGTTGAACACGGATGCCTTTGATACCGACTGCTTTCTCCCCGTACCAATCGATCTTCCTGCTTGCGTACATTACCAGAGCAAGAATCATAAATAACCCGATACTACCTACCAGCAGGGCGGTATCCTCCAGCCTTATCAGGATGAAAACGAAGCCGTATAAAGCGCTCAAAGCCGTACCTAATACACCGGATGGGCCCCAACTATTAAAATGGCTTTTTGCATAAAGCATTATCAGCAATACGGTAGCGGATGCTGCAATAAAATAGGCTTTGTCAAATAGGAGGAATTCGCTGATACTGAGCAGTAAACTATAAAAGATCACCAGTGCTAAACCTACGAGGACATACTGTACCGGGTGAAACGGTTTTTTCTGCATGATCTCTATAATAAAGAACAGTGCAAAACTGAGCCCGATGATCAATATTGCATATTTCGCACTCCGCATTGTTTTATTATATTGATCTGCCGGCTGCACGAGGCTTACGCCGAAAGCCATATTACTGATCTTTAAGGTACCGGCCTTCATTACAGAACCAAAAGGAAGATTGGCCCTGTTGAAATTCCATTGAGCGTTAAACCCACTGTCCATTACTGTTCTTGCGGTTGGTAAAACACTACCGTCAAAAGAAGGATTCGCCCATGCAGATGCAAGGATGTATTTACTGTTTGCACCCGTAGGTATAAAATGCAGTTGACCGCTTCCTTTAAGTTTGACTTCCGTTTCAAAAGGAATTCCTTCGGAAATATTTGCAGTACTGAGATCTACGGGTACGGAAAGCCCTGTTTCTCCGAAGTCCTTCACCGGCAGGCCGGGACTCAATGAAAATTTTTGTTGATTCAAACGCGCGGAAATTTGTTCTTCAATTCCTTTAAAATCAGAAAGCGCAAAGCATAGCCTTGCATGAGCAAGATCTGCATTGGTCGGGTTAATATCTGCGGGCCATTGCGGTTTAAAGGTGCCGGAAAAATTTAATGCTGTTCTGTACAACAATACTTTATATATTGACCGCGACCGCTCCTCGGGTATTATCCTGCCCGTTACGGACAAATGATCTGCAGTTATGATCAGCTGCTTTACTGTACTTAAGATCTTACCGTCCGCATCTGTAGTTACTTCGGTATAGGGAACACTAAGGAAAGGACCCGAAAGGGTTTGAGCAGAGGCCCATTTACTGCTGACTTCTTTTACAATCTCCTTTTGCCGCTCTTCCCGTTCCTCCACTAAGTTTTGAATGAATACTGTTGGGATCAGCATGAGCAATATCAATCCGCCCGTAATTAAACCTTTTATCAACAGCCTGTTTGATTGTGCAGGAGCAGGAACCTGCATTGATGATTGTTCCATTGTTATAGTTGTATTTGTTTTTAAAAAAAAGAGTGAGAAAATGTACCGGTAAGACGGTGAGCAGATCTGATTGTTAGAAAAAAAGGAAATGATCCGTTGCATGGAAAAAAATGCGGCAATAACCGCTGCCCCGGACAGTACTGCACTTACACCGAGCAGCTGAGAGAAAAAAGAATTAAAGTAATTATTATCAGGAATAATTTGCAGCCCGAGTACTGCAGCAATGAGGCCGTAAAAAAACGGGACTGCGATCAAAACAAAAAGCAGGTAAAGCAACCTGATCCGCCAATCGCGATGCATCAGTTTTATAATGGACAATAGTGTAAAAAGAATGATCAATGCCGGCAAGCTCACGATTGAACCCCCGACAAGTATAATGACGAAACTGAATATAGATTCAAATCGCAGTGTGGTCAGGAATATAAACAGCATTCCCCCTGTCGCGAGCACAAAGTTGGTAAGCGCCCATAGTCTCCATGCAATACCGCCGGAAGTGAAGATAGTGTTCATTTAAAAAGTACTTTGTTTTTCAAAGTGTAAATACAAAAAAAATTATTTTGCTGCCCTGATCATTTTTTCCAATGCGTCGATATGCGCTTTAAACTCCTTGTCTCCTGTTCTGGTAAGCATATAAGTAGTATTGGTCTTCCTGCCGATAAAACCTTTCTCCACTTTGATCAGTTTATTCTCTTCCAGGGCTTTTAGGTGGCTTGCCAGGTTGCCGTCTGTGATCTCCAGTAATTCTTTGAGTTCATTAAAACTGATCTCGCCGTTCACCACCAGCGCACTCATGATGCCCAGCCGCACGCGGCTGTCAAAAAGTTTATTCAGATTATAAATAGGATTGATCATGGAGACGCTTATTTATCGCTGTTATTCCTATCGTATTTTTGCCACATATAGAACCCGTATAAGATATGGAGGATCCCGAAACCCACTGCCCAGAAATAAAGGCCGCAACCTACAAAAAACAGGTTAATTACTCCCAGCACAAGTTGCATATATCCAAGATACCTGATCTCCTTCAATGTATACTTGGATGCATTTATCAGGGCCAGCCCGTAAAAGATAAGGCAGCCGGGAGCCACCAGACCGAATGTGCCGAAATGCATCATCCTGAAAAGGAATATTCCCCCGACGATCAGCGGTATACTCACATTGATCATTAATCGCTTTGCAGTAATTCCCCAGATCGGCGTCTTGTCTTTTTTACTCTTCAGCCAGGTAAAGAAAAATGCGCTGAGGAATGCTGCAATAAATGTTCCCGCAGCGATCCAAAACAACCATGTATTCAAAATGATGGAATAATCGCCGCCCAACGCCTGTGCGATGGCAACAGGCTCATCAATGATATAATCCTTTTGCCCGAAGACATAAGGATGTGCCAACCATGCCCCGATAAGCGCACATACACCCGCACTTATCCCGCTGAGGCCGCTGAGGCTAATGAACCGGCTGCTGCGGTCCATCATACTGCGAATGTCTTTTATGGCTTCTGCTGACTGAAAATTATCTTCCATATAAAAGTACTTTGAAACACAAAGTAAATGCAATCTGAACTAATAACATAATTTTTTTTTAATTAAAGTAGGGGGCAAAGGTATTAATCTTTGCCGCCCTCTCACACCACCGTATGTACTTGCGTGTACGGCGGTTTCCTTAAAGTGATTTACGATGTAAGGCTTTGTAGTTTTCGTTGAGGCTGTAATATCCTTGAACTGTAAACCATTTATTATTCATACCCATGCTGATGGCGGGGCTATTGCTTATCCGCCACCATCCTTTGCCGCTTAAGGCCGTTCGCCAACTCAAGGTTTCTTCTACGCCTAATTTTCGTAGCCATCTTACTATGCCTATCGTGCGCTTGCATTGCTTTAGCCTAAAGCATTTTAGCCTGCGTCTTAACCACCCGTCTATCGTTTCCATTTTGCTCTTCATGGTTGCATAGCGAAAGTATTGCAGCCATCCCTGTTGTATTGTCCGCAGTTTTGCTAACATTTCTTCCAAACTTATTCCTCGGTTTCTTTGAGTAACTTCTTTGAGCTTCGATTTTAATCTCGCTTCACTTTGTTTACTCAATCCTAAACTGCCATTGCCTAAAATGCTATGTCCTAAAAAGTTTAATTCGTAACCCTTGCATGTCTTGCTCTTCGTAATATTTACTTTGAGCTTTAGTTTGTTTTCAATGTAGCGGGTAATACTCCTTTTTACTGCTTCGGCTCTTTGCTTACTCCTGACAAATATCTTCACATCATCAGCATACCTTACATAGCTATGCCCACGCTGCTCTAACTCCTTATCCAATTCATCTAATACAATGTTGGACAGCAGCGGGCTTAGCGGGCTGCCTTGTGGTGTGCCTTTGATGCGTTGCTCGTTTAGACCGTTTTGCAACATGCCTGCTTTCAGGTAGCGGTGTATCAGTTGAAGCACTCTCTTGTCGCCTATCCGTGTACTTAACAGCCACATCAGGCGATGGTGATTTACTTCATCGAAGAACTTTTCTAAATCAAGGTCTATTACATATCCCTTACCTTGGGCTACATACTCCCCTGCCTCCTTTAATGCCTGATGAGCATTTTTATCGGGGCGGAAGCCATAACTGTGTGTTGAAAATATTCTTTCGTACCTAACACTTAATACCTGCTGTATTGCCTGCTGCACTAAACGGTCTTTTACCGTGGGGATGCCTAATTGGCGATGACCGCCTTGCGGCTTGGGTATTTGTACGCCACGAACTGACACGGGTTCGTATTTGCCGTCAAGTAATTGTTGCTGCAATTGGTTCAGGTTTTTCCCTAACCATGCCTGCAATTCTTTCACTGTCATGCCATCTACTCCGCCACTGCCGCCGTTTTGTACTACCCGTTGGTATGCCTTCTGTAAATTCAATGGGTCGGCTATTTGTTCCATTAAATTCCTCGTCAGATTGCGTTCTTCCTGGCATGCAGAAAGCCATGCAGGATTTACCTTTCCGCTTTGGGCGTACCATACGGGTACGTCCTCCGAAAAAAGGCGGCTGCCTGTCCCACGTTCTCCCGCTCCCGGCGGGTTCATCCGGGAACGCAACTCTTTTCTTTCCTGTTTGTTTTGCAACTTCTTTGGCTTTTACTACTTCTAAAAAAAAACTCACCTGCTTTAAAGATTCTGTCCTTCGCTCCTACTTCATTACAAAGTATTCTTCGCTACTATGACTTCTGCTGACTTCTGTTTATCCCTTTGCTTTGGCACTCGCTCGTACCTCCGCCTCTGAAAAAAAAACAGACCTCCCATGGTAAGCTGATAGTTCTTTCGTGATAAACTGTATGATTTACTACCGCTGTTTACGTCCAACTATCGGGCTTTGCAGTCTAATGCCCACTCACCCACAGCGTAAGCCTTGTATCATATTTCTGTTCGTCAGTTCATCAATTTGTCCGCCGCTTCCTTCAGATTCCACCTCACGGTGGACACCCTTGCTTTGGACTAACGATTCCCGTTGGATGGCTCGTTTAAGACTTGCACTCTAAAGAACTATCGCATGCATGGCGCACATAAAAAAGGGTTGCCGTTCCCGGCAACCCTTTTTACTCTGAAATTATTTATTACTGAACAATGATCTTTTCCGAAGCGATAAAATCATCACCGATGATCTTTACAATGTATACTCCTTTTGATAAGGAAGCTGCATCGATCCTGAAGGATGTTTCGCCGGTAGTATATGTCCTTACAACCGCACCCGCTTGGTCGATCAATGCGATCTGTACAACACCTTCAGTTTTTTTGCTAAGGTTGATGTTGATGACATTCCGCACCGGGTTAGGAGAAACACTGATCTTAATATTATCGCTGATCGTTATGATCCTGATATCGGAAAGCGTAGCACGTCCGCCTGCATCATTGATACGAAGCCTGTAGAAATTCTTACCGTTCACAGGGCTGTTATCGAAAGCAGCATAACTACTTGGTGTATTACTGTTACCCGTTGCCTGCACTGCAGCAATTGTTTTCCAGTTCGTACCGTCCGTTGATCTCAACACTTCAAAATTATCTGTGTTGATCTCCTGTGATGTGGTCCAGGTAAGTTTTACCGCCTTACCCGATCTGTTTGCATCAAAAGCAGCGAGGGTAACCGGCACCACACTGAAACAGGTTGCCCCTGTAAGCGGTGCATCAGTAGCAGTTATCAACACAGGAGTCGTTAACCCGCCCGTAGGATTTCTTGTTTCCGCGCCGCTGGGCCACAGGCCGTCAGTGTCGGTAGAACATCCGTCTACATTTGCTGTAACCAGGTTGATTTGTTGTATTAATCTAACGCCTTCGGGGTTGTTATTAGGCATAATGGTATTCCACGCACCCGCGCTGTAATCATAGCCTGCTGCAAGAGCAGTAGCGTAATTACCGCTTCCGGTAACGCCGGCATTCTCTGTAATCGTCATAGATAATGGTCGGGCCGTTGCTGCTACAAAAGAAGAACCATCTACACTTTTCCAAATGGCTACAAGGTTTTTAGGGGTAGCTGAAGACATACCTTTCAACAATGTTCCTTCCGTTGGGGAGGCGGTTGCGCCATAACTGAGAACTGTTATACCCTGGTTAAGTTGGTAGCGATATTCAATAACTGTTGAGGCACCGTTATCAACTCCAAGGGATATTGAAGGGAAAACCATATTACCCGCAGTAAATTTTGCATTACCTGATGCGGTAAGACCGAACGAACCCGAAAATGCACCGGAGGCATTGGTAGTAAATGTACCGTAAGAACCGGTTGTCCCGGTGAGGGAAGCACTGCTTACATAATAAATAGTATTACCATTGTTATAATCAATGAGGATCGGCAAACCTGCTGCCGAAGTGGTTCCGATATCTGTGGCAGCAGTTCCTAAAGTAAAATAGCGGTATGCGGTATTCGGCTGTAAACCGCTCACCGTGGCATAGAACATTGTAGGAAGACGACCTGTATTAGCAGCCATATTTACAGGAACAACAACGCCCGTAAAATTACTTTGGACTAAATTTGGAAACACACCCGCCGTAGTCGCTACTGCCGGGTTACCCGTTGCTGTAGTGGTATTATAATTTTGCGATCCTCCTGTTCCGTTATACTCATATACTCTTACAGTATAGGAAGTTCCCGGGGTGAGGCCGGTAACCGTCACAGGGCCGGTACCTGCTCCGTTAAAAACCACCCAGTTTCCTGTGCCGGTGGTATTTGCTGAAGGCGAAGTGGTAGCCATGTAAACTGTTCCGTCTGCAGGAGCAACTTCAGTGCTCGTCGTTGCACGCACAACCACAATTCTTCCCGCACCATTTCCGTTTGTCCAGTTAATGGTAAGCGATGTATTTGTGGTAGCCGGGAAAATAATATTAGTTGCCTGTACTGTTGGTTCGGCATCTACAACACTACCTGTTACAGTTATGGAAGGGCTGATGGCTGCGCCGCCGCCTGAAAGGGTGATCGTTCCGTTTACGGAACCCATTGGTGCACTTGCCGAAATCCTTGTATATAATGTGATCGGGCCAAACGTAGCTGTTGTGTAGCTATAAGTGATAGGGGAACTGCTAAAACCGGAACCGGAAGTTAAAGAAACTTCTATATTCCCGGCAGGAGTTATAATTAGATTTCCTGCAGCAGGGGTAAGATTATTCCCGGAGATCGTGAAAGTAGCTTCTGAAGAGGCAATACCGGATGTCGTGGTTAACCCTGTGATATTCGGTGCAATACCCAATGATGGACCGCCTGAGCAAGGACTGGGTGTAGTAGATGAATTCCTAATAGTTACCGCAGCAACGGAAAAATCTGCACTGTTTACATTTGTATCTGTACACCCGTTGGTCAAACGATAAAAAGAAGTTGTAACACCTATGCCTGTAGTAACTACAGGGCTGGTGCCTTCCGAGCAACTGGCTGTGGTACCGTAACCTACTACATCCTGGAAAGCACCGGAAGGTGGTGTGGTACAGGAAGAGGTTCCTGTTGCAGTATTTACATTTATCAGTGCAACTTTTCCGGCAGTACCGCTCATAGCCAATGTACCGGAAAAATCTGCTGTAAATGCCGCACCGTTACCTACAACCGGAGCTCCCGCCAACAAATAATATTGCCCGGGGTTTAGGGTTACACCGGTCGGGATTGCCAATACTGAACCAAATACTCCTGTAGCAGATGCATATTGTACACTCCAACCACCTACGGAAGCAACTGTACTCCCCGCATTAAATATTTCAACAAAATCCCTGTTATAGGTAGAAGAGGTTGAATTGCCACCGCTCACGTAGATCTGACTGATGCGCACCTGGGTAAAAGCTGTAAAAGAAAAGACCGATAAGATCAGTAAGGATAGAATTTTTTTCATACATTTTTTTTAGTCTGTAAAAATAGCCTTTTCAGGCTGATTTATGAAGTGTAAACTGTAAAGAAATTATCAACAAAATGCAGTCCGGGATTAGTTTCTAGGAGAAATGAAGTATATAATTAAATCAAACCCTATTTAAAACCGTCAATATTTTATCGCAGGCGGTTTTTATGTCATTTCTGGAGATATTTAAAGGGGGACAGATACGCAGGGCATGCGGGGCAAAAAGGAACCAATCCGTAAATACTCCTTCCGCTATTACACGGTCTATAATGCGCTTATTGCTCAAAATCATTGAACTCTACTGACATCATCAGACACTGCTGATGTTTACCCCGTGGGGTGCTGAAGCAGCTCTTGCTTCTTTCAACTACTTCACTGATCATTTCCTTCATAGGGGTGCGCCATCCTGCAGCGCAGCTTACCGGGTGCCCGCCGAAAGTATTAATATGTCCAAGAACGGGGTTATGCGTAAGTGCATCCATTATTTTTTTATCCGACACGAACGCGCCTAAGGGCATTCCTCCGCCCAAAGCTTTACCCAGCAACAAAATATCAGGCACCACTTCAAATTGTTCAAAGGCCCATAAAGTACCGTTGCGGCCAAACCCGCACTGGATCTCATCCAGTACCAGCAACGTACCGGTAGCAGTACATTTTTCCCGTAATGCTTTTAGCCATCCCCCTGCAGGTTTAATAACTCCCGCTTCAGCCTGGATGGTTTCAGCGATCACGCATGCGGTCTTTTCAGAAATTCTTTCGAGGTCATCAAAATTATTGAAACGCATTTGAAGGATACCCGGCAGTAAGGGCCGGAAAGCCTGTTGCCAATATTCACTTCCCATCACACTAAGTGCTCCCTGTGTGCTTCCGTGATAGGAATTTTTAAACGAGACTATTTCAGACCGGCCGGTATAACGCTTGGCCAGTTTCATGGCACCTTCTGTGGCCTCGCTGCCGCTGGCCGTATAAAAAACCGAGTTTAGCGCGGGGGGCAAATGATCGGATAATAATTTTGCGTATTCCACCTGGGGATTTTCTACCAATTCCCCGTACACCATGATGTGCAGGTATTTTTCTGCCTGCGTTTGTATAGCCTTAACTACAGCGGGATGGCAATGGCCGATATTGCAAACACCGATGCCGGCAATGAGATCAATATACTCCCTGCCGTCCGCATCCCACATTTTACTCCCTTGTGCACGAACGATGTTCAGGCATAGCGGGGCATCTGAAGTTTGCCCTACATGATCAAGAAACAATTGGCGGTTGGTCATAAAACAAAGTTAGCAGCGGAGGATTGAATTGCTGCATGGTTATTTTGTGACTTATGTTATACCGGTGTACTTTTGAAATAAAAAATATGGCAACGATACTCCCGGTAAACGGCGTGGAACCTGTTATAGGAAATGATTGTTTTATAGCGCCCAATGCCACGATAGTCGGTGATGTTACCATGGGGAATGAATGCAGTGTATGGTTCAATGCAGTGCTTCGCGGCGACGTTAACAGCATTGAGATGGGTAATAAGGTGAATGTGCAGGATGGTGCAGTGATCCATTGCACGTATAAAAAATCAAAGACCGTTATCGGGAACAATGTCAGTATCGGGCATAACGCCATTGTTCACGGCTGCACACTTGAGGATAATGTATTGGTAGGGATGGGCGCCATTGTAATGGATAATGTAAGAGTCGGCAGCAACAGCATTGTAGCGGCCGGTGCTGTGGTGCTGGAAAATACCATCATAGAAAAAGGATGTATTTTTGCCGGGGTACCCGCCAAAAAAGTAAAAATGATCAGCGAAAAACTGATCAGCGGTGAAATAAACAGGATTGCAGACAATTATGTGATGTACAGCAGCTGGTTCAAAGATGTAAATGCATTAAAAGAGGACGGTGATTAATGTAATTGTCATCATTCCTCCTTTGAAGTAGAAACAGCACGTTGGCTGCTAGGCTTTACCGTTTACGGAGTTAGACAGTTGACATAAAATATTCTGTAACATTGGCGACAATATTCTCAATGTTTGCGTTATAAAAACCAGCACCATTCATACAACCGCATTCGACAATAAAATATTCATCACCACATAAACATATATCCATGACAAAGATATCATGAGGAGTATATTGTTGACACCTGTCTTGAGCAAAAGTAACTACATCAGCAGGACAACCTTCCTCTTTTCTTAACTTAAAATATTCTCTATATTTCGACGCAGCGACAACTTTTTTATTGACAATCCAAAGCCTCCATTCGTAGTGTATATTGTACGGCTCTGACACAATTATTTTACTTTCAAGCGACAGATTGGTATTCTCAATCACTTTAAGTTTTTCGTACCAATCACCAATCTCATCAAACCGCTTGACTTCGCCAGCAAATGATTTGCTATCATCATTTGGACGAATGAACAGTAATTTATCGGGACTATAAATATTGTCGTCAATTAGTTCTTTAAAAGTTATAACAGAGGCAGCATAATTAAGCATATGTCGACCCCACTTTTCAATATAGTTTTCTATTGAAAAAGTTACTTCGTTAAAGAACAGACCTTTTCTAAGGTTGGCATCTTCAAAAGCAAGACTATTAAAAGTAGTTGACCCATAAATGATAGAACTTCGACTTTTGTCAAATTCAGGAAGTTTCGCGATAAAGGGAATAATATCTAATTCAATAAACTTGACCTCAATTTTTTGACATGAATTTTTTAATTGTTCAAAGTCTGACTGACTTGTGAGATTACGTTGTACGACCCATTGAATATTTTTACACCTTTCGTTCATTAACCAAATTTAACCTAAAAGTTCGCCCAGACAGACCACAAAAGGTTTTGTGCAATTGGGGCTTGACGGAAGTACAATCCTCAGCAGTTCATATCCTAGCTTTATCCGGGGGAAGGAATTCTGCCGAGCAGTAGTTCTTATCATCAAATTTTAATTATAAATTTAGCTTCGGTTCCGGGTAGGCAGTTGGTCAATTCCCCAACTGCACAAAGCCTCAAACGATTTATGAGGGCTTACCGTATAAATTATTTATCTTTAGAAATATGAAAAAAGCTATACTCTCTATAACGGTCATTGCAGTGTTGAGCAGTTGTTTTATTTTCCGTAAGAAGGAAAAATACGGTTGCCCTACAACAGGAAGTGCCGTAGGAGCAGAGAAATTATCTTCCGGCGATCCGAAGGCTGTAAGAGCCGCGGGAAAATCGAAATATAAGGGCGGTGACAAATTTAAAGGGATGGGTAATTAACCGATAAGTATAAATTATGTACGCCGCATGAACTGCGGCTTTTTTATTGCCCGTAAACTAATACGATTTCGCCTCAATGGTATCCTTAATATTCAGGTAGCTCAGGTACCTGCCTTCTGAAACAGTGCCTTCATTCACGGCCTCTTTTACTGCGCAACCCGGTTCATTAAAATGGACGCAATTGTTGAATTTACAATCATTCATTACCGCACGCATCTCCGGGAAATACTGTGCCAGTTCTTTACCGGGAATATCCACCAGGCCCAATTCCCTGATACCCGGGGTATCAATGATCCTTCCGCCGAAAGGGAGGTCATACATCTCCGCAAAAGTGGTGGTATGCAAACCTTTCCCGCTCCATTCACTCACTTCCTGTGTTTTAAGGGTACGCTCGGGAAAAATGTAATTGATAAATGTAGATTTACCTACGCCCGAATGTCCGCTCAGCAAAGTTGTTTTATCTCTCAGCAATTCTTTCACCGTTTCAGTTCCTTCTTTTTTTTCAATGCTCATCAGCATGATGGTATAACCAATGGGTTCATATATTGCTTTGGCAAGGGCAAACTTTTCCAACTCCTTTTTTTTAAAAAGATCCGCTTTATTAAAAACGATAATGGCCGGTACCCGGTATGCTTCGGAAGTGATCAAAAACCGGTCGATAAATCCGAAAGAAGTTTTCGGATCCTTCAGCGTGGCAAAAAGCAGCGATTGATCGAGGTTGGCTGCAATGATGTGGTGAAGATTTTTATTGTGCGGTGAAACGCGGTTGATATAATTCCGGCGATCATACACTTTTGAAATGACCAGGTTCTCCTCTGCATCCTCAAAATCTATTTCTACAATATCTCCTACGGCTATAGGGTTTGTGGAAGTGATCCCTTCCATTTTCAGCTTGCCTTTGAGGCGGGCATTCAAAAATTCGCCGGCAGCATTCTTCACGATGTACCAACTTCCCGTAGACCTGTAAACTGTTGCCTGCATCGCTGCAAGTTAAATAACTCTTAAGGAAATTTCCGGAAAACAAGGTAACGAAGGAGTATCTCCAAAAGCAAAAAGAAGGCTGCAGCAGCAGCAAACGGCAGAAATTTTTCCGTGTACCTTGTAGTGGATGTTATTTCCACTTTTGTTTTTTCAAGCGCGTCGATGGTGCTGTAAATACCGGAGAGGCTTTCGTTATCCGTAGCGCGAAAATACCTGCCGCCTGTTTCTGCAGAAATCTGCGTGAGTAATTTTTCATCGATCGAAACTTTTACGTCTCTTGTCTCCACACCGCGTTCTGTTTGTACCCTTTGTGTAGTAGTGCCTTCCGTACCCACCCCGATAGTATATACTTTGATACCGTAAGCCTTTGCAATTTCTTTAGCAGCATCCGGCGGTATGAGCCCGCTGTTGTTCACGCCGTCCGTAAGCAATACGATCACTTTCGACGGGGTCTTTACATTACGCAACCGATCTACACCGGTACTCAGTCCGTCACCTATGGCTGTTCCGTCTGCCAGTAGCCCGAAATTAATATTCTGCAATGCGGCAACCAGCACACCGTGATCCGTAGTAAGGGGGCATTGCGTGAAACTCTCCCCTGCAAAGATCACGATCCCGATCCTGTCGGTAAGCCTCCTGTTCACAAAATCTACGGCAACATTTTTTGCGGCTTCCAGCCTGTTTGGTGTAAGATCCTGTGCGGTCATACTACCGCTTACATCTATGCACAACACAATATCGATCCCCTCTCCTTCTGTTTGCCGGTCATCATAACGTGTCTGCGGGTGAGCCAGTGCAATGATGAGGAACGCCATGCAGAGTATCCTGCAAATAAACGGAAGGTGACGGAAAGAAGCCTTCCAGGAACCCAGGCCCTTTGCGCCGACTGTAGAGAGTCGTACCGAACTGCTGCGGCTGTTGTTTGTCTTTATATACCAAAAGATGAGTACCGGTAATAAAGCGAACAGCGCAAAAAAATACGGTTGGGCAAATTCAATATTTCTGAAATAATCAAAAAGCAAAGCTTAAGTTTTTTTGGAAAGCGATCCTTCAATTTCCTGAATGGTATTCTTCAGGTAATTTAGTGCGGCCTCATTTTCCGTGTAAGTAGAACGGTATTTTGCAAACTTTACAGCATCGCCGGTCTGCAAAGCCTCAGCAGTATGCGATTCCGTTTCCGCCTTCAACTCATGGGATTTTAATGTTGTCAGTATCTCCGCAGTGGTTTTATTGGAAAAGTTGCGGTCAACCTTTTTACTGTAATAATTTTTTAATACGTCTGCAAGCCGGGTATGATATTCTTTGACCGTAAGCGATTGTGCGTCGTTGGCTTTCTTCAATTCATCCAAGGCCTTCATCGCTTCATCATAAGCTCCCATGGCTGCTTTGGCGGGCGCTGTTTTTTTCCTGCTTTTTAAATAACGATATAAAAGATAAACGAGCAGCAGCAGTAATAAAGCTCCCGCTGCTACCCAAACCCAAAACCAATCATAAAAAGAAACCTCCAGGATACTTTTGATATCTCTTGGTTTTCCGCCGGGGTCTATCGGCATATACCCGACATTCACCGTAAAGGTATCCGTTAAAAGGCCCTGTGATGCCGTATTCCGATGACTGATGCGGTACACCATGGCCGGGAAGATCCACCGCCCCGAGTCGAAACTCGTAAGCACCATCCTGTACTCAAATGAATATTCGCCTTTTTTTCCTGTGGCACTGCCCCCTGATTTTTGGAGGATATCAAAATGCGGAATAGAGTCCGGCACATCGATGATCACTTTATATTCCGGGGAAGGAAGGCCTACACTCATGCGGAAAGTTATCTGCTCCCCGATAAGAATGTTTTTTTTGTCAACCGAAGAACGGATAGACTGTGCACCCGACCAATAAGGGATCGATAGCAACAGGCAAAGAACCGGGAGGCGTAATGCATTTAGTCGATAGATCATTTTCATTCCTGCTACTTTCTTTTTAAAAAGAATTTCTGTAATATTTTCACATAGTCATCATCAGTCCTTACGTGGAGGAGATCAGCTCCTGCCTTCCGGAAATATTTTTTGCTGAGATCCGTTTGTTCAAAAAAATGTTGCTGATAGTTATGGCGGACCAATGCACTGTCCGAGTCGATCCACTTTGTTTTACCTGTCTCGGCATCGGTGATCTGCAGCAATCCCGCTTCAGGCAATTCCATATCCATTTTGTCATATACTTTCACACCGATCACGTCATGCTTTTTCCCGATCACTTTTAAGTCATTATCATACCCGGTTGCCAGGAAATCACTGAGGATAAATGCAATACTTTTTTGTCGCGTAGTGTTATTGAAATACCGGATGGGCTCATCTATATCCGTTCCGCCGGCAGAGGGTTGCATACCCAATAATTCGCGCACAATGTAAAGTGCATGCGGACGCCCCTTTTTAGGCGGAATATATTTGTCAACTTTATTGCTGAAAAATATAACACCTACCTTATCATTATTGGTAACAGCACTGAACGCCAATACAGCCGCCATTTCTATGATCAGGTCCTTCTTCCTTTTACCAACCGTACCGAAGAGGTTGCTCGTACTGGTATCCACCAGCAACATCAATGTAAGCTCTCTTTCCTCTTCAAATAATTTGGAGAACGGCGTCGAAAATCTTGCGCTTACATTCCAATCAATGAACCGAACATCGTCCCCCGCACTGTACTCCCGCACTTCGCGGAAGCTCATACCCCTTCCCTTAAAAGCAGAATGGTATTCCCCCGTAAACAGGTGAGTAGTAATGATCTTGCTTTTTATTTCAAGCTCACGAACTTTTTTTAATATCTCTACGGTTGGTTCCATTAATTAATTAAATACGGGTCTTTTTATTTTGTGGAGGGAATTGGGAATTGGGTGTGAAGTTCGGAGTATTCATCGCTTTCGAAATAGAAAAAAATGAAGACCCGTTATTTTGCTATAAAATCAAACATGCCGTTGTTTCCCAATTCCTAATTCCCAATTCCTTTTCAATAACTTCAAAACCCTCAGGCCACCATTAGGGCACATTCACCGTCTTCAGTATCTCACTTATAATTTCCTCTACGTTCACATTTTCCGCTTCCGCTTCATAGGTCAGGCCGATACGGTGACGGAGAATATCCTTACAAACATTGCGTACATCTTCCGGAACTACATACCCGCGTTTATTCAAAAATGCATACGCTTTTGCCGCAAGGGTCCGTATTAATACTCGCCCGCGGGGATCCGCCGAACCCGATGAGGGGTTTAAGCTTTGCCAGGTTATACTTCTCCGGGTACCGTGTGGCGAAAACGATATCCAAAATATAATTCTCTACTTTTTCATCTACATACACACTACGCACCAATTCTTTTGCGGTGAGGATCTCTGAAGAGGACGCCACAGCCCGCAGTTCAGGCGAGGACAGTCCCAATGTGTTTTGGCGGATGATCATCTGCTCTTCTGTTTTGGTAGGATATCCTACTACCACTTTCAGCATGAACCGGTCCACCTGTGCTTCGGGTAAAGGATAGGTACCTTCCTGCTCTATAGGATTTTGAGTAGCCAGTACCAAAAAAGGTTCCTCCAGTTTGTAGCTGGTATCGCCGATAGTAACCTGCCGCTCCTGCATCGCTTCCAGCAGTGCACTTTGCACTTTTGCCGGCGCACGGTTGATCTCATCGGCCAAAATAAAATTGGCGAAGATCGGTCCCTTGCGAACATAAAATTCATTCTTGCTTTGGTTGTAGATCATCGTTCCGATCACATCGGCAGGCAACAGGTCAGGCGTGAACTGGATCCTGCTGAATTGCGCCTGTATGGTGGAAGACAGGGATTTTATGGCCAGTGTTTTTGCCAACCCCGGTACGCCTTCAAGGAGCACGTGACCATTACTCAATAAGCCGATGAGCAGCCTTTCGATCATGGTTTGCTGGCCTACGATCACTTTACTCAATTCATCATTTATCCTGGATACAAATCCGGCCGCATGATTGATCTTTTCATTGAGGAGTCGAATATCTTCTGCGGTTTGTAACATATGTTATCTGTTTTTCGGGTGCTGCAAATTAGTGACTATGATTATAATAATTATGCCTCACTGAAGAGGCCACTTAAAAAGAATGTTAAACTAGTTATACAAAAATGAATCCATGATGATAACCCGGGAGGAATTGAAGGAAGGGTCTACTTATATTCCTGATCCGGGATAACTCTAAAACTTATCGTTCAAATGGCCTCGGAAGTCATGATCATGAGAGGTATTGCCCGACGATGGGCATTCTCCTCCCGGGACCGAAAGCTTTCGGCGAGATCCTGATGATCGGGCAGAATTGGTTTCGCTTGTACTCATTCCTGTTGACCATTTTTAAGATCCGGTCTACCGTTGTGCCGTCAAAACCCGGGGATTTTATTTGATGCGGGTCTTTTTGCCATTCTATATATTGGTATAGCACAGGGTCCAGCACCTCATAATCCGGGAGACTGTCGCTGTCTTTTTGCCCCGGCCTAAGTTCTGCACTGGGAGGCTTGCTGATAATATTTTCAGGAATGATCTCCTTTACCCTGTTAATGTATTTGGCCAATTCATAGATCTGTAGTTTATAGCAATCACCCAAAACACCGATGCCTCCTGCCATGTCGCCGTACAGCGTACCGTACCCTGTAGCCAATTCGCTTTTATTGGAGGTGTTCAGCAGGATATACCCGAATTTATTTGCGATAGCCATCAGCAAATTTCCCCGGGTCCGGCTTTGGATGTTCTCTTCGGCAATACTGAACGGCAGGTCCCCGAAAACGGGATTGAGTTCCTTTATGAAGCTGTCATAAATATTTTTAATAGGGAGGATATGATATGGATTCCCGAGTGTGATACTCAGTTGCTCTGCATCAGCTACAGAGTGCCCTGTTGAAAATTGCGAAGGCATCAATACGGCCGTCACATTCTCTTTACCCAACGCTTCACATGCGAGGGCGAGGGTAACCGCGCTGTCTATACCGCCGCTGCTTCCGATAATAGCTTTTTTAAAACCGCTCTTTGTAAAATAATCCCTGATGCCTGTAAGCAACGCTTCATATACCAACGCGATATTCAGCGTAGGTGTAAATAATTCGGGGTTCAGTTCTTTGCCGGGAACATTTTCTGCAGCTACCAGGATATCCCCTTCTATTGTGCCGTCATCATTGAGAATAAAAGATTGCAGATCCTCTTCAAAGGCTGCCAACTTACCGCAGAGATTGGCATCTTTATCAAATACCAGGGAATTGCCGTCGAATACAATTTCTGTCTGGCTTCCCGTGGCATTGCAATAGAACATCGGGATCTTATACTTCAATACGTTTGCTTTCACAGCAGCCTGCCGGTCTGCATCATGTGTATAATCGAAAGGTGAAGCGGATAAATTCAGCATCAGATCGGGCGCCTGCGGTATCAGCATATCCATGGGGCAATGGGTGTACAGGGGATTGTCGCTCAGGTTCCAGATATCTTCACAGATCGTAACGGCCAACTTTCGCCCTTTATATTCCACCACGTTCCATGCCGTAGCCGGTTCAAAATAGCGGTCCTCATCAAACACATCGTATGTAGGAAGACAGGTTTTTTGTATGACCTGTTTGATGGTTTTATCTGCAAGGAAGAATGCGGCGTTAAAAAGATCTTTTCCCCGGGTATTTGGATTTCGGTGCGGGGCCCCGATGATCACGGCAATGCCATCTGCATACAGTTTTATTTTATCGATCGCTGCATAACATTTATCAATAAAATCTCTGAAGTATAAAAAATCCCTGGCCGGGTAACCGCAAACAGATTGTTCACTGAATAAAATAATATCGCCACCCGCGGTTTTTGCTTTTTTTACAGCGTCAATGATCTTCGCGGTATTTTCTTCAATATTCCCGATATGATAATTCTGCTGCGCTAAAAATATTTTCATCCTTGCTCTTTTGTAACGGGATTAACTTTATGTTTTATCAATTAATGGTTTCTTTTGTAAAGTTAAAATAATCAATGTATGCGTTTGATAATTAGTTTGATCGCTGTCGCAGTGTTTTTCTCCTGTAATAATAAAAAGGATACTCCTGATGTAACTGCGATCCCTGCTCCGCTGAAGACCTATAGGTTTGAAAAAGCATTCTTTGCGCTTGACACCAATAACATAATGCCGCAAACCGATAGGCTCATTGCACAGTATCCTTCCTTCGGTGAAAATTTTCTCTCTTCCATATTGGGTCTCGACCCGAAATTGCCTGCAGATACCATAGCACTCTATTTAAAAGGGTTTCTTATTTACAACAGGAATGTGTATGATACTGCAGAAAAATTATTTTCAGACTTCTCGCCCTACGAAAAACAAATAAAGCAGGCCCTGCAGTTCGTGAAATTTTATTTCCCGGCCTATAAAGTACCTACAACGATCATTACTTATATCGGCCCGGCCGACGGGTACGGCGATATCCTCGATGATGATGCTTTTATCATCGGATTGCAGGCGCATCTCGGCAAAGATTTTCCCCTGTATAAAACCTCTGTTGTGGAAGAAACTTACCCCGGTTATATCACAGCGCGGTTTACGCCGGATTACATCGCGGTCAATTGTATGAAAAATATTGTTACCGATCTCTACCCGGAAAGATCGGAAGATAAACGCCTGATCATGCAAATGATCGAAAAGGGAAAGCGGTTATACCTGCTCCGGAAGTTTTTGCCGGGAACGGAAGAATACAGGCTGATCGGGTATACCAATGAGCAGATGAAAGATGCTTATACACATGAACCGGTTATTTGGAATTTGTTCACGCAGAACAACCTGTTGCAGGTCACAGATAACAATCTCATCAAAAATTATGTGTCGGAAGGTCCGAAAACGCAGGAACTTGGCGAAAATGCTCCGGGTAATATCGGCTCATTTGCAGGGTGGCAGATCGTAAAAAAATACATGGCTAAAAACCCGGGAATACAACCGGATAGCCTAATGAGAACAGATAATGAAACGGTGTTCCGGGAAGCGAAATATAAACCCTGATCAGGCAGCAGCCTTTGACAACATCAGCGCTTCCTCGGGTTTATGTCCCAAACGCCGCATTACACGGAAATGGGATGCTATTGCTTCGCTAAGTGTTTCATAACGGTTATAAGGCACATTAAATTCTTTGCACTTCGCGATAACGATCTTGCTGATCTCCGGGTAATGCACGTGACTGATCTTAGGAAAAAGGTGATGCTCTACCTGGTAATTCAGGCCGCCTACGAACCAGGAAATAAATTTATTGTCCATCGCGAAATTAGCAGTGGTCTTCAACTGATGCTGAGCCCAGGCTGTTTCAAGATGCTTGGTTTCATCTAAAGGGATATGCTCAAATTCTGTAATCTCTACCACGTGGGCCAGTTGGAATACAAATGAAAGGGTAATACCCAACGCAGCATTTGTAATGAAAAAGCCTGCTACCCATCCCCAGAACCCCCATACCATGATCGGCAATATGATAAACACCGTTACATAATACACCTTGGTGGCCCAAAAAATAATATGATTTTTCGGGGTCATTTTCCAGGCTTCGGTCGTATGTATCTTCTTGCTGAAATATTTTTTAAAATCCATGATAAACACCCAAAAAATAACAGACAATGCATAGATGATTGTCATGTAGAGATGCTGAACTTTATGCGCGGGTACCCATTTTTGTGATTCGCACTGGCGTATTACGGGGCTTTTGGCAATATCATCATCTATCCCGTCCACATTAGTATAAGTATGATGTATGATATTATGTTTTTGCTTCCAGAGGTATGAACTCACTCCGAGTGCATTTGCAGACATCCCTAAAAAATCATTCAATGTTGAATTGTTGCTGTAACTGCCGTGATTGGCATCGTGCATTACACTAAAGCCAATGCCGGCCATGAGGAATCCCATTAATAGGCAAAGTAAGATCGCCGGGAGAACGGGAACGGCAGCCAACATCAGGTACAAATAAATTCCAATGGTACCACCCCATAATACGAAGGTTTTAAGGAATAGCCTCCAATCGCCGGTCTTATCAATGTTATTATCCCTGAAATAGGCATCAACGCTTGATTTCAAAGATTGAAAAAAAGCATTGTCTTTATTATTGAAAACGATCTTTGCCATAACTGATATTTATTAGCGGATAAAATTGACTACCTGCGTCTTATAAACGATTCATAAGGATGCGCAGTTGTAAATATCAGTAAAAATACAAAAAATTAACTTTGAAAAAAAGGATGGACCAATACTCCATGTTAAACATCCCCCTTTAATTGAGTTTAAAAGGTGCGAACATCTCAAAAGCGGGGATAAATGCTTTAAAAGTTTTTTTACGGTGCAGATCTTCAAAAATATAAGAACCGTGCATTCTGCCCATTTCCGTGCGGAGGTTACAACCGCTCACATACTGGTATGAATTACCGGAATCGATCAGAGGTTGCACACCGATGACGCCTTCCCCTGCAACCTCACGCTGAGAACCGTTGCTGTCAAAGATGGTCCAATGACGGCTGAGCAACCTTACCGGGAAGGTATTGTTGTTCTCGATCGTGATCTTATAGGCAAACATGAATTCACCGTTAACAGGATTGCTGTATTCCGGCTGGTAGAATGTTTCTACACTGATGCTTACTCCCTGTGAAATCTGATTTATCATATTTTACCCTGTTTTCTTAGACTGCTTAAACCCGTTCTTTAATAGCCATTGAAGGATCTTTTCCCTATTGTCACCCTGTACGAGGATCTCCCCGTCTTTTACAGAACCACCGGTGCCGCAAAACGCCTTCAGCTTTTTGCCGATATCCTCCTTATCCGTATCAGAACCGATGAAATTATCTAAAATGGTCACCGCTTTACCGGCCCGGTGCTTCGTTTCCAATCGCACCCTTAATAATTGATCGGCCGGCGGGAGGGTTTGCTGTTCTTCCCTGTCGTTCTCCGCCATCCTGAATTCAGGATCCGTAGAGTAAACGATACCGGTATAGGATTTATTTGATTTAGGCATCATTATTATTATAAAATAGCTGCTTTAAGGCTAAGATCGAGGCTAACGGCTTGATGAATCACTGCTCCGCAGGATACATAATCTACCCCTGTTCCTGCATATTGTTCAATATTTTCAAGATTTATGCCCCCGCTGGCCTCTGTTTCATATTTTCTGCCGATGATCTGCAGTGCCTCCCTAACCTGATCCGGGGTAAAATTATCCAACATGATCCGATCGACCTTACCGACAGCCATTACTTTTTTGACATCGTCGATGCTTCGGGTCTCCACTTCTGTTCTAAGCGGGAGTTTATTTTTAATAATATAATCATGAGCGTTGTTGATGGCCCGCTCAATGCCCCCGCTGTAATCAATATGATTGTCTTTGAGCATGATCATATCATATAAACCGAAACGATGGTTTACACCTCCCCCGATCTTTACTGCTTCTTTTTCAAGAAGACGAAAATTAGGCGTGGTCTTCCGGGTGTCCAGCAACTTCGTTTGATAACCGGAAAGTTTTTGCACATACCTGTCGGTAAGGGTGGAAATGCCGCTCATTCGCTGCATGGTATTCAGAACAAGCCTTTCGCATTGAAGAATGGTATGAACCTTTGCAAATACTTCAAAAGCTGTTTCGCCGTAAGCCATCTTCTCACCGTCGTGTTTGATGGCGGTAAAAATTGTATCAGGCTGGATAAAGCGAAATATTTTCTCAGCTACTTTCACTCCGGCCAATATACCGTCCTGCTTTATTTTGAGCACTGCTTTACCTTCTGCATCCCGGTCAACGGAAGCTAAAGTAGAATGATCACCCGTTCCGATATCTTCAGCCAATGCATTTTTAATAAGTTCCTGCAACGCTATTTCATGATCCATACCGGCAAAGTTAAGCTGCCTGTACGATTAGGGAAGCATTGAGGGCACAAAAAAACTCCCGTGGACGGGGAGTTTGTTTTCTCATTCATGCCGCATTTTTACGGAAAAATATTGCTTATTTCTCAAACTTAATTTCCTGCAGGGCTTCCCTGTCTCCTTTTTGTTTCAGGTTTACAGTTGTACGGAATGAACCGTTGGCGGTAACCAAAGTGCCGATGCAAAATTTTGAACCACCGCTTTCCCCTTTGTGTACAACGGTAAAAGATTTAACAGGATTATTTGCAAAAAAATCTTTCAGGACAGTTTCGCCCTGGCTTTTGCTGTAGCTGTTGGTTTTACCGGGCAAAGTGATCTCCACCGTATTATCAAAATATTTAGCAACAGCGGACGCATTGCCGGCTTTAAGGGCATTAATAAGGTCAGAAATCCCCTTTGGCGCACTCACGGCGCTTAACAGGAAAAAGGCTGATAATAGAATTAGAAAGTTTTTCATTTATTGTGTTTTATCGGATACCCGCTATTGTCCAAAATTATGCCGGCTTAGCGCAATTTGTTAAAGCGAATGCGTAAATATAGCCAATGTTTTAGGTATGCTTTAATGAGGGGAACAGCCAAATAATTAGCTTTGTAATTATGCAGAATAAAAAAGCGATTTTAATTATAATGGATGGGTGGGGATTGGGGAAAATAAAAAGCAGTGATGCTATACAAAACGCCAATGTTCCCTTTGTTACCGCATTATACCGGCAATATCCCAACACAACCCTGGTAACCTGCGGAGAGGCCGTAGGTCTGCCGGAAGGACAAATGGGTAACAGTGAAGTAGGTCATCTGAACCTGGGTGCAGGCAGGATCGTATACCAGGACCTTCAAAGAATAAATGTAGCCATCAGGGATAATAGTTTTTTCAAAAATGAGGCGCTGTTGAACAGCATCGCACACGCTCAAAAAAACAATGTCCCTCTTCATCTTTTTGGCCTGGTCAGTGACGGAGGCGTGCATTCCCATATGGATCACCTGATGGCCATAACTTCCTTTTGCGCCTCACAAAATTTTCACAATATATTAGTTCATGCCTTTACAGACGGCCGCGATACAGATCCGAAAAGCGGGTTGGATTTTTTAAGAACCTTAAGCACGCATTTGGAAGCTACGACCGGTAAACTGGCAACTGTTACAGGCAGGTATTATGCGATGGATAGGGATAAGCGTTGGGAAAGGGTAAAGGTAGCATACGATGCCATGGTAAGAGGGGAAGGCGAACGAACGGATGATATCATCAGTGCTGTAGCCCGCTCCTATGAAAAGGATCTAACAGATGAATTTATTCTCCCGTTGATAAATAATGCAGCGGGGGACTCCCGCATGAAAGACGGGGATGCCTTGCTCTGCTTTAATTTCCGTACCGACCGCTGCCGGGAGATATCGGAAGTACTCACACAAAAAGATATGTTGCTGTTCAATATGCAAAAGCTGAGCCTTCATTATACAACGATGACGGCCTATGACCAAACCTATGAGCATGTAGCGGTGATGTATGATAAGGACAACCTTGATGACACCTTGGGTGAAGTGCTGGCGGCGGCAGGAAGAACGCAACTGCGTATCGCCGAAACGGAAAAATACCCGCATGTCAGTTTCTTTTTCAGCGGGGGTCGGGAAACCCCCTTTGAAGGGGAAAAAAGAGTAATGATCCCTTCACCCAAGGTAGCAACATATGATCTTCAGCCTCAAATGAGTGCTTATGAAGTAACGGAGGCTGCTGTAATAGAAATGGACCATAATGCCCCCGATTTTATCTGCCTCAATTTTGCAAATGCAGATATGGTTGGACATACCGGTGTATGGGAAGCGGTCATCCGGGCCGTGGAAACAGTAGATAGCTGCGTAGCCCGGGTAGTTACCAAGGCCCTGGAAATGGATTATGCCGTATTTCTGCTGGCAGACCACGGGAATGCGGATTATGAAATAAATGAGGATGGCACCCCCAACACGGCCCATAGCTTAAACCCTGTTCCTTTTATAATCATTGATCAATCGTTCAAAGGGCCGATCAAACCCGGCAAACTCGGGGATATAGCTCCTACTATATTGAAAATGATGGGGTTAGATATTCCGCCATTGATGACCGGGATCGTACTTACAGATAAATAACGAACGAAGGATGCAGACTAAAAAAAATGGTGCCGCCATGCTTCAGTCATATTTTATCCATGTGGCAGGTGCAGCATGTTTACCAATAAATTTGTCTATATTTAAAGGGTTAAACCAATACATTATGACCGAGGAGCAAATGCTTGCCGGAAGTACCAAAAACAATGCTGCAGCGCAGGAAGCTTTGTATGATCGGTTCAGCCCGAGAATGCTGGGAGTATGCTACCGCTTTGCCAAAAGCAGGGAGGATGCCGAAGACATGCTACAGGAAGGGTTCATCAAAGTTTTTACCCAATTACATCAATATCGCAGCGAAGGAGCCTTGGAAGGATGGATCCGGCGGATCATTGTACATACCTGTATCAATATCCTCAAGAAAAATAAAAAGTTTGCCGATTCGGTAGACCTGATCCATGCACATAATCTCCATACCAGGGAAGATATGATCCCCAGTATCATCCAGGCAAAGCAGGTGGTGGAATGTATACGATTGTTGCCTTTAGGTTACAAAACAGTCCTTAACCTCTATGCTATAGAAGGCTATTCTCATAAAGAGATCGGCGAAATGCTTGATATAGAAGAAAGCACCAGCCGCAGCCAGTATACCAGGGCGAAAGCCATGTTGGAAGATATCCTGGTAAGGAAAAATATTATTGACAAATCGCAATACAAAAACGCTTATGGTAAACCGGCTGCCGTAAGATCGGGAGCAGGAAGATAAAAGAATTTTGCCGGGCAACACTAACGTTTATAATGAGTTTGTGAAAAATGAAAAATAAAATTTACAGGGAAGATTTTGAGAACTTTTTGAAGGAGAATGCCAATGATTTTGTCATGGTGCCTTCACGGAAGGTTTGGTACAGCTTGTATAACAATATGCACCCGGACAGGAAATGGCCTTCTGTGGCAGTATGCCTGCTGATCCTTTCCGGCGTATTGTATATCGGCATTTCGGAAAATTATAACCTCAGCAACGCAGCCCGCCGCTCTGCTGAACAAAATCTTTCCGGCCTCGCTACAAATTATACCAATAGTAAATTATCCCGTTTTTTTATTCCGCCGCCAACCGCTTCAAAAGATGCGACTGCCCACTTGTTTACGCTGCACCCCTCTCCTGTTGCGGGAATAGATCCGGCAGCAAACCCGGGGACGGAAAACGATTTTAATAATAAATTTACTTCCCTGCCGGATGAGCTATCTGCCTTAGCGCAGGCTGAAACAGGCACCCGTTCAATACCGGAGTATTCCGCTGAAAGTCCGGTGTTTTCTTCGTTGAATGATAGCGATCCCGTTAGTATAGACGGAAATAATAAAAAGGTTCGTGTCTCCGGTGCAGATGCGAAAAATGTTAACCCGATCATTGTACCGGAAACAGTTTCGGCAAATAACACCGCTCTTATTTCAGAAACCGCAGCGGTTAAGAATACTTTAACCGCTGCGGCGGAATTTGCGTCGATCTCTGCTAACGACAAGCCATGGCGCGAAGATTATGCTTTCCGGAATAAGCCCGCGATAAATAAATTCAAACAAAACGCCGGCTTTAGTTATTATATAACGCCTTCTTTCGGGTATCGGGGGTTTTTCCTAACGGAGAAAAAAACAGCTTCTTCCGGAACTGCTGCACTTAACGACGGTGCGGCGCTTAACCTGGAAGCCGGTGCGGCAGTACTGTATAATATTTCACGGAACATTCGTTTAAAGGGCGGGCTGCAGGCGAATTATACCAATTACGTGTCAAAAGTTACAGAACTCAACCATCCTACACAGGCCACCCTTGCGGTTGACGATGTAAGTATGGCCTCAAGATCTTCCGTATATGCAGTAAAAGCAGGATTTTCCCGTCTGAATAAAACGACTTTACAGGTGGCCATGCCTTTGGGAGCAGATATCCGATTGGCCGGTCGTAATAAAATAAAATGGTATGTCGGCGGAACAATACAACCGACATTTGTGATCAGCGGAAGTGCTTATGTTCTTTCAGCAGACGGCAATCATTACATTTCTGAAACTCCGCTGCTTCGTAAATGGAACATGAATGCTGCGATAGAAACTTTTGTGAGCTTCAAGCCGGGTGCAGGTATAACTTTAAATGTTGGGCCGCAGTTCCGTCACCAGTTATTATCTACCTATAAAAAAGAATATAATTACACGGAAAAATTATACAACATAGGCGTTAAGATCGGTATTACTACCGGCCTTTAACCCTTAGCGCACCGGCGCAGATCCGGGAATAAAGCGCAACATTATCATTTTGTTGCGCTTTATTATTTCCCGGAAATCTTTATTAGGTTTAATTTTGATCCATGAACCTCCGCTATTTTTTTATTTATTTCATCCTCTTTTTTTTCGGGTGTACAAACAGGAATGCCACCCCCGTGCCCGGTGTGGCTACAGAGTCAGTCGCAGGCGATACTGCTCTCTCCGCCTCGTTTTTCCCCGTAACCGCCTTCCTGAAAGGAGAGATTTTTTCGATCAGGAGCAAAGGAGTTACGCCCCTTAAAAAAATTACAACAGGCAACCGTACCGATTCTTCCTGGGTAAAAACAGAAAGCCTCGAAGCGGCTTTTTCTGCTTTCCTGCACCCGGTGATAGACACAGCAAACCTGAAAGGGCTTTTTGCAGAAAAGAAGTTCCTCGATCAGACCCTTAATGCCTTCACTTTCTCATATGACCCGGTAAATGATAAGGCACAAAATTTCGCTTTTACGCACTGGGACGTGTATGTAGATCCCGAAAACAACCGGGTCACCCGTATCTATCTCCTGAAAAATGCCGGGGACGATAAGATCATGCAACTGACCTGGCAAACGGGTAAATGGTGTAAGATCGTTACCATCAACAACGGCGACGGAAAAAACCCCGTGGAACGCGAAGAAAAAATTTCCTGGAGCTACGAATAACAATGACTCAAAAAGAATTTTCTGAAATATCAACTACTATCCCGGTCCTCCCGGGCATATACAAGTATTATAATGCAGCCAATGAACTCATCTATGTAGGCAAGGCCAAGCATCTTCGCAAAAGGGTAAGCAGCTATTTCAATAAGGTAAAAAGCAGTTATAAAACCGCAGAGTTGGTCCATAGGATCCATAAAATTGAATTTACCATTGTAAATAGTGAACAGGATGCGTTCTTCCTGGAAAATTCCCTGATCAAAGAGTTTCAACCGCTGTTCAATATTAACCTCAAGGATGATAAAAGTTATCCATACATCGTAATAAAAAACGAACCTTTTCCCCGGGTATTTCTTACCAGGCGAAAACTGAAGGACGGATCGGTATACCTGGGGCCCTTTACTTCGGTAGGTAAAGTGCGCGACCTCTTAAATTTTATTAAACAAAATATCCAGCTCCGCACCTGCAAACTGAACCTGACTCCTAACAATATTGCAAAAAATAAATTTAAGGTCTGCCTTGAATACCACCTGGGCAACTGTAAGGGCCCCTGCGAAGCGTTACAATCCCCGGAAGATTATAACGAAGGGATATCGCAATTAAAAGATCTGCTGAAAGGGAATCTTAACCCGGTGATAAACAATTACCGCAACAGGATCCTGGAACATGCGTCAAATATGGAGTTTGAAAAGGCGGCAGTATTTCAAAGCAAGATCGAACACCTTCAACAATATCAATCAAAATCGGCTGTAGTAAATACCACAACCGGTACCGTAGATGTCTTTACGATCCTGGAAGAAGGAAATATTGCCTACGTAAATTACCTGGCGGTAAACAACGGCAGTATCATACAGACCAAAACTATTACCCTGCAAAAAAAGCTGGAAGAAACCGCGGAAGAAGTACTGTCTTTTGCTATTGCACAACTCCGGCAGATCTTTGAAAGTGAGGCGAAAGAACTGATCGTCCCGTATGTAATTGATTACATTGAGCCGGATACGTACTTAACGGTCCCCAGGGCCGGCGATAAAAAAAAGTTGCTCGATCTCTCCCGGAAAAATGTGGACTATTTCAGGGAGGAACTCAACGCGAAAAAAATATTAAAGCTTGAAGATAAAACCGATGACGAAAAGATAAAAGTTTTGCAGGGGTTGCAGGAAGATCTGCAACTTCAACAATTGCCAGACCATATTGAATGTTTTGATAATTCAAATTTCCAGGGCAGTTATCCCGTAGCGGCGATGGTCTCTTTTAAGAACGGTGAACCCAGCAAAAAAGATTACAGGCATTTCAATATTAAAACGGTGGAAGGCATCAATGATTTTGCTTCTATGACCGAAGTGGTCTACCGCCGATACAAGCGGCTGACCGAAGAAGGCACGCCCTTACCCTCCCTGATCATCATTGATGGCGGAAAGGGGCAGCTCAGTGCGGCGATGGAGAGCATAGACATGCTCGGCCTGCGCGGGAAACTGACCTTGGTTGGCCTGGCAAAAAATAAAGAAGAGATCTTCTTTGACAGGGATACGCAATCATTGCTCCTGCCTTGGGACAGCGAGAGTTTAAAACTGATCAGGCGAATAAGGGATGAAGTGCACCGCTTCGGCATTACTTTTCACAGGAACAAGCGAAGTAAGGGAACTTTTAAGAATGAACTCGAAGACATCAGGGGTATCGGTAAACAAACTGCTGATCTTTTGCTGAATGAATTCCGTTCGGTAAAAAAGATCAAAGAAGCCACTGATTCGGAAATTGAACAACTGATCGGCAAGGCGAAGACCGCGGTGCTGAGAGAAGGGTTGAATGGTTGAAAAATTGAAAAGTTGAAGGGTGGCGGGTTGTCGGGTGGCGGGTTGTCTGTGAAGCCTGATGTTTTTTTCACCGCAGAGAATACAAAGGTTTCGCAGAGGAGTTTGTAGCGTCCCTCATGTGAATAAAGACCAACCCGGAATAACCTTGAACCTTGAACCTTGGAACTTGAAAGTAAGCATAAAAAAACCGCCTCAAAAAGAGACGGTTATTTTTTAATCCATTCGATTAATAACTCCAAAGATCCTGTTCGTAATTAAATATTTTCTCTTTAATATTCTCCCCTTCAAAAAGCTGGAGGATGGAATTTTCGCTTAGCCCTTTGTAGTTTTTAATGAACTGGTCATAAGGATTGTCGATCGTACTTTTAATGATACGGCCATAGAACATACGGCTTTCAAACAATTCTTCCCAGCTCATACGTGCGCCGAAATTTTTTCCGTTATATACTTCATATTTAGCAAATGTCGGACGCATATCCGGGTAATACACCCAGAACAATTCCGTTTCACCAAGGTTTACACCCAATGTGGTAATGATATTCTTTACCGGGGCAATACCGAGGATACGGAAAAACAGGCGTGAACTTTCTTTATCGAATACAACTTCTTCCTTTACGCGAAACTTATAAAAGGAATCCATATTTACCTCGTTCTTCATTTTTTTAGTGCCTGTAAGCTGCCCTAAGGAATCATATTGCGGCACATCCACTTCATCACCACCGATCACTTTTGCTACTTCGCCTTTGGTCATCGGGGTTGTGAAACGGTCATCAATACTGTTGAAAACCGTTACAGCACTGTCCTGTATGGCCTGCAATAATATGGAGATAAAACGTTGGTTACCGTTATTTTCATCAGCAGAATAACGGAAAGGTAAATTTATTTTTTCCCTTGTATCGATCTCGCGCCAGATCTTATGGCGATAGACAGCATCATCTGCACGGAGATCTTCATAAGTCAACGGCGTTCTGTCGCGGATCGCATCATCATTCACTGCTGCATCTCTTCTCAGAGATTTTGCCACCGTTTTAATAGGAAGAGAATCATTTGCGGGTGCGTCAACCCCTGCCACTGAATCAACAGAAGCCGTTGTTGCCACTACATTCGCTGTCGTGTTTGTGTCTTCGTATTTTTTCGGGTGGTAGCTTTCCTTACAGGTGCTTTTCCTTTTTTCTTTTGAGCCATTGCGGTACTACCGAAACCGGCTAACAGCATGAAAAGAAAGAAAAAGCGGAAGAATTGTTTATTCATAGTGTGTGATTTTAATATAATGATATGGATCTTCCTTCAATGCCTCTCGGCCCGTCCGGCCCGGATACTTTTACATTGTCGAAAGTAACTACACTGCCGGGCTGGCACCGTGATAAATAAGATGACAACCCTGCCAGGCTTCCGCCGGTAATAGTAGTAGTTGCAACATTAGGAAACCCTGCCCCTGAAAAATATACAGTCGCACTTACGATCGTATAACGTAACTCGAAATCAAAGTTTTCCAATTCTGCACGGGCAAATTGTTGGTTTTTAAATTCTACAGAAGGTACGCGCGGACGACCTGAACCTACTTTAAATATCGGATCCGGGATCTTCTTTATACGAAATGTAAACTGGCTGCTTTTACCATCTGCATTTACGGTTATGGAAGCAGGCCCGATTGCACTTACCCGTACGGTTCTGTTTGAGCCGGTACCGGAGATGGTACCGCCGCTCATGGAAACATTTGTTTTATCCCAGCCGGTAGGTGAACCGATCGTAACCGGGTTGTCTACCCCGATATAGAATACATTCATTTTATCCAACATCACCGCGGCACCGCCGGGTGTTCCTACCACATACTCAACATTCTTCGTTTCTACTTTGTCAACACCATCCTGGTCTTTGTATCGGATAGTTACCGGTACAGTGCGGGGACCGCTGCCTGAAGCCTGGAATTTATAAATACCCTGGCCATCTACAACCTGCACACTTGATCCGCCGATGCTGATCTGCGGAAGGGCTGCGGAACTGTATGCACCTATACCGGCTGTAACCACAAGTTCCTGGCCCGGCATCACGTAGTTTGAACTCTGACCTATAAGTACACCGGTCTTATCAAACTTTACTACCACTTCACCAACCTTAGAGTGGCAAAAACTCACAACCTGGTTTTCTGCATTCTTCACATTATTTTGAAATTTACTCAATAAGGTAAGTCCTGCTACTGTCGGGGTCATATGAAAATAACCGTCAGTAAAGGTTTTTTTCTTACCGTCCTGTCCGATCATCGGGGAAATATCCACGGGTAACGTAGTGGAAAATTTTGTCCCGATCTCGGGGTCAATGGCCAACATAGCCCTGCGATATTCTATCAGCTTTTTTTCCAGTTCTTCTCCGCGATTCTTACCGCCTTCACCTTTTCCGAATAAGCGGGTGGCAGCTTCCAGGTCATCTTCTTTATATTCTTCTTTACCTTCTACCAATTTCAGATCAGCTTCTGTTTTCAATTCTTTTTTCAGGCCTTCGATGTAAGAATTCATTGCATCAGAAAGGGTCTTTGCCTGCTGTGCTTTGGGTGCCCATATAGCTGCTTTTTCAGCAGTGGTGGCCTCCGTTAGCTTTTGAGCCAGGGACTTATAAAGGGTATTGTTTCCCGCAGTGAGGGAATTGTTTGAATTCTGAAGACTGGTGTCCACTACTTTAAATGCATTCAGGATCTCTGATGACACATTGAGTGCAAGCAGTGCGGTAAGCACCAGGTACATCAGGTTGATCATCTTCTGCCGGGGCTCTTTGGGTAAAGCCATGATAAATTATATTAATAGATTTATAAAATGTTGTTTGGTTACTGTTCTGCGATCACATATTATTTGCCGGACATTGCGCTCAGCATATTACCATATACAGCATTCAACTTACCTAGGTTATTTGCCAGGTTACCGATCTGCTCTTTAGCGCGGTTTGCATCATCCACACTGCTCATCATTGCCTGGCTTGCTTCTGCCATTTTACCATAGAAGCCGTTCAGCGCTTTCAGGTGATTATTGCTTTCCTTAAGTTCCAATTCATAGATCGTATTCAGAGAACCCAAATTTTTAGTAAGAACCTGTACCTGCTCATGGAAACCTTTTGCACTTTCGGAAGCATTATTAAAAGAACTCATTGTAGCTGCGCTATTCGAAAATGCTGTGGTCATGGAGCCCATCGCGTCAGTAGCAGCCTTGGTTTTATTACTGAAATCTGATGTAGATTTTACTACATCGCTCACATCAGAGATACCACTTACTGTAGTTCCGAGTTTATTAAATCCTTCCCCGAGCCTTTTAAGATTTGCAGGTGTGATGTCCGCTTCCTGCAACATTTTATCCATACTCTGAAGAGCGGGATTTCCTACCTGCAATTTTTCCAAACCGTGTAAATTTCCTTCATATTCTTCCTTCACCGGCGGATAGATAAGATATAGAACACCGTAGGCAAGGAATACAAGAGCTTCAGTATACAAACCGATCTTTAACCAAAGATCTGCGATCGGGGTGTGCAATATTTTTTGCAAGGCACCGAAGATTACCGCTGCAGCGGCTACGGAAACTACCACATCCATCCATTTAGCAACGTTTGAAGGAATTTTTACTGACATGTTTTTTTAGTTTAGTTTAATTTGGTGAATTTGTTTGAAGTTAAGAATAAGTATGTTCTATGATAACCCGCTTATTTAAAAACGGGTTGCCAATTATTTCAATGATAAACTTTTAAAAAATTTTCTATTTTTTACCTTTTTTAATGGTAGGGGGTAGGTCGATCACACAACGGAATCCAATATAAGATTTTGTAGTATCCTGGTATTCATAAGCACGTGTGCTTGTTTGCAGAAAATATCCTACATCTTTCCAGCTTCCGCCACGGACAACTTTACGCTTCATACGCGGAGGATCAGAATTTTTTGCATTCCAACGAACGTCGGGGTTCATGTCATGTTGGAAATTATACGAGCCTTCATAGTACAGGGAAGAGGTCCATTCAGCAACATTACCGGCCATATTATACAAACCGAAATCGTTGGGCCAAAAAGCGTCTGCTCTTACAGTATATAATCCTCCGTCTTCCGGGTAATTACCGCGGCCGGGTTTGAAGTTTGCCAACAAACATCCTTTTTTATTTCTTAGATAAGGACCGCCCCATGGAAAAGCGGATTGAGAACGGCCACCTCTGGCGGCATATTCCCACTGCGCTTCTGTAGGAAGGCGGAAATCACTCTGTCCTGATCTTTTTTTACTTTCGTTATACGTTGCGAGGTAATGCGTACGCCATTCAGCAAAAGCAGTAGCCTGCTTCCAACTAACCCCTACTACCGGGTAATTACCATAGGCAGGGTGGCTGTAATATTGTTTAGACATCGGCTCATTGTAAGAATAAGCGAAATCCCTTATCCAGCATAAAGTATCCGGGAAAACCGGGATACTCTGTTTGATGATAAATTCTTTGCGTTGGACATTAGTATCGCGGTTATAAGCAGAAGCCTTATAGTCGAATATTTCAGACTGGTACACTATCTTTTTTGCATCCAACTCTTTTTTACCGAAGATCCTGTTATCGGCTGTTACGATCATAGCATCTATCTTTTCCAGGGTTGCTTTATCACCCCATTTGATGGTAGTTGCTTTTTTCCAATCTATATATTCATTGCCGTCTGTGCCCTGTTTTACAAAACCCATCAGTTTGGCACCGATAGAATCTCTAACCCAGTTGGTGAATTGACGATACTCATTATTGGTGATCTCTGTAGCATCCATCCAGAAGCCGCTGATCGAAACCTGCTTGTTTCTTGCTGTATATGCATAGTTAACGTCCTCATCACTGGGGCCCATATGAAAGGTCCCGGCCGGAACATAAACCATTCCCGGGGGTTTGGTCAGGTTATACTTATTTCCGGGGGAAACGCCGCGTAACTGGCCCTGATCGGCGATAACGTTCCCGCCCTGCCTGGTTTTGTTTTTACCGCTTATAAGTTTGCAACTTCCTAAGGAAAAGGCAATAGAAACTATTGCAAGAGAACACAATATCCGATTATTCATTTTTTTAACTTTGAGGGTAATAGCAAATGTATAGTAATCTTTCGTAAAAAATGCAGGCGATAATTGCAGGGTTTGTTAAATTTTATACACAATTATAGCGCACTCAAATATGCTTCATTTAACGGCTGTCTCACTCTAATATTGTGAGTAAAACCGTTAAAACAACTGCATTTCAGCAGCCTGAAACAATTCATCCGCGGTATTGACGGGGAGTTGGCATTCAAAATTGCGGCATAAATATATGCATGTTTTATCAAAATTTTGTTTTCCGCTTAACAAAGGCATATCCGAGGCTCCGGTGGAAGCCTGCATTATTTTATTTGGAAGGTACCCGGGCAACACTTTTTTCAGTAAGGGCATCATACCTGTACCGATTACTGCTATTTCATTAATGCCTGCGGCTATATCCATAGCTGCCGACGTCCATATCCCGAAAGACCCCGGTTGTTTTGTAATGATATTTTTGAGGGAATATATCATTGAAACCGCCTGTTGATGCCATTCTCTCTTATCAAAAACGAGGGATAGGTAGAGTAAGTTTTTTGCCATAACTGAGTTAGCTGCAGGTGTGGCACCGTCATGTATCTCCATTTTCCTGGTCAGCAGATCTTCCTGGTCTTTTCCCGTAAAGAAAAAATACCCGCTTTCCGCATCCGCAAAATGTTCCGTCACATGTTCCGTAATGGCTTTCGCTTTGTACAGGTATGTTGCATCTGTCGTTATTTCCTGTAAGTGAATGCAGGCTTCTGCCAGGTATGCATAATCATCCAAAAAAGCCGGGTAGGTGGCCCTGCCGTTTTTGTATGTATGATAATAATTGTTTTTTTTCGCGGTGAATGCCTCTTCAATAAAATCATATAATTCGGTTGCCGCGGTTTTATATTCAGCCTTACCGGTCGCCCCGTAGGCATTGCAAAAAGCCGTGATCAATAATGCATTCCAGCCCAAGAGAATTTTATCATCTGTGCCGGGCCGTACGCGATTATTTCGCACCTGCAATAATTTTGCAGATGTAGCCCTGATCACTGTTTCAGCATCTGATGAAGCTGGATTTCGGGCAGCAGCAAATTCAGGCCAAGGTTGCAATACCCGAAGAATATTCTTTCCTTCCGGCACCCCGTGTTCTGCGGGCATATTCCCTTTTTCACTGACATCATAATATTCACAAAACAGCGCTGCATCATCCCCGAGTAAGTCGTATACCTCTGCCTTGGTCCAGGTGTAAAATTTCCCTTCCTCCCCTTCGCTGTCCGCATCCAATGCGGCATAATAGCCACCGGCCTCATTTTTCATTTCGGCAAAAAGGAATGCAATTGTTTTTTCAATAGCCTTCTTATATTGTTCCTTTTTGGTGAGCCGGAAAGCATCACTGAGGACAGTGATCAGGAGGGCATTGTCGTACAACATCTTTTCAAAATGAGGTGCGAGCCATTCATTATCCGTGCTGTAGCGCGAAAGGCCGCCGCCTAACTGATCATAAATTCCGCCGTTCAACATTTTGTTCAATGAAAGTTCCGCATGCTGTAAAGCGGTATCATCCTTCAGGTAATAAGCCGCCCGCAGCAGGCAACTGATAGAAAAGGTTTGCGGGAACTTCGGTGCCTTCCCGAATCCCCCTTCTTTTTTATCTGCCGCTGCTAATAAATTATCGGTAATTAACCGGCAGTCCTCTTTTGTAAAGACAGGCTCTCCTGATGCGGGTAAGCTTTTATCGCTTATTCGTGCGAAATTATTGGAGGCTTTGAGGTGTGCCGTAAGCAATGCAGCCTGCTCTTCCATCTCTGTTTTCCGGTTCTCCCATGCATCGTTGATGCTCAATAATACGTCTGTCCAGGATGCCCGGTTAAAAGCCTTTCGCGGGGGAAAATATGTGCCCCCGTAAAAGGGTTTGCCTCCCGGTGTGAGAAAAATGTTCAGCGGCCATCCTCCGCTGCCCGTCATCGCCTGCACGGCATCCATGAAAATATGATCCAGGTCCGGCCGTTCTTCCCGGTCTATTTTGACATTGATAAAATGTCTGTTCATGATTGCTGCGGTTGCCTCGTCCTCAAAACTTTCTTTTTCCATTACATGACACCAGTGGCAGGCCGAGTAGCCGATGCTGACGAGCAGGGGTTTCCCTGTTGTTTGGGCAAGCTGCAGGGCTTGCGGGCCCCATGGCTGCCAGTGCACGGGGTTATGGGCATGCTGCTGTAAATAGGGACTCGATTCGTGGATGAGTTCGTTTTTCATGCAGTGAAATTAAGGGCACTAATTAAGCGAATTATACGAAGAATACCCCCACAATCGGCATTCGTGTAATTCGCTTGATTCGTGTAATAAAAGAAATTATTTTTTCTTTCCGCTAACAGATTGGAGGTACTTATCCAATGCACTCACCATACCCGGGGTTAAAGGCATCGGTGCCTTTATATCCAGGGTAAGCCCGGCTTCTTCAGCAGCTTTGAATGTGTTCAGGCCAAAGGCGCCAAACCTTGTGCCGTTCTGGGTATAACCGGGGAAATTTTCGAGCAGGCTGCGTACGCCGCCGGGAGTAAAGAAACAAATGATATCATACCCGCGGGCAATTACCTCCCTGATATTATTACTCACAATATGGTATAGCACAGGGGTGGCATATCCGCATTTATGGTTTTTGAGCCAGTTGGTTATTTCGCTGTCAAATTTTTCGGAACAGGGGTACAGAAATTTTTCCAGTTCCCGGTGCTTATTGATCACATCGAAAAGGCTTTTATTGGTGCCGTCAGCACCATAGAATACTTTTCGTTTGCGGTATAAAATAAATTTCTGAAGATAGAGTGCAACAGCTTCTGTGATACAGAAGTATTTGGTATCCTGTGATACGGTCTGCTTCATTTCTTCACAGATACGGAAGAAATGATCGATCGCATTCCTGCTGGTAAAAATCACAGCAGTAAAGGATTGAATATCAATTTTTTGGCGACGAAATTCTTTAGCCGGAATCCCTTCTATATTGATAAACGGGAAGTAATCTACCGTAATGCTGTACTTTTTGGCGATCTCACTGTACGGTGATTTAGCTCCTTCGGGTTGAGCCTGTGCAATCAATATTTTTTTAACCTTTCCGGCTGAAGAAACAACAGCTTTTTCTGCGTTTTTTATCATATTGATTTTCCAATGAGGGGGCAAAATTACGGATTATTCCCAACAAACAGTACAACTGCCCTGTATATTAGGGCTATAGGCAGTATTTCCAATGAAACGATATAGAGTAAAAGGTGAAAATGAGACAATTTTAGCTTGTTTTGCAACAGCGAATATGAGCGAAAAAAACGTAAAAGTAGTATAAAACCCATCAGGATGAGCGAAAGATACACTGCGTAGGATGAAAGTGGCTGTTTGCTGAAGAGGATGATAATGATGAAAGGCAATAACAATATCCCGGCAACTTTATTTAATAGGAAGACGATAAAAATATAAGAACCGGCTTCTGACCGGTAATTGGTAACCCAACCTGCGAGACGGAGGGTACAATATTTCACAATATAGCAGGCGGCAACTGCCGCCATACAGGAAAACAAGATCTTCCATTGTCCTTCGGGAACAGGTCGGGAAAAATATCTCAACAAAAGATAAGCATATAGTCCGCCTGTGAAGCAAAAAAACAAATTAAAAGGAATGAAGGAACCACTGCCTGCTCCAATTGATCGGTAAGTTGGTTTTGCCGGAGAGATGTATTGAAAAACACCCTGAAAAGAGTATTGAAATAGCGGCTGTACACTGTTTTCATTATCCCCAAAAAAAGAAGGACAGCAATAATGATATAAAAAAATACCGGGTTATCGGACTTTTTTAGGGATACGGGCAGGGCACGGGGCATGCCGTCCCCATTGAAAAATGTATTGCTGTCCAAAATAGTTTTATAAGGATCAACGGCAGGGCGCAGGTACTGCAAACTGTCATTCGCCGCTTTGAGTGCAAGGGTATCCGTTTGGGGCTGTGCAGGCAATTGCACCGATATCACGAAAAGAAAGCAACAGGCAAACAGAAAAGATTTCACTTCAGGAAAATTATTCGTAAAAATAAGCTTCCGCCCGACAAAACACTTTAAAAGTAATTGATGTAACCGAAATGGATCTTTGCAGCCTGTCGGATATTAAAAGGCAGGTCATCCCTTTTACCCACCGCCAGGCTCAGGTTCAGTAAGCCGGCCTTGGTTTGATATACAATACCCAAACCCGCACCTGTAAAGATATTCTTAGTGTCAACGCCCCGGTATTTTGCTTTCACTGCAGCCGCATCAATGAATCCGAAGATATAAGAATTCAGGTCAATGATCGATCGGTATTCTGCAGTGATAACAGCATATTGAGAGGCATAAATACTTTCCTCATCAAATCCCCTCAGCAGGCGGTAACCTCCTATCTGGTAAAGCTCATTGCGAAAAATATTGGGACTGTTATATAATCCGCCGTTGAGTCCGGCTTTAAATACGCCGCGTTTTCCTAAAGGAAAATAATGTGCCGCAGCGGCTTTCAACCTGAGCTGGTAACTGCGCAAACGGACGGAATCGTATAATGACGCGAAATTGAACCCCGGAGATTTCAGTGCAAGAATTTCGTTATTCTTCTGAATATTTTTTATGCCTGCCAGGAGTGTAACAGCAGCCTCATTACCCGACCTGGGATTAAACCTGTAATTGGTTTTACGGAATTCATACGTGATGCCGGCATTCACCGATCGCACATCAATGTTTTCCGGCAGTCTTTTCTGAAGCTTTATCAGGCCGGTATCTATTCCTTCCTGCAGCAGCGAGTTCGTTTCCCATTGCACTACGGCCTTACCCGTTTGATAGGCCGAAAGATTCAGCCCAAGTCCCAGTTGTGCATTTACGCGCAGGAAACTGGAATCTTTTTTAAACAATTCGAAGAGGAAACCGAGACCGAAAGCCGAATGCAAAATATAGGGCTTGTCATAACCGAGGTTCAACCGCGGGGATTTTGGTTGAAGGGCCTGGTATTTTATCAGGAGACCTTCTCCTGCACCGAACACATTTTTCAGATCAAGGTTAACATCCCCCGTCAGTTGGAATTTACCTGTATTATTGGCATCCGGCAGAAAACCGAAGATGGCACTGGCCTCGCTGCTTTTTTTATTGTCAACATATAAATTCAGGATAGATCCGGAGCCCAGCATATTGAGGGTAGAGGGTTGTATGGTTTCTGCAAAAGGAAGTTCCAGCATGCGGCGGTCCACATCCTTCAGCTTTTCGCGGCTGTAAATACTGCCGTTTGTAATCGTCAGGTATTGCTGAAGAAATTTTCGGTTGAGCCTCAGTTTACCGTAATTCTTAATGCTGTCAATGCGATAAAGCAATCCTTTATTCGCCATCAAAACAGCAGATATCTTATCCTCATTGATGACCACGCTGTCCAGGTATACCGTGGCAAAGGGGAACCCTTCATTTTCGTAGGCGGTGAGCAGCCGTTCTTTAATAACGTCCACTTCAGCAATATTCATGGGTTTATCCGCAAAGTTTTTGGCAATATAGCCGCTTCGCGTCAGCAATCCCCTGTCGATCCCGACCGCACGAAGCTGAACCCAGTTGTATTTTGTGCCGAGGTATAATGCAATATGAAAAAAGTTTTTATCCTGCCAAACACTGTCTACCGAAGCAACAGGGTAACCTTTCGTTGCGAGGGAGCGGGGAAGATCATTGATGTATTCGGAAACCTGCAACAGGTCCGTAAAGGAAGTTTTGATGACCGGGCGGGGTGGTGCAATCAGGCTATCTTTGTACCGGATAACCAGGATATAGGCATTTGGATCACGGGTTGTTTTTTGCCCGAACGAATGACGGGATACAAGACAGAACACGCACAGCACTGTAATCCTTAAAATATTTCCTGTGCCGTTTTTCATGGTTCCCGGAGCTGCAATTTTTAAAAGTAAATCTACAATTCTTTGGCGGGTATTTATATTCATATTCCTTTTTGCAGACAGGCCTGTACTTATTGTAATTTTCATTTTTCCGTGTCATTGGCTAATAAAGAAGCGATGGTCATGGCAATCGCAAAAGAAATTGAAATTACGCCGACACGTGATCCGGATGAAATCATTGAAACGATCTACTTCGGCGGTGGCACTCCAAGCCTGCTGTCGGAACAGGACCTCGGGAATATTTTTCAGGCTGTTCAAAAAAAATTTATGGTAAGCAGGGATGCTGAGATCACGCTGGAAGCAAACCCTGATGATATAAACCCGGCACTCCTTGCCGCGTGGAAGATCATGGGGATCAACAGGCTTTCTGTGGGCCTGCAATCTTTTAATGAAAAGGAATTGAAATGGATGAACCGCGCGCACAATGCGGCGCAATCACTCCAATGCCTCGATGATATCGCAGCTGCCGGGTTTGCCGAATTTTCCGTTGATCTTATTTATGGATCCCCGCTTCAGACAGATGAAGACCTGCAGAAAAATTTTGAGATCATTGCCACGCGAAACGTTCCCCATATCTCCTGTTATGCATTAACAGTAGAAGAGGGAACCGCACTGAACAAACTCATAAAGGAAGGCAGAACCGCTGCGCCGGATGCCGGTAAGCAGTCAGATCAATTTCAATTGCTGCTGCAACTGATGGAGTCGGCGGGATATGAGCAATATGAAATAAGCAATTTCTGCAAGCCGGGTCACCGCAGCAAACACAACAGCAGCTACTGGCAGGGCAAGCCCTACTACGGCTTCGGGCCTGCTGCGCATTCTTTTGACGGGAACAAAGTAAGGAAATGGAATGTTTCAAATAACAGCTTATACCTTCAATCAATCGAAAAAAATATCATTCCTTCCGAACAGGAAATACTGACAGACGCGCAACGGCCGAATGAATTGATCAGGCTCTCGCTCCGAACGGCTGAGGGTTTGCAGTTGGAGTTGGTGCAACAAAAATTCGGTGAAACTCAGAAGGTAAGGCTTGAAAAAGATGCAATGCCGTTCCTTGCAAACGGCCGTATGATCAAAATGGGAACGGCACTGATACTTACAAAAGAAGGCAAGTTCTTTGCCGATGGAATTGCTGCTGAAATGTTTGTGTAAGGTTTCACCTCAGAGAGCCGGAGTAAACAGAGGTTCCGCGGAGGTAAGGTCACTCTGCGAAACCTCCCCGCCCTCCGCGGATCTGCGGTGAACCTTTTTAAATCAACACCTCTTCAATTTTTTCAAACCCTTCTGCAGCGGACATACCGTTCCATAAAATATCATAAACAGTTTCTGCAATGGGCATATCTGCCTTAACTTTTTGGTTGATGATATACATGCATTTTGCGGCATTGTAACCTTCTGCCACCATGCTCATTTCCAGTTGCGCATTTTTTACAGAATATCCTTTCCCGATCATGTTTCCGAAGGTCCTGTTTCGGCTGAAAAGAGAATAGCAGGTCACGAGCAGATCACCCAGGTAAACCGATGCGGCATAATTAGCATGAGGGTTTGCAGCAGCGTTTTTTCCGTGATCCATATACCCTACTTCTGCATTGATGATACCTGCTTTCCGCAGGAAGCCGGCCATTTCATCCGCACTGTTTGCGATCAATACACTCAGAAAATTATCCCCGTAATCCAGGCCATGCGCTATCCCCGCCCCTACAGCATAAATATTTTTAAGCACTGCTGCATACTGAACGCCGTAAATATCTTTGTTCACAACGGTATTCAGGTACCCTGTTTTAAAATAAGCTGAGATGGCCAATGTTGCCGCTTCATCAATGCCGGTGAATGTTAGATAGGACAGTTTTTCTGCCGCTACTTCTTCTGCATGGCAGGGACCCAGCACCGCGAAATAATTTTCCTGCGGCATATTAAATTCTTTCGCCAGGAAATCATTCAACAATTCATTTTCGCCCGGGAGAATCCCTTTTACCGCAGAAATGATTTTTTTTCCTTTGAAAATATTCCTGTCAAGGGATAATAAAACTTCCCTGATATAAGCGGACGGAATGGCTATTACAATGACATCAGATTCCCGTATCACTTTTTCTGCGTCAGTTGTAAGTTCCAGCTTATCGGTGTCAAAACGGGCAGAGGTGAGGTATTGAGGATTTCGGCGACCGGTTTTAAATTGGGCTATCGCTGCCGCGCTCCTGTTCCACCACCGGATCGATTGTCCGTTATCGGTAAGAATTTTTGCAAGGGCCGTGCCCCAGGAACCACTGCCTAAAATACCGAATTTCATACATTATTTTTTTGACGCAGATCGCGCGGATGAATACAACGCATATTTTCGCGGATGATCTTTTGTTGGAAACTACAGCCCTAATATCTCTACTGCCTTAAAAGCTGCAGCCTGGCTGGCATCTTTTTTATTATAGCCTTTTGCTTCTGCTACTACTTCACCGTCTATTGTAGCACCGATGGTAAATAATCGCCGGCCGCCTTCCATCGACTCATTCACCGTGGAAAATTCCAACAGTTTTCCGTTCTTATTTGCCCATCCGTACAACCTGTTCTTAATGTTGATCTCAATGGCTTCGAGGTCCTCGGTGAACATATGATTGCTGATAATATATTTTTCTACCCAGAGTTGGGTCTGTTTATATCCTTTATCAAGGAAAACCGCTCCTATCAAAGCTTCCAGGGTATTGCCGAATATCTGGGAGATCTTAAGGGCGTTATCAAGTTTGTTATAATACGTGATCTTTTTGAGGCCCATTTTCAGGGCGATCTCATTCAGCTTCTGGCGGTTCACCATTTTACTGCGCATCTCTGTAAGAAATCCTTCATCGCGGTAAGGGTATTTGCGAAAAAGGAAATGGGCTATAACGGAACTGAGCACGGCATCGCCTAAAAATTCCAGGCGCTCATTATTTTCATCCGCTCCTTCACGAACAGAGCGGTGGCTAAGTGCCGTTTTATACAACATCAGGTTGTCGGGTTTAAAACCCAGCACATTATGGAGTTGTTTTTTAAAAGCTTTTTTTACCGGCTCATCAATAAAAATGCCCTGTATATATTTTAATGTTTTTTTGATAGCAAAAATATTTTTCTAAAAGTAAAGGAAAAAAGATTTCAGATAGCAGATTTCAGATGTCAGATTTCAGATAGCATTCTTCAGTTTTCAGATTTCAGTTTAAGAGTAGGGCAGTCAGTCATTGACAAATGTCATAAGAAAATAAAAACTTCCCGTTTGTTGTCTGATGTCTGTTATGTGCTGTCTTCTGTCTGTTCTCTGTTGTCTGTTATCTGATGTCTATCACCTGATTTACGCAACGTATTTCTTAATGATCACGCTGGCATTATGTCCGCCGAAGCCAAAAGTGTTGCTGAGTGCTGCTTTTACGGTTTTGTGTTGTGCAGTATTGAAAGTAAAGTTTAGTTTCGGATCAAGGTCCGGGTCATCTGTAAAATGATTTATCGTGGGAGGGATGACATCTTTGGTAACGGCCAATATGCAGGCCAATGCTTCCAATGCACCCGCTGCGCCCAGGCAATGGCCGGTCATACTCTTGGTAGAACTGATGTTTAAATTATAAGCATGTTCCCCGAATACGCTCAGGATCGCTTTTGTTTCTGCTATATCTCCCAAGGGTGTACTGGTACCGTGAACATTAATATAATCTATCTCGGAAGGCGTCATGCCTGCATCCTGTAATGCAGCATTCATAACGTTCCTGGCGCCCAGTCCTTCAGGGTGAGGTGCGGTAATATGATGCGCATCTGCTGTAGCACCGCCGCCTGCGATCTCGCAATAGATCTTTGCGTCGCGGGCAAGGGCATGTTCCAGACTTTCCAGGATAAGTACGCCTGCACCTTCTCCCATCACAAAACCGTCGCGATCCTTATCAAAAGGCCGGCTGGCGGTCTGAGGCGAATCATTTCGTTCACTGAGGGCCTTCATCGCATTAAATCCACCCACGCCGGCAGCACTTACAACAGCTTCACTTCCGCCGGTCACGATCACATCAGCCTTATTCAACCGGATGTTATCGAATGCATCGATGATGGCATTGGTAGAAGATGCGCAGGCACTTACGACCGCAAAGTTGGGTCCGCGGAAACCGTGGCGCATGGAGATCTGTCCTGCGGCAATATCCAATATCATTTTGGGAATAAAGAAGGGATTGAAACGCGGAGTACCGTCGCCGTTAGCAAAATTCACCACTTCCTCCTGGAATGTAATGAGTCCACCGATACCGCTTGCGAAAATGACACCCACGCGGTCGGGGTTTACATTTTCACGGGTAATACCGGCATCGTTTACCGCTTCATCACTTGCAATAATAGCAAATTGCGTAAAGCGATCTATTTTTCTGGCTTCTTTTCGATCGAGGTAGGTGGTCGCATCAAAATCTTTAACCTCACAGGCAAACCGTGTTTTAAACTTAGCAGCGTCAAACTGTTTGATATCCTCACAGCCGCTCACACCATCCGTTAGCCCCTGCCAGTATTCCTGAACAGTTTTTCCCAGCGGAGTAAGGGCACCAAGACCGGTAACTACTACTCGTTTCAAAGCCATACAATTTGCCTGTAAAGTTAAAAGTCCGCACGGCTTATTGCCGTGCGGACAGGGAAATTACTTTGCGTTCTCTTCCAGGTAAGTAACGGCCTGACCTACAGTGGTGATAGTTTCAGCCTGTTCATCGGGTATGGAGATATTGAACTCTTTTTCAAATTCCATGATAAGTTCTACAGTATCCAGGCTATCAGCGCCCAAGTCATTGGTAAAGGAAGCTTCATTGGTAACCTCGGCTTCGTCTACACCCAATTTATCAACAATAATTTTTTTTACTCTTGTAGCAATGTCTGACATGTTTGTAATATTTAGTTAATACGCTGCAAAAATATACTTTTTGATAAAAAAACAATCAATTAATAAAATTTGTTGGTAATGAACAGATAATGATCGATCGATCTTTAATTTTCGCAAAAAACTCCCGGGCAACCCTTCTCATCAACGGGTGAAAATAAAACGTTGAATTTTCTGTAAGCGAGGTGCCTGTCGCACGCATTTTACGGGTTATGATTTTGAAAAACTGAACTTTTTTCTTACTTTGTATGTTCCATCCCCGAAAAAACCACGCTTAAACATAAAGCTATGGCATTAAAGCAAATAGACTACGGCACAAAGGAATACAAGCAGATGGTACAGCTTAGGGAAACGGTATTACGAAAGCCCCTTGGCCTAAGTTACAGCAAAGAAGAGCTGGAAAAAGAAATGGATGACACCCTTATTGCCTGTATGGATGATGATGATATGCTCGGGTGTTGTATTCTCAGTAAAATAGATGAGGAGACCATACGCCTGCGGCAAATGGCCGTGCCCGATAAATTGCACGGCAAAGGCATCGGGGCCTCGATCATGAATTTTGCGGAAGTGTTGGCAAAGGACAAAGGTTATCGCTGCATGACCATGCATGCGCGGGACAGCGCAATCGGCTTTTATGAAAAATTCGGTTACAAGATAAAGGGTAACCAATTTCGTGAAGTGAATTTACCACATCATATTATGGAGAAGAAACTTATTTAGGGAATTGGGAATTGGGATGTAGGAATTGGGAATTAGGAATTGGGAATTGGGATGTAGTCTTCAATACTTTACAGTTTAAAATATTTTTGCGGTGTTTAGTTTTATACTATTTCCATCCGCACTTCCCTATCATTATATTGTTTAAACTTTTTTCCACCTGCACCCAATTCAAAATTCGAAATTACTTCCACCCCTACTTCCCGAACATAATATTGTTTAAACTTTTAAGAACTTCACCCAATTCCAAATTCCCAATTCCTAATTCCTCCTACTTCCGGATCTTCGCTCTCAATATCTTCCTCGCCTCGTGTTCTTCTTCACCGAATGCTTCTTTGGGGATAATAAAAAATGAGCGGGGATTAAAATAGAGGTGGAAGAAATGCGGACTCTCCTTCCAGTAACTGAAACTGCTCCAATCCCATCCCTTATGCCCGCGGTCATTCTCAATAGCAAATTGTTCATTCCCCAATATCGCACGGAAGTGGTCTTTAAAAGTGGCTGATTGCCGGTAAATGATATTGGGCAGGATAAACCAAAACATGATCATAAGGAAAAACCACAACATGGAACTGATAAGGAAGGCGAGCGGGCTTATTTTTTTATAAAAAAAAAGTGCTGCAGAAAGAATGGCAAATACATTGATCACTACCATCATCACTTTAATTTCCGGGCGGCTGATAAAATGGTACCTCAGGGCCTGTATTACTTTAGCCCTGTTGTAAGTGAAGGTTTCAGATGTCATGGCTCAAAGATAAATCATCGGCTGCCAACGGACCGTTATTTACACGCCGTTGTGATCTTCTTACCGCCCCCGTCTGCCGGCAACCCGCCGATGAGTCTCCCGCGGATGGAAACATTTACAAACCGAATATTCGTGTTAGCCATTTTTTCGTTGTCGCCCTGATCCGCCACAGGCTTACTGTTTCCGAATCCTGTTACTACAAGCCGTTTGCAATCTGTGCCCAAGGAAACCAGTTTGTTATATACAGCCTTCGCCCGCTCTTCTGATAAGCGTTGGTCTTTGGCTGCATTGCCGAAAATATTTACATGTGCCTCTATCCTCAATTGAGATATAAAGGACTTATCATCGAGGTATTTTTTAATAACAATCAGTGATTCACCGGCAGAAGGAAGTAAGAATGCGGTGTTCTCTTTGAAAGAGATCTCTTTTAAAATTTTCAATTCATTGTTTACGACCCGGTAATCCTGCGCGGATACAGACATCGCTGCCAACATAAAAAAAATACTGCAAAAAAATTTCATACTACAGGTTTGATTAAAAATTCGCCAAATATAAGGTTGCCCTTTCCCCTTCAATTGAAAGATAATAAAAAACCGCCGCAAAATGCGGCGGCCCTTGTTAATTTACATTTACTCTACGGTATTAAAATCCGAAACCCTGGATCTCGTTTCCGTCTGCTTTATAATAAACGACCCTGCCTAATTCATCCAACTTATAATCAGGATCTTTTTTGTCGCCAAATACGATCCGGCGTATTTCTTTACCGGTATTCTTATCTATCATCATCACACCCGCATCTTTAGCGTTATTGGACTTGCCGAAATTTGTAAGGATAGCCATATAATTATTGGCTTCTTTTGTAGATTTAAATCTTCTGCTGATGGAAGCAAAACTGCTTGCTGCGGCACCGGCAAAATTTGATGCATTGGCATTGGCATTTTTTATAGATTGATCAAGCCCCGGATCTGTACTGCCATAATAGCCTTTTGCATAACTCAACTGGGCCGACTGTGCCGCCTGCTGTGCTGCCACCGCGGCAGAAGCAAGGCCGCCTAAACCGCTCAACATTTTTCCGGCCATGGTGCGGCCCGGTGCGGGTTCATAGGTATGCCATACCTGCTTTCCGTCAAAACTATACAACCTTACATTCTGGTCAGATGTAAGCATGATGCCGTTGTCTCTTACCTGCAATGAAGATGGCTCTTCTTTGCCGTCGAATTTTACCCCGGTAATAAATTCGCTGATATCTCCTTTCTCAAAATCCACTTTATGAACCGTTTCATTTGCATAAACATACCCGATCTTATTATTTTGATTTGCACCGCTGCAATTTTTTACGCTGAATCCTTTTTTCCATGTCTTTTCACCGCTCTCCATGTCAAGGATGTTGATCTGGTCTTCTGTACGGTAATATAAACCCTGTGGTACGATCTGCAGGTCACGGATCTCCCCTTTAACTGACAATGCTTTTTTTGTCACTGATTTGCCCTGATCCAGGTTTACAATACTGATAAAGTTTGTACCCTGGTCGCGTGCTGTACCAAGGATCAGTTTATTGCCTGCCAATTTGTAAGCCAATACATCACCCTGCAGGTCCACATCGCTATCCCATTTCTCCGCACCCGTATTCATATCCAGGCAAAGCAGGGAAGCCCTGTTCTTTTTCCCGGCACTTGATCTTTTGATCTTTCCAAGCAATCCGCCGCCGCCCTTATTCGCTTTCGCCTCATCTTCTTTTGTTTTTTCTGAGGTGGCCACGAGCATTCCGTGTGTATCATGCAGTATATTGGTGATCGGAGAAGGCAATTCCACTCTTTTCCAAACCTCTTTCCCGTCTGCAACATTAAATGCAGTAATGATATCCTGGTTCCAGAAATACACCATGCTGGGATTGTCCCTTTGAAAAAAATCAGCAGAGGTCATCGTAGCCTGCTCATTTGCACCCTTATCGATGTTTCCGCCGATCTTAAAACTGCCGAACATGGATTTTTTTTCCGGCTTAGGCGTGTACACGGGGATATCACTTTTCATGTCTATGCTGTAGATGGTTTCACCAGTAGCCGGGTTAAGCTTATAAATATTCCGGTTGGTTGCAATGAACAGCCCGTCTGCAACTTCTCCTGCTTCGGATACGATCTGCTCAGAATTTTTTTCAAACAGTTTTTGTTGCTCCCACGCCTTAGTTCCGTCGGACAGGTTTACTTTCATAAGCGTAGGCTTTCCTGAACTGCCGATGCCGTAAAATAATACAGCATTACTTTTCATCAGGTAAATGCGTTTGGTAACCGCTGCCAGTCCAAGGTCCCTGGTATTGGCCACTTCTTTACCGGTAACTACATCCACGATCTTGTTGGATGATTTCATCAGGCCTCTTTTTGCCAGCACGATATAAGGTGTCCCTTCCATCGGATCATAATTTTCTTCCTGGATATTTTCTATATCATCATTCTTCCAGATCTCTTTCCCGTTGGTTGGATTTACACCGTACAAGGCATCGTTGGTTCCTACAACCAATACCCCTGCATCGGTGATCTTATACCACTTTACTTTTGAGGGAAATGTCTTGGTCCAGTCGGTAGCTTTTTGAGCTGATACCGTCATGCAGGAAAGCATAACAGCAAAAAGAAAGATTATCTTCTTCATACATTTTAGTTTAGATAACAAAACTAAATCATAAACAAAATGAGGTTATACCCGGGAGACGGTATATTTCCGATCATGCGGGGAACGATGAAAGGATGAAATGTTTGCCGGTAAGACGGTGGCTATTTTAATTTTTCATTGTCGGCATGCCGCGTAGCATCACGAAGCGTTTTCTTTGCGATGTTCTTTCGGAGCGCGTCCGTAAGGTCAACTCCCGTTTGGTTGGCGAGGCAAAGCAAGACCCAAAGCACATCTGCCATTTCATCTGCCATTTCTTTCCCCCAGTCGCTTTCTTTAAAAGACTGCTCTCCGTATTTGCGCACCATCAACCGCGAGAGCTCGCCCACTTCTTCCATGAGGATTCCGAGGTTGGTCAATTCGCTGAAGTATTTTATACCGGTGGTTTTGATCCAGAGATCGATTTCGGTTTGGGCTTGGGATATAGTCATTTTTTTATTACACGAATTAGGCGAATTACACGAATTACGTTTCTGCTTAAAGGATGATACGTTTGTAGGTTAATGAACGCTCTCCGAAGTTAATGATAATAGCAAGTCTTAGACCGGTGACTGCTAAATAACTTAATTCTTGGGCTTTGTGTGCATCGTGAATGAAAGGGGATATAGTCATTTTTTTATTTCACGAATTAGGCGAATTACACGAATTACGATTCCGGTTAAAGGATGATACGTTTGTAGGTTAATGAACGCTCTCCGAAGTTAATGATAATAGCAAGTTTCAAACCTGTGACTGCTAAATAACTTAAAGCCTGTGCCATATCCGCCTGATGTATTATCGGAGCTGATTTTATTTCTAAAACAATGCTTTCATACACGATAAAATCTGCATTATAGGAATTTCTTAAAATGGCATTTTTATATTTCACAACATATCTCTTTTCCCGTTCAAAAGGGATTCGATTTTCAATAAAATCAATTTCCATTGCATCCTTATAATTGATCTCTTTTAACCCCATACCTAAAACCCTGTGTATTCCCATGCAAATACCCACTACAGTAAAAGATTCATTTTTAAGAAATATCTCACTCAACGTTTAGAAATTGAACACTGTAAACGTAGTTAATCGCAACCTGAATTTACCGGTGAAATAACCCTCAAATCCGTGAAAAACCTCCCCAAAGAATTCGTGTAATTCGCCTAATTCGTGTAATAAAGAATTCAATCTCAAATCCGTGAAAAACCGCCTTGCTAATCAAATTCTTATAATTCGTGTAATTCGCCTAATTCGTGTAATAATTTTATTCCCTCGTATCCATAATTATCGTCAGCGGCCCGTCGTTCACCAAACTCACCTTCATATCTGCCCCGAATATCCCGGTCTGTATTTTTTTGCCGAGATCAAGTTCCAGTTGTTTGATAAAGGCCTCATATAAGGGTATAGAGATCTCCGGCTTGGCCGCTTTGATGTAGGAAGGACGATTCCCTTTTTTTGTAGCTGCATGAAGTGTAAACTGGCTCACTAATAATATATCGCCGCCGGTATCTTTCAGGAAAGATTCGGAACGTTATTCTCATCATCAAAAATGCGCAGGTTAATGATCTTATTGCTGAGCCGCACGATATCCGTGTCATCATCTTCATTTTCGATACCGACAAACACCAGCAATCCGTTTTGTACAGACGATATGATCTCGTCATTTACCGTTACCGACGCCGAAGAGACCCTTTGAAGGACCGCTTTCACAATTTTCTGCTTTTGATCCTGAAATCTTATGGAATAACAGGTATGAAGGATAAAATTATTATTTAACCTTAATATCCTGCAGGAAATCTTCAAATCCTCAAATCTCCAAATTGTCAAATCTTTTATCGGTTTATATTTGCAACCTTATGGCAAATGAAGCAAACAATTTTGCAGAGATCATCTCGCACTGCAAGGAATACGGGTATATTTTTCAGAGCAGCGAATTGTACGACGGGTTGGCGGCAGTGTACGATTACGGGCAAATGGGTGCCCAATTAAAAAAGAACCTACGCGACGAATGGTGGAGAAGCATGACCCAACTGCATGAAAATATTGTTGGGATAGATGCATCCATCTTTATGCACCCTACCGTTTGGAAGGCCAGTGGCCACGTTGATAATTTCAGCGACCCGATGATCGACAATAAAGACAGCAACAAACGCTACCGCGTTGATCACCTGCTGGAGGGATTTTCAGAAACCCTGGAGAAGGATGCTGCAGAAGCGTTACTTGCCGAAATGGATAAATTATTGGCAGCTACCGATTATGCGGGTTTAAAAAAACTCATTGAAGACAACAAAATAAAATGCGGTATCAGCAAGACCTGCAACTGGACGGAAGTGCGGGAATTCAACCTCATGTTCAGTACGCAGATCGGAAGTGTGGCAGAAGAAAGTGAGACCATCTACCTGCGGCCTGAAACGGCACAGGGGATCTTTGTAAACTTCCTGAATGTGCAGAAATCGGGCAGGATGAAGATCCCCTTCGGTATTGCACAGACCGGCAAGGCTTTCCGCAACGAGATCGTAGCAAGGCAATTTATTTTTCGGATGCGGGAATTTGAGCAAATGGAAATGCAGTTCTTTATCCGCCCGGGCACGCAGATGCAGTGGTATGATTTCTGGAAAAACGAAAGAAAGACATGGCATGAGAGCATCGGTATCCCCGCTGCTAAACTGCGTTTTCATGACCATGTAAAACTGGCGCATTATGCAGATGCGGCATTGGATATTGAATTTGAATTCCCCTTCGGTTGGAAAGAACTGGAAGGGATTCACAGCCGTACGAATTTTGACCTCACACAACATGCGACTTACAGCAAGAAGAAGATCCAGTATTTTGATAACGATCTCAATGAAGAAGGTAAACCTTACGGCAATTACACTCCCTATGTTGTGGAAACTTCCGTGGGCCTCGACCGCTTATTCCTTACGGTATTAAGCCTGGCTTACCATGATGAAAAATGGACCAAAGAAGACGGGACCGAGGACGGGCGCGTGGTATTAAAAATACCGGCGAAGATCGCACCAATGAAACTGGCCATTCTCCCTTTGCTGAAAAAAGACGGCCTTCCCGAGATCGCAAAAGATCTGATGAATGATTGTAAACAATCCTTTCATTGTTTTTATGAAGAAAAAGATGCGATAGGAAAACGTTACCGCAGGATGGATGCGATCGGCACGCCCTTCTGTGTAACGATCGATCATCAAACCAAAGAAGACAATACTGTCACGCTGCGATACCGTGATGATATGCGGCAGGAAAGGGTAAAACTTGAAGATGTGAAGAAGTTAATCATTACATTGATTTAATCATTTATTGATTTGGAAATTTGGAGATTTGGAGATGTAGAATCTGTAATGTTCGAAGATTGGTTATCCTGTATTCGTAGATTCTGTTAAGGAAGCGGATTTTCATCTTCAAATCTTCAAATCAACTCATTTCCAAATCTGTTCTTCTTTCATCTTCAAATCTCCAAATCAACCCCTCTCCAAATCTGATCTTATCCATATAATTCAGAGTGTACCGACTTCCTGTCGTACCCCAAATTAATGATCCTGTTCTTTGATTCATCGATCATCGCTTTCCAACCGCATAACATGAAAGATGCCGGCGGATTATCTTTTCCTTTGATAATGTTTTCATATACCGGGTGAACATAACCTGTCGCTCCTTCCCAATTTTCCCGACTCAACGTAGGCAGGTAATGAAATCCTTCCATGGAATCGCTGAGTGCTTTTAATTCATCATAATACAACAGGTCGGCTTTTGTACGGCACCCGAATATGAGGTAGATGTCTTTATGCGGAACATTATGCAGTTTTATTTTATGTGCCATGCTTCTGAACGGAGCAATGCCGGTTCCCGTACAGATCAGGAACAGATCATGGTCCAATGTACCTGCACGTAAAGTAAAAACGCCTACAGGCCCGCGCAGGGTGAGTTCCGAGCCTACCTTCACTTCATTGAAGAGGTAAGCTGTTCCGGCTCCGCCGTCTAACTGTACAATACAAAGTTCAAAAACATTTGTCCCATCCGGCCAACTGGCAATAGAATAGCTGCGCCAGCGCTTATTGGGTTTTTCATGAATGGGAAGGTCGATTGTTACAAACTGTCCGGCTCAAAATCAAAACTTTCCAATTCCGTATTTGAATAAAAACGCCGCGTATTATAGGTTTGCTGTTCTATGCGGATAACTGTAGCAGTGCGCCAGGGTTGAACCATGGGAGTTAGTTTTAAGTTGCCCTAAGATAAGCAAATTTGATAATTTGCTAATTTGATAATTTGCTAATTTTTCAATTTGTGAGCCCTCACCCGGAAATAACCATTTAAACTTACGATTGCCACATCAGCATATTAACTAATCAGCTATTAGCTAATCAGCCATTCCGGTTACCTTTGCAGAGAGATTATGAACGCCGATGTGTTGATGAGTATTTACAAAAATGACCCCCGCATTTTTCAGATCGCGGACAGGATCACTATGTCTGCCCCTCAACACCTTCACCTTAAAGGCCTGACCGGCAGCGCTTCTCAATTCATTTTGGCAACGGTTCATGCCCACCCTTCCGCTGCACAAACCAACCACCTGGTCATTTTAAGGGATGCCGAAGAAGCCGCCTATTTTCACAACACCCTGGAGAATATTACGGATGCCCTGGATATTTTTTATTTCCCGTCATCGTATAAGAATAAACGGAATTATCAATTGCTGAACAGTAGCCACGTAATGCTCCGTACCGAGGCACTTACCAAACTTACTCAGGCCACGACGCTTTCGCAGAATAAAAAAATAATCGTTACCTACCCCGAGGCTTTTTTTGAAAAAGTGGTATTATCCGAAACCCTATCTGAAAATATCATTCTAATTAAACAGGCGGATATTCTCGATGTAAACGGTATGCTGCAACGCTTTACCGATCAGGGTTTCGTAAGAACGGATTTTGTGTATGAGCCCGGCCAGATCGCCATTCGCGGAGGTATCATTGATATTTATTCCTTTGGGAATGAAAAACCATACCGGGTTGAATTGTTCGGTAATGAAGTGGACAGCATTCGCATCTTCGATCCCGAAACACAATTGAGTGAAAGAAAATTATTGCAGGTAAATATTATTCCAAACCTGGGCTACCGGCAGGGTGCGGATGAAAAAACACAGGGCCCCTCTGAGAAAATTTCGCTGATGGATTTTCTCCCTGAACAAACCGTAGTGTGGACGGAAGATTGGGAATTTATAAAAGAAAGAATAGAAGACGAGACGGATGCTGTAGCGTTATTCACCTTTAAGGAGGGAGAGGAGAACAATCCTTCCGATGCATTAACTGCAAAGGATTTTAATGCCAATGATTTTGTACACGCAGACATTCTTGAAAAACAGGTTCGTCTGAAGCATATCATTGAATTCGGAAACAGGAGTTTCTGTAAGACCTCACAAGCTCTGGACCTTCAGCCTTCGAAATCGAACTTTCAATTTTCGACGGTTCCGCAACCTTCTTTCAACCGCCAATTTGATCTGTTGATCAAAAATCTGCAGGAATACGAAGCGGCTAAATATAATATTTTTCTTTTTGCGGATAACCCGAAACAGCTGGAAAGGCTGCATACCATTTTCACTGATCTGAACGCCAACGTACAGGTTACGCCCATTGCATTTTCCATCCATGAAGGTTTTATTGACAATGACCTTAAATTGGTTTGTTATACCGATCACCAGGTATTTCAACGATACCATAAATACAAAGTAAAACAGGCGTTCAGCAAAAACAAAGCGCTTACTTTAAAGACCCTGAGAGAGCTGCAGCCCGGGGATTATGTTAGCCATATCGACCACGGCGTGGGGGTATACAGCGGACTGCAAAAAATAGAAGCGAGCGGGAAGATGCAGGAAGCGGTGCGTATCCAATACAAGGACGGTGACCTGCTTTATGTGAATATTTCATCGCTGCATAAGATCAGCAAGTACAGCGGCAAGGAAGGGAGTATTCCGAAAATGAATAAGCTCGGCAGTGATGTATGGGCCAAGCTGAAAGACAAGACCAAGCGGCAGGTAAAAGATATTGCCACTGACCTGATAAAACTGTATGCGCAGCGTAAAAGCCTGCAGGGCTTTGCCCATAGCCCTGATACTTATATGCAGACCGAACTGGAAGCTAGCTTTATTTATGAAGACACGCCTGACCAGGCAAAGGCCATCGAGGATGTAAAACGCGATATGGAAAAGCCCGGGCCGATGGACCGGTTGGTCTGCGGGGATGTTGGTTTCGGCAAAACGGAAGTTGCGGTACGTGCCGCTTTCAAATCCGTTTGCGACGGTAAGCAGGCCGCCGTATTGGTGCCTACGACCATTCTCGCCTACCAACATTATAAAACGTTCAGTGAGCGGTTAAAAGATTTCCCGGTAACGGTGGATTTTATTAACCGTTTTAAATCCGCAAAACAGAAAAAAGAAACCTTTAAGAAACTTGAAGAAGGAAAGATCGATATCATCATCGGCACCCATGCTTTGCTTGGAAAAGATGTGAAGTTTAAGAACATCGGGGTGATGATCATAGATGAAGAGCAGAAATTCGGGGTGGCGGCCAAAGAAAAATTAAAGACCCTACGTACTACGGTAGATTCCCTCACGTTGACTGCTACCCCTATTCCCCGAACGTTACAGTTCAGCCTGATGGGTGCCCGGGACCTGAGCATCATCAATACACCGCCCCCAAACCGCCAACCGATACAAACAGAGGTGACCGTATTTAACGAGGATGCCATCCGCGACATCATCTATTTTGAAACGGAACGCGGAGGGCAGGTCTTCTTCATTCACAACCGCGTAAAAGGACTGGCGGAAATGAAGGCCTTGCTGCAGGGGCTTTGCCCCGATGTAAGTATTGCATTTGCCCACGGCCAAATGGATGGGGATCAGTTGGAAGACACTATCCTGGATTTCATGGACAAGAAATACGATGTGCTGGTCTGCACCAATATCGTGGAAAGCGGTGTGGATATTCCCAACGTAAATACGATCATTGTAAACAATGCACACCAGTTTGGCCTTAGCGATCTGCACCAACTTAGGGGCAGGGCGGGCAGGAGCAATAAAAAGGCTTTCTGTTACCTGCTGGCGCCGCCGATGAGTACGTTGCCGACCGATAGCCGGAAAAGACTAAACACCCTGGAACAGTACAGCGACCTCGGCAGCGGTTTCCAGATCGCTATGCGTGACCTGGATATTCGCGGGGCGGGTAATATGCTGGGCGGTGAGCAAAGCGGATTTATAGCGGAGATCGGCTTTGAGATGTACCAGAAAATCCTGGATGAAGCCATTCGTGAGTTGAAAAGGAATGAATTCCGCGATCTCTTTAAAGAAGAGATACAGCAACAGGATGATTTTGTAAAAGATTGCTCTATTGATACGGACCTGGAGATCCTCATCCCTGATGACTACGTAGAAAGCATTACAGAAAGACTGAGCCTTTACAGCCGCTTGGATAACTGTGAGACGGAGGAGGACCTGTTGACATTTCACGCGGAGATGCAGGATCGCTTCGGTCCGGTTCCTGATACGGTGGAGGACCTCTTTACAACTGTACGTTGCCGAAAGATGGCCGTTGAACTCGGATTTGAAAAGATGTTCCTCAAAAACAATGTCCTAAAGTGCTTTTTTGTGAGTAATCCCGAATCCCCTTATTTCCAAAGTGAGACCTTCAATAAGCTGTTGCTATTCCTTCAAACGGGAACGAATAAAGCCAAGCTGAAACAGGTAGGAAAGAACGGTATCCTGGTAGTGGATGAGATCGGTTCAATGAACGATATGCATCGTTTCCTTACGCAGGCTTTAAAAGCTGTTAAATTATAACCTACGCCTATAGTTTACCACAAAAATGAAAAGGCAGCCTCAACGGAGACTGCCCAATCTAACATCTTAAATCTAAAATCTTACATCACTACTACCAGCCTTTTTTAGCTATTCCTTCCTTTACGCACGCTAAAGCCTTAGCTTCAGCCAGCATGGTAGTCATTTTATTTCCCTTCCCGTCATTGCCTTGAGCCATGTAGCCGCCGCGGGAGGTTTTTGTGATCACCGCGTCTTTCATGTTAACGCCTTTTTCTTTCGTCTTCATGCAATACGCTGTTAGTGTTTCTGCCATTTTAAGTTGAATTTATGGTTAGTAAATAATGGGTTTGAACGGTTAGTTCAGGTTAAAACTAAGGAAATTATCGGTTTTTCCAAAAAAACTTACCCAACATCCACTACGTCGGGAATACGGAAACGGGGATAAAATTCATTCAACGGAGGCATAATCCGGAACTATTGATTTTAAACGACGGAATATATTATAAATAAAACTAAACAGAAGGCTACCAATAATGGCTAGGAAAATGTCCTTTTGCGCATCCCAAGGATCACCCTGTGTGGCCACGTAAGATTCCCCGGTAGCCGCATCGGTGAAGGATGCAACACCCCATTCAATGAGTTCAAAAATAGTAGCTAAACAAAGGATAGCCATATTTATATTGAAAATCAAAAGTTTATGATTTTTATTTGCGGCGTTGAATACATCCATTATAGGATAAGCCGGCAGAAAACCAAAACTGAAGTGTACGATCCGGTCGTAGGGATTACGGGACAGCTTCAATACGGCTTGTAGCCATTCACCCAATTGATTATGGGTGTATGCTCCTTGGGCACCGTAAATATGGAGCGTCAAAAACAGGAAAAGGAAAACGAGACTCGTATCGGAAAATATAAATTTCTGCTGTGCAAAGAAAAGGCCTGAGAAGAACAGGAAAACAAGGATATTTTCGATCCACCAATCGGTTTTGTCAATTGAGGTAATATAAAGGCCTACCCAAATTATTGCAAACAGGAGTGCAGCCATTCTAAAAAAACTGTTTCTAAGATATGGAATCCGATCTAAATAAGTGAATGTATGCATAGTCGGTAATTAAATGGGGGCATATAAGAAGATCAAATGAAGAGACTATATATCCTTTTTCTAATTATCACTGTAAAATAAAAGTTTTAAATACCGTATCAACGTCGGGAGCATTAAAAAAATGATGTAAAACAATTGAATCTGCAAATAATACCGGCGTAATTTTATTGCAAAGTATAACGTGTATTACATAATCCCGTTGACCCTGAATAGGACTGTAGAATACCGTATCAAGATCTGCAACCGGATTTATTCCTTTATAAAACTCGTGTGAATAAAAGTCCCCTATATCTGCGGGTTGCAGGAAACTGTAAACATAATTTCTGTCGTGTCTTATAATTTTATAATTTAATTTAAGCACACGAAAAGGTTTAGCAGAGAAATCTACCTCATTAACTGATTTACTTATTAAAGTCTTTGCGGAAACGTAAGGGAATTTGTTATTCCCGGGTATAGAAACCTGATAAAAATGATCATTTTCAGCATTAAAAGAAATTTCATACCTGCCCGATGCATCTGAATAAACTGTTTTAAATTCATCACAGGTTGTTGACCCAAACCAAAGAAATCCATCCGACTTACATATTGAAACCAAAACAGGTACGTTTGCCACCGGTTGATTATTGTTACTATTCTTTACCACACCTTTTACAACGGTGTTTCCCGTATCCAATTCTTTTTTGCAGCTGCCTAAGCTCAGAACAGTAAAAATTATGAATGAGAATTTGAATAATTGGTTTATCATTTTCCGATTTTTAAATTTATGAAAGAATAAACCAAAATTATAACAGGGGCCGGAGGAAGCTCTTGACATAAATCAATAAAGTAATAGAGAAATTATTTATTTCTCATCCGACTCCTTGTTCGACTTAAAGTCTCAGGTGTCATGTCCAAAAAAGAGGCGATATACTTCTGGGGGATATCCTGCAGGAATGCTGCATAGTGTTCGAGGAAGTACCTGTATTTAGATAATGCGTCATGTTTACGCAACATATATAACCGTTGCTCCTGCTGTGCAAAATACTGTTCCGTAATGATGCGAGTATGATAGTTAAAGGAAGGGAAGGATTTATAGATATCCTGAAGATCTGAAAAAGAAAGCCTTGCCACAGTAGTATCCGCCAGTACTTCTATCGATTCCGTGGCCGGGGTTTGGGTAAAAAAACTGCCCGCTGAGATCACAATATGGTTTGTGAACATGATGCGGGAAGTGATCTCTTTTTCGCCGATATCGTGATAAGACCTCAAAAGCCCTGCGGACAGGAACCAGAGACTTTTGCAAACCTCACCCTCGGAAAGTAATGTTTTTCCTTTGAGAATTTTTTGCTCCTCAAATTTATCAGAAAGTGCTTTCTTTAATTCATTGCTTACAGGGCCGATATTTTCCAGGATGGAAAAAAGCGGGCTAAGTATTTGAGCGTGCAATTCCAAACGAATCAGTCGGTTTTGTTGTCAGTGTTATCCTTGTCCCCTTCACCCGGCTTACCTCGTTTATAAATTATGAGGCCATTGAGGAAATTGCGCAATACCTGGTCCTGTGCTTCTACATAACCGGGATGATAAGGATCGCGGAAGAAATCACCGAGAGCCCCTTTGGTGATCTTAAAATCCACGAGGTCGAGAATTTCTATTATATCATCGTTGCGCAGGGAAAGCGCTACGCGGAGTTTTTTTAGGATGTCGTTGTTGTCCATTAAAGCTAAGATAGATTATTACACGAATTACTTAAACACGAATTGATCTAATTACACGAATTACAAGAATTTCTTTACATCACATAGGGATGAGATTACCATAAGTTGATCAATCTAATTCGTGTAATTCGCTTAATTCGTGTAATAAGGCAACATCTTTACACGTCGATCTTCGCGTACTTCGCATGGGTTTCAATGAACTCGCGGCGCGGCGGTACTTCATCTCCCATCAGCATGGTAAATACGCTGTCTGCGGTAGTAAGGTTATCAAGAGTGACCTGTTTCAAAGTTCTTGTCAGCGGATTCATGGTGGTTTCCCATAACTGGTCCGCATTCATCTCTCCCAAACCTTTATAACGCTGGATATTCACACTGTCATCTTTGCCGCCGCCAAGCTTTGTGGTAAGTGCTTTGCGTTCTTCATCGTTCCAGGCATATTCCTGCTCCTTGCCTTTTTTTACCAGGTAAAGCGGCGGTTGAGCGATGTATATGTTTCCGTTCTCTACCAATTGCCGCATATAACGGAAGATAAAGGTCATGATCAACGTGGCGATATGCGAACCATCCACATCGGCATCGGTCATGATGATGAGTTTATGGTAGCGCAATTTGGAAACATCCAATGCCTTCGCATCTTCGAGCGTTCCTATTTTCACGCCAAGCGCTGTGAACATATTCCGGATCTCTTCATTGTCATAGATCTTATGCTCCATGGCTTTTTCCACGTTCAGGATCTTACCCCTTAAAGGAAGGATAGCCTGGAAGCTGCGGTCACGGCCCTGCTTGGCAGTACCACCCGCGGAATCTCCTTCCACTAAAAACAACTCACATTTCCCCGGGTCCTTATCTGAACAATCCGCCAGTTTACCCGGTAATCCTCCGCCTACCAGTACGCTTTTGCGCTGCACCATATCCCTTGCACGCTTTGCTGCGGCACGGGCCTGTGCGGCCAAAATTACTTTTTGTATGATGGTCTTGGCATCTTTCGGATTTTCTTCCAGGTAAGCTTCCAATACACGGCTGAGCGTTACATCCACGATACCCATCACTTCACTGTTACCCAGTTTGGTCTTGGTCTGCCCTTCAAACTGCGGCTCAGGAACCTTTACTGATATGATGGCGGAAATTCCTTCACGGAAATCATCTCCTTCAATCGCCACTTTGGCTTTTTCGAACATACCGTTCTTATCGCCATAGCTTTTAAACACCCGCGTAATACTTCTGCGGAATCCCGCTACGTGTGTTCCGCCTTCAATAGTATTGATATTATTTACATAGCTGAAGATATGCTCAGAGTAGCCGGCATTATAAACCATGGCCACTTCCACTGCAACATTGCTTTTTTCATCATGCCCGTCGCAATAGATCACGGATGGGATCAGTGCATGGCGATTGGCATTTTTATCCAGCAATTCCACAAACTCTACGATACCGCCTTCGCTGTAAAGGTTTTCGTGTAAGTTTTGCCGTTATCATCCGGTTCTCTCAGGTCATTGAGGATGATGGTGATCTTCCTGTTGAGGTAAGAAAGTTCCCGAAGGCGTCCTTCCAGTATGTCTTTGTTGTAATGGGTGGTAGTGAAAATGGTGTTATCCGGCCAAAACTGGACATGCGTACCGGTAGTATCACTCGTACCGATCTCACGTACCGGGTATTGCGGCACGCCGATCGCATACTCCTGTTCAAATTTTTTCCCTTCACGGTTTACGGTTACCAGCAATTTTTTGCTGAGTGCATTCACACAACTCACGCCTACACCGTGCAAACCTCCGGAAACTTTATAGGATCCTTTGTCAAATTTACCCCCGGCGTGCAAGACGGTCATAACTACTTCCAATGCAGAACGGTTTTCCTTGGTATGCATCCCGGTAGGTATACCGCGGCCATCATCCTGAACGGTAATGGAATTATCTTCATTGATCGTTACAGTAATGTTTTTACAATACCCGGCAAGCGCCTCATCAATGGAGTTATCCACCACTTCGTATACGAGGTGATGAAGACCTTTTTCCGAGATATCGCCAATGTACATTGCCGGTCGTTTCCGAACCGCTTCCAAACCTTCTAAAACCTGTATGCTGTCTGCACCATAGCCCGGTTGGACCGGTGCATCTATTACTTCATTTTCTGTACTCATAATTATGGTAAAACGTTATTGATTCAACGTGCGCGAAGTTATGAAAAAATAAGCAGATATCGGCCTTTAAAACCACCGTTTTCATGCTTCAACTCCTACGTAACTTTTTTCAATTCCCCGCAGTATGTTTTTGCCCGTTATATTTGTAAAAACTCCCCCTGCATGAGATCGCTTATTCTTCACGTTCTGCTGTGTATTTCTGTCCCGGCTTTGTGTCAACAACCTGATTTTACCGTGCATAACCTCTCCCTGCCGCCGGAGTTATCGTTTTATGACAACCAGTTCTCGGGCCTGTATATTCATGAGGGCAAACTTTTCCTGATGTCTGAAAGCCGTTTGCAGGACAAAGCAGAGGCTAAATTATATGCAATTAACCTTACCGACCTGGATAGGAAGATCCTCGACACCGCCTTTTCATTACCATTTAAAAAATACCATATTTATAACCTTGATCTGCTGCGCGAAAAGATGAAACAAAACGGGGATGAATACGAAGGACTGGAAGCGATCGTGATCAACGGAAATGACGTATACCTTACGCCGGAAACGGAAACGGCTTCCCCAAATTGTTATTTACTGAAAGGACACCTGAATTATACAAACCTGGTGATGGACCCCGATGTAATGATGCCGCTGAAAAAGCCTGTAAACCGCAACGGCAGTCATATTTACAATGCCGGGTTTGAGGCCTTGGGCATGATCGACGGTAACCTTTACAGTTTTTATGAGTACAATTTCTTCCCTGAAGACAATTATGTGAAAATGATCTCGCCGGCTTCCCTTGAGAAAGGCGGCCAACATCACTCCATATATTTGGATAAAATACCCTTTCGGGTAACGGATATTACCCCCAATGGCAGCGGTTTTACCGCTATCAATTATTTTTATAAGGGTGGCGGATATGATGCGGTGTACCGGGTGCCGAAGAACCAAACCTCGGCAGACCGATTGAGTAAAGACAGCTTAGGCGTTTACCGTAACTATTCCCGCCTGATCGATATCAGTTTTAACGGCATGCAGTTTTCCTGGAAAACGTTGTGGGAATTTCCTGAAGAATACCACAGTTACAATTGGGAGGGACTGGCTGCCTATAATAAAGGGTACTTCCTCATCAATGATAAGTATACCCCTACCAAACCATATGTTACCCGGTTGTTGTATTTCAAACCGAAAAACTGACGGTTAAGATCGATGTTCCAACGCCAAATGTTAAATCTCCATTAACAAACTTCATTTTGGCATTAGTTGATTAATTTTGCAGTTGATGAACGCTATTGCCGATATATTCACTTTTGCACAACAACAAGCTTTCCTTTTGGAAGACCTTGAACTCCTGCAGGAGGTGAAAAGAACTGTGCCCGGCTCTGTGAATTACTCCATAAAAAGATACAAGAAACACCCGCAGTGGTCAGTGGATGACACCGGCATGTTGGAATATCATTATAAAAAAAATGATGCCAACGCCAATTCCCTTCAATTAAAATTCTGTGTAAGCGGTAATGTATATTGCCGTCAAAAACACACTGAGTGTGATTCCTGCAGGTTCAGTGCCTCTGCTGCCTGTGTGGAAAAAGCGGAGAGTATAGATGTGCTCAGCTTCAGCTTTTCTCCGGCATACCTCCGGCAGTTTGCAAAGGCTGATAAAGCGCAGCAAACATTGTCGGCAGAAGTATTTTCATTCACCCATACGGCATCTTTCAGTAAAATGCTTCCGCTCTGCAGCAAGACGCGTATGGCTGTGGAAGCCTTGCTGAATCACCCATTTACCGATACTTCGGCCAATATTTTTGTGAATGCCCAAATGCAGATCCTGCTGCTTTACAGTATGGAATGTATGCTGGGCGAAAAGGATGATCAAAGTTTCACCTGTAAGTTTCTCGCCAATGAACTTGACCGTGAAAAGATCATCAGGGCAAGGGAAATATTACTGGACCATATCGGCGAACCCATCACCATCAAAGCGTTGAGCAGAAAAGTAGCCATCAATGAATGTTACCTGAAAAAAGGATTTAAAGAAATTTTCGGCACTACCATATTTGATTTTTATCAAAGCCAGCGTATGGAGCATGCAAAATATTTATTGTATGAAAAAGGCCTGAGTGTAACAGAAGTTTCCCATCTCCTGGGATATTCTTCCATCTCGCATTTCAGCACGGCCTTTAAAAAACAAACAGGGATAAAGCCTTGTGAATTACTGCTCCGATAATATAAATTTCCCGGAGATTTTCGCAGATGAGGAACGCTGATTCCCGCAGAGTCGTTAAATTGATCTGCGCTGCACTTGATCTGCGGAAATCTGCGGGAAACTTTAAAATAAACGGGAACATTGAATGTCCCCGTTTTTACCCTAATAAAACCCTAAAACCAGCGATGTTAAAGCGATATTCAGTAAGTGTTGTGTGTGATCATTTTATTTCCAATGCTGTGCCAACGGTCGAAATAGTGGATAAGTTTAAAACTACACTATATTATTTCTTTAAAAAGTATTGATCAATGGAATCGGGTAAAATCTCTTTATAAATCGTGTATGTTTTATCTCTGTCTGAGGCAAAATAACTCAATAAGCCCCGGGCTATATAATTGTAACTTTAAAAGATGCGGAAAACATTTCCCCGCATTCATTACATAATACCAGATATTGAAAATTTTACTGACCGGTGCAACCGGCTACATCGCTCAACGCCTGCTACCTGCTTTGCTGGCTGAAGATCATTACATCGTTTGCTGTGTTCGGGATAAAGCCCGATTTGACCTGAGCCGTTTTGAAGACCCTGACATTGAAGTGGCGGAAGTGGATTTCTTAAAAGAAGATACGCTTAAAAATATCCCGGAAGATATTGATATAGCATACTATCTCATCCATTCCATGAGTACGCGTTCGGGTGATTTTGAAAAAATGGAAGCCGCTTCCGCGTTGAATTTCAGGAAGCGCATGGAACAAACAAATGTAAAACAGGTCATCTATCTTACGGGTATCGTTAATGAAACAGACCTGTCAAAACATTTGACCTCACGGAAGAATGTAGAAGATATTTTACATGCGGGGAAATATGCCTTTACTGCATTGAGGGCAGGGATCATTGTAGGTTCCGGCAGTGCCTCTTTCGAGATCATTCGGGACCTGGTGGAAAAATTACCGGTGATGATCACGCCGAAATGGTTGAATACCAAAACCCAGCCTATCGCTATCAGGGATGTGGTGTCCTATCTTAAGGGCGTAATACTGTTGCCGGAAGCAATGGATAAAAGTTTTGATATCAGCAGCGGCGAAATATTGAGTTATAAAGAAATGCTTTTGCTCTTTGCCGGAGTTCGGGGACTGAAAAGAAAAATTATTGTACTGCCCGTTCTTACCCCACGCATCTCCTCCTATTGGTTGTATTTTGTTACTTCCACAAGCTATGCACTCGCAAAAAATCTTGTAGACAGTATGAAGGTGGAAGTGATCGGCAAACCAAATAATCTTGCAGCATTATTACAGATCATTCCAACCCCGTATGAAAAAGCCATTGAACTGGCCTTCGTTAAGATTGAAAATGACCTGGTCCTCTCCAGTTGGAAGGATGCCCTTACAAGCACTGTTTTATACAAAGGTGTAACGGCACATTTGCAGGTCCCTGCAGAAGGTACATTTAAAGATCACCGGAAAAAGAAAGTGGCGGATGCGGAACGCACCCTCGATAAAATATGGCGGATCGGCGGGAGTAACGGCTGGTATTACGGGCGCCGGCTCTGGGAAATTCGTGGGGTAATGGATAAACTGTTCGGTGGCGTGGGCCTGCGCCGTGGCAGAAGAAGTCCAACACAGTTGTATGCCGGGGAAACACTCGACTTCTGGCGCGTGCTTGTTGCAAGCAGGCAGGACAAAAGATTGCTGTTGTTTGCAGAAATGAAATTACCGGGTGAAGCATGGTTGGAGTTCTGCATCAATGAAAAAAATGAACTGCTACAAACGGCTACTTTCCGTCCTTTGGGTTTAAAAGGGCGATTGTATTGGTATGCAGTATGGCCATTTCATGGGTTTATTTTTAAAGGAATGCTACGGGAATTGTGTAAGTAGCTAAAAGCCCCTTCCTCTTCTTCATTGCCCTGTTTAAAAATCCCTTTCTCCCCTACCTTTGCAGACTTAAATAAAGGAACATTTTAATGAGTGCGGGATATCAAACATACGGGCAGCTGAACCTGTCTTCTATCAGCAAAGAAATATTACAAAAATGGGATGAAACGGATGCGTTTAGGAAAAGCATGGACCTGCGGGAAGGCAATGAAGCATTTGTGTTTTACGAAGGCCCGCCAAGTGCTAATGGGATGCCCGGGATCCACCATGTGATCTCACGAACTTTAAAAGATCTGGTATGTCGTTATAAAACCATGCAGGGTTTTCAGGTAAAAAGAAAGGGAGGCTGGGACACGCATGGCTTGCCTATTGAATTGGGTGTAGAAAAATTGCTGGGGATCACCAAAGAAGACATCGGCAAAAAAATATCGGTAGAAGATTACAATACAAAGTGCCGGGAAGTGGTGATGCAGTACAAGGATAAATGGGATGACATCACTAAAAAAATGGGCTATTGGGTAGATCTTGAAAATCCATATGTAACGTTTGAGAATAAATATATTGAAACGCTTTGGTGGTGTTTGAGTGAATTGTATAAAAAGGGTTATTTATACGAAAGTGTAAGCATACAACCTTATTCACCTGCCGCAGGTACGGGCCTTTCCAGCCATGAACTGAACCAGCCGGGAACTTACAAGGACGTGAAGGACACCAGTGCAGTGGCAATGTTCAAAGTTCAACGTACAACTTTGAAGGTTCAGGATTCTCCGGCTTCCGATATATTTTCTGCAGGAGGAGATGCAGAGGTATTTTTCATGGCCTGGACCACTACACCCTGGACACTCCCGTCCAACCTTGGATTGACCGTAGGACCGAATATTGATTATGTGCTGGTAAAAACTTTTAACCCGTACACCCATTTACCGATCAATGTGATCCTTGCGAAAAATTTGGTCTCTAAATATTTTAAAGAAGAAAATGAGCACGGCGATTTTGAAAATTATTCGGCGGAAGTAAAAGTATTGCCGTGGAAAATATTAGCTGAATTTAAGGGCCGGGATCTGGAAGGGATCGAATATGAACAACTGCTGCCTTCCGAAGCAAATACAGCAGAAAAAATACAGGAGATCACACCGGGCGCAAAACCATTCCGTGTGATCACCGGTGATTTTGTGACGACGGAAGACGGTACCGGGATCGTGCATACTGCACCGGCATTCGGCGCGGATGATTATAAGGCCGGGCAAAAAAATAACCTGGGCATCCTCACGCTTGTAGATAAGCAGGGCAAATTCACGGATGGTGTAGGCGAATTCAGCGGCCGCTATGTGAAAGATTATAAGAACGAAGAAGGCTATACCGATGTGAATGTAGACATCAGCGTAAAATTGAAAAAAGAGAACAGGGCGTTTAAAGTTGAGAAGTATGAGCATAATTATCCCCACTGTTGGCGCACAGATAAGCCCATCATCTATTATCCGCTGGATGCATGGTTCATTAAAACGACTGCAGTAAAGGATAGGATGGTTGAATTAAATAAGACGATCAACTGGAAACCCGCAAGTACCGGTACCGGTCGCTTCGGTAACTGGCTGGAGAATATGGTAGATTGGAACCTTAGCCGGAGTCGTTTCTGGGGTACGCCGTTACCCATTTGGAAAACAGCCGACGGAGAAGAAGAAAAATGCATCGGCACTATTCATGAGTTAAACAACGAAATAAGAAAAGCCGCTGAAGTTTTAGGCGGCGATACCAATACGCATTATTTGCACGAAGGCATCCTGGACCTGCACAAACCTTATGTAGATGATATTGTATTAGTGAGTGACAGCGGCAAACCGATGAAGCGTGTATCCGATCTTATCGATGTTTGGTTTGACAGCGGTGCCATGCCTTATGCACAATGGGGACTCAACAAAGAAAAATTAATAGCCGGCGATCCTTTCCCTTTCAATGCAGAACGGGACCGGGTGTTCCCGGCAGATTTTATCGCGGAAGGTGTTGATCAGACCCGGGGTTGGTTTTATACCCTTCATGCATTGTCTGTTTTACTATTTGACAGTGTGGCCTATAAAACGGTAGTGAGTAACGGCCTCGTGTTGGATAAGAACGGCAACAAAATGAGCAAGCGGCTGGGAAATGTAATTGACCCTTTCGGTACCATTGACAGTTATGGTGCGGATGCAACACGGTGGTACCTAATTACCAATGCCTCTCCCTGGGACAGCCTGAAATTTGACGAAGAAGGGATCAAAGAAGTACAACGAAAATTCTTCGGAACATTGTACAATACTTACCAGTTTTTTGCATTGTATGCCAACGTGGACGGATTTGTATTCAAAGAAGAGTATATCCCGTTGCGCAAAAGGCCGGAGATCGATCAATGGATCATTTCGTCACTGAATTCCCTTATAAAAACGGTTACAGAGAACTTTGATGCATACGAGCCAACGATGGCGGGACGTGCTATTGAAGAATTTACGGATAATCTTTTGAGCAACTGGTATGTGCGTTTATGCCGCCGAAGATTCTGGAAAGGAGAATATGAACATGATAAAATTTCCGCATACCAAACTTTATACGAATGCCTGGAAACATTGAGCAGGCTGATAGCACCCATTGCACCTTTTTTTGCGGATTGGCTTTTTCAAAACCTCAACAGGGCCACAAATCGTTTTGAGTTTGAATCCGTTCACCACGCCTTTTATCCTAAGGCGGATGAAGCCGTCATATATCCTGCATTGGAAAAAAGAATGCAGTTGGCGCAGGATGCTTCCTCCCTGATCTTATCCTTACGTAAAAAGGTTAATATCAAGGTGAGACAACCCTTGCAAAAAGTATTTATCCCTGCCCTCGACAGTGCGATGGCCGCTGATATTAAATTGGTAGAGGAAATAATCCGGATAGAGACCAATATCAAAGAAGTGGAGATCCTGGATGCAGAAAATGATTTTATCCGCAAAAAGGCGAAGGCCAATTTTAAGACCCTCGGGAAAAAACTCGGCGCTAAAATGAAATGGGCAGCCGGTGAAATCGAAAAATTTGATAATGCAACTATTGAAAAAGTTATGGAGGGTGATTATGTATTAAATGTGGGTCGAGCGAAGGATGAAGAAGATATTATTATAAATTCAGAAGATTTGGAAGTAATAACGGATGAAATACCCGGATATGAGATCGCTTCTAAGGGCGGTCTAACGGTGGCCTTGGATATAACTATTACCGAAGCCCTTCAAAATGAAGGAAATGCGAGGGAGTTTGTGAACCGAATTCAAAATATCAGGAAGGAATCGGGTTTAGAGCTTACGGACCGTATAAACGTGCAGGTCAGTGAAAATGCAGGGTTGTCCGAATCATTAATTGAATTTAAAAGCTATATTTGCGCCGAAATTCTGGCGAATTCTCTTGAATTTTTACCTCAATTAACTGAAGGAGTTCAAATTGAAGTGAATGATACCGGGCTAACAGTGAATGTTCAAAAAACCAGTGAGTAGTTATGGCGACTAAAAAATCCGCTGCAAAACCTGCAGTAAAGAAGTCCGCACCTAAAAAAGCGGCGACACCGGCCAAAAAAGCAGTGTCTGCAAAGCCTAATCGCCCATCGGGCGGCAAGTCAACTCCCGCTAAAAAGGCGGCTCCTGCAAAAAAAGCAGCGATAAAACCGGTCGCCAAAAAGCCGGTCGCCAAAACAAAACCCAAAGCCGGCACGAAACCGGTAAAAAAAGCATCAGCGAAGAAACACGCTGCAAAAAAACCGGTTGCAAAAGCACCGGTCAAATCCGTAAACAAGAGTTCTGCAAAAGCTCCGGCTAAAAAAGCAGCACCCGCAAAAAAACAGGTTAAACAATTGACGAAAAATACAGATACAAAGAAGCCGGCTACAAACCGGTTTCTGTAAAGGCACCTTTAAAAGCGGCACCGGTAAAGGCATCCGCTAAACCTTTGGCAAAACCGGCTCCTGTAAAAACAGCAGCACCGGCAGTAGCAAAAGCCCCGGTAAAAGCACCGCCCGCAAAACCGATCATACAAAAGCCGGTAGTTTTGCCGAAGATCCATACAAAAACTTCCCGCAAATACGAACCGGATTTTACCAAATCTGTTCTGGACCAGGCTCCCGTTGACCCGGGTGCTCCGATTGTAATGTACAGCGATTCCGACCTTTCCGAGTTCCGCGAACTTATCCAGCGTAAATTAGGTTCTGCTAAAAAAGAGCTTACTTACCTGCAGGGTCTAATCACCCGTAAGGATGATATGGGCGGAGATGAAGGTGATAACCGCTACATGACCATGGAAGACGGAAGCCTGAGTATGGAAAGGGAGCAATTGAGCCAAATGGCCAGTCGCCAGATCACTTTTATTGACCACCTTGAAAAAGCATTGATGCGTATCGAAAATAAAACTTACGGTATCTGTCGCATCACCGGCAAACTGATCGATAAAGCACGGTTACGTGCGGTACCGCACGCCACCCTGAGCATAGAAGCAAAAATGGGCAGTAACAATAAGTAACACGATCATTTGTTTTGATAAGAAAAGAGAGGACGAAAGTCTTCTCTTTTTTGTTGGGCACAGGGAAACAACTATATTTTCGTTTCTTTAATCCGCCAAACTAACAGCCGCTCCATCATATGCTGAAAAATCTTTTATCAGGAATCCGGAAAAACAGGACGATTCTTTTTGGGGTATTGGCAATTTTTTTTCTCCGGCTATTATTTATCAGCCTGATGGGCCTGATGCCGCAGGATGCTTACTATTATTTTTATTCCCAACACCCGGCTTTATCCTATTTTGATCATCCACCTGCCTTAGCGTATATCATCAGGATCTTCACGGAGATCTTCGGCAAGCATGTATTTGTTATCAAATTGGCTGATACCTTCATTTCACTGTTATCTGTAGTTGCTTTTTATTTTCTTTCCCGGCGATTCCTCAGCGGTCAACGAGCGGGCAATGCCGTGATCATTTTTTTTTCGACCCTGATGCTCACTATTCTATCGTTGGTTTCCACCCCTGATGTTCCGCTGATCTTATTTTCCTGTTTATCACTCCTGTCTTTACACGATGCCATATTCCGAAACAGGCATTATCATTGGATACTTGCAGGGATTTGGATGGGATTAGCATTTGACAGTAAGTATACTGCGATTTTTTTGCCGGCAGGGCTTATTTTATTCCTGATTGTGTCCGATAAATACCGCAGGCTTTTCTTTTCCCCGGGGCCTTGGATATCAATCCTGTTTTTATTTATCACCGCATTGCCCGTGATTATCTGGAATATAGAGAACAACTTTGCTTCATTTAAATTTCAATCTTCCGAGCGGGCCGGTTCCGTACACATTAACCCGGTCGGTTTTTTTGGCGTGTTGGGTCACCAGGCCGCTATCCTCATGCCCATACTTTTTTTCTTTCTTATATTTATCTTATATAAAACTTTCAATAAGCATATCGTAAAACGCCTCCGCATTACGCCGGAAAAACTGTTTTTGTTCTGCTTTTTCCTCCCGGTATTTCTTGGCTTTTTGGCTGTCTCCTGGATCTACTGGGTAAAATTAAACTGGATGATGCCGGCCTATATTACCGGTATCATTTTAATAAGTATCTACGCAACGCAACGGCTGATCAGGCTCCAGGTAATTTTTTCTTTAGCGGTGCATTTGATGCTCGCTGCTGAAGTGGTACTTTATCCTGTGCCCATTAGATCAGATGATACCTGGATCGGATGGGATGACCTGGCAAAGCAGGTAGATACACTTAAAAGCAAACACCCTGAACGGTTCATATTTGCTGCTGATGATTATAAAACTTCCGCTGTACTCAACTTTTATTTACCCGAATTTGTTTACGGGAGAAATGTGATCGGCGAGCCCGCACTGCAATTTGATTACATCGGAACAGATCTTGCCCTATTGAAAGGGAGAGATGCTTTCTTTATCAATTCCGTACCGCGCTTCAGCAATGAAGGGAAGGAAAATCAATTTCCCCCTTCGTTGCAGGAACATTTCGAAAGCGTAATTGAAACGGATCCGATCATCATTATGAAAAACGGCAAAGCGATCAGGAAATTTTTGGTATTTGAATGCAGGAATTACCGGGGGCCGGCCGGAGGAAGGTAACAGCCTCTTATTACCCTGTGCCGGTGATCGTTTTTTGAGACAGGTCCGCGGTAATATTGGACACTACCCTGATCATCGCGGCAATACCGTTCGCATCGATACCGATCTCATCGTAGAGTTGTTTCGGTGAACCATGCTCCACCAACCGATCCGGGATACCCATTATTTTTACGTCGGCTTTATAACCGTGCTCATTCATGAATTCCAAAACTGCGGAACCGAAGCCGCCGACAACAGTTCCGTCTTCTACCGTTATAATTTTATTGAATGCCTGAAACACCTCATGCAGCATCGCTTTATCAAGGGGCTTTGCAAAACGCATATCATAATGCGCAGGGTTGATGCCTTCTTTTTTTACATCGCGTATCGCCGCGGCGGCAAAATTACCGGGGTGGCCAAAACTAAGGATCGCAATATCTTCCCCATCCTTTAATTTTCTGCCGGTACCGATTGATATTTCTTTCATTTCTGTCCGCCACTCGGGCATCACGCCTTCACCGCGCGGATAACGAATAGAAAAGGGCAGTTGGTTTTTTTCCAACTGGGCGGTATACATGAGGTCACGCAATTCCGATTCATTCATAGGTGCGCTTACGATCATATGGGGTACACAACGCATGTACGCAATATCGTAGCAACCATGGTGTGTAGGTCCGTCTTCGCCAACCAAACCGGCGCGATCAAGGCAGAAAATCACCGGCAATTTTTGAATGGCCACATCATGAATGACCATATCATATGCACGCTGCATAAAGGAAGAATAGATATTGCAGAAAACACGTAATCCCTGCGTAGCCATGCCGGCGCTGAGTGTAACAGCATGTTGCTCGCAGATACCTACGTCAAATGCACGGTCCGGCATTTGCTCCATCATGTATTTTAACGAGGAGCCGCTTGGCATGGCAGGCGTTATACCTATGATCTTTTCATTTTTTTCTGCAAGCTCAATAATGGTATGCCCGAATACATCCTGGTATTTAGGAGCCTGCGGAAGATCAAATTTTTTCTTCATGATCTCTCCCGTCACTTTATCAAACAAACCGGGCGCGTGCCATTTTGTTTGATCCAGTTCTGCAAGGCCATATCCTTTTCCTTTTATGGTTTTAATATGCAGCAGTTTCGGCCCCGGGATATTTTTCAGATCCTGCAGGGTCTCAATTAGTTTAATAACATTATGCCCGTCTATCGGTCCGAAATAACGAAGCTTCAGGGCTTCAAATAAATTGCTGCTGCTGCTCACCATTCCTTTCAATCCATCAGTGAGTTTAGCGGCCATAGCACGGGTAAAGGTCTTGCCCACGGGAAGTTTGCCGAGCAACTTCCACACATCATCCTTTACTTTATTGTACGTATGTGAAGTCGTGATATCTGTAAGGTATTCTTTAAGGGCGCCCACGTTCGGGTCGATGCTCATGCAGTTATCATTCAGAATAATGAGCACATTACTTTTTTCAATGCCGGCATGGTTCATCGCTTCAAATGAAATGCCTGCGGTCATTGCGCCGTCACCGATCACCGCGACATGCTGGCGGTCCGTTTCTCCTTTATATTGGGAGGCCATGGCCATTCCCAATGCAGCCGATATAGAGGTGGAAGAATGTCCTACGCCGAAAGTGTCATAGTCGCTTTCACTGCGTTTCGGGAAACCGCTGAGGCCGTTATACTTCCTGTTGGACGGAAAGGCATCTCTTCTGCCCGTCAATATTTTATGCCCGTAAGCCTGATGGCCCACATCCCATACCAGTTGGTCGTAGGGGGTATTGAAAACATAATGTAATGCAACGGATAATTCTACTACGCCGAGACTTGCGCCGAAATGACCACCGTATACGCTCACCACATCAATGATATACTGACGCAGTTCCGCGGAAACTTTGAGCATATCTTCCTTGCTCATTTTTTTGAGGTCTGCCGGGCTGTTGATCCGCTGTAAAAGTTCTCCGCTCTTAATCTCCATTCAACAAAATTTATCGATGCAAAATTAAGCTATTAAACGCTTGGAGCCCTTAACAAATTAAAAAGAAAGGTTATAGTTTGATGCAGGGAAAGAAGGTTTAATACAGATAGCGTAATGGTTGTTATCCGAAATCAAAACACCAGCAACAAATTGGGATCGGGAGAATTCTTAAGAAATTTTTCTGCAGTGAGCGGATCACAAACCCCGGGGAAATCGCCTTCATAAAAACCGATATCATGGATCACCTGGAAATGCAGGTGGGGTGGCCAACTGCCGTTCTCTTCCGGCGGACCAAAGTGACCGATCACTTCGCCTCTTGTTATGAATTTACCGGTACGCATATCGGTCAGATCTGCGAGGGAAAGATGCCCGTATAACGTATAAAAAGCAGTGGTATCTAAATTATGTTGCAGGATGATCGTTGCGCCGTAATCGCCGAAATTATTATTAAATGCGAAGCTGTGCACCATCCCGCCCAGCGGGGCATATACTGCTGTAACTTCCGGCCCCCAAATATCAACGCCGAGGTGCAGACTGCGTTCTGCCGCACCGCTGAAAAGCTTACTCCGCCGGTACAATACACGATCCTCGTTATACCCTCCGATACCGTAGACTGCCTTTGCATCATGCAATTTCCGGTTGATGTATTTAGAAAAATGCCCGGTATCTGCAATAAGTTCTTCCGTGATCTCGGTATTGGTCACAGTAAAATCCAAGGGATGGATCCCGTCTTTTTTATTATCCATCTTAATAACGGGATGGTAGGTAGGCTTATATTTTTGGAGAACGAATTCAAGTTCGGTATTCATGGGAATGTTGAATTTTGAATTTTAAATTTTGAATTTTGAATTACTAAACACGCGAATCTGTTTTATTATACTACCAGGTTGATCATCCTCCCTTTCACAAAAATGATCTTCTTCGGCGCTTTTCCTTCCAGCCATTTTTGTACGGTCTCATTGGCCAACACGGCTTTCTCGGCATCGTCTGCATTGGTTTCCGTGGGAAGATTAATGGCCGTGCGCAACTTGCCATTTATAGAAACAGGATATTCCTTCACGACTTCTACTAAAAACTTTTCTTCAAGTTTTGGATAAGTGGCATCCAGCACAGAGCCGCTATTTCCCAATGCATGCCAAAGTTCCTCCGCAATATGTGGCGCGTAAGGCGTAAGAAGGATCAGGAGGTTTTCGAGTATCTCTTTCTTATGACATTTAAGATCTGTAAGTTCATTTACACAAACCATGAATGCACTTACAGCTGTGTTGTAAGAAAAGTTTTCGGTATCCTGCTCTATTTTTTTAATGGTCTTGTGCAGGACTTTTAGTTCTGCATCGGAGGCCTTCTCTTCATTCCAAACTTTTCCTTTAAGTTCATCAAAGAAAAGCCGCCAAAGTTTTTTAAGAAAACGGTGCACGCCTTCAATACCTTTGGTATCCCAGGGTTTGCTCTGTTCTACCGGACCGAGGAACATTTCGTACATGCGGAAAGTATCTGCACCGTATTTGTCAACCAATACATCCGGGTTTACGGTATTGTATTTTGATTTGGACATTTTTTCAACTTCGGAACCGCATATGTATTTTGCTTCTGACCTCACCCCCAACCCCTCTCCGCGAGTGGAGAGGGGGGCATTGATGGTTCCATCTTCTAAAATAAAAACCGCGTTTTCAAATTCACCGTTTTTCCATTTTATAAATTCTTCAATTTTTAATGCTGTTCCGTCCACTATGTTTACATCAACATGAATGTTGTCAATTAACCCTGCATATTCCGGACGATCTTTTAAGCCGGAGGAAATGAAGGTATTCGTGCCGTTGAGCCTATACACAAACCTGCTGCTCCCCTGTATCATACCCTGGTTTACCAGTTTCTTAAACGGCTCATCAAATCCTATCAGGCCCAGGTCAAACAGAACTTTCGTCCACATGCGGCTGTACAATAAATGGCCAACAGCATGCTCTGTGCCCCCCACATATACATCTACCTGTCCCCAATAATCGCTTGCTTTGCGGTCGCAAAAAGTTTCGTTATTTTTCGGATCCATATATCTGAGAAAATACCATGATGAGCCTGCATAACCGGGCATGGTGGAGGTTTCCCTCACCCCCAACCCCTCTCCACCTGTAGAGAGGGGAGTGATCCAGTCCTTAATATTTGCCAGCGGCCCTTCGCCTTCGGGTCCGGGGCCATATTTTTCGACGTAAGGAAGTTCCACCGGAAGATCCGATTCTTTCATAGCAATAGCCACACCGTCTTTCCATAAGATCGGAAAGGGTTCACCCCAATAACGCTGCCGGCTAAAACCTGCATCACGCATGCGGTAATTTACTTTGCGTTTCCCCATACCCGATTCTTCGATCCTGTTTATGGCCACTGCAATAGCATCTTTCATCAACATGCCATTGAGGAAATCTGAATTTTCCAGTATGGCTTCTTTTGTAGGATTAGCTTCTTCCCCATTGTAATCACTGCCGATGATATTGGTGATGGGAATATTAAAATGCTTTGCAAATAAATGATCTCTCTGATCGCCGCAGGGTACGGCCATGATAGCACCGGTTCCGTAACCGGCCAGTACATACTCCGCGATCCATACCGGTATCGGTTTTCCGTTGAAAGGGTTTTTCGCATAAGCCCCGGTAAAGCAACCGGTGATCTGCTTCACCTCCGCCTGCCGCTCGCGGTCACTTCTGGATTTTACGTAACTGAGGTATTCATCGATCGCAGGTTTTTGTTCTGCAGTGGTGATCTGAGATACCAATGCATGCTCGGGCGCGAGGACAAGAAAATCCACGCCGAAGATAGTGTCCGGGCGGGTGGTGTAGACCCTCACCCCCTGCCCTCCGGGGGGTGGAGAGGGGTGACTAAGATCGGGACTCTTTAAAAATTCTTTATCAGTATTAGAATTTGCTGATTGTAGTGCATGACGAATATCGAAAATTACCTTTTTCGGGGTATTTAGGATTTCTGCATTTGTAAATCGCAATATTGTAAACCCTATCTCCTTCAGGATCCTCTCACGGTCCTCATCATATAATTTCTGTTCAGGGGAATGATGGTAACCTCCATCTGCTTCTATGATCAATGCTTTTTGCAGGTAAACGAAATCTGCTATATATGCATCGATGGGATGTTGGCGACGAAACTTTACCCCCAATTGGTTGTTACGCAATTCCTGCCAAAGAATATTCTCCGCCTCTGTATATTCCTTCCTGTTCAACTTAGCAAATTCATATTGCTGTGGAGATGAAATATTATACTTAGGAAACAATGTTGTCCCCATCCTGTCGCTCTCGTCGTCACCCTTCTCCATCCCGTGGAGAAGGGCGGGGATGAGGTCAAACACCATCTCCGCTCCCTCACTTTTCCCGATCCAGTTCCGCTGCATTTCTTTCATGGCATCGCTGAAATTCACTGTTTCCAGGCCTTCCAGTAAGCGATCAGCGTAATCTGTGATGCGTAGGTACCATTGACGCATCTTCTTTTTTACCACCGGGTGGCCCCCTCTTTCACTTACACCATTGACAACTTCATCATTGGCCAGCACAGTACCCAGGGCTTCACACCAGTTCACTTCGCCGAAAGCAGAAAATGCAAGACGCCGTTTCATTAATATTTCTTCCTGCTGTTGTTTGTTGTATGCATTCCATTCTTCGGCGGAAAAATGTTTGTTCCCTTTGGTTGCAAATTTCTCAATAAGATCAGTTATGGGTCTTGCTTTCTTTTGTGTATTGCAGAAGTAGCTGTTGAAGAGTTTCAGGAAGATCCATTGCGTCCATTTATAATAACCCGGTTCGCTGGTGCGTACCTCCCGGCTCCAGTCGTAACAAAAACCGATCTTATCAAGCTGCGCTTTAAACGTTTCAATATTTTTTTCTGTGGTTACTGCAGGGTGTTGACCGGTCTCTAATGCATACTGCTCTGCCGGAAGTCCAAAACTGTCGAAGCCCATGGGGTGAAGCACGTTAAATCCTTTCAGTCTTTTATACCTGCTGTAAATATCGCTCGCGATATAACCGAGCGGATGGCCAACATGAAGGCCTGCACCGCTGGGATAAGGGAACATATCCAAAACATAAAATGCGGGCTTATCAGAATCATTGCTTACTTTATATGCTTCAGAATCCTTCCACTGTTGCTGCCTTTTTTTTTCTATAGCCCTGAAATCGTACTCCATGAATGAGAAAAGTATTTAAAATTTATTTTGATTCCCCGGAACCCGGGCAGGAAAAATCTTTTTAACAAATAGAAAGCAGCGTTATTGGCCGGCTTAAAATATATTTGACCGTCCTTCAGGACCGTGGTCAAAATTAAACCAAACAATACAAAAACCTTTATTTTTGTCTGCCTGCCCTTTTTAATAACCAACAGTCGAATAATTTATATATGGCCCAATTCGGAAAAGCATCCAGTAAAAGAAGTAAGCCCAGCTATGTGTATGCGATCATCGGGGTCTCATTAGTGCTCTTCCTTTTCGGAATTGTGGGCTGGTTCTTTCTAAACCTCCGCAAGACGGGTGACTACCTGAAAGAAAGCATACAGGTGCATACTTACCTGAACAGGGACGCTCCGAAAAAGAAGATTGACAGCCTCACACAATATATCAGTGCACTGCCTTATGCAAACCGCGTGGAATATGTTACCAAGGAAAAGGCCATGCAGAAATGGAATGCTGAAAATGACAGCACCTGGAAACAATTCCTCAGTAATAATCCCCTGCCCGAAAGCATAGATTTTTATGTGAAAGCAAATTATGTGGAAAAGGACAGCCTGAACCTGCTTGCCGCAAATCTTCAGACAGCATTCCCGGGAGTTATTTCCGAGTTCCAGTTTCCCACGGAGACGGTCATGAAAGTGAGCAAATTTGTAAAGACCGCCGCCGTCATATTTCTAATAGCGGCGATCATCCTTACAATCCTCGTGGTTTTTTCTATTGACAATACCATCCGCCTGGCCATGTACAGTAACCGGTTCCTCATTAAGACCATGCAGATGGTGGGTGCAACAAGGTGGTTCATCGCGAAGCCGATCAATCAACGGGCCATTATCAACGGGCTGGTGGCTTCAGCTATAGCCATAGTAGCTGTGTGGGGTTCTGTATTGCTTATCGAAAAATTCATTCCCGATTTTAAACTGTTGCACGATAATACCGGCCTGCTCGTCCTGTTCGCCATCATCATAGTGCTGGGTATCACGATCACTTTTTTCAGCACCCATCGTGCTGTGATCAAATACCTGAAGCTTAAACTTGATGACCTGTATTAAGAACAAACACTTTAAATTGCACCCATAATTTTTTTTATGCTTAAAGAGAAGAAAGAGACCGTTATTTCCAACAACAATTTATTTAGCCGGGAAAATTATATGTGGATGCTTGCCGGGCTGGTATCCCTTGCCTTGGGCTTCTTCCTGATGGCAGGCGGCAAAAGCAGCGACCCGAAAGTCTTTGACCCGAATGAAGTATACAGTACCACGCGGATAACCATTGCCCCGATCCTTATTATTGCAGGGTTTATACTGGAGATCATAGGGATCATGAAAAAGACGGGGTATGAGAAGAACATTAATAATTAGTACCGCCGTGCTTTAAAAAAAATAATTATATGCGCTGATTTTTCTGCGCATTTTTTATTTCGGTAATTAAACCAAATTTCAATGACTTTTTTTCAATCTGTTGTAATTGCCATCGTTGAAGGGCTTACGGAATTCCTCCCGGTCTCTTCAACCGGCCATATGATCATTGCAGAGCGGTTCCTCCGGGTAGAGGAAACAGATTTTGTAAAAGTTTTTACGGTGGTCATTCAATTGGGCGCTATACTTGCCGTAGTGGTATTATATTGGAAAAAATTCTTTAATTTCTCCAACTTCCGATTTTACCTGAAGCTGATGATCGGTGTCATTCCTGCGCTCTTGCTGGGATTTTTATTTTCAAAAAAAATAGATGCTTTATTGGACAGTGCCACTACTGTTGCTTATGCATTGCTGATCGGCGGTGTCGTATTGCTTTTTATTGATAAACTTTTTACTAAACCGGTGATCAGGAAAGAAGAGGAGATAAAACCGGTGAATGCCTTTATCATCGGGATCTGGCAATGCCTTGCAATGATACCCGGGGTAAGTCGCAGTGCTGCTTCCATCATCGGCGGAATGCAGCAACGGCTTACGCGCGGCGAAGCAGCGGAATTCTCCTTCTTCCTTGCGGTGCCTACCATGCTGGCCGCCACGGGTTATAAACTCCTGCAATATTATAAAGACGCCGGCGGTTTTACCAATGAAGAAATAAAATTGCTAGCAGTCGGAAATGTCATTGCATTTATCGTGGCCGTTCTTGCCATTAAGTTTTTTATAGGTTTTGTAAAAAAGTACGGTTTTAAAGTGTGGGGCATATACCGGATCATTGCCGGCCTGGTGCTGCTTCTGCTTATCTACAAGGGTTATATACGGGCATAACGGTTGAATTATTTTTTCTTACTTTCAATGCTCCTAATTTTTTACCATGCAAACGGCTTCCAAAAAAATTGTGAACGGCTGGGCCATGTACGACTGGGCGAATTCCGTTTATAATCTTGTTATCACCACTACCTTTTTCCCTATTTACTTTATTGCGATTGCCCGGGATGACAACAATTCCGATACAGTAACATTTCTCGGGAGAACTTTTGTCAATTCTTCATTATATAATTACAGTCTTGCGGCGGCTTACCTGATCATAGCCATCTCCTATCCTGTATTGACTTCCCTGGCAGATACCCGCGGGAATAAAAAGAATTTCATGCGGTTTTTCTGTTATATGGGGGCTACAGGCTGCATATTACTTTTCTTTTTTACGGATGTATCCCGGATCGGGCTCGGCATCTTTGCATTTATCATGGCAGCCATGGGGTATGTAGGCAGTCTTGTATTTTATAATGCCTACCTCCCCGAGATCGCAGCACCGGCAGACCGCGACAGGATCAGCGCCCGGGGATTTTCTTTCGGGTATATCGGGAGCGTCATCATGCAACTGATCGGATTTGCATTGATCCTATTACTGCCCGATTCCGGTCAAGCCACCAGGATCACATTTTTATTGGTAGGGATCTGGTGGTTTGGATTTGCACAGATCAGTTTTGCAAGACTACCTCAAACAGTGGTTCCCGCGGGGAAAGGAAGACATATTTTCCGGGTCGGCTTCCTGGAAACAAAAAAAATATATAGAGAGATCAAAACCCTGCCTGTGCTGAAGCGCTTTTTAAGGGCCTTCTTTTTTTACAGTATGGGTGTACAGACCGTCATGCTGGCCGCTACTTTATTCGGCAGTAAACTGCTACAACTGGAAGACACAAAACTCATCATTACTGTAGTGATCATACAATTGGTAGCCATCCCCGGTGCGATCCTCATGAGCCGGCTCTCGGGAAAATTCGGTAATTTGAAAGTATTGATCGGTGTAGTGCTGATGTGGATCCTGATCTGCCTGGCAGCATTCAAAACAGCGTCGATGGCCGATCCTCTGCAACCGGCACATGTCGCTATCAAAAATGTAAAAAATGATGCGGCAGCGGCAAAAGAAAAGAATGACAGCGCTGCAGAGATCCTGCTTTTAAAAAAAGCTGAAATACTTGAAAAAGACCTGGCCCCTCAGCAAACACCTATAGAATACAGCTTTTACCTGTTGGCTGTGGCAGTCGGGCTTGTAATGGGTGGTATACAATCCCTCAGCAGATCCACCTATGCCAAGCTGATGCCCGAGACCCGGGACACCGCTTCTTATTTTACCTATTACGACCTTTCGGAAAAACTCGCTATTGTGATAGGCATGTTCAGCTTCGGATATATCGGTGAGTTGGTGAGTATGAAATATTCTGTTTTATCCCTTATCCTGTTTTTCGTTATAGGACTTATTTTTTTATATGCTGCATTACAAAAACAAAAAGCAACTGTAAATTCCTGATCAATGAACCTGTTTACCATCAACACCGGGTATTTTAAACTGGACGGCGGCGCAATGTTCGGCGTAGTACCAAAGAGCATTTGGAACAAGATCAATCCCGCCGATGAAAATAATATGTGCAGCTGGGCGCTTCGCTGCCTGCTCATACAGGACGGACAGCGCCTTACACTTGTAGACACCGGCATGGGTAATAAACAGGATGCGAAATTCTTTGGCCATTATTATCTCCACGGAGATGACACCTTGGAAAAATCGCTTGCGGCACACGGTTTCACCAAAGATGATATCACGGATGTAATACTTACTCACCTGCATTTTGATCATTGCGGCGGCGCAGTAGTTAGGGAAGGCGACAGGCTTGTGCCCAATTTTAAGAATGCAACTTACTGGACGAACGAGCGACATTGGAAAACAGCTACCTCACCGAATGACCGGGAAAAAGCATCATTCCTTAAAGAGAATATAATGCCGTTAATGGAAAGCGGGCAATTAAAATTTATCGAACAAAATCAAAATGATTTCCCCCCGCAGATCGGGATCCGGCAGGTATTCGGGCATACAGAAGCTATGATGCTGCCGCAGGTGAGTTATCGAAAAAAACATATCCTGTTCATGGCTGATCTTTTGCCCTCAGCCGGCCATATTCCTCTTCCCTACGTGATGGCTTATGACATGTTTCCGCTTACGACATTAAATGAAAAAAAATCATTCCTTACAGAAGCACAGCAAAACGATTATGTACTGTTTTTCGAACACGATCCGCTCATAGAATGTTGCACATTGGAAATGACGGAGAAGGGGATACGGATGAAAGAGAGTTTTAAGTTGAGCGATCTCTGACCCCTATAGAAGGGGGCATAATTCTTATTTCTCTTTTTCTTCTTTTAGCTTTTTTTTACCGAAAAGAGATCAATGAACTCAGCGGGTATCGAAGCCCCGAATAAGACATCATATCTACTTTTATACTCCCTACGGAAATAGGGCTTTCTACGCGAAGAATAAGCCTGTTGGGGTCATCGCTCACCCATGCGGTCAGTTTTTCACCGCCCTCGAAAATGGTTCCTTTAATGAGCAGGGGTTTGATCTTGATCGCATTGAACTTCCCATACTGGGTCTTAATTTTTTCCTTACCCATGTACCTGATATATAGGTGGTAGATCTCATTATCCAAAAACATATCGAAAGGTATTTTATCACCGGGCTTGTATTTATTCCAGTCAATATTCCTTGCATAATACATTGCACTTACCACATCCTGCATACAATCGGTTATTTTAAATACGCCCGTGGTACTAACAGCAGTATTCGCTGCCTGGTTGAAAGTAACGTTGTTATAAATTTTATGACCGCCTTCCTCCACGTTCCTTAAGAATTTGTACGGCGACATATTACCGGTATCGATATAGCTTTCATAGCGGTCACGCACTTTGAAAAATTTGTCAAAGAAGGCATAAGATTTCCCTTCTCCCACCGCATGATAAACCGGTTTTCCGTTAAAACGTTCCAGTGCCGTTGTAAACGTAGCTTCTCCTGCACCTATATAAGCACCCAGCGCACTGTAAAATACCTTCATCACCACTTTTTCTCCGGCCCTGAAAGAAGTGTTTTTAATTCCGCAGAACTCGCTCCTTTGTGCGGAAACATCAGCGACAGTAGAACCGAGCACGAGGACAAGAGCAATTGTTTTTGTAAAGTTTTTCATTTTTCTTTCATGATTTTTAGTCCCAAAATAAGCAGGCTCCCGGTGATAGCCGGTACAGCAAGATTGATGATCCATATCCCAAGCGATGCAGCCTGTATACCGACGGAATTATTGCTGTACAATTGCAAAATCCCAAGGCCTGCTGCCACCCGCAAAGGAAGCTCGGTGAATCCTATCGTCGGCGCCATCGCCATCACCAGGTAAAATACCGTTAAGAGCATCAGGCAGGTAAAAAAACTTATTTCCACCTGCATTACTTCAAGCAGCAGCACGTATTGCAAAATAAAGACCATGTAACGTAAAAAAGAAAGAAAAAGGATTCTTAACAATTGTTTACGTGAAAATGCATTTAACAAAATGATGTGCGCGGTAAATTTTTTAAGGACAGGTATCCTGGTTAACAGGTTTACCAAAAGACTCACGCGTAAATAAACAAGCATCAGGAAAACAGCTCCGCTGATACTTATAGCAAGAAAAATATCCGCTGTGTAAGAAGGAAGAATTACAAAAAGTTTTTCGCCGGCACCGGAAAATTTTAAAAATAAAAGACCTGCCGTACCCATCACCAGGGTCACAAAGAGTTGACTGATGCTTCCGAGTATGGTGAGCGGAATGGCATCCAGCCGGTGTTCTTCTTTCACATACAATATACGGCCACCGTATTCGCCTACCCGGTTTGGTGTAAGCATCGTAATACTGCAACCCGCAAGCACACTTTTAAATGAATTGGCAAAAGATAACTTTTCCAAAGGCGCGATAAGCAATTGCCATTTACGTGCTTCGAGGCCCCAGTTCAATAACATCAGCAGGCATACGCAAACAAAGCCGGGGGTGGATAAGCCCTGCTTTATCTGCTCCCACCTGTTGCCGAGGTCCGGTTGATTTACAAGTTGCTTGTACAGGCTCCACGAAAGGATCAGGAAGATCAGCGGTCCCAGGAACCTGTTGAATAATATTTTGATACTTTTGTTCAGGAAAAAATTTAGGTAAAAATAGCTTCAGCATTGCAAAACCCGTCAAAAATAATTTTAGGAATAGATCCCGGCACCATCATCATGGGTTATGGCATAATCTCAGTGAACGGTAAAACACTTACCATGATCGATATGGGTACCCTTCGGCTTTCTGCCAAACATGATGCCTATGAACGCCTGGAACAGATATACCATAGAGTTTGTGCGGTGATCTCGGAACATAAGCCGGATTGCTTTGCCATTGAAGCACCGTTCTTCGGTAAAAATGTGCAGAGCATGCTCAAGCTTGGCAGAGCACAGGGTGTGGCTATTGCAGCCGCCATGCAGGCCGGCCTCAAGGTGACGGAATATTCCCCGCGAAAAATAAAACAATCCATAACCGGGAACGGGAATGCGGACAAGCAACAGGTATTGAAAATGCTGCAAACTATTTTGAAGATCCCCGGTGAGCCGGCATCATTCGATGCATCCGATGCTTTAGCCGTAGCGGTATGTCACCATTTCCAGCAAAGTATTCCTTTGCTTCAGGCAGCGGGCGGAAAAAATGATTGGAAAAGTTTTATAGTAAAAAGCCAGGAGGGTGAGGTGAAGGAAGATGTAAGATTTAAGATGTAAGATGTAAGATTTTGACCGGCCATAAAGGAAGTTTTAATATCTCTTATCTGTTACTGCTACACTGATACTTGTTGTCTATAGTCTGTTATCTGATGTCTGCAATCTGATGTCTGCAATCTGATGTCTGCAATCTGATGTCTGCAATCTGATGTCTGTAATCTATTTTCAAATGATCAAAGTTCCCGTAAAATCTTCCCCAATATCTCCTTCATTTCATCTTCAGGGACGATTAATTTTGGTTTCGTAAAATTCAGGTCATCTGCGGTATTGATCGGTACAAGGTGCATATGTGCATGCGGAACCTCCAGGCCTATCACACTTATACCGCAGCGTCTGCAATCAAAAGCCCGCTCAATTGCCGCAGCTATGGGTTTCGCGAAAACAAGCATTTCAGACAGGTACTCATCCGGCAGGTCAAATATTTTATTTATTTCCATCTTCGGCACCACCAGTACATGTCCTTTCACCAGGGGATCTATATCAAGGAACGAAATGAATTTATCGTTCTCTTTTATTTTGTACGACGGGATCTCCCCGGAAATGATCTTGGAAAATACACTCATGATCTTTTTTTCATTAATTAAAAAACCCGTTCGGTTTCAGTGAACGGGTTATGAATATTGTAAGGTATTTAAACAGAAATATCTGTGATCTTAAACTTCAATATCCCGGCGGGCACCTGCACTTCGGCGGTTTCACCTTTTACTTTTCCCAACAAACCTTTTCCGATCGGGGAGGTCACAGAGATCTTTCCTGCTTTAAGGTCGGCTTCAGTTTCAGAAACGATCTGGTAGGTGACGGATTTTTTAGTGCCCAGGTTGGTAACAGTGACTTTAGTAAGGATACTCACCCTGCTTGTATCAATGGTAGCCTCATCGATGATCCTTGCATTGGCCAATGCGCCTTCCAACTGGTTTATTTTTGCTTCCAACAGGCCCTGTGCTTCCTTTGCTGCATCGTATTCTGCATTCTCTTTAAGATCTCCTTTTTCCCTTGCCTCGCCGATGGCAGCACTTGCAGCCGGGCGGTCCACAGATTTTAGTTTATGAAGATCCGTCTGCATCCTGTCAAAAGTATCCTGTGTTACATAATTAGTAGTGTCTGACATAAAAACATTTTAGCGTTTTTCAAAAAAAATACAACGCTCCGTATTATTCGGAGCGTTGTAGTTGATACAAATATAAGAAAATAGGATAAACCTTTGCGCCTAATCTTTATTCCTTTTCAAGGGCATCCAATTTCTCAAGGAGCACCATACTCATTTTATAAAAAGCTTCATGGCTATAGCCTGCAATATGCGGCGTGATCAATACACGGTCATCGGCAAGCAGGTAGTCCATCTGCTGTTGTTGCAGCGGACTGTAGGTTTCGGGTCTTTCGTTTTCCAACACATCTAAAGCGGCCCCGCTTAACCTGTTCTCTTCCAATGCAGTAATAAGGGCTGCCGTATCCATTACATTTCCCCTTGAAGTATTGATGATAAACGGCCGGTTTTTTAACATGCCGAAAAAACCGGCATTAGCCATATGGAGGGTCTCTGTTTTTAGCGGAACATGAAAGCTGATAACATCCGCATACCGGCAGATCTGTTCTATATCTGCTTCGCGAATGAACTTGCCCCCGAAACCGGTCTTGTATTTATCGTAGGCCAGCATGGTCACATCAAAGGAAGACAGCAATTTCGCAAAAGCATCACCGGTGTTTCCGTACCCGATTATGCCGATCGTTTTCCCGCTAAGTTCCGTTCCGCGGTTTGCATCGCGTACCCATTTCCCTTCTTTAACTTCCCTGGCACTTTTGAAGAGGTGATTTTGCATGGCCAGCAACATGCCCAAGGCATGTTCCGCTACGGCAATCCTGTTTCCTTCCGGACTGCTGAAGCAACGGATATTTTTTAATGCGGCATACTCTACATCTACCAGTTCCATACCGCTGCCCAAGCGGCCGATCCAACGCAATTTAGGTGCAAGGTCCATCATTGCTGTATCTATCTTCAGCCGCGTAGTGATCACTAATCCTTCTGCTTCCGGTATGATCGCCATTAATTCATTATAGCTGATCTCCGGGTGATATTCTACTGCAAAGCCTTTTTTTTCTAAGGTTTCAATAAGGATCGGGTGCACTTTGGCTGTTACTGCTATCATATTATAATGCAGCTATGACGCTGATCTCCACGTTTACATTTTTCGGTAGCCCTTTAACGGCCACTGTTTCCCTTGCAGGGAATACCGGTTGTGATTCTCCATGTTCTGCTGTAAAATACCCTCCGTAAATTTCATTCACTTCAGCAAATAGTGACATGTCGCTGAGGAAGATCGTTGTTTTTACTATATTATTGAACCCCGCTCCCGCTTCTTTTAAAATGGCCGTAATATTTTTCATCACCTGCTGTGTTTCCGCTGCAATGCTGTCTGTAATTAAATTTCCTGAAGAGGGATCAATAGCTATCTGCCCGGAAACAAATAAAAGATTACCCGCCTTTATTGCCTGGTTGTAAGGCCCGATGGGAGAAGGCGCCGCTGTTGTGTTGATGATTTCCCGGTTCATTTAATTTATTTTAGAGAACAAATATATCCTCTTTCAGCCCGTATTTTTGCGGAAAGTTTGAAAATGAAATTCATTGTACTGGCTGATGATCAGCGTTGGGAAGCCTTGCGGGCCACCGCACCTGAAGCGGAATGGATAAGGGTAAAGGCGGGGGACAGTTTTATGGAAGATCAGGGAGCAGATGCATTTTTTAACCTGTTGGATAACAGTTACGAAATGGATTACAGCAATACGCGTGTTCCTGTTTTTATCAATGCTATGGTGTTTTCCTTATCTGAATTAAAAATGCCGGGTAATGTAATTCGGGTAAATGGCTGGCAGGGATTTATAGAAAAACCATTATGGGAACTCGCGGGTAAAATAACAAGGGAAGCAAGGGCCATCTTACAATACTTACAAAGACAATACATAACAGTACCGGATGAACCCGGGTTGGTAACCGGCCGAATGTTGGCAATGATCATTAATGAAGCATTTTATGCAAAGGGGGATGAAGTAAGCAGTGAGGCTGATATTGACACCGCCATGAAATTGGGAACTAATTATCCTGTTGGGCCTTTTGAATGGAGTCGTCGGATTGGTTTAAATAATATTGACTCATTACTTAAAAAGCTGTCTGCCAAAGATCCCCGTTATACCGCCGCACCTGCCCTCGAAAAAGAATTAATGATCAGCCGATGAGCATTATCCTGAATATTGAAACTTCTCTTCCGGAAGCCGGTGTAAGTATTTCCTGCGATGGTTTAATGTTGCAACATTTAACAAATCCTGTTCAAAAAGAACATGCATCATTTCTTCATATTGCCATCAGGGAAATTCTGGAAAAGTCCAATTTACAAATTCATGACATTGACGCTGTTGCCGTTTCTTCCGGCCCCGGCTCCTATACCGGTATCAGGGTAGGGTTTGCTGCAGCCAAAGGTTTATGTTTTGCACTTAAAAAACCAATGATCAGCATCGGGACACTTGAAATGATGGCACAGGCTGCAGCGTTGGAAACCGGAAAAGAAAAAGATTTTTTATATTGCCCGATGATTGATGCCCGGCGATCAGAAGCTTTACAGCACTGTATTCGGCACGATTAATGAACGATTATTTCCGTGTGCTATGATCCTTGACAAACATTCCTTTGTCACAGAATTGCAAGCAAACAAAATAATTTTTTCGGGTAGCGGCGCGGATAAATTCAGTGAATTTACAACGTCGGAAAATGCTTTTTATTGTGAAACGGGCAACACGATAAAAGCACTGACTTTGCTCTCTTACAAAAAATTTGCACAAAATATTTTTTCTGATTTTCACTCTGTTTCACCCGTGTATGTTAAAGACTTTTATAACGGTTGATTATGCAACTTTTAACATAGTACGAACAACTCAAATGGCGATCGAAACGTATATTTGCATGATCAATTTCTTCAAGTATAAAACTCAAATAAATGATGGTTGCTACACAGGCAGAAGTGCAGACTAAGAATACATTGGTTTCAACAGATAAAGTTCTCAAAATCAACTACCACAATTTAAAAAAAGCAGCCCTGGTGCTCAGAGCGCTTAATCATAAACTGAGGCAGCAGATTCTTTCGCTTATCGAAACCGAAAAAAAGATCACCGTTACTGAAATTTACGTTCGTATGCGCCTTGAGCAATCAGTGGCCTCTCAGCACCTTGCTATTTTAAGAAGAGCAGGTATTGTAAGCACGCAACGTGACGGAAAATTTATTTACTACACAGTTAATTACAAACGGATAGATGAGATCACCACTATGGTGGAGGACCTGGTGAGCTAGATTCCACAACATTACTTTTTAAAGCGGATGATTTTTCATCCGCTTTTTAATTTTTATCTTGCACCGGTAAAACGGAAAACATGTTTATAAAGCAATTATATACCGGCTGTATCAGCGAAGCAGCTTATTATATTGAAAGTAACGGGGAAGTTGCCATCATCGACCCCCTGCGCGATATCACGGAATACCTTGAATTGGCAAAGGAAAGAAAGGCTGCCATAAAATATATTTTTGAAACACATTTCCATGCGGATTTTGTAAGCGGGCATGTAGACCTGAGCAAGGCCACCGGGGCACCGATCATATTCGGGCCCGGAGCGACCACAGGTTTCGAATCTGAAAATGCCGCTGACGGACAGGTATACCGCCTGGGAAAAATAAGTCTGCAGGTGCTGCACACCCCGGGTCATACATTGGAAAGCTCCTGTTATTTATTGAAAGATGAAAAGGATAAGCCTCATGCGATCTTTACAGGAGATACCCTTTTTGTTGGAGATGTGGGCCGGCCGGACCTTAGCAGCGGTAATATGAGCAGTGAAGACCTTGCAGCGATCATGTATGATACCCTTGCCAACAAGATCATTCCTTTACCGGATGATGTGATCGTATATCCTGCGCACGGTCCGGGCAGCAGCTGCGGTAAAAACCTTGGGCCTAACACTTTCAGCACCATCGGGGAAGAGCGAAAAACAAATCATGCCCTGCAACCGCAAAGCAAAGATGATTTTATAAAGGCTGTTACTTCCGGTCTCCTTGCAGCACCAAAATATTTCTCCGTGAATGCGGCGATCAACCAAAAAGGATATGATGCTATAGAAGAAGTAAAGATCCGTGGCACGGTTCCGCTGAGCATCGACGATTTTAAAACAGCAGCAGCAGAAGATGTAATTATCCTGGATACCCGGACAGCAGCCGAATTTACGCAGGGCTTTATCCCGGGTTCCCTCTTTATCGGGCTCGAAGGAAGATTTGCTGAATGGGCAGGTACGATATTGCCTTTTGATAAGAAAATAATCCTTGTTACCACACCGGGAAAAGAAGAAGAATCCGTTGTGCGCTTATCCAGGGTAGGGTTTGATAAAATGGCCGGCTATCTTGAAGGCGGATTTGAGGGATGGGCCGCTAAAGGTGAGAAGACGGATATGATCATTGATGTAGAGCCGGATGAACTTATGATGGATCTTCCGCACGACCCGAACCTTGTTGTAGTGGATGTGCGAAGGGAAACCGAATATGCAGACGGACATTTAAGAGATGCCGTAAATCTCCCGCTCAATGAAATGACAGATGTGGCACAAATGGCACAGTTTGAAGACAGTCAAAATCTATATGTGCACTGCGCCGGCGGATACCGTAGCGTAATTGCCGCTTCTATTCTTAAAAGAGAAGGCTTTCACAATCTTCGGAATGTGTTGGGAGGATGGAGTAAGATCAAAGATGAAAAAACCGCCATCATAGAAAAAGATACGAGCGTGCTTAACTGATCTCCGGGAACATTCCTCCAGGTGCGGAACTTTTTTAAGGATGCGCTGCTGTGTCAACCCATCTTCTTTCAAAATATTCTACCCAATCGCGCTTCCAGCGCCGGTGACTCCAGAGGTAGTTGTCCGGGTACTGACGTATTCCTTCTTCGAGAAAGTCGCGGTATTGACGGGTTAGCTCCCCATGAGTCGTTTTGCTGCCGTCGTCCGTGATTAGTTTGCAGTCAAAATGATAATAGCCCCTTTTTAACTTAATAATATTTACAAAAACAACAGCGGTCTTATATCGTACCGCACCTTTTTCGGGGCCGATGAGGAAGGGCGCAGGCTTGTTGAAAAAATTCAACCAATATGCTTTCTCTACTATTCCCGGATTCTGATCCGCGATAAGCCCGAGTGCATATTGTTGTTTCATTAACATCGGCATCATGACGGGATACTTATCTTTCTCTACCATTACGGCACCGAAGCGGCTCCTGATCTTCAGGAACAGCCGCTCAAAAGGTTTGGAATCGATACGCATATAAACAGCAAGCCATGGTATAGTAAGCGAACGGGAGATCGCAAGGCTGGCATACTCCCAGTTCATCTGGTGCCCGCTGTGGAATTGAATATTTAATCCTTTATCCTCCAATTTTTTTGCATCAGCAAAATTGATGGATGCACGCTTTACAAAACTTTTCTCCGGGAGGCTGAGCAGCTTGATCGTTTCAATAAAATTGTCGGTTAAATTCCTGTAAAACTGTATGGCTATTCTCTTTTTTTCTTCAGATGATTTTTCAGGAAAGGCAATATTAAGGTTATCGTAAACAATATTTTTGCGATAACCGACCAAATGGAACAGGATAAAAAAAGCAAGGTCGCTCAGGCGGTAAAGGATAAAATACGGCAACAGCGATATTAAATATAGTGAGCCGTATAACAGATAGTACATGCGAAATTATTGTCAGGGCAAAGTTATAGAGAGAATGCAGACCGTGAATTAAATTCTGATGCCGGTATCGTTGCTCCCCGGCTTCACGATGGCCCTTATAGTATTGTATTCTGAAGGATACCGGATTTTTCCGGGTAATCTGTATTATAATGCAGGCCCCTGCTTTCTTTTCGGAGTTCCGCACTTTTAATGATCAGGAAAGAAACCGTGATCATATTGCGAAGCTCGCATAACTGCGGGGACACAACCGTACGCTCATACAGGTATTCTGTCTCCTCATGCAACAGGTCTATACGTCGGGTGGCTCTTTTTAACCGCTCATTATTTCTTACGATCCCCACATAATCGCTCATCAGCAATTTCATCTCTTTCAAACTTTGGGTAATGAGGATCATTTCCTTCGGTGCGCTTGTTCCGGTTGCATTCCAATCCGGTATACCTGAAATTTCCGTTTGAGAGGGTTGTTCATTAAAAGACCTGACCGTGTCGATAAATGCACGGTGTGCAAATACCATTGCCTCCAACAGGGAATTACTGGCCAGCCGATTGGCCCCGTGAAGGCCTGTACTGGCACATTCCCCTGCTGCATAAAGGTTGCGGATGCCGGTTCGTGCATGCTCATCGGTCTTCACACCCCCGCAGCTGTAATGAGCGGCAGGCGAAACGGGGATCATATCTTTTGACACATCCACACCGATAGCCAGGCATTTCGCATGGATGTTTGGAAAATGCTCACGGAATTTTTCCTGATCCATATGCCGGCAGTCCAGGTACACAAATTCAGTTCCGTTGATCTTCATTTCATTATCAATGGCGCGTGCTACGATATCCCGCGGCGCCAGGTCCCGGCGTTCATCATATCTTTCCATAAACGCCTCTCCTGCTGCGTTGCGCAAAATACCGCCGTCGCCCCTCACCGCTTCTGTTATCAGGAAAGATTGTCCGCGTACGCCGGCTTCATATAATGCTGTCGGGTGAAACTGTATGAACTCCATATTTTCTATCCGTCCTTTTGCACGGTACACCATGGCAATTCCGTCGCCCGTCGCAATCGCAGGGTTGGTGGTGCTGCGGTATACCTGCCCGTTGCCTCCTGTGGCAAGCAGCGTAACGTCTGCGGTGATCTTTTCAATCTGATTGGTTTCCAGGTTCAGTACATATACCCCGTAACATTCGATATCAGGAGTGGATTTAGTGACCAGGTATCCGAGATGGTGTTGTGTAATAATATCCAATACAAAGCAATGGCTGATCAACCTGATGTTGCTGCTTTTTTTTATGGCTTCCAACAGAGTACGTTCCATTTCCTTACCGGTCACATCTTTGTGATGCAGGATCCTGTTCTCGCTGTGCCCCCCTTCTTTCCCGAGACGGTAATCCCCTTCCGGGTCCTTATCAAACTGCGCTCCCCAGGATATTAATTCATTGATACGGTCTACACCCTCTTTTACGACGATCTCCGCCACGCGCGGGTTGCAGAGGCCATCTCCCGCTATCAGGGTATCAGTAATATGTTTTTCGAAACTATCATGATCAAGGTTAGTTACGCCGGCGATACCGCCCTGGGCATACTTGGTATTCGTTTCATCACTCTGTGCTTTTGTTAGCACGGTAATGTTTTTCCCCGGCATCTCCTGCGCAACTTTTAGCGCATAGGTAAGCCCGGCAATACCTGAACCTATAACAAGAATATCTGTATTCAACGGATAATTTTAAAATGATCAATGATCGTGCGAAACCTCCTGTTCTATCCAGACACCGCTTTCTTTCAATAAATTAATGAGTTCATCTACGGCTACCTCAGATTGAATATTGCGTTTCATGACTTCTTTACCGCGGTATAAGGTGATCTTGCCTGAGCCGCTTCCCACATACCCGAAGTCTGCATCAGCCATTTCACCCGGGCCGTTTACGATACAACCCATAACAGCAATTTTCAAACCTTTTAAATGATTGGTTACGTTGCGGATCTTCGTGGTGGTTTCCTGCAGGTCAAACAAAGTACGGCCGCAACTCGGACAACTGATATACTCCGTTTTTGAGATACGCGTACGCACCGCCTGCAAAACCGAGAAAGAAGTATTATTCAAAAACCGGTGATTATTTGTTGTGTCCAGGTAAGTTCTGCCGCTTACCGTATCATTTATGATCTTTGAAGGGTCGTTGATCAGCCATATCCCGTCACCCATCCCATCCAGCAACAACCCGCCGGCAGTAACGGAAAATTCGATCAGTTGTGCATCAATGGAATCCTGCATACTTTCCACAGCAATGATCACCGGGCAATTTATTTTTTGCAGCATCAGGTCATTTACAAAACTCCGCATCTGCTGCATGGCATTTTTTTTGCCCGAATAAATACAAAGCACCACGTTACTGTTATCCCGGATCTTTTCCAAAAGAGTGGCGTTATCCGCGTCAACATTCAAAGAAATGAAATTTAATTCCGGATGAATTTCCTCCGCAGCAGCAAATTCATTTCCGAAAAATAAGGGATAATATTTTTCCCGGTTCCCGGTTACAGTTTTCCAAACAGCAGCATTGCAAATAATATTCAGGGTACCCGGCAGGTAAAAATCCAGTTTTTTATCAGCGGTATAAATATAATCCGCAGCGCTGTCGGAAATATTCCATTTGTCCGGCATGGCATCATACCGATACCCTATTGCCTGCAGGTCCGCAGGACTGATGTTTTCTGCCTGCATATAATCAGCCATAACGATCGGGACATTTGTGCCCCCGATATTATGTACGGCATTTGTATTTCTCCGGCGATACTCAAAAGGAGAGTAGGCTAACATCGGGCGGTTGATCCCGTTCTCCGGTAACCTCCCGGCAGACCATTCCGCGGCCCGGGCATATCTTTCTGCCAGATCTTTACAAACCGGCAATTCAAATTCGGGATCTTCTGTAAGGCTTACGCGAATCGTATCTCCGATACCGTCTTCCATAAGGCTGCCGATACCGATAGCAGATTTTATGCGACCGTCTTCCCCGTCGCCGGCTTCCGTAACTCCCAAATGCAGTGGATAGCATTCGCCGAATTCTTCATTCATGCGGGCAATGAGCAATCGGTATGCCTGCACCATCACGATGGGGTTACTGCTCTTCATACTGAGCACGATGTTATGATAATCCTCCCCTCTTGCTATGCGCAAAAACTCCATCGCACTTTCTACCATACCCGTGGGTGTATCCCCGTACCGGCTCATGATACGGTCGCTGAGGCTGCCGTGATTGGTACCGATGCGCATCGCAGTGCCCCTTGCTTTACAGATCAGCACAAGCGGTGTAAACCGATCCGTAATTCTTTCTATCTCTTCGGAATATTCCTCATCCGTATAATCGATCTGTTCAAACTTTTTTTTGTCTACATAGTTTCCCGGGTTGACCCGTACTTTGTCCACGATAAGGGCGGCGATCTCCGCAGCGTTAGGTGTAAAATGAATGTCTGCAACCAGGGGCGTATCATAGCCACGTTGATGCAACTCATCACTGATCTTGCGCAAATTTTCCGCTTCATTCTTTGAAGGTGCAGTAATGCGTACAAGCTCTGCCCCGGCTTCAATGCAACGGATCGATTGAGCTACAGTGGCCGCTGTATCCATAGTATCTGTAGTAGTCATCGTTTGAATGCGCACCGGGTTATTGTTACCGATCAGCAGCTTACCCACCTTTACTTCCCTGGTTCGGAGGCGTTGATAAGCGTTGAGCGATTCGCAATAAAATTCCATGAAAATTATATTGATTGAGGCGGCAAAGATACGCCGGCATAATTACCAGTCTTTTTCGGGTTTGTCGGGGGAGGATGAACCTACTTTATGAAGTTTTTCCTGCAGGGCTTTTTCTTTTTCCAACAAAGCCTGTAATTTTTGTTCCGCATCCTTCGGATTCATGCCGCTTGGTTTAGGCTTAGGATCATTACTGCCGCCGCCGGCTTTTCTTCTCATTATCTTCTTTATTTTTTTTATCCTGCTGTTGCTTCAGTGCAATTTCAAGATTATGGCGGGCGTCAGTATTATTAGGGTTCAGCTTCAATGCGTTTTTGTATAAACGATACACTCTTCCGTTTTTTATTGTTTTGGTGAGCAACGCCTTTATTATATAATGCGGTGCTTTTGTCGGCAGGGGTTATCATTGCAACTGCTGCCTTATCATAAGCATTTATTGCCTCTTCCTTTTTGTCTGCTTTATACAATGCATTCCCCAGGTTATAATGCGCCGTGGCATTGCCTTCATTATTTTTTACTGCAGCATCATAATTTTTAGCAGCGGATTCGAAATCGGATCTTTTGTAGGCGTCATTCCCTTTTTTAATACTTTCATTATCTGTTTGCGCTGATGCGGAAAAACCACAGCATAAAAGAAAAGAAGTAATAGCTGTCATGAGCTTTTTACGGGAAACCTTTTTCACTTCGGAAATAAACAGTTCGATGATGAGCAGCAGCAGCGCTACTGCCAGCAAATACTGAAACCAACTTTTGTATATTTTCAGGGAGTCGTCTGTTACACTTCGCTTATCCATCGTGGATAGCTGACCGTAGAGTTCACTCACCACTGCATCTGAATTGGTATACAACTGATAAGTGCCGTTTCCTTTCTCCGCGATATCGGCCAGGGCCTTTTCATTCAATCGGGTGATCACTGTATTACCTTCATTATCTTTTTTCAGTTGATTGGTTTTTGCATCCATGATCGGTGAGCCTTCCGGTGAACCGATGCCGACAGTATAAATGACCACGCCTTCCTGTGCCATTTGCCCCGCTACTTTTAAGGAGTTTTCATCCCGGTCCTCACCGTCACTTATCAGGACCACTGCTTTATACTTTTTTTCCTGTGGATTAAAAGAAGCAAAGCACATTTTTAATGCATCGCCTATCACGGTACCCTGCGTGGGGACTGACTCCGGCGAGGCAGATGCGAGGTACATTTTCGCTGCGGAATGATCCCCTGTCAGAGGCATTTGGAGGTAGGCCTTACCGGCAAAAACGACCAGGCCGATCCGGTTATTCCCCATGCGGTCTGTTAACTTATTCAGCAGTTGCTTGGCCCTATCCAACCTTGTCGGTTGCACATCCTGTGCCAGCATACTGTTGCTTACGTCCAATGCGATCATCACATCAATACCGTTTCGGCTTACTTTTTCATCTCCCGTATCCGAACGAAAATTGGCAATGCTAAGGAGAATAAGCGCCGTTGCCGTAACCACTGCAATAAATTTTTTCGGAAAAGAGGAAGTATTGTACCCGGAAGTAAGTTCTTTGACCAGATCTGCGTCGCCGATCCTCCTGAATGCCGCTTTCTTTTTACCGAAGGCATAAAAATACAGGGCTACCAGCACAGGCACCAATAATAAAAGCCAAAGTAATTGTATGTACTGAAAGGGAAGCGTCATGACCTGCAAATTAACCATTCAAAAAGCAGGCCTTGTTAAAAAAATAATAAACGTTTTATTTTTTACCTTCAAAAAAGCCGTAATGCTTAAGGATATCTTTTGTGATGCCGATGCGAATAGGTTTCATATCCGTGTTCGGGTCCTTAGAGCGGACAAGTGTGGCAAAAAAGTACACATGCCTGTTCTCTTCTATCCAACCTACGAGCCAACCTATACTATTGTTTGATTCATCAAAGCCCCAACCGGTTTTGTAACTGAGTTTATAGGCTGTATTGTCTTCCTGCAGTATCACATCTCTTACGGCCTGTTGCACGCTTTTGCGAAAAGGAAGCTGATCGAAATATAATTTTTTCATTAAACCGAGTTGCTCATCCGGTGAGATCTTTAACCGGTTATTGACCCAGAATGAATCAACGCCGCCGCTGATATCCCTGTTGCCGTAGGAAAGCCTGTCTATCCACATTTGCATGGTATCCTTTCCGATGCGCCTTGCCACTTCGCGGTAATATTCAAGGTTACTTACTTTAAAGGCCTCCTTCATATTCATATCACGGTTCCAATCCGCATTACCCCGCTTTATTCCATCCCATTTTATCACCATATTCTCATCACGTATCTTCCCCGTTTCGAGGCCGATAAGGGTATTTACAATTTTAAATGTAGAGGCAGGCAGAACCCTCAGCGTATCCATTTGCAGGTTATACACGGTTACTTTCCCTGTGCTGTTGTCCAACAGGGTAAAACAACCCTCCACATTTTTTGCATCAAAATATTTTTTCAGGTCATTATCGATCTTAGCCCTATTCACTGTGCAGGAACATAAAAGAACCAGAAAAGAGATTATACAGCTAGCCGGGTAATTTCTCATTTATTAAAATAATTTAGATCTTAATTTATTTTTTAGATTTTAAATGCGCTGCAGTAGCCTCAAGCGCTTCGTAAAATGATTCCCCGAATTTTCTTACCAGGGGCTCTTTCAAAAATTTATACACAGGTACTTTTAGCTTTTTACCAAGGGAACAGGCGGCTTTGCAATGATCTTCACGCGGTTCGTAATTCGCATATTCTGTAACACCGTCACTGCTTTTCTTTACAATGACCGGGAAAAGATGGCAACTTATCGGCTTCTTCCAGGTTGTTTTACCGTCGAGGTAAGCCTGCTCTATCCCGCATTTTACAATGCCGTTCGCATCAAAAATTCCGTATACACAAATTTTATTGTTGATCGTAGGCGTTACCCATCCGAATTCGGTGTTGTGCACGTAGCGCCCCGAGCGGTTGATCTCATCAATACTTTCCTTGCGGAGGTATGGCAGCACATGAGGAAAAACTTCATCAATTTCTTTGAGCTCTTTGTTACCGAGCGGTGCACCGGCATCACCATCCACGCAACAGGCACCTTTACAACTGCTGAGGTCGCACACAAACCGGTCGCTGATGATCTGATCGCTCAACAAAACATTTTCAATTGCTATCATTGGCGCAAAAGTACAATTAAAAAGAAGGAGTTTTCCCTGCTTTACATATCAAAAACGAAAAAGGAGATAAACAACGGGTATGTCAACGGGAGGTATTTTTCCAACGAAATGTATTGATGAGGTGATCGATATCTATCTGGATAAAATCAACAACCGGTTTTACAGAATCTGCATTGGGTGAAGCATAAAAATACAACGCCCCGCGAAGGAAATTTCGCGTGGTATCCGTCATAAAAAACTGGCGGGGTGTGGCCGCATTGCCACCCAGGCTGAATTGAATACCGCTGATGTTTCCCGGTGTTGTGAAAGGAGTGACTTTTTTGGAGGTAGCGATGTCATCATTTTTATTGGTAAGATTAAAAGCATCGTCTATCATTTTGTCATAGGAATTTACAGCAAAAGAATCCCTGTACCTGCCGTCCTGCCCTTTTATTTTATACAGTGCTTTACCGCCAATGGCTTTATAACTGAGGAATATCTTGGCTTCAAAGCCGGGAAAATCAATGTTTCGCCAAAATTGATTTTCAGCACCGCTGTCAAAGTACGTACTGTCCTGTACGATCGCGGCATAAGCAGGATATTCGAAGCTATAAGGAATGCCCGGCTCATCGAAAATGCGATATTGTTTTTCCGGTAATGCTATTGCAAAAAAACCCGGTTTTTTTGACGTGTAGGTGCTGTTACAGCCGGCCAGGGAAAACCCGGTAACCATCAATATTCCAAAAAAAAACTTTATACCATTCATGAGTTTAATGAATATTTCTTCACCGGGGCAAACACTACTCACCGGCCTGCTTAATAATTATTTTAACCCGGTCTATCCTGTTCTTATTGATCTCAAGGGGGATGAATGAATAGCCGGTGGTTTCCAACACTTCATTTGCCTGCGGAAATTCACCCGCTATTTCCAATACCAATCCGGCCACCGAATCGCTTTCACCCCTTAAGGCGTCAAAGCTGTCGATCGGAATACCCATTGCTTTACACGCGTCATTGATCATGCATTTTCCTTCAAAAATATAATTGTGATCGTCTATTTTTTTATTGACGCTTTCCTCATCGTCAAACTCATCCTTTATTTCGCCGGTGATCTCTTCCATGATATCCTCCAGTGTTACGATTCCCGAGGTACCACCGAATTCATCCACCACTATTGCGAAGTGTATACGCTTTGAACGAAAATCCTGCAGGAGGTCTTCGATCAGTTTTTTCTCATGTACAAAGTACGGGGCCCTTACCAACGCGTGCCATTCATAATCCGCAGCCTCATCAATATGCGGAAGCAGGTCCTTAGTGTGCAACATGCCGGCGATCTCATCCAGGCTATTCTTATAAACCGGGAGTCGGGAGTAATGCAGTTCTTCTGCTCTTTGTATCAGATCCCTGAACCCGGTATCGTATTCGATCCCGCTCACATCGAGGCGGGTGCGCATGATCTGTTTGACCGGCGTATCCCCGAATTTCCTTATCCCTTTCAGGATCTGCTTTTCTTCCGGTGTGGCTTCGTTATCGGGCAGGAGATCTATGGCATGATCGAGGTCACCCGAGTCAGGCATATTATGTTTATCGGGGGATAATTTTTTTTCAAGCCGGTCGCTGAAACGTACAAGCCTTCTGCTCAACCTGTAAAATATGCTGCTGAAGATCTCAATGATGAGAGAAGAAGCCGATGCGAACCATATCTTATTATGGGTGGCCCAAACCTTTGGCAACACTTCCGCAAAAAGGAGGATGAGGAAAGTAACGGCTAGGACCTTAATGAGGAACCTTGGCCAAAAACTAAAATCATAGGGGGATAGCCAGTCATCCAATAAAATATTGGAGATAAGGATAATACCCATATTCATCAGGCTGTTCGTGATGAGCATTGATGCCAACAGCGTTTTCGGCTGTTCCAACAGGCTTACAATTCTTCTGAACGAGGGATGTTGCCTTGTTTTCAGAACATTGATGTCTTTTTGTGTGAGTGAAAAAAACGCGATCTCTCCTCCTGCTATGAGAAACGAAATGAGAAATAAAACCAATGCCGAGAAAATAAGCACACCGGTAACCGCGGGAACAATTGCGAGAAACGGGAAAGGCATTATAAAAATTGCCATGACCGAATGATGATCCAAAATGAAGAATTTAATTCAAAAAATTTCACCGCAGCCTGCGTCATGAATATTAAAAAGGAAGGCGTTCATTTCCGTGTTCGTCAGCAGGCGGTACCGGATCTCCACCCCCGAACTCCGGGGATTCATCGCCGCTTCCCGGGGTGCTGTCATTTTTCTTATCCAACATGATAAGGTTATCACCGACAATTTCGGTAGCGAATTTTTTATTGCCTTCTTTATCTTCCCAACTCCTGGTTTTCAGTCGCCCTTCAATATACACCAGGCTGCCGCGATGCAGATATTTCTGTGCGAGTTCTGCTAACCCCCGCCACAAAACGATGGTATGCCATTCCGTTTGAGAAATTAGCCGGCCGCTCCGGTCTTTATACGTTTCTGTAGTTGCCAGGGAAAATTTTGCCACACCGATATTACCTTCTAAAAACTGCATATCCGGGTCTTTCCCGAGATTCCCGATCAGCATTACCCTGTTTACTCCTCTCATATACCGGTTATAATTTTAAGATTGCTGCGTAAACAGCTTAATGCTTCTTTGTTCCTGACGTCCCGGGTTGTGTTGCGCGGAAAACCCGGTTTTAAAGATACATTTATTTTGGAAAAATTTGCGGCAGTTGCCCGGAACCGGTGCCAATATTCTCCAGGAAATTATTGATCATGCGCGGAAATGCAAGGCGGCGAAATGCTGCACGCGTAACACCGGTGGAAAGATCATCCTTTAGAGGGGCTTTCAATTTTACCCGGATAAATACCCCTTCTACAGTTTGATGGGTAAGTTGTTGCTTAAAAATTGCAGAGATAGTCGGGTTTGTTTTCACCTGCCTTGCTAAATTCAGATATGCCGGTGACCGTAAAAAATCCTCTGCAGAGATCTTTTGGGGAGATTCTGTCAGGATAAATTCCCATAAGCCCTGCCAAATATCTTTGCCGGTGCGCTGCCTTACATAGATCCTGCCCCCGTATTCCGCAACGATGTAAAAGAAATATCGGTTTTTTCTCAGCAGTTTTTTTTCTTTGACCGGCAGGAGATTAACTATACCTTTTCTATAAGCCGTACAGTTCGGGCGGAGAATACATTGCTCACAAAGCGGCAGCTTGGGTTTGCAGATCACCGCTCCGAAATCCATGATGGCCTGGTTATATATTGCCGGTGTATTTTTATCCAGCAGTTGATCTGCCAATGCAGTAATGTATTTTTTACCGTCGCTGCCGTCGATCGGGATGGCTATACCGAAAAACCGGGCAAGCAAACGCTGAACATTTCCATCCGAAACGGCATAGGGAAGGTTATATGCAAAAGAGGCAATTGCTGCAGCGGTATACGGACCAACCCCTTTCAACCGCCGGATGCTGTCATGATCATCGGGAAATATACCCCCGAGTTCGAACGAGATATGACGTGCAGATGCGATAAGGTTCCTGCAACGGGAATAATACCCCAGTCCTTCCCATAATTTGAATACTTCATTTTCCCCGGCAGTGGCCAACAGATCTACAAAAGGATATTTTTTGATGAACCTCCGGTAATATTCCAGGCCCTGCTCTACCCTGGTTTGTTGTAAAATGATCTCGCTGAGCCAAATTTTATAAGGGTCTTTTTCCCCTTTCCAGGGCATAGCCCGCTTATTTAATTTTTTATTCCACAACAGCAGGGTTTCAGTGAAAAGTTTTCTTTTTGTGCTTTTGTTCATGAATCTTTGCAAAAGTATCTTAATAAGTATCAACGGGAATTGAAAATATATTTTGTTTTATTTAATATATATCGTAGATTACAATTCATAATGCACGCCAATGCGAAAAGCTGACTTAATCAATAGGATATCTGATAAGACCGGCATTCCAAAAGTGGATGTCCTGGTGACATTAGAAACGATGTTCAAGGAAATTAAATCTTCCCTGGCCTCCGGTGAAAACCTCTATGTACGCGGTTTTGGAAGTTTTATCATAAAGAAAAGAGCCGCCAAGATCGGTAGAAATATCAAAAAAAATGTAGCGGTAGCTATCCCCGAACATTTTATTCCTGCCTTCAAGCCTTCTAAAGAATTCATGAAAGAAATTAAGAATTCCGATATAAAGGCTGAGCCTAAAACTGAGGATGACAACGAAGACTAACCTACCTTTGCGCCTCAAAATCTTCGCTTGAAAAAACAATTCCTTATCTCAGGCATCGGTCTTTTAACCGTGATCCTTCTATTTATTTTCGGCGACACCATCGGTGAAAAGAAACCGGTTCCCGCTGCCCAACCTCAAACCCCTACAAAATCCTTTGATATTCAGCAATTTATCACTGAGAAAAAGGAACGACTCAGCCCTTCACAAACCCTGTATATTGCCAAATTGGAAAACGGGATCAGCCGTGGCGACGTTGTAAACCAACAAATAAAGAACAGTGAAGCTCTGGCTGCTTTTTGGAAAGACAGTTTAAAGAGCTTTGAACCTTATGCCTTTTACATTGCAGAAGCCGCTAAGTTGGATAATTCAGAAAAAAACCTCACCTTTGCAGCCCGTTTATTTTCAGAGAACCTGAGGAGTGAAAATGATGAAGCGAAGCTTCAGTGGCAAACTACAACGGCAATAGATCTTTTTGAAAGGGCGATAAAGTTAAACCCCGGAAATGATGACCTGCGTATCGGCTTAGGAAGTTGCTATATTTTCGGCAGGGGCAGAAACGGTGATCCGCAGCAGACCATGGCGGGCATACAGGAATTGCTGACTGTGGTAAGAAAGGATTCGAACAATATGAAAGCGCAGATGATGTTAGGTGTCGGCGGTATTGTTTCGGGTCAATATGATAAAGCCACGGAGCGGTTGATAAAAGTGGTGACAGCGCAACCCGGGAATGTGGAAGCGATCGCTTTTTTAGCGGATGCTTATGCAGGAAAAGGTGATAAAGCGGAAGCGATCAAATGGTACAATGTAAGTAAGCGACTGATCAATAACCCGGAATACACACGGGAAGCGGATGAAAGGATCAGGTTGCTTAAATAAAGAATTATAATAAAGATATTAAATTTATTAA
>JBBJLU010000078.1:0-10167 GCA_037719665.1 Ferruginibacter sp.
TCCTATCTGCTAAAAGATATAGGAAAAATCGCAATACAGAAAGTCCAAACTGCGACAAGCAGAAATAAAAAAAGTAAGTCGTACTGACTATAACGCTATATTATGTTACTCAGCGTTAGCCGTGTGAGAGGAGGGGGAGTGTTAAGTTTGTTTTGAAATATTCCCCGCGTGAGTTGGCAATGTGTGGTAAGGATTTGTTTATTTTTTTAACTGCGGAGCATTCTTAATCCTTTTAAAAACTGCCGTAGGCGGTTTTCTTTAACTCTTCCAGCCGGGAGGCCTTGTATATTTTTTACCGTCTTTTACTACCTCGCCGGGCATCATGGATTCTTTGAATTTTTGCTCATGGTCGTTTAGATGATGCACTTTTGTTATTTGCAGTATTTCATGAGAGCTTGTTAGCGGTGGGAAAAGAACCTTAAATACCTTTCCGGGGAATTTATTTTTAATAAGCTGCATGGTTGGTATTTGGTCACTATCTGCCGTAATAATATATACAAGATCTACATTGTCTTCATAACAATCCATTATAACCTGCAGGGCAATATTAACATCTGTTCTCTTTTCCTCTAAGGTCTGGAAAGTCTTCTTGCATATGCCACAACTTACATCTTTTGGTGAGTAGTGGCCATTAAGGTATTTAAATTTCTCGCCGTTTATAAGCCGATTTGCATTAAGGAAAGCCATTTGGCGGCGGCGTTTCTCCGTATTCTGCGGAGGCGAAGTAAAATAGTGTACAACGATTAACTCTGCATCGTCAGGCAGAAATTTAGAGCAAAATTTGACCAAGTCAATCCAATAATAATTTTTCCAAGCTGGAGTTACTTCAGCCATAGCCTTTAAACCGTAATAGAAATTGAAGCCATCAATATAGAATACAGCTTTTTTCATGTTTTGGTAAAAAAAAAGCCCCGCGAGGGGCAAGCCTATAGTACAAGACCATAGGGAGGCGTTTTGTTACCTCAAAGATAATAACTATTAACCAAATTCCTAATAAAAAGTGTTAATCATTTTAGTTGACCGCTTTAGCGGCATCGTCCTTTAATCGTTCTATTGCATAATCTAATACTGAGGGGTGGCAGGGGAAAAAAATAAGCAAAGCCTGCGCGCTGTTTAACATAGTAGTTCCGTTATAGGTAGTACGACTTGCAAAGACTTTCTGTATTGCGATTTTTCCCATCCTATCTGCTAAAAGATATAGGAAAAATCGCAATACAGAAAGTCCAAACTGCGAAGCAGAAATAAAAGAGATAAGTCGTACTGACTATAACGCTATATTATGTTACTCAGCGTTAGCCGTAGGAGGGCAGGGGAATGTTAAGTTTGTTTTGAAACATTCCCCGCGTGTGTTGGCAATGTGCGGTAGGGATTTGTTTATTTTTTTAGCTGCGGAGCATTCTTAAACCTTTTAAAAACTGCCAAAGGCGGTTTACTATTTTAATTTATATGAAACTTTTAAAAAATCTGGAATGGAGTCTCGATGAGATTGTTTTCTGGTTGGTTGTTCTATTATTATGCGGATTTCTTTTTGCTGAGATTTACTTCTCGCTTGTATAATACTAAACGCCAATGACCATAATACACCTATTGCTGTAATTATACCGAAAGCAATAGTGTATCGGTTATTAATCACCTTTCTTTGTTCCTCTCGATAAAGGGTATAAAATTCTTCAGAATTATAAGCGTCTAAACCCTTGTTTGATATTAAAATATATTGTTTCCCGTCAATTACATTCAAATCAAAATGCTTTGATACAATCAAAGATTTCATACAGCGTATCGTATGACCTTGCAATTTCTTATTTGAAATCCCGCTTGGGATATACTCAAAATCCATAGCGTACAAATTCTTGGTATTTGCGGCATTCGACTTTATAAATTTATCCATGTACATGGATAGTATTGCATTCTTAATTTTAAAGTCGTTTGATATATAATTAAACATCCTTCAATATACTCAAACCTTTAATCGTTCTACTGCATAATCTAATACTGAGGGGTGGCAGGGGAAAAAAATAAGCAAAGCCTGTGCGCCGTTTAACATAATATTAATTATAGGATAAATAGGTGAAATTCGAAAGTATAGTATAAGGTAGCGGGAATGCAAAGGTTATCTTTGCAGGTATGAATATTTCTGAACAGAACATCCCCCAATTCCTTGAACGATTAAAGATCAAATCTCTCAACGAAATGCAGTTGGCCGCAATCGCTGCAATTGATAAAAATGATAAGGTTTTATTACTTTCCGCCACCGGTTCAGGAAAAACCCTGGCATTTTTATTACCGGTATTAAATTCCCTGGATCCTGATCTTCGTGTGGTGCAGGCGCTGATCCTGGTGCCAAGTCGTGAATTGGCCATACAGATCGAATCAGTATTGAGGCAAATGCAAACCGGCTATAAAATTACAGCATGTTACGGCGGGCACAAAAGAGAAATTGAAGAAAATAACCTGGTACAGGCCCCGGCGATCATTATCGGCACTGCCGGCCGTATGGCAGATCATATACGCAGGAACAATGTCAATACCTCATCAATAAAATTTTTGGTACTTGACGAGTTCGATAAAAGCCTTGAACTCGGTTTCCTGGAGGAAATGCAATTCATCCTCGGTTCATTACCCAATGTTGAAAAGCGGATGCTTACTTCTGCTACCAATGAAGTGGAGATCCCCGCATTTGCAGAAATGGATGCGCCCGAGACATTGAATTTTCTGCCGGAAAACCCTGAACCGAATGAAAGCCTTAGGATCAATACCCTATTATCAGATGACAAAGACAAACTGCACACATTGCTGCAATTGGTCTGCTATTTTAATAATACATCTACCATTATTTTCTGCAATCACCGCGAAGCCGTGGAAAGGACGAGTAACTTTCTTGGAGATCAGGGAATCATAAATGTATTTTACCATGGCGGCATGGAACAGCACGACCGTGAGGTTGCCCTTACAAAATTCCGGAATACCACTTCCGATATTTTAGTCACTACAGACCTTGCCAGCCGCGGTTTGGATATAGCCGATATTCGTAACATCGTGCATTACCATATACCGCATGAGGAATCCAATTTTACCCACCGCAACGGGCGTACCGCAAGAATGCATGCCACGGGAAATGTCTATGTGATCTGGTCGGAAGAAGAAAAACTCCCCGCTTACATTACAGAGAATGCCACGACCTTCGGATTACCGGAAAAATTATCCATCCCCGAAAAACCAAAGTGGAGCACACTCTTCATTGCCGCGGGCAAAAAAGATAAGATCAATAAAATTGATATCGTAGGTTTTCTTACCCAAAAAGGAATGCTGAAAAAAGATGAGATCGGCCTGATTGAAGTAAAAGACTTTACCGCATTTGCCGCCGTGCGCAAATCAAAGATCGGCGCTGTGGTAGAACTGATAAAAGACGAAAAAATAAAAAACAAGAAGGTAAAGATAGCCGTAGCTAAATAGTTAATCGGCTGTAATCACCCAACTGCTTTTCCCTTATTACATTCCCATCATCCTCATATGCCCGCCGCTGCCCATCTGCTGCATGTTTGCGGGCCCCGTCTTGCTGCCGTCAAATTTGCTGAAACGGAATACAAAGCTCAGCATAAAATACCTTGTCAGCCTGTTGGTCCGGGTATTCGTAATGTAATTATTACTTACCGAGCGATTCACATTCGTATTCTCATTTAACAAATCAAGCCCCTGTAACTTTAATGAGGCATTTTTCTTTTTCAAAAACTGCTTTTCCAGTGTGGCATTAATGATCAAAGGATCGGCTGCTAATCCATAACCGGAATAGAGCGTTTTCTCCAGGTCGTAGCTCAGTATCCAATCATGCTGAAAGAACATTCGCGAAGCATTGGTGAGGCTCCAGGTCTTTGCACTGCTGTTATTGGCTGTGCTGAGAGAATACTTTACATCATTCAGTGCAAAGTTTGCACCGCCGCTTAGTTCCAACCATTTCTTCAGCTTGTAATCCATGGAGAATCGTTGGGATACGAGGATATTCTTGCCGGTATTTTTCTCAGAGTTTGAATAAGAGATATTGTTATTATAATTGATCGTACCGCCGAGGTTGAATACATATTTCCTGTTTTGCAAAGGCTTTGAAACCGCGTAGAACATGTTTACATTATAATATCCGTCCGCATTAAGGTAACGGGTCTCCTGCAGGCTGCTGAAATTCCTGCGAATCACATTGCTCACGATCTTGTCACGGGTAAATGAAGCACTGATATTTCCAAAAAAAACATTCCCACTGATAAAATCAAAATTATTGTACCGCATACTTATCGTGTTGCTGAACTCCGGCCTCAGGTCAGGGTTACCGATAACAATATTTTGGCGGTTGGAATAATCAAATACAGGCTGGGATTGTTGGTAAGTAGGTTGTGTGGTGCTTCCGTTGTAGTTAAGGTTAAACGACCTACTCTTGGAAAAGTTATAAGCAAAACGAACGACCGGGTAATAATTTACGATATGCTGTTCATAGCTCGATTGTTTCGTCGTTAGCGAATTGCTGACAATCGTTGCCGGCTGAACGGCCAATCCTACAGAGTAATTGTACTTTTTAGTAGTGGTCCTGAAATTGGCACCGAACCTGTTCGTGGTGTAATTATTTTCATAAATGTTCGTAAGGCTGTCGATGATCGTCTTTGGCCCCTGTAGGTCAAAGGTTTCTTTATCATTCCCGGTGAACCTTTTATTGTGTGCATAGTTGAATTCGAGGCTGTGTTTTTTGGAAAGTTGCTCATTGAGAGAGGCATTGAAACCATAATTATGGTTATCATTCTGCTGCATTACATCCTGGGTAATCACGGAATTGAAACCCTGGTTATTCCCCGGGAAGTTAGGGTTATAAAAAACCGAATTGTTATAAATGATATCGTCACCGTCTATGGAAGATTTACCGGCAGTCAAATTGAGGGAAAGTGTACGACCCTTCTTATGAAAGCGGTGATTGAATAAAAGACTGCCGGTAAAATTCGGTGCTTTTGAGTTGTTCTCATCCGTATTAAACCCTGTGTTTAACACAGCCCCCTTCGGATCGAAATAAGTAAAATCAGAACGATAACTGTCCGCTACTTTTTTATAGGTAAAGCCCGGGTTGAATTTTAAATAATTAAATGAATCGATCTTATACTCCACATTAAATGAAAAGCGATGGTTGTCCGTAACGGAATAATCCCGGGTATTTTGGATATTTGGAAAGACTGTATCTTTTTGAATCAATTGTTGGTTGATATCATTGATCACCGTAATTGCTTTCTGAGAAAGGCTGTAACTGCCGTAAACAGAGACCTTCGGGGAGAGCTCATCACGGTAATTCATTCCCAGGGATTTCGTTACCCCTACTCCGTCATTATTACCAAACCCGGCAAAGGCAGATCCCGCCGCACCGCCGAAACTCCTGATCATCCCTCCTGCCATAGCGCCCATTCCACCCGGCAGGTTCGAAAAATTAAAAGTGCTAGCGTTCGTATTGTTCATATTTCCGAAGATCGAAATTTGACGGGTGTTATTAAATCGGTTTACCGAAAGCGAAGTGAGGTAGCGGTCTTTTGTTCCTCCCCCGGCCGTAATATTTCCGAAATATCCTTTGTTCTTATCTTTCTTAAGCTGGATGTTCAGGGTTTTTGTAGGATCTCCGTCTTTAACACCGGTAAAGGCAGATTGATCACCATAATCATCTATCACCTGGATCCGGCAACCATATCAGCGTTCAGTTCCTCGTAGCGGTCTTTACATCGCCGCCGAAAATTCTTTACCGTCACTTTCACTTTCTCACCTTTCCTGTGCCGTTACTTTTCCGTCTTTGTCTACTCCGCACCCGCAACTTTTTCAAAACCTCCTCCACATTATCATTCTTACGAAACATGGTGCCTATTTTATACGAAACCGTATCTTCTTTTATCTGCACCCTGGATGACTCGATGGTCACTGTTTCCAATAAATTATCACCGGGTGTCATCAATATATCATTGTTCACTTCCTCACCGCTCGTGTTGGTATAATTATAATTGTCGGAAAATTTTTTGTACCCGATATAGGATACCGTAATGTTCACGGGCCGGGGCTGAACATTGCTGAAATAATAAATGCCATTATCATTTGTAAAGGTTTTGAGGGTATCCCGCTGCCCCGGGTAATAAAGGAGAACAGAAGCCTTGTTCAGCCCTTTGCCGTCGTCAGTTCGAATGGTTCCTTTGACTGAAATATTTTTTTGGGCAATGGCACCGGTAAAAATGAAAAGCGAAAGCAGGGTAATAAATAATTTCATCACAGCAATGTTGGTCAAAAAATTTCGTCAAAATTACGCATACGTAATTTGTCGTAGATGCCGTTTGTCACAAATATGTAAGTGTTTAGATAATTTTAACAGTTAGTACTTTCGGAAGCTCCTGATGAAATTAACCACTTCCCTATTGAATGTTTCAGCTTCTCCGAAAAGGAAATGATGTCGGATGGGTAAGACAAACACCGGGAGATCGCGAAGTTCAGCTTCAAACTTTTTCAATCGGACGCCGTCCTTTTCCGTGGTCATGATCATTTTATCTGCAGAGGAAATGCGGTCAAAATGCTTTTTTATTTCACGAAGATCAGTACTGCTGAATATATGGTGATCAGGGTATCGGAGCATATCATAGCTGTTCACATGAGTGGTAAGAAATTCTTTCATCGGCTTTGGATTAGCGATGCCGCTGATCAGCAAGAGGTCTGCATTTGGGCTAATATCATTTTTTGCATGGGTAAATAAATGGTATGGTTGTGCATAAAGGATCTCCGTAAAAAAGATCAGTTGGTGCGGGAGCAACCGCAGTTCCTTTTTAATACTTTCCTTTTCCGTTTCATCCAGACCGGGTTTGCATTTCGTTACGATAATGATCTGTGCTCTTAGTCGCGATGCTTTCACGTCCCGCAGGTCGCCGGCAGGCATCATCAGGTCCCGCGAAAAAAGATTTTTATACTCCGTCAGCAGGATATTCAGCCCTGCACGCACACTCCTATGCTGGAATGCATCATCCAATATGATCACGTCGGTTTCGGGACGGTCGTGAAGGATCTGCGGTATCGCTTCCAAACGCTCCTCTCCCACGGCTACCGTCACCCCGGGAAACTTTTCATGAAACTGCATGGGCTCGTCGCCGATATCCAGGGCCGTGGTTCTTTCGGTAGCAATCGCAAATCCCTTGGTCTTTCTCTTATATCCCCTGCTTAGCGTGGCAGGGTGATGATCTTTTTTGAGCAATTCCACCAGGTATTCCACCATCGGGGTCTTGCCGGTTCCACCGGTTGCCAGGTTGCCTACACATACAAGGGGAAAATTAAAAGAGGCTGACTTCAGGATATTCTTATCAAAAAGAAAATTACGAAGCAATATACAGCCCCCGTACACCAGAGAAAAAGGAAAAAGCAGGTATCTGAAACTCTTTAGCAAAAGGTAATGTTTTAAAACTGATAGATCCTTTCCGGGGTTATGCAAAAATCAAGCTTTTGATCGAAACTGTTCACATCATCGATGATCTCCGCATCAAAGAAGCTAAACCCGATCTTCATTGTCCCCGGCCGGCACTCAGAAATAAATTTATCGTAATACCCTTTACCGTACCCTACCCGGTACCCTTTTGAGTCAAATGCGAGTAACGGCACGATCATGAGTTCCACAGCTTCGGGGGAAGTTTCCTTTCCGTTCATGGGTTCTTCAATATCAAATTCATTCAGCTCAAAAAAAGTATCTTCCTTAACGGTTACGGCTTTCAGGTTGTTGTTCGCTTTGTCCACAACAGGAAAGATCAGTTTTGCAGCGGGGTTTTTAAAAAAACAATATTCTTCAACCAGTACAGGATCATATTCATTCATGGCTTCTATAGGTGCATAGGTCATGACCATATCGGGTATTTGCAGGTGCAGGCTTTGAAACTGAATAAGGATCAGATCCTCCAACCGGTCCTTCACTGCCGGTGAAAGATCAATTCGTTTTTGTTTATATACTTTCCTGATCGCTGACTTGGTCATTCGTTTAATATAATTTTTTAAACCACGAAGGCACAAAGGAGGAAAGAAACACGAAGAATAATTTCATCTTTTTTTTATTTGTGCCCCAGACCTCGTGGTTCCTGCCTTTCCCTTTGTGTTTCTTTGTGTCTTTGCGCCTTTGTGGTTCAAATTCTTTTGTGATGCTTTGTGGTTCAATTTTTTTTCAACCATTTTCAAAAACTGTAAAGATCGTCGTCCCGTAATTTCTCTCCCTGCAGTATTGTTCAAACTTCCTGTAATCATTGCGCGGTGTATGTTCCAGGATAAACCATCCGCCCGGGCTGAGCAATTCCTTTTCAAAAATACGCAGTGGCAATTCATCTATAGTAGCCAGCGCGTAAGGTGGTCCGGCAAAAATAAGATCATATTTCTCCGTGCAGGATTTGATAAAGCCGAACACTTCGCTTTTTATGATTCTGATATGTTCAAACTTTAATGCAGAGGACGTCTTCTTAATAAATTCATACATCGCAGCGTCTTTTTCCACGATCGTACAGTCTACCGCTCCCCTGCTCGCTAATTCATAGGTGATGCAGCCCGTGCCGCCGAAAAGATCCAGTGTTTTAAGGGATGGAATATCCAATTGATTCTGTAAAATATTAAAGAGTCCCTCTTTTGCAATATCAGTCGTCGGCCGCGTATGTGGCATGTTTGGAGGCGGTGAAATTCTTCTTCCCCCGTGTGTGCCACTGATTATACGCATTGTGCAAGGGATGAAAGATGACTGTAGAAATGATGCGGTTGCACATTTAATTTATCCGCTACCCCTACGCCGGGATTCAACTGAAGTAAGTTAACATGTAAAAAATAGCGATAGATTTCTTTGTACAGATTGGAATCTTCGTCTACCATGCCGCTTAATAACAATTTAACCGGCCCGGGACTGACATCAAATTGCCGGCAAATATTCAGGAGGTAATAACAAATATCCGCAGGTACCGTATATTCTGCATATTGCAGCAATTGAAAATGTCCTTCTTTGAATAAGAGCATTTTTACGGTGTTGTGGTAGACGATACATTCCAGTACATTACCGGTATGCTTCACGGGACTTGCCTGCTGAGCGGCAGCGTGTGAAAAAGCAGCGGACGGGAATGCTTCTTTCAAACTTTCATGCACTTTAGAAGGGACACGGTAAACCAGTTTCATATCAGCGTCCTTTATATCTTCTGTAAAACAGAACGCTGTTCTGTCTTCCCCGAACATGAGATCGCATACGTGGTGTTTATGTCCGTCTGAAAAATATTCGCCCGGTATCACTGTACATTCTTTTTGGTTGTACACTACATTGCAGGATAAAAAAGATTGTTGCAACACAGGCTCTTTTTGAATGATCTCTTTAATAAACGCTGCAGTTTCACTGTCGGAGATATGTTTATTGAAGCTATAGGTATAAAACCCCTGTAACACAAACGGGTCCTTTGAATACAATAGAAATGATATCTCATCTTTACCCGCTTCGGCAAGAAGGTGAAGGTCGGAAAGATCATGTGCGGCCGGCGGAATTTTAAATGCAATTTTCATGTGTCCAATATTTATTTTTGTTCAGCCACATGTCATTTGCACTGACCATATTTCCCCCACGGAAAAAATCCTGCAGGAATGATCAACACTTATTTCAAAGCATGAAGTTAAGCAGGCAAAATAAGATATTTTTGCTGACTTATGGATAGCGGAACGGCAATTAATGACCTGAAAGTGCAGGTGACGAATAAACAGGTGCTTTCCATTGCCCTTCCTATAACCCTTGCTATTCTTATTCCGCAACTGAATATGCTTACCAACAGCATGTTCCTTGGCAGGGTCAGTGAAGAGGCACTTGGCAATGCAGGTATCACGGGTGTATTCTATCTCATCTTTGCCGTGGCGGGCAACGGTCTGAATAATGCCCTGCAAAATGTGTTCTCCATAAATGCGGGGAGCGGAAACCCCGAACATTTTAAGACCATACTTTCACAGGGTATCCGAATCAGCCTGCAATTTGCGGCGGGTTGTATTTTATTTACCTGGTTAATAGCACCGTTTATCATGCATGCCGTTTCCGACCCGGCCTCTTACCAACAGGAAATGAGTTTCCTCCGCATCAGGATCTTTGGTCTTCCTTTTCTTTACCTGTTCCAGATGGGTAATGCTTTTCTG
>JBBJLU010000079.1:0-9810 GCA_037719665.1 Ferruginibacter sp.
TTACTCCGAACTTTGGGTCACCAAGAGATTGTGGCCGGATTTCGGGAAAGAAGACCTCTATAAGGCCATCATTGATTTTCAGAAAAGAGAGCGGCGTTTCGGAAAAACCGGAGAACAGGTGAAGGGATCAACAGGACCACCCCGGAAGGGAGTATGAAAGCGATGTAAAAAGTCCTCCAAAACAAGACCGGTAAGCCCTCCGGCAGAAACACGATGAACGTTTAACAAATACTTTTAATTTTTAGGGCTTAATTTGCCCCACGAAAAAAACTATTGATGCTTAGGATTTACCAAACTGCTTTTATTGTCGCTTTTCTTTGTTTATCAGGCACTTCTTTATTTGCACAGGACTCTCCTACCGGGTCTGTAAATGATATTTATGCCTCCAAAACGCCCAAGAAATATAAGATCGCGGGGATCGATGTGAAGGGCACAAAATCCTTTGACCGAAACCTCATCATCTCCATTTCCGGATTGGCTATCGGGGATGAAGTACAGATCCCCGGTACCGATGCATTTAATAAGGCCATTGCAAAACTTTGGAAACAAAGCCTCGTTTCTGATGCGGAGATCAACATAACGCGCCTGGAGGGTTCCGATATTTGGGTGGAAATTCTAATTACAGAAAGGGCCCGGCTCATCAACTTTACTTTTGTCGGTATAAAAAAAGGAGAACGGGATGACCTCGGCCCAAAGACAGGACTTGCCAGGGACCGCGTGCTTACAGAAGATATGAAACTGAGCGCTGTAGAGGCGATCAGGAAGTTTTATTATGATAAAGGGTACAGGAATGTGACCATCAGTATGACGGAGACTCTTGCTGTTGGGATGGTCAACAGCGTGGACCTTACTTTTTATATCGAGAAAGGAAAAAAGGTCCGTATCAATTCGGTCAATTTTGCAGAGAATAACGAGGTGACCGACAGCCGGTTGAAAAAACAGATGAAAGGCACGAAAGAAATGTCCAGGTTCACCCTGTTCCCGGATAAAGTAGTGAGCCCATACAGTGATTCTGCCCGCAGCAAAACATTTAAGGATTACCTCAATGAGACCGGTTACCTCTACCCTTCAAAAACGAAAGAAATCATCGACCCTTATTTTCGATTTAAATTTTTCTCCAGTGCAAAGTTTTCTGAAAAGAAATATGCAGAGGATAAAGAGAAAGTGGTGGATTATTACAATGCCCAGGGATTTCGTGATGCTGCTATCGTAGCAGATACTACCATCTCCAATGAAAAAGGAAATATAGATATTCATATCAAGGTCACAGAAGGCCGCCGTTATTATTTCGGAAACCTTACCTGGAAAGGAAATACAAAATATTCCGATTCTATTCTCAATGTTATTTTGGGTATTAAAAAAGGAGACGTGTATAATGCCGAAACATTGAACAAGCGCCTGGGCAAACAGTTATCCGCAGAAGGCGGTGATGTGGGAAGTCTTTACCAGGATGACGGCTATCTCTTTTTCAATGCTGATCCTATTGAAACCGCTGTATACAACGATACGATAGATTTCGAACTGCGCATGCGTGAAGGCCCCCAGGCCACATACGGCAAGATCACAGTGTCCGGCAATGATAAAACAAAAGATTATGTGATCCTCCGCGAACTCAGAACTATCCCGGGGGAAAAATTCAGTCGCCAGGACATTATACGAACGCAAAGGGAACTTTCTCAACTGGGCTTCCTGAATGCTGAAAAAATAAATCCGCAGGTTAACCCGAACAATGCAGACGGTACGGTGGATATCAACTGGCAGGTAGAAGAAAAATCTGCGGATCAGTTGGAACTTTCAGCAGGTTTTGGCGGCGGTATCGGTCTTACGGGTACCCTCGGTGTTACCTTCAATAATTTCTCTATTAAAAATATCACTAAAAGTTCCACCTGGGATCCGCTTCCTTCCGGTGACGGCCAAAAGCTGAGTGCGAGGATACAGTCCAACGGTCGCGCTTACCGGTCGTACAATATTTCCTTTACCGAGCCATGGTTGGGCGGGAAGAAAAGAAATTCCTTCTCTTTAAGTTATTTCAATACGAAGTATTCAAATTCGTTTGATTCATTAGGCGGGCCCTGCAAAAAATGCGGTAAGAATTCTTTTGTGAACACAGTAGGTTTCGGCGTATCGTTGGGCAAGCAGTTGAAATGGCCGGATGATTATTTCAACCTGATCTATTCCGCCAATATCCAGCAGTACAGGCTTAAAAATTACTCTAATATTTTTGCAGGCCTGAGCAACGGAACTTCAACCAATCTCAGTCTCAAGGTTACCCTGCTGAGGAATTCTGCAGGCCCAAGCCCTATTTTCCCCACCAGCGGTTCTAATGTAATGTTGAGCGGGCAGTTCACGTTACCCTATTCCCTGCTCGGTATAACATCCGGTGCGGAGAACCAATACAAATTGCCGGAGTTCTATAAAATGCGTTTCAACAGTGAATGGTATGTGCCGATTGGTCGTGCCCGCGGTGCGGATAAGAACAAGCAGTTTATCCTGAAAGCAGCAGCGAAATACGGCTTCATCGGTAAGTATAACCCGGATCTGCAGGTTTCTCCTTTTGAGCGGTTTCAGTTGGGAGATGCGGGCCTCAGCAATACTACAGCATTGCTGGGTTATGATATCATCGCACACCGCGGATACCCCGTATACAGTAACTCCAATCCGAAGATCAACCCGGATGGTTTAACGCCGGCTGAATATTTCACCATTTTTAATAAGTATACTGTCGAACTTCGTTACCCTTTCAGTACAGCAGCAAGCAGCACCATTTACGGGCTGGCATTTTTTGAAGCGGCCAACGGTTGGTACAAGTTTAAAGATTATAATCCTTTCAGGTTGCGCCGTTCTGCCGGTATCGGTATGCGCTTCTTCCTGCCGATGTTTGGATTGTTGGGCTTTGATTACGGGATCGGGTTTGACCGGTACAACCAAAACTCCGGTCTGAAGGGAGCAGCTAAATTTACCTTCATGCTCGGACAGGAGCCGGAATAATAAATACATTTTAAGAAAACAACAGACATTATGAAAACATTTCTCTTTTCGCTTGTATTTTTCTTCGCAGCCTTCGCGGGTAATGCACAACGCTATGCGATCATTGATTCCCGGTATATCCTGGACAAAGTGCCGGAATATAAGGATGCACAGAAAAAGTTGGATAATTTCAGTGACCTCTGGCAAAGAGAACTTGATCAGCGCCAAACTGCAATGGATAAAATGTATAAGGAATATGATGCAGAGCAGGTTATGCTGACTGACGTGTTGAAAAAGAAAAGAGAAGATGAACTCTTCAACCGTGAGAAAGAATTGCGCGACCTTCAAAAAAAGCGTTTCGGTTTTGAAGGCGACCTTTTCAGAAAAAGGCAGGAACTCATCAAACCTGTGCAGGACAGGGTTTACAACGCGGTACAGCGCCTCGCGGTGGAAAAACAATATGATTTTATCCTGGACAAAAGTGAAGGAATTACTGTTATCTTTGCCGACCCAAAACTGGACAAAAGCGATGATGTCCTGCGTTTCATGGGTGTTAAATAAAAGGTAATCCGCCTGCAAACATGCAACGAATTTCCTTAAAAGAGTCTTATATATCAACCAGTAAAAGAAAAAACAACTAAAAAAAGGATGAAAAAATTATTATTTGCAGGTATCATGGCGCTGAGTATGTTCACCGTTTCTGCGCAGAACAAAATGGGTTATATCAATACTGATGAACTGATAAGTGTTATGCCGGAAGCTGCAAAAGCAGATGCTGACCTTAAAGAATACCAGGCAGGCCTGGCACAACAATACCAGGATATCGTAGCCGACCTGAATGCAAGAGACAGCGCTTTCGTAAAAGATTCCGTGAAACTTTCTGCAAGCATGAAAGCTATCAAAAGAGATGAATTGGTAAAATTGTACCAACGGGTTCAGAACTACCAGCAGGAAAGCCAGGAACAATACCAGGCCAGGGCCACAGAGAAGATCACACCGATCAGGGAAAAAGCGTTGAACGCAATCAAAGCGGTAGCAAAAGAAAACGGATACGGTTATATTTTCAATGAAGATAACCTGCTTGTAATGCCACCCGCTGACAATATCCTAAGTTTGGTAAAAGCAAAACTTGGTATCAAAGATGCTCCAAAGCCTGTACCCGGTGGTGTTAAAAGACCATAGGTGAGGTAGAGTAAAAAGTATATAAAGTATTTAGGTATATAAAGTATGTAAAGATCGTCACGCTGAAACGTGGCGGTCTTTTTTTGCCTTATCGCGGAGATATATTTTCCGGACGATGATCAAAGCAAGCAGTGCGCCCAAACTGTCTGCGATCCAATCTCCCCAATCAAATGTTCTTAAGGCAATAAAGAATTCCTGGATAAATTCTGTTGTCAACCCCCAAATGCTTACACAACCGGCAATTTTTATCAAGGCCTGTAATTTTTTTGTAACCGGCAAAGAAGAGATCGCGAAGGGACGCATAAATAAGAAGGCCAGTACGGAAAACAAGCCCGCATGGATCCACTTATCAAACATGACGGCGTTCATCCAGGTATCCGGTGAAGGAAGATCATACCCGGGGAGGCATATTAATACCAATACTAAAAAAAACCAGGCTATGGCGGGGAAGAATTTTTTTAGAGGAAGCAATTGAATGGATAATTTTAGAATGGATAATGGATAATTCTACCGGTCGCAGGCCTTACACATAGCAAAGTAAATATTATTTGAAATCATGATCTATCATCCGTTATCCAATTACCCATTATTCAATTATCCATTATAAATTATCCATTATCCAATTAACCATTGCCCCCTATCCTACCAATTTCTCATATTCTTCTGCGCCCATAAGCTTTGAAATATCATCTATATTATCAACAGTCATTTTCACCATCCAACCATCCCCGTAAGGGTCGCTGTTCACCAATTCAGGGTTGCCTTCCAGGGCAGGGTTCACTTCTGTGACCGTTCCCGCAGCCGGCAAAAAAAGATCGCTCACTGTTTTCACCGCTTCCACAGTTCCGAAAACATCATCGGCACTCAATGCTTTACCGGTTGAATTAATATCTATGTATACAATATCTCCCAGTTCCTTTTGTGCAAAGTCAGTGATACCTATTGTTGCAGTATTTCCATCCAGACTGATCCATTCATGGTCCTTGGTATACTTTAAATTCGAAGGATAGCTCATGTTCTTTTTTTTAAGTGTGTTGCAATTTAGGAAAATAACGGAGCCAATGACCGGGGTTTATTTTACCAGTTCCATCTTCATCCTGACATCTCCCAAGGGCCTGTTGTTTTGGTCTTTTTGCACTGCAGCGATCTTATCTATCACCTCCATCCCGGAGATCACCTCACCGAAAACGGTATAATCCTGATCAAGCATAGGTGTTCCGCCAAGAGTTTTGTACGCCAATCTCTCCTGCGGAGAATATTTCCTACCCCTCGATAATTCAAAGGAAGATAATTCCTGTTCTGAATAGGTCCTACCCTGTACAATATAAAACTGGCAGGCGCTGCTGGCTTTTTCAGGATTTCCATCTCTCGCCGCGGCCAATACCCCTTTTTTATGAAATAAAGTTTTCCTGAATTCTCCGGGAATACGCGTCATGTTCCCTCCGCCACTTCCCAACATAGCACCGGGCACAGCATTACGGCTAACCGGATCGCCGCCCTGGATCATAAAGCCCTGTATCACGCGGTGAAATAAAAGACTGTCGTAAAACTTATCATTCACCAGTTTTGCAAAATTATCGCGGTGCAGCGGCGTAGAATCGTAGAGCTTCATGATGATGATCCCGGAATCCGTTGTAAGCTTCACTTTTATAGTTCTGTCAACAAGGTTATCCGTAACGGTGTTCTGCACTTTCTTCTTTACAGACTTTTTTACTTTCACCGTTTTTACGGAAGTTATTTTTTTAGGAACAGGCTTTTTTGCGGTTTGCGCTGTTGTATTTAATGCAAACATCAGTACAGTGCTGCATAACAGGGTCGAAAGTTTTTTCATTGATTTGTTCATTTAAATAAATTCCTGGTTTTGAAAATATAATAATACATGATCTTTAAGAAAATTCTCCTGGTCGTACAGGAATAATTCCGGCAGGGCCTTCATTTGGGTAAAATGCGGCCATCCTTCCTCATCCAAACCGTCATGGGAATAATACCCGCTCGGTAACAGGATCGTACATATCGCAATATGCATCAGGTCCTGCTTCTGCTTTTACTGAAGTCCTGCGGGCCCTGACCGAGTTCCTGCACACCAATGAGCAGCAGCACCCCGTTCATGTCCGGTTTGATCCCAAAACTTTCTTTCAGTTTTATCCGAAGCTTCAGCCAACGAACCTGCAGGTCCTCTCCAACATGTTGCATCTGCAAATGTAACAAATAAGGTTTTCCCGTTTATCTTTGACACTCTTAATGAATTAATAAAATACATGCTACAAATAAATTACATACGGCAAAATGCGGCGATCGTTAAAGAAAGGCTTGCCCTTCGGAATTTCGGCAATACCGACCCGGTCGATGAATTGATACAACTTGATGAAGCCATTCGCAAACAAAAAGCCGCTTCTGAAAACCTGCAGGCTACTTTAAATTCCGTATCCAAAGAAATAGGCGGGCTTATGGCAAAAGGCGACAATGCTTCCGCCGAATCAAAACGGAATGAAGTGGCAATCCTGAAAGAGGACCTTGCTATCCGCAAAACGGAATTGCAGCAGGCTGAAGCAGATTTCAACACAAAGATCTTACAACTCCCCAATCTCCCCCACAGCTCCGTTCCTGCCGGGAAATCCGCGGAGGATAATCAAACCGTTCTTACCGGTGGAAACATACCGGAACTCCCGGAAGATGCTAAGCCTCATTGGGACCTGATAAAAGAATATGACCTGATCAGTTTTGAGACCGGTGCAAAACTTACCGGGAGCGGTTTCCCTTTGTACAAAGGAAAGGGAGCAAAATTGCAACGGGCCCTGATACAATATTTTTTAGATTACAATACATCCGCAGGCTATACGGAATATATGCCGCCGTTGATGGTAAATGCGGAAACCGCATACGGCACCGGTCAACTACCGGATAAAGAAGGACAGATGTATCATATACCCCTTGATGGGCTATATCTTATCCCCACCGGCGAGGTCCCCGTCACGAATGTTTTCAGTAATGAGATCATCAAAGATGAAGACATCCCGGTGAAGATGACGGCATATACTCCGTGTTTTCGGCGGGAAGCCGGCAGCTTCGGCAGCGATGTACGCGGGCTCAACAGGGTCCACCAGTTCGACAAAGTAGAGATCATTCAACTGGCCCACCCGCAAAAAAGTTATGAAGTATTGGAAGAAATGGTCAATCATATTGAAAGGTTGCTGCAGTTCCTTGAATTGCCTTACCGGATTCTCCGTCTTTGCGGCGGTGATATGGGTTTCACCTCTGCACTTACTTACGATTTTGAAGTGTACTCCGCTGCACAGAAAAAATGGCTCGAGGTAAGTTCTGTAAGTAATTTCGAGACCTTTCAAACCAACAGGATGAAGATCAGGTATAAGGATGAGGAAGGAAAAACGCAATTGCTGCATTCGCTGAACGGTTCATCCCTGGCCCTGCCGCGGATCGTTGCGGCTTTACTGGAGAATAACCAAAAACCGGATGGTATTTATTTACCCAAAGTACTTCAACAATATTTCGGCGCAGCTAAAATTGAACGAAAATAATTTTCCCCTTAAAAATTACCACCAACATGAAATCATTTATACTCAGTTTTTTTACCGTTTGCATCATATACAGCTGCGCAAAAAAAATGACTCCTACCGCGACCGCTGTGCCGGGGCAAACGGTAAAACCGCCGGCAGATATGCCGAAAGAAGCGGTAAAGAAAATGGAGGGCCCGGCAGAGGTTGCGGGTAAACAGATCTATACTACAAAGTGTGCCCGCTGTCATGGGTTGAAAAATGTGGAAGAGTGGACCGTGCAGGAATGGATCCCCATCCTCGACAGGATGGCTCCGAAAGCCGGGTTGGATGCTTCGGAGAAAGCAAATGTTGCTGCCTATGTAAATTTCCATGCTAAAAGCAATTAGTACCGGCTCCTGCTCCGCCGTTAAGTGATGCCCACCCCATCCTGCGATATTTTTTGTTGGCTTTACCGCCATATTTTAAACGTTTGCTCTTATCCGCGGTCAAATGTTTTCACCGGATAAATTTATTGTAATGGCATTGACCAATCGTTTAAAGAACCAGCACCTGCTTTGGCGCGCTGCTTTTGGCCCGATGGCTGAAAATATTACTGAGCTGGACAGCATGACCCCGAAACAACTTTGGACGATCCTTGTCAACACTTCTTCTGAAGTACCGGCGAATATCAATATCTCCTCCAATCCATTTACAGACAAAGCATACATGAACCCGGACGGAACGCCGATGAACCCTGCCAAATTGGATAAGGATCAGAAAAGAATGCTGGTCAAACAATATAAAGTTGACCTGAAGGATATGAACCTCTCGTGGATGGGCCTCATGATAAACAGTAAGGCGCAGTTGCGGGAAAAAATGAGCTTGTTTTGGCACGGGCATTTTGCCTGCAGGTCGCGTAACGGATTTTTTGCCCAGGAATTGGTAAACGGTTTGCGCGAAAATGCCCTTGGAAATTTCGGGGATATGCTCCGCATGGTCAGCAAATCCCCGGCAATGCTTCAATTCCTCAATAACCAACAAAACCGCAAAGGCCATCCGAATGAAAATTTTGCCCGTGAGGTCATGGAACTTTTTACCCTTGGCCGCGGCAATTATACAGAGCAGGATGTGAAAGAAGGAGCCCGCGCATTTACCGGTTGGAGCTTTGATCTTACCGGCCAATTCAGTTTCCGAAAATTTCAACATGATGCCGGTCAAAAAACTTTTTTGGGAAACACCGGGAATTTTGACGGGGATGCTGTGTTGGATATCCTTTTAAAAAATCCGCAGACTGCCCGCTATGTAACGGAGAAGATCTATCGCTTTTTTGTAAACGACAGTCCTGATACTGCCAAAGTAAAATTCCTGTCAGACCGCTTTTATAAAAATAATTATAACGTACAAAAATTACTGGATGATATTTTCACGGCGGATTGGTTCTATGAACAAAAGAATATCGGTAACCGGATCAAATCCCCGGTAGAACTAATGGTCGGCCTGCGTCGCTATCTCCCGCTTACATTGGAAAACGAAGACGCCCAGTTGTTATTTCAAAAAGTACTCGGACAGATTTTATTTTACCCGCCGAATGTAGCCGGATGGCCGGGTGGGCGTAGTTGGATAGACAGTTCCACATTAATGGTGCGGCTGCAAATGCCAAAGGTGATCAGTGCTAAAGATGCCATAGACATTCGCCCCAAAACCGATGATGATGTGAATATGGGATTGAGCGAAGACAAACGCGTGAAGCTGGGGAAACGCGCAGCATTCTCCACCAACGGTGCCACTGCGGAAATTGATTGGACCCCGGTGAATAAAAACTTTGAAAAAACGGAAAGGCCGCAGCTTGCACAGGCCATTACAGATACACTGCTGCAAACACCGGGTAGGATAGACAGTTCAATACTGGGTCGATACCTCAACAATGAAAGCCGTGAGGGATTTATCAAAAGCGTAGTTATTAATATCATGAGCACACCGGAATACCAGCTTTGTTGAGTTCACTATTCAAGGTTGAAGGTTCAAGGTTTGCATCGCATCAAAAAAACGACAACAAATCATAACTGTCGAGCCGAAAAAAATGTTAACGATTCAAGGTTCAAAGTTCAAGGTTCAAGATTTGCATCGCATCAAAAAAACGACAACAAATCAAAAACTGTCGAACCGA
>JBBJLU010000030.1:0-27485 GCA_037719665.1 Ferruginibacter sp.
CGGTTTTGCCCCAGGTATACAAAACATCGTCGTATAAAAAGATCAGGCTGCTTGCTGAACTGTTGTCGCTGCAGGAAATGATATCACCGTTTACCCGCACCATGCAGGAGATCTCCAGCTGATTTTTTTTGGGGGATACCCGGAATACAGGGGCAAGGAATTCATTACTCAACGCGATCTCTTTCAGGTTTGCGGTCTTTAAAGATTTTGACGCCGGCAAAATAAAAACAAAAGGGTTATTGGCCTGCTCATCAAATATTTTTTTCAGTTTAGGGTGGAGGTACTCCGTGATCAGCGCCTTGGTTTCATCCGGCAGGTCCGTGCCTTCCGTATGAATAATATTTTCCCAAATACCGCTGAACGGAGAATTCCGGTTCAGGTATTTGTTGATCTCATTTTCCTGCAACTTGCGTACCTGTTGAAATAACTGTTTGTCATCATCGGTGAACAATTCCGTCTCCACGAATTTAGTAAGGTCTATCTTTTCGGGCTTACCAAGGAATTTTTTATTGTCTTCATCCGCTTCTCCGCGAAGCAGGTCCACGGTAAAACCCGGGTAATTTTTTATGTTAAAATTAAACACCAGGCCGAGCCTCATTTTCTTTTCCGGCAGCGTAAGCACTTCTTCCGTCGGGATACCTGCCACCGGTGTGAACGCGGGGGCAGTTCGCTGCATGGTCATGGCGTTGGAGGCGGGTGTACTCACCCTTTTTATGGATGGGTCCAGCAGTTTTAAAAAAGGTTTGCTGTCCTTGTATATAAATTCAAACTTGCCCGTAAGGTCATCAGCAAGGCTGTACCCGTATATCTGTAGGAGTTTATTTTTTTCCTTATCGCGGTTCCTTATCGTATCAAAAAAGTCAGATCCGTATCCCTGCAGGAGTTGAAGGAATAATAACACCTTATGCCCGCATAAAGGATGCATCACTTCACCGCACATACAGGAAGTGTCAAAATTTCGCTCCTCATTTTTTTGAATGACCAGCGGAAAGGCCTCGCCGTTTACAGTCAATTCCGCCTCTACTCTTTCATCCGCCGCTTTCAGGATCACAGCCTTTGTAATTTGTAAGAGATCTTCAGACTCGGCGAATACCGCGGGGGAGGAGAGCATGCGAATGATCTTAAGATCAATATTTTTCATCTTCACCACCGAATGCATCTGGTTGTACTGAATGGCAGCGCTGCGCAGAAGATTCTTATCTACCATATCCTGCAGGCGCATCAGGGAAGCCGCTTCGTGCCGGCAAATGTCGCCGAGATTATAGGGACAGCCGCATCGCAGGTTCATGGCTTTTGCATCGCTGTATTTTTCGATGTATACTTTATAAAAAGTATTGTAAACATCATCTTTTACACGGAAGACAATATTGCCCATCAGCTCATCATGCTCCACGAGCTCAACATAGCCAAGGGAATGGATTTTTTTTCCGCGTCGGATCACTTCATCCGTGCCGTTATTATAGACGTACTTGATCAGGTGTGGTAATGCCAAACAAAAAAGGGTTTAAAAGCAGTTAAGAAAAAGAATTTACCGTTTGAGAAACGGAACGCATCCGGCAAACTCATTTCGCAAGGTACAAAGAGAAAGCCATGAGGCAAGGGGGTTTAAAAGCTATGTGAATAAGAAGTTGTTAATTGACCTTTTCCCCGGAGGTGCGGGATTTCCGCAGTAATTAAACGGAATGAGGTGAACACTACAGGCTATCAGTCCTGTATGACCTGTGCGAGTGCGCCGTTTACAAGGCGGCCGTTTGTATAAACCGGCAAAGCGGGGGCGCTGTCGGTCAGGAGGCAGTAACGGATATCTTTTTCAAGGTGGTATTTTGTGAGGCGATGATAGTGGGTAGCGTTGCGTTCTTTCATGAATGCATAGAGATCCGGCCTTGCAGAAAGGTAAAGGCTTTCTGCCATTTTTGAAGAGTCGCATTCGATGGTGAACGCATCGCCGATATTGTTGACCACATTCCCGGCAAACAAAGTATCCTCCAGGTTTACACGATCTTTCCATGCAGCACAGGCCAGCACAACATCCATATTTTTTTCTTTAAGGTAATTGCAGATCACGGTGAGGTTTGGAAAAGAACCGGCAACGATCTCTTTTGCCCCGCTTGCATGGGCCATGTGCAACAGTTTAGTCCCGTTGGTTGTAGTGAGCACCAACGTTTTATCTTTTACAAAATCCCCGGGATATTCAAAGGGAGAGTTTCCGTATTGAAGCCCCTCGGCGATCTGCCCGTCCCGCTCACCGGCAGTGATACAGTTGAGCTCCAGCCCCAGGCGAATGCATTCCGCCACACTGTCTACCGGCAGCACATCCCGGGCGCCGTTGTACAAAGCAGTGGTAATGGTGGAAGTAGCACGAAGCACATCAATGATCACCACGATACTGTTGGTCACATCATAGCGTGCCAACAGGGCCGGTGAAAGGCAGGTAAAGAGTGTAGGTTTATTCAATCGTTATTTGTTTTAAGATCATTTCGCCCCTGCCGTTTTCTGCATACGCTTTAATGATCCTGTTTCGTTCCGTCAGTAATTTTATGAAATATTTTTTTAAAAATACCAAGATCACTAATCTGCCCGCAATGCCGAAAGGAGCTTACAGCATCACGGTGTCTTTCATCAGTGTGCCATCGCCCTGCTTTTCAAAAACAGGCTGATGGGAAAAAGACTTAAGATCACCCTTGCTCATCTCATCAGTGAAGGACCGGGGAAAATCAAAGGCTGTGATCACGGAAGTAAAAGATCTTGTTTTAAAAAGATGTTCGGCCTGCCATGTTACGCTTTCGCCCGCTCCGATCAGCCCTTTCGTCACACCGGCAACAGCTCTTTCCCGGGTTTTCCCTGTAGCAATGATATGGAGATCAATACTCCTGCTCAGGTCAAATACTAGTGCGGCATTAATAACAGTGATCAATTCAAACTTCGCCATTTACACAAATGGTATTTTTACCACAACCGCTTTCAGCAGGGTATTACGAACCTTCACAAAGATCTCGGTACCGATTGGAGCATATTTAGCCGCAACATAACCCATACCGATGGCTTTTCCGAGTGAAGGAGCCTGTGTGCCGGAGGTTACCCGCCCGATCGTGCCGCCTTCAAAATCTTTGATCTCGTAGCCGCTCCGGGCTATTCCCTTTTCTGCCATTTCAAACCCGACGAGTTTATTGGCCGGGCCTTTTTCTTTTTGGCTTGCAAATATTTCTTTCGAAGTAAAGTCTTTTGTGAATTTAGTGATCCAGCCCAAGCCTGCTTCTATGGGAGAAGTGGTATCATCAATATCATTTCCGTAGAGACAGAAGCCCATTTCCAGCCGCAGGGTATCTCTTGCCCCCAGGCCGATGGGCCTAATGCCTGATGCTTTTCCTGATTCAAACACAGCATCCCAAATAATATCAGCGGCGCCGTCCTTATCCTCAAAATAAATTTCCACACCCCCGCTGCCGGTATAGCCGGTCGCACTGATGAGCACATTATCCACGCCGGCGAATTTTCCTTTTTCAAATGTGTAATATTTTAAATTGAGGATATCGATATCCGTGAGCGTTTGTAATATTTTAGTAGCATTTGGCCCCTGCACGGCAAGCAGGCAGGTGTCATCTGAAATGTTGTGCAACTCTACATTCTCTGTGTTATACTGCACGATCCAATTCCAATCCTTTTCAATATTCCCGGCATTGACCACGAGCATGTATACATTATTCTCTTCAATACAATAGACCAACAGGTCATCCACAATACCCCCTTCTGTGTTGGGCATGCAACTGTATTGCGCTTTTCCTGCAGTAAGTTTTGAGGCATCATTCGTGGTGATGCGCTGGATGAGGTCCAGTGCGCCGGGACCTTTAAGCATGAATTCTCCCATATGACTCACGTCAAACACACCCGCATTGGTACGCACAGCCGCATGTTCATCATTGATGCCGGTATAAGAAATGGGCATATTAAAGCCGGCAAAATCTGCCATCTTAGCACCTAATGTAATATGTTTTTCAGAGAACGGGGTATTCTTCATGTATAAAATTTTGTAGCTGCAAATGTAATTTTTTATTACACGAATTAAGCGAATTACACGAATTGATTGCTATGAAAATAAATCAGGCGATAAGGATGCCACAGATACACGGATGGACACTGATAAAAACCATTAATAATTCACTAATCGGCTGTCCGCGCTATCCGTGTTTCAAATCTTCGTGCCATTCATGTTCATCTGTGTATCATGCCATAGGGGATGCCACGAATTACACAAATAAGCACGAATAAAATACCTGTTCTAATCCGCGTCGTCCGCGCCATCCGTGTTCCAAATCTTCTTGCCATTCATGTTCATCTGTGTATATGCCACAAGGGGTGCCACGAATTACACAAATAAGCACGAATAAAATACCTGTTTTAATCCGCGTCGTCAGCGCCATCCGTGTTCCAAATTTCCGTGCCATTCAATGTTCATCTGTGTATATGCCACAAGGGGTGCCACGAATTACACAAATAAGCACGAATAAAATACCTGTTTTAATCCGCGTCGTCAGCGCCATCCGTGTTCCAAATTTCCGTGCCATTCAATGTTCATCTGTGTATATGCCACAAGGGGTGCCACGAATTACACAAATAAGCACGAATAAAATACCTGTTTTAATCCGCGTCGTCCGCGCCATCGGTGTTCCAAATTTCCGTGCCATTCATGTTCATCTGTGTATATGCCACAAGGGATGCCACGAATTACACAAAAAAGCACGAATAAAATACCTGTTCTAATCCGCGTCGTCCGCGCCATCCGTGTTCCAAATCTTCTTGCCATTCATGTTCATCTGTGTATATGCCACAAGGGGTGCCACGAATTACACAAATAAGCACGAATAAAATACCTGTTTTAATCCGCGTCGTCAGCGCCATCCGTGTTCCAAATTTCCGTGCCATTCAATGTTCATCTGTGTATATGCCACAAGGGGTGCCACGAATTACACAAATAAGCACGAATAAAATACCTGTTTTAATCCGCGTCGTCAGCGCCATCCGTGTTCCAAATCTTTCATTTTTATCCGTGGCAAAAAGAAGTACTAATCCGCGCCACCCGCATGACCCTGTGTTAAAAAACTCCATTCTGTTCATTCGTGTAATTCGTGCTCTTCGTGTAATTCGTGAGTAAAAAAAAGATCCCCCCGTTTCCGGAGGGATCCTATTCAACCTCAACTTAACTATCGCTCAATTAAGGAATATCATCGGATCATGAGCGGGCATAACTGCTGCCGTTCCGCCGGCATTATCTGCGGTCTTATTCAACAGCCTGTCTATTTTTTCTTTTTCTCTTTTCAGGGAATCTTTAAAACGCTGTTCCTTATTTCCCGGTATGACCCTTACCGAATCAGGCTTGCTTTGAGGAGCGCGGTTTTCATATCGGTATGTTCCGTTCTCCCCTTCACGATCCACACGGATCTTTATCCCGTTACTGTTGATGATCACTTCCTGATTGCCGTTGTTGATGTCTATCCCGTCGCTGTCGATATTTACCCTTTCTCTTTTGTACGCATCAGCGGGTTTACCGTCGGCGGTATATAAACCGTCTTTTGTCATCGTGTACCAACGGCCTTCATCCCATCCTTCTTCCAGGTTTTCAAATTCCACGTTTTCCCAATCACGGCTCCATGGCCCGTCAAATTTTACATCCCTTGACCAACCTACGTTCCCGTGAACTTTGATCTGCTTACCTACCGGTACATAGACCGTCATGATCACCCTTTGATTGCGGAACTTATTGTCTTTTGTTATCACAATTCCCTTATCCATAATAAGCGATGAATCCTGCTGGCGTGCATTGAAATTTATTGATGAGGCCAGTGTATCTGCAAATCTTTTGGTTCTGCCGCAGGCCAGTTTTATCATCGTTACCCTAAAGCTGTCGTTAGGAGATTGTACAATATGTACCGAGACATTTCTTACCATTGCCGAATCCTCATCGGGTCCTTCAAAAGGATCCATGGTGAACCAACGGTTTTCACTGAACCGTTGTCCGGGTGTAAGGGTGGTGAGTTCCAGTGAACTTACAGCGGGGTTTGATAAATAAACCTCCTGCTCATTGATCGCGGAAGACACACGGAAATCTTTTGCAAGCGATGCGAAAAGAAAAGTGACACATACCCAGCCGAGTATCCACATAGCACTGAATCCGAAGCGAAGCATTTTACTGCCGTTCCTTATTTTAGCCACGCGGCGTATGATCCAGGTGATCACACCGATCATAGGGGTAATGATAAAAAAGATCAGGGTGCCCCAGGCTAATGCATTCTGCCAACCTTCGGTAAGTAAGTAATCTTTCATCGGGAAAACACCAATGGCCATGATACCGAAGACGAATAACGCTACCACTAAGGCAAAACATATGGTTCCGAGGATGAAATAGCCGAATAGTTTAACCAGGAAGATAATAATATCACCCAAAGAGCGACTGCCTTTTTTGGCGGCACTTCCTGCTTCGGCACCGAAGGTCTTTCCTCTCTCCCCGGCAAATGCTGCCGCTTCTTTCCCGAATTTTTGCGCACGTACATGCACCCCTTTCATTTCTTCTACCACAGAATTCTTAATGGAATTCATATCTACTTTTTCGCCCTTCATCTCCAGCTTTTCCGCGGTAGTAGTGGCTTCCGGCAATACCAACCACAGGATGATGTAGATGAACATAGCTCCGGGACTAAAGCCCAGGCTGATAAAGTCGGGGAAATCACCGAAGCGTCCCCAATGGCCCCATCTTCCTGCAAAGGAAAGGAACGGGATAAGGAACAAAATTCTCGGGATCCATACATTGATGCCGAAGTATTGTGCCAGTCCGCTGCATACGCCGCCGATCCACTTATCATCCCCGTCGCGGTACATTTTTTTGCGCAGGCTCCCGATCTCGGTAGAGGCAGTGCTGGGTACGGCGATCCATAATATAATATACGGTATGAAGCCGATGCCGAAAGAGAACAGTAGAATAAGGAAAACAATCCTTACAATCACCACATCTATTCCGAAGTAGTTGGCTACACCGCTACATACACCGCCGAGGATCTTATGGTTCTCATCCCGAAAAAGTCTTTTAGGCCCTGCAGGTTGAGTAAAAGCAGATTCCCTGCTTTCAGAAGAAGATTGTCCTTGGTTCGGAATACCCGTAGCGAAGGATGCGTCTTCAGCTTCAATATCTTCGGGTCTGCCCATATTGCGGATAATGGCATTAATGTCATCATCAGTTATGCAGGTAGCACCGTCTTTTATCCTTTCCTGAAAGAGTTCGCCTATGCGGTTCTCGATATCATTTATGATCTCATCTCTTCCTTCTTCGGCGGCAAAATGCCGCGAAAGGCTATCGATGTAGTTTTTCAGCATTTCGTAAGCGGATACTTCTATCGGAACTACCCTGCCTTGGAAATTGATGTTTATTACCTGTTTCATTGTAATAATAATTATGCGTTGAAATTTTAGTTGAGTTGAATGTCTTTTTAGGGATCTAACCTGTCAATGTCTTTACCGCATTGGCCAGTTCGTTCCAGGTTGCTTCCAGTTCCCGGTAAAAATCCGCCCCTTTATCTGTGAGTAAAAAGTATTTGCGCGGGGGGCCACTGTTGCTCTCTACCCAGCGGTAGGTGAGGAATTCCGCATTTTTTAGCCTGGTCAAAAGCGGGTACAGTGTACCTTCAAAAATGTTCAGGTTGGCCGCTTTCATCTTGTCGATAATATCCGAGGGATAAGCTTCTCCCTGTTTTATCACAGATAAGATGCAAAACTCCAGGACCCCTTTGCGCATCTGGCTTGCTGTGTTATCAATATTCATGGCTGTTCTTTTTAATTGTTGCTGTCTGATGCGGTCTCATTACCGGTAAATGATCCCGTTGACAGCACAAAGATATATTTTATTTGGTACTATGCAACACATAATACCATTTATTTTAAAGTAGTGGGTGGTGTATTGGAGCGTTAAAATGCTCAAATGCTAATCCCTGCTGCATTTCAGTGAATTTTTATCATGTCAAATAAATTTTATATTTGGATAAGCGGCGGGAAAAGGTTTATGAATGGTAGTGATATACTCAACGGACACCATCAAATCATCTAAATCTAAATAGACAAAGTGTGGGTTTTCTACAATAGTTAATATGTTTAGGTGTTAAACATATATATTTTTCATGTCGAAAAATATCGCTATTTTCGACATGAAATTTAATTGTACTGATTTAATAAACATGACAAATAATGTCCCCGGAAAAGAAAAGAACGCATGATCCTAATGAGCCACATAATATTTTACCGGATTTGCCGCCGAAAATCAATTTGGAATCTCCCGCTATTTTAAAAGCAACGATAAAGGCGAATCGCCTATTGGGCGAGTTGAAGGGGTATTGTCAGACACTTCCCGACCCCCGACTATTAATAAATACCGTTATTCTTCAGGAAAGTAAGGATAGTTCAGCAATAGAAAACATTGTTACAACGCAGGATGAATTATATCAGGCGGTTGTTTCAGCAGAGGAACTTCATAACATATCATCATCCACAAAAGAAGTAATAAGATATAGAGAAGCGATGTATTTAGGCTTGGAGAAGATGAAAAGCAAATCGTTGTTAACAACGAATACGATGATTCAAATAATGCAGCAATTAAAGGGTACAAGCGAAGAGGTCAGGAAAAATTCAGGGACAAGGTTAGCCAACCCGATTACAAAAAAAATAATCTATACGCCACCGGAGGGAGAGGAATTAATCAGGAAAAAACTATTTTCTCTGGAAAGATTTATACACGATGATAAAAATGAATTAGACCCTTTAATTAAAATGGCATTGATTCACTATCAGTTTGAAGCAATCCACCCATTTAGTGATGGCAATGGCAGGACCGGTAGAATTTTAAACGTATTATATCTGGTACAACAGCAGCTACTAACGTTGCCTGTACTATACCTTAGTTCATATATTATTAATCACAAAACAGATTATTATCGGTTATTAAGAGAGGTAACAGAAAATCAAAACTGGGAAGACTGGATATTATATATGTTGAATGCAATTGCGGAAACATCACAGGTTACATTGCAAAAAATCGATGCAATTCAAAAACTAAAGGAGGAAACATTCGTAAAAGTAAAAGATATTCTTAAAGCATCCTTCAATAGAGATCTTGTTGATGTAAATTTTAGTTTTCCGTATGTGAAAATAAAAACATTGGAAGCCCATAAAATAGCAAAGCGACAAACGGCATCAACATATCTGCAGGAATTAGCAAAGGCCGGGATTTTACACCCTATGAAAATCAGAAAAGAAATTTATTATATTAATGTGAAACTAATGGATATAATATCTAAGTAAAACGGTACCGGGTTTCTCCTGTTTTTTGAAAAAAACCGTGTTGCATTCGCGGGATTTCGAATATTTATTCCTCAATACAACCCATGGCAAAGCCAAATCTTGATCTCCTCAGCGCTGCAAGAAAAGAAGCCTTTCACCGACTGAACATTGATCCTGCCAAGCGACTTATTCTTAGCTTGGACGGCGGCGGCATGCGGGGGATCCTTACTATTCAGTTGTTGCAACAATTGGAAAGCATCGCCGGCATTCCCTGCTTTGAATTGTTTGATATGGTAGCCGGGAGCTCTACCGGCGGTATTATCTCGGGCCTTATAGCTACCGGGCATACGGCTGATGAAATAGAAGAACTCTACATCGACCTGGTAACGGAAGTATTTGACCAAAGATTGTTCGGCCATCGGTTTATCAATCCGCCCCGGTATTCCAAAGAAAAATACAGGGGCCTGTTGAAAAGGATCATTGGCGACATCACACCTGCACAGGCCTGCAGGGCAAAGGACCTGGACCTGATGATCACGGCCCATGATATTTCCGCATCGGAAGAAACTTTTTTCTCCTGCTTCAAACAGGATGACGGGTCCTTTTACGGAACCTATAAAGATGTACTGCTGCGGGCGGTGATGGAAGCCACCATGAGCGCGCCTACTTATTTCTACCCGCTCGAACGTTTCCTCGACGGCGGTACGACCACCTATAATAACCCGTCGATGTCTGCATTCATGGAAGCCCTCTCGTACAGCCGCGCCGATAAAGATCCCGCCCGTTCTGAATACCAACTTAAAGATATCTGCCTCTTCAGTTTCGGTACCGGTATTTCCCGGCAATTCATTCATCCCGATCAAACGGTGAACCCGCCGGGCATCGATATAAAATTCTGGCTCAAATGGCTGATGACCCAGACCGGCCAGGATGCATCTGCCATGCAGGTGAATGCGTTCCGCTCGCCCATCATCAGGCGAACGGTAGATTTTCGGCGTTACCAGGTGTCGCTTGACCGGGAAGCCATCCGTAAACTCCCGAATACTGACGCGTTGGATGAAAATAAATACGGTTCCAAATGGTTGCATGATCTGACCGATGAACAACTGAATGATATTGATATGGCGGATGTTACCCAATTCGACCTCATGAAGATCATCGGTGAACAAATGGCAGCATATATAGTAAGCAGCGGAAATAATTTCCGCGGCGACCTGCTGAATGAGCGAAGCAATGACGCCCTGGTCACCTATTCCGGGGATATTCTGCGGATACAGAAGCAGATGAGCGATCCCCGATGGCTGGACGCCTTCAAACCATAACAGTTTGTTAAGGAATGAATTACGTATATATTGAAGTTTTTCCTTAGTTTTGCCGCAGTTCATTTATTTAGCGGCATTAAAAGCCCGGAGTTTATCCAAGATCTTAAACATCTCCCGATAAGATGCTTTAGTTAAAAAGCATTTTCCATTTTTAGTGATGAAGCCAAGCGACTTCATTCCCGCACTCATTTTTTAAAAAACATAATGTTATTTACAGACTTAAATCTCATTAAGCCCATCCTTGACGCGCTTGAGACAGAGGGCTATACACAGCCCACACCGATCCAATGCGGCGCTATTCCGCACATATTAGCAGGCCGCGACCTTTTAGGTTGCGCGCAAACCGGTACAGGTAAAACAGCAGCTTTTGCTATACCGATGCTTCAATTACTGGCCAAACCAAAGACCATGCAGAGTGCAGGTCAGCGTCCGATCCGTGCGCTTATCCTCACTCCTACAAGGGAACTGGCGATCCAGATCCAGGAAAGTTTTAATTCCTACGGTGCAAACATTCGCCTGAGAAACCTCGTGGTTTTCGGCGGCGTGAACCAGGGCCCGCAGGTAAACGAGCTCCGCAGAGGGGTTGACATTTTAGTAGCTACACCGGGCCGTTTACTCGACCTGATGAACCAGGGACATATCAGCCTGAAAGACGTAGAGATCTTCGTCTTGGATGAAGCAGATCGTATGCTGGATATGGGTTTTGTACACGATGTAAAAAGAGTGATCACAAAATTGCCTTCCAAAAGACAAACGCTTTTCTTCTCGGCCACTATGCCGAACGAGATCCAGTCGTTGGCGAACAGTATCCTTACCAACCCGGAAAAAGTAGAAGTTACCCCGGTTTCCTCTACGGCAGAAACCATTGTGCAATCATTGTATTTTGTAGAAAAGCAAAACAAGGCGGCACTGTTGAAATTCATCCTTTCCGATGCAGGCATAGAAACGGCATTGGTATTTACCCGTACCAAACACGGTGCGGATAAAGTGGTAAAAGACCTTGTACGCCTCGGCATCAGTGCGGAAGCCATACACGGTAACAAATCGCAGAACGCCAGGCAAAAGGCCCTGTCAAATTTTAAGAACAGGAGCACCAGGATACTCGTGGCTACGGATATTGCCGCCCGCGGCATTGACGTAGATGACCTTACCCACGTGATCAACTACGAACTGCCGGATGTGCCCGAAACTTATGTACACCGTATCGGCCGTACCGGCCGCGCAGGCGCCAGCGGTATCTCCTTTTCTTTTTGCGAAGCGGAAGAAACAGAAGCACTGCGTGATATCCATAAGTTATTGGGAAATCATATTCCGATCCAGGATAACCATCCTTACCATACCGTATTCCAGGGTATTCAGAAAAGGCCGGCACCACAGGGCAGGCCCCAACGAAGCTTTGGCGGCGGCAGGAATAACGAGGCCCGCAGGCAAAGTAATTTCGGGAACAACCGTAACCGAAGTTTTGACAGAAGCCGATAAAATTTATGATGCCCCTCCGATGAGGGGCATTTTTTTGGAATGGGCTTTTTTTAATACGTCGCGGTTTGTTATCCGTTTCATTATAACTTCCAATGAGAGAGTGCTGAATAACAAATTGCGAATGTTATTTGTAGAAGACTGGAGGAGCGCCTATTTTTGAGGTACCGGCAATATATGTTTTTTCGACCAAGCGACAGAAGCAAAGTCCAAAAAAATATTCCAAGTAATCCGGTGCAAGGAGAATTATCATTTCTTATATTACTGAAAGCAGAATTTTCTTATTTATCAAAAATTACAACAATGAAAGCAAAATCATTACTGCAAGATATTTCGCTCTGGGGCTACATATTTTTTGGTGCTATTGGATTGGGAGCAACGGTTTACCAAATGATGGTTATCGTTCCTGAATTTGAACGTGATATACCCCATGGAATGACAGCATTTGCACAAAGCCATGTAGAACCAAGAGATTTTTGGACTTCACCTATCCTGAACATTGGTTATTTATTAGTAATAATTACTTTAGTAGCAAACTGGAAAACAAAAAGGAGAAAATGGTTGGTGTTGTCTATTGCTTTTATGATAGCAGCTTCAATTTTTACCATGCTTTATTTTATTCCCCGATTAAAAATTATGGGAATATTAGATGACAAGGCATCAACAGATTTAACATTGCTAACCCAAACAATTAAAGAATGGATTATCACTGACAAAGTTCGCTTCTGGCTTACAATTGTGCCTGCCTTCTTCTTTGCATTAAAAGCTGCTACTGTTCATCCAACTGAAAGTAGACAAAAATCAATAGCATAACTTTTTAGAGAACTGCTCTCGCCTAGGTTCGGTGTGTCACGAATGAAAAGGATGGATAGTTCTTTTCAATGTTGTATAAAAGAAGGTAGTAGGTCTACCACATACGCTGTACAGACGGAGTATGTAAACCACCTGAAGGTGCTGTGTTCAAAAGGCATGGTGCTGAACGTTCAGGAAAAGCTGTCTGTAAAGTCAGCAGGTTAGTGTAAAGAAGCTGAACGAAAGTAAACCGACCGAAGAAGTGTCGAAAATGCTCCTTGTTGTTAAAAGTATTAATCTCGAACTGTTGATACGAAAGACTGTAGTCATAAGTCGTGAGGTTTCTTCCGATAAATACGGATCAGCAAGTGAAGTGATAAGAACAGCTTTAAGAATTTTGGAAACCGAAGAAGAAAAAAAAACGGCTTTGATTAAAACTTTAATGAAAGGAGAGAAATCAAAGCGTGTTGAAAATTTTGATGCAAAAGCCCATTTAGCCAAGCTTCATAAAAATATTTATGAGGAAACTAAAAATGGTTTTCCCCGAAGCTGCTATCATCGAAAGTAAAATCGCATTACATTTTTTACCGATTTACATCTAACGAAATCGAAATTGTAAGGATTTTGCATGAAAGTATGGATATACCCAATCGACTCAACGATTAGCTACAAAAGCCAACAGTTTTTTCGGCAGCAATATTGCAGCAGATATGCAACCTACGGAAACCTATTTTCGTAGATATAAAAAAATTTTTATGGCATACAATACCCTCAGCAACGAAGAAGAAAACGTGATCGTGTATAAAGGCACCGAGCGCCCGTTTACCGGCGAATACACTGACAATAAAGAGACCGGTACGTATGTTTGCCGCCGCTGCAATGCACCGCTTTACCGCTCGGAAGATAAATTTGACAGCCGCTGCGGTTGGCCGAGTTTTGATGATGAGATACCCGGTGCGGTAAAACACCTGCCGGACCCCGACGGCAGCAGGGTAGAGATCGTTTGCAATACCTGCGACGGCCACCTGGGGCATGTATTTACCGGGGAACGCTTCACGGAAAAAAACACGCGGCATTGTGTGAATTCTATCTCCATGAAATTTATCCCGGCTGCGGGGTAAATGTGAATTTACATTTCCTTAAGTTTTACCGTGCTGCGCATTTCGTAAATTGTTTGAGATAAAACTCAAACCGTTTCCATGAAAAGCCTGTCCATAATAATCCTCGGAGCTTTCATCAGCTCCTTTAGTTCTGCACAAAACCGCTTAAGTCCCGGGTTTCTCTGTAGCTATTACGGTGAGCCCGTTTCACTCCCGCTTACCGTGGTCAATTCTTCCGAAGATGCGAAACGTGCGGTGGCAGGCATCATGAACGTCGTGGGCCTCAATTCCAATTTTGAAGTGAAGCAGGCGCCGATACCCAACGCGGCAGCGGTCATCTTCAATAAGAAAAGATTCATTTTATACAATGCCGGTTTTATCGATCGCATCAACAGTGCCTCCGGTGATAAATGGGCCGCGATCGCGATCCTGGCGCATGAGCTGGGACATCATTTAGACGGCCATACCCTTTCCGGCGACGGCAGCCAACCGCAAAGTGAATTGGAAGCGGATGAGTTCAGCGGTTTTGTTTTGTGTAAAATGGGTGCTTCGCTGGAGCAGGCACAATCTGCGATGGCCTTGCTCGCCGGCGAAAGGGCGAGCTCTACACACCCGGCAAAATCAAACCGGCTTTTATCTATTGATAACGGCTGGAGCAAAGCAGATGCACAAATGACGGGGCGAACATTCACGGCTAAAATACAACCTGTGACAACGCGGGAAACCTATGCTCACCCCACTTCCGCGGGAAGCTATACCCTTGACCCCGCATATATCACCTTCTCCGTTCATTTTACAAACAATGACGGGAATAATTATTTCATTACGAAGAACAACAATTTCGTACTGGTAAGCGACGCTAAAATATCCGTTCTCGGGAAATTGATCAGGTCAACATCCGCTGCATTCCCGTTTGTAATAAAACTAAAAGCGGATGAATTTTTCCTGCTCTCCCGTGACGGGAATCTCCTCAATAAAAAAGGGAATAAGATCGGGTATGTAAAAGGATAACATCTACGCTATCCTCTGTTTATAGGAACAACTTTATTCTTTAAAATCCGAACGCCGGGCAGGGGTACCAAAAGGTCCTAATTCTGTATTTGAATTTGCGCGGGGTTATACACAATGATCTCGGGGCGTTCTTTATACAGGATCACTTTCCCGCGAACACAGATGATCTTATCTTTTAGTTCCTGTTCGGGTATATAGCCCAATTTCAAACGGACATCGCCCGGTATCATAACGGTAAATGTACTGGCCGGGAATGCCGCACCCATATTCAATAGCGTAGGGGAGCTTTTGGAGGTTTCGAAAAAACGGCCACCGAAAATTTTACCGCAAACACTGATGCTGTCACCTATATGCTTTGCCGCTTCTTCCGGGGTATATGTCTGTGCTATTGCAGCGACAGACAATAACAAAGAGAAAACAACAATGTATAATTTTTTCATATCAAAAATTGAGATATTAAATATACGGTTTTTCCGGCGACTTCGACATGCTCAAACTTCCACTGAAAGTCTGTGCACTAAGCAATAAAAATGCCTGTTATTACGATAAAACCGCACGGGTACAAGGGCTTTATAAGCGCGGCATCTCCTGGTAAAAGACCGAGTACCAGGTTCCGTTTCGCTTTACATATACCGATGAGGCTGCCAACTGCGGGAGCCATTTCTGCCCGTCGGCGCCGGTTACATCCTGTATCACATTGTAATAAATGACGGCGACATTTTCTGTAACCGGTTTTACAACAATATTCGATAAATTATAAGCAGTAAACGCAGATCTGCGAAGCTGGTTGATCATATCACTTGGCTGCATATTGCCGGTCACAAAATAACCGATATAGTCATCCGCCATGATCTCTCTCAGGCGGTCAAACTGTTTTGTTTTTGAATATTCCCATAAACTTATTTCCCTTTTGGTGATAATGCTGCCGTCCTCTTTACTCATCTGCGGAATACCCGAAGCAACGGGTTTGGATACCTGCTGTTTGCATTGAGCCAGGGAAAAAAGAATCACAAATGAAAGAAGAATTGTTTTGAATGAAGCCATGACATTGAGTTTGATTGAATAAATACTGCCCGGTAAATATAAACAAATATGCTACCGGAAATTTTATCGAAAAAAGCCGGAAAGTTATCCATACAATGTGCATTATAAAGGTGGAAAACTCATTCATCCTTTACCCGTATTGCCTCAGGGCGGTTTGTAAACAGGGTGTGAAAAACTCTTTGAAAAAAGTGGTTTTAATGATTAGTATTATTGCTTAAGGGAGTACGGAAAAGAATTGATCCGTTTTATAACGGAATATTAAGAAATCGTTACTCTTTACAAAAAACAACTTCAACCTTTTTAACAGATGAGCATCGAACCGATATTAGAAGAGAATAAAGACCGTTTTGTATTATTCCCCATTACACACCGCGATATTTGGAAAATGTATAAGCAGGCAGAAGCAAGTTTCTGGACTGCCGAAGAACTGGACCTTACCACGGATGTACAGGACTGGGCAAATAAACTCAATGAAGATGAGCGCTATTTCATAAAGCACGTGTTGGCTTTTTTTGCTGCCAGCGACGGGATCGTTAATGAAAACCTTGCTGTAAATTTTCTGAAAGAAGTGCAGTATCCTGAGGCCCGCTGTATGTACGGCTTCCAGGTGATGATCGAGAATATTCACAGCGAAGCGTATTCTCTGCTGATCGATACCTACATCAAGGACCCGATCGAAAAGGACCGTTTGCTGCGTGCCATTGACACCATTGACTGTGTACAGAAAAAAGCACAATGGGCACTTCGGTGGATCGACAAAGGAAGTTTCGCGGAAAGGCTAATCGCCTTTGCGGCGGTGGAAGGAATATTTTTCTCCGGTTCATTCTGTTCTATTTTCTGGCTGAAGAAAAGGGGCCTGATGCCGGGTCTTGCGTTTGCCAATGAGCTCATCAGCCGCGACGAAGGACTGCATTGCGATTTTGCCTGCCTGCTGTATACGGATCACCTGAAAAATCAATTACCGAAAGAAACAGTTACCGAGATCATCCGGGATGCGGTGGAAATTGAAAAGGAATTTGTTTCCAGCGCACTGCCGGTAGGACTCATCGGTATGAACTCGAAGCTGATGTGCGATTACATTGAATTTGTAGCGGACCGTTTACTGTTGGCACTGGGCTGCAGCAAAGTGTACCATGCCACTAATCCTTTTGATTTTATGGAGATGATCTCCCTGCAGGGCAAAACAAACTTTTTTGAAAAGCGTGTAGGCGAGTACCAGAAAGCAGGGGTGATGAATGAAGGAGCGAGCAAGGCGTTTTCTATGGATGAGGATTTTTGAGAACAGACATCAGAGAACAGATGACAGACATCAGAGAACAGACATCAGACGGCAGACAACAGATTTGAGAGATCACGGGAATTGAAAATATAATCCGTTTTAAGAAAGCAGTATGCACAATTTCAAAGAGTTGAAACTGTGGCAAAAATCAGTAAGCTTTTCGGTAGAGGTTTACAGATTAACGGCCTCCTTTCCGAAAGATGAAACTTTTGGTTTGAGGGCACAGGTTAGAAATGCGGCGGTATCCATCGCCTCCAATATTGCGAATGCGCGGGAAGAAACGGCGTAAAAGAATTTTTGCATTTCCTTTCGATTGCAAACGGTTCGGCAATGAAACAGAAAAACAACTTACCATTGCCGGTAAGTTGAATTATGTAACTGACGAACAAATGAATGACACCTTAACCAAATTAACTGAAGTGTGAAAAATGATTTTTGCATTTTCAAATAAAATAAGAGGAACGGATAATAACGGAGGTTAGATTTTAGACATTACACATCAGACTTCAGATATCAGACATCAGACATCAGACATCAGACATCAGACATCAGACAACAAATGTCAGAATGAATATTTTAGATAACAGATATCAGACAACTAATTTCGAATAAGCGAACAAAAGGGATTTCAGGCTCATCAGAAAATATAAACAGAGTTATCTGAAGTCTGATGTCTGAAATCTAAACAAGAGAAATCTAAACAAGAGAAATCTAAACAACCAATAACTAACTTATAATAAACCAAACCTATGCAGGTAATCAAACGCAACGGCAAATACGAAGCCGTACATTTTGACAAGATCACATCAAGAGTGATGAAGCTCAGTTACGGGCTTCACCTGAAAAGTGAAGACATCATTGAAATATCTAAAAAGGTAGTGGCAGGGATTTATAATAATGTTACCACAACAGAACTGGATAACCTCGCTGCTGAAACCTCGGCATCGTTTACGACACGCCATCCCGATTTTGCAGTGCTTGCCGCAAGGATCGCCGTGAGCAACCTGCATAAGAATACCCTGAAATCCTTTTCCGAAACAGCGGAACTGCTCTATAATTATATAGACGATAAGACCGGTGCCCACGCCCCTTTACTTGCGGATGATGTGTATGCGGTGATACTGGAACATAAGGACCTCCTAGATGCCTCTATCATTTATGAAAGAGATTATCATTTTGATTTCTTCGGATTTAAAACACTGGAAAAATCTTACCTGCTGAAAGTGAACGGGAAGATAACCGAGCGTCCCCAGCATTTATTCATGCGCGTGGCATTGGGTATACATAAGACCGATGTGGCGGCAGCTATCGAAACCTATAACCTCATGAGTGAAAAATGGTTCATTCATGCCACACCTACTTTATTTAATTCGGGTACGCCGAAGCCGCAGATGAGCAGTTGCTTTTTGCTGAGTATGAAGGAAGACAGTATTTCCGGCATCTACGATACGCTGAAAGATTGCGCGATGATCTCCCAGTCTGCCGGCGGTATCGGGTTGAACATCCATAATATCCGCGCTACGGGCAGTTATATCAAAGGAACGAACGGCACATCCAACGGTATCATCCCGATGCTGCGCGTATTTAATGATACTGCACGGTATGTGGACCAGGGTGGCGGAAAACGCAAAGGTGCTTTCTCGGTATACCTGGAGCCATGGCATGCGGATGTGTTTGAATTTTTAGAACTGAGAAAAAATCACGGTAAGGAAGAAATGCGCGCAAGGGATCTTTTTCTTGCACTCTGGATACCGGACCTTTTCATGAAGCGCGTGGAAGCGGATGCGGAATGGAGCCTGTTTTGTCCCAACGAAGCGCAGAACCTGCATACCACGCACGGTGCGGAGTTTGAAGCACTGTATGAGAAATACGAGCAGGAAGGCCGCGCGAAGAAAACATTCCCTGCAAGGGAACTATGGAACGCCATACTGGAAGCACAGATCGAAACGGGAACGCCATACGTCCTGTATAAAGATGCAGCGAATACCAAGAGCAATCAACAAAACCTCGGTACGATCCGCTGCAGCAATCTTTGTACAGAGATTATCGAGTATAGCGATGATAAAGAAACCGCGGTGTGTAACCTCGCCTCTTTATCTCTCCCGAGATTTGTGGAGGGAAAATCTTTCAATTTTGATAAGTTGCTGGAGGTGACAAAAATTGTAACACGCAATTTGAATAAGGTCATTGACGGAAACTATTACCCTATCCCCGAAACAAAAAGATCGAATACGCGTCACCGCCCGATCGGTTTGGGTGTGCAGGGGCTTGCCGATGTATTCATGATGATGGGCCTTGCTTTTGAAAGCGATATGGCCAAGTTGCTGAATAAAAATATTTTTGAAACGATCTATTTCGCTGCCATGACAGCTTCCTGCGAACTCGCAAAGAAAGACGGTGCATATGAGACCTTCCCCGGCTCGCCGCTGAGTAAAGGTTTATTCCAGTTTGATCTTTGGAACGTTGCCCCGGGCGAACGCTACGATTGGGAAAGCCTGCGTAAGGAAGTGATGACACACGGAGTGCGCAATTCATTATTGCTGGCACCGATGCCAACCGCCTCTACTTCCCAGATACTCGGAAACAACGAATGTTTTGAACCGTATACATCTAACATCTACAACCGCCGGGTACTCAGCGGAGAATTTGCGATCGTAAACAAGCACCTGTTGAAGGATCTCGGAAGCCTGGGATTGTGGAACGACAACATGAAGCAGCGGATCATTGCCGCTAACGGGTCTGTTCAGAATATCGAAGAGATCCCGACCGAACTTAAAGAAATATATAAAACAGTTTGGGAGATCAGGCAGCGCAATGTAATTGATATGGCCGCAGACAGGGGCGCTTACATTTGTCAATCGCAATCATTGAATCTTTTCGTGGAGCAACCCAATTTTGCGAAACTTTCTTCGATGCATTTTTATACCTGGAAAAAAGGACTTAAAACCGGCATGTATTACCTGCGGACCAAAGCAGCAGCGGATGCGATCAAATTTACAGTAGATGCAGACGTGCTGAATAAAACAAAGGAAGACCAGGCCGCGGAAATTACCTGCTCGCTGGACAACCCGGAAGGGTGTGTAAGCTGCGGATCCTAAAAAAACCAATTTCTGTCAGCTGCCCGTGATCCACGGGTGGCTTTTTTTTGCCCGTTATTTCCCCGCTTATTATTTGGCATTAATAATGTTCTCAAGATATAAACTGACGGTATGAAAAATTTATACGCTGCAATTTTTTTGGCAACCTTCTTATATGCCTGCAGCGACCAACCAAAAACCACGACAGTAAAATATACCGATACCGCGGTGCGGGATACCTTTTCCGCTAAAGCCGGCAATGCCTTGAAAAATGATTCCGTTGCAAGGCTGCTTACCTCCCTTGCGGCAAATGACAGCATTTTACCCGGGAAGAGCATTGGCAATATTATCCTCGAAGAAAATACCGAAGAAGTGATACAAGCCTTGGGCCGCCCGGATTCTACAAAGGCCGGCAAGGGGAGCTCGGTGTTGAGTTGGTACAGCAACCTGCCGGGAAAAGCTGCAGACAGCACAGAGAACAGCATTAAAATTGTTACGAAAATTATTTCCGGGAAGCAGGAGGAAACGAACCGGGTTAAACAGATGAGGGTTACTTCGTCCTTTTTTAAGACAGCCGGGCAAGCCGGTGTGGGCAGTACGATCGTGTTTATCAAAATGCAATTTCCCTCATTGAAAAAAGCAACGGGATCATACACCGCCCAAAACGGCGGCAACGTAACAGTCTACGATGCAGTAAAAGAAGGAATAGCTTTTGAGATCGGCGGACTAACGAAGTGCATCGGGATCACGGTGCATAAACCCGGGGAAAAAGTGTCGCCACTTTGGGATCAGTAGGTTGCGGTGTGGTTATCATTCCAGCTTTCAACCGCTTTCCGCCGAAAACTTTCTAGTCTGCCCTTGTTCTAATAAGCCCGTTTCATCTTTTAAAAGATGATTCCAACCATGCATAGTGGTAGTAAAAAATTGTGGCCATATCCGGGAAGGGATAATTCATGAATTAAAGTTAATGCAGAGGGCTTTCCGCCTTGGTCGGCCACCTTCTAATATAATAAATTTCCCTAACGTTACAAACGCCGCCGCCCGGACCCGCGGCGAAAAGCCTCTTCAAAGGCCTTCCCTCTCCTATTGCGGAACTTTCCGATTTCTTCTGTCCATCCTGCGAGTTCCGCAATTTGCTTCAGGTGGTTATTAAATCTTGTACGAGGGATTGGCGGAAAAAGCTGGTTCCTTTTTTTAGATGCTAATCGAAATTTCTTTGCAATTCGGATGGCATATTCTGGAAGTTTTATTCTCACCTCTGTTCCTGTTTTTATAGTTTTTACCGGTAAGTAATAGGCCTGACCATAACTCAGAATATCATTGAATTGAATGCTGAAAAGGTCTGAAACCCTTAATGCTACAGTACATCCGAAAACAAAGATATCTTTTGACTTTTTTAAGGCCGGTGTAAGTTGTCTATCGAATTCGCTATCATTAATAAGGAACTGAAGTTGGTCGGGTAACAAGGTAATGATGGGGACATCTTCCCTGCTCACATAAAAATCTTTGTAAAATTCTCCTGTTCTAATTCCCAGGTCTTTGTTTAAGTAATTAAAAAATATGCGAATTATCTTTATTACCATTCCAACATAATTATCATGGAAGGCCTTCTTTGTATATAAATAATTAGTAAATCCCAAATAGAATTTTTTCCAGTATTTTTTTTCGGCAAGGAATATTCTTTTATTGGTTCCATTAATTGTTTTTATTCTTATTGGCTTATCCTCAATTACCTCAAATTCTTTTAGGTAGTCTAAAATATATTCATAATTTCTTACTGTTTGATTTTTTATTCTGCTGCCGTCTGCTTTAAGTCTTCTTCCTTTATAAGTATCCTTAATAAAGCGCTCAAATAAAGGGATTAGGATGCGTTCTGACTGATTCATTTTGTAATGCTTTTTTGGTGAAAAAATGGTCATAATTCGCCAAAAAGTACTATTTTACTTTGAATTAGTTCTTTGAGACTGAATACAGACAGGCGTTTCAGAAATTTGACTATTATCCTTTCGGTATGCAGATGCCTGGGAGGAAATATAGCATCGGAAACCAATACAGGTATGGGTTTAACGGGGTGGAGAATGACAATGACGTTAATGGAGAAGGAAACAGCTTATCATTTAAGTTTAGGATATATGACCCAAGACTTGGTAAATTTTTAAGTGTTGACCCATTAAGTAAATCTTATCCTTGGCTGTCATCTTATCAATTTGCTTCAAACACACCAATTGCAGCGATTGATATAGAAGGTGGAGAAAGTAAAATAGTTATTCAAGAAACAAATTCTGATGGTCAAACAGTAATTAAAAGTGTTACAAACTATGATGTAAAGCAAGTTACCTCGACAACAATGAGTCCTATAACAGGTGTGCCAATTACTTCAACCTTCACATCAGATGAAAGAGGACCACTTGGTGGAGGTACTTATACGGTTACAAAATTGACAGATGGAACTTTTACTGAAAGCTGGGTGCCTGACCCTGAAAATGCTGTTAATCCGTTTTATGCGACAGGAGTATGTCAAAATAGATGGGCTGAAAGTAGTACTAACTTTCAAGGGTTTGAAAAAAGATTAAACGGCAGGTTAATAGAAAAAATGTCTGAAGATGCATTGGTAAAATTAGGGTTTGATGAAAAACAGGTGCAAGCCGATGTGGGGGTGTTAGAGTCTGACAATTCTTCTTTTAAAGGTAAGTTTGCAAGTTTTACCAGCGAAAATGTTGCACAAAAATATGTGGGAGGATGGAAAGAAGAAGACAAAAGTTCAGTGCATAAAAGTAATACTTCAAGAGGTTCAGCAGGGGTAGGTGGTAATTTAAAATTAAAATTTTATGACGGTGCAGCTTCCGCATCAGATAATGTCCCAAATCAATTAGGATTGGTAAATAAAGGATATATGCACTATGTGGAAGCAGCAAATGCAATAATGGGTGAAAACATTGGTAAAACAAATGCAACTAAGTATAAGCAAGAGCAAGAAAAGAAAACGCCACCCAAACATTAATACAAAATGAACAAATTATACTTTAATAGAGCGTTCATTTATTGCATACTCTTGATAATTTTAAACCTTTTAAGTTCTCAAATAGCTGAATATAAAAGTATTGGTTTCAATCCATATCCACCGGTTCTTGGGATGATATTTATTCCAATAGCGTATAGTTTAATATATTGGGGTTTAATGCAGAAAATAAGTAATCGTAAAGCAACTCTATTTGTTTTAATAATACCCTCAGTTTTTTATTTGTTACTCATATTAATAAATTCATTTGCAGCGTGGGATTTAATTTACTTATTGAATGAATTATTAAACTATCCTCTTTGTATAATGAAATATTTAGCAGAAAAAAGAAAGATTGCAAGTGCAGAACAAACTGAATTATTCTTTTATATAATACTTCCCATACTTTATCAATTCATAATCGTCTCAATTGCAAAAGTATTAGGAAAAAAATTACCAAAGTCCACTGGGAAGTTGGATCTCCGCACATAATGTCTGATTAAATAAATTCGAAGTTCATTCCGCAACATGTAAGTGCGAAGCCTGGCCTCCCACTTGCCACTTAAGAAAATTGAATTATTACAAAGCTCTTTGATATAAAAGAAAGGCATTGACTATTATCCGTTCGGGATGCAGTTGCCGGGCCGTAGTTATGCCAGCGGAACTCAATACAGATATGGGTTTAATGGGAAAGAACTTGATAAAGAAGTTACACAATACGATTATGGATTTAGGATTTATGATCCGAGGTTAGGAAGATTTTTAAGTGTTGACCCGTTGGCAGCAAAGTATCCGTTTTATACCCCATTTTCATTTGCAGGGAACAAACCTATTCAATGCATAGATTTAGATGGTGCAGAAGAAGCAATTCCTTATATACAATTAGCGGCTTTTGATAGAATTGCAGGAAGTACACCAGGGGTAAGTTATGTCAGAGGAAAAAAAGAGGATAAGTTAGCAGGTAGCATGCCTGATGAAAGAGGCACGTTTCAACAATTTTTAGAGTCTTTATCTCCGATTCAAATGGCACCTATAGAGCCTGCTTCACACATTTCTCAAGCAGTAAATTTTGGTAATAGTGTGGGGTCAATAGTCTATGATTATGATGAAGAACAAAAGGGAGGCTTAAAAAGCATTACAAATAGAAGTAATGCATTTGAAGCAGGAAAGAATACAGTATATGTTAGTATTCTAGGCTATTCTGAAGTAGGACATGCCATAATAGAAAACTTAAGAACTGCTCATGGTCTTAAACAACTTAGCAATGCTGAAATTGCAGATTACATAAGTAGTGTAAAGATAAAGTTTGAGGCAGGAAAAGATTACAGTCATTTATTTTGGAAACAAGAGGGAGGTATACCGGAAGTGCAATTTTCACAAATTAGGCCTGTTGCAATTCCAATACCAGGAACTATTCCAATTCCTATTTTATTACCTCCATTAGGTGGTTCAAGTAGAGTTAATACAAAAGCGGGTTCTATAAGTGTAAGTACTGATGCAATTTCACAAGAAATGGCGGCTATATTAGCGCCGAGCCTATTGCAAATGGCACATAAAAAGAAGCTATCGCAATCTTCTGGTTCAACAACACAAGGGGGGGCCAGAGCTACAACACATCAGCATGGTGAAACTCACGGAAGTTTATCAAGTAAAAAAGGAAATAAGCCCAACAAAAATAAAAGAAAAGGGGCAGAGAATAGAGGAGGTAAAACGAATTAAAAAATATATTATGATAGAGATATTAAAAAAGGCATTAAAAAATAAGAATATTATCTCACTTTGTGTTGGTAAGATTGATTGGAATAAGCGAGTAATTGGATATGTCAACTCAGTTAATGAAACTGCGGTAGTTATTGAGATGGTTGATATATTTGGAAGTATAGTAAAAAATAAAAGCATACCAATTAAAAGCATTTCAGTTGTAGAAATTAATGATAGCTATAATAAGCATCTTGAGAAGTTAAAAAAACATGAAAAGGCTATTAAAAAAATAAACCCGCTTTATTATTTCAATAAAGGAAATAACTTTAATGAAAAGCTTGAGAAATTGTTATTGGAAAAAAATATTTGTACAGTTTTTTTTGGAACTGAGTTTATAACTGGTGTAATACAAAATTTCAATGAAGATGATTTGTGCATTAATGCAATTGGGTATAGAGGTACTAAAGAAGGAGAAGTTTACTGCAGGTTAGTAAACGTTACTAAAATTAGATATGAAGGCCCTTTAGAAGAAAAAATATCTTATTTGCAAAATCTATAATTTTTTTTGCCTGTGTGGTTTTCCTGCTGCCGTCTTTGAAGCATAACGTGTCAACGACTGCATTTAAAAAATTAACTAACAATGTATAAAACCTTTGTTGATTTTTTCAGCCGTTGTTGGTTAGTTAAAATTATTCTGAAGTTAATCTCTCCACTTTTGATCGCCTAGGCGTGGTCTTGATCTGCCGAAAAACTAGTATAAGTAAATACCATATAATAGTTCTTTGATAAAAATTAAGTATCTGACTATTATCCGTTCGGGATGCAAATGCCCGGCAGGAAGTATAGACTTGATAATGGCTACAGGTACGGGTTTAACGGGAAGGAGTATGATAATGAGGTTAAGGGAGAGGGTAATCAGCAAGATTATGGTATGCGAATATATGATCCGAGGTTGGGGAGGTTTTTGTCTGTTGACCCATTAACGAAATCTTATCCTTGGTTTACACCTTACCAGTTTGCAGGGAACATCCCTATTGCAGCTATAGATTTGGATGGTGGTGAAAGTAAAATTGTAATAAATCAAACTTCAAAAGATGGTACAGTTGTTCAAATTGCAAGTGAAAATTACATTGTTCAACAAAGCATATTGGGCGTTAAGTTTACTTCTGACAATAGTGGTCCTTTAGGTCATGGAACTTATACCGTTAATTATTCAGCTGATGGGAAATCATTTACTGAATCTTGGATACCTGATGAGGGAAATTCCACCAATCCATTTTATGCTGAAGACGTAAGTGCTAAAAGATGGGGAAGTTATAATCCCAATAAAACATTTACTAAAGTATTTGAGGATAGATTAAACGGGAGATTAATTGAAAAAACCGTAGAGGATGCATTAGTTGCAAAGGGATTTAATGAAAAAGTGGTACAAAAAGATGTTATTGTTTTAGAAAATGATAATACTGACTTTAAGGGGAAATTTGCAACATTTGAACCTGGTACATCTTCTAAATATACAAAAGATTGGAAAGAGAGAAAACTAACCAAAGAAGCTCATAAAAGTAAAACCGCAATCGGGTCTGGTGAATTAAATTCTTCAGGTCTAGAATTAAAATTATATGATGGAGCTCAATCTGCTTTGGATGATGTTCCCCAACATTTAGACTTTACTAAAACATCAGCTATAGGCCATAGTTTTGAGGCAGCAAAAACAATAATTAAGGAAAAAGTATCAAAAGGATCTTCTAATATGGGTGCCGACAATGCCAAAGGTTATAAAAATAAAACTGAAAAGAAACCATGAATACTCGTTGGGCTTTATATGCACTAATATCATTTTTGATATTTAGTTTAATAACAACTGTTTGTTATTTTATTATTTATAAATTTTCAAAAATAGGTTATCAAAACATAATTAAATTGAGCGAAATTTATACATTTCCATTTATATATTCATTTTCCCTTTTTTTATGTATAAAACTTTTAAAGCCGATTAGGAATAAATGGTATTTATTATTTCCTCTTTTTATATTGCTTGTTAAGTTTATTTTCATCTGTTTTGGATATGATATATATTCAGGAGATTTTTTACTTAGTACACTGTTATCATTCTCTCAATTATTCAATATTTTATTATGGCAACTGGATATAAGTGGATTACAAAATAATGCTACTGAAATATTATTGATAACGTTAGGCAGTTTTATTTACCAAGTTACAGTGTTAGTCATAGCAAATACAATGGTTAATAAATCCCAATTTTTAACAGCAGCTACTCGGGGACGGGACGTTGCTTAAGAAGAAAAATGCCGTTGAGTATAAATTCCGGCCATGTTGACCCACCATTCCGGGATGTTGACCCACCTGCGC
>JBBJLU010000080.1:0-9629 GCA_037719665.1 Ferruginibacter sp.
TCTTTTTTTCTATGATAGGAGTGAAGCCCTGTTTTAGTGTTGGTTTGAAGACGATATATTCATCCGGTGACACCGCACCCTGCACTACCAATTCTCCCAATCCGAACGAGGCATTGATCACTACGACATCTTTAAACCCGCTTTCTGTATCAATGGAAAATGCAACACCGGAAGCACCGAGATCTGAACGAACCATTTTTTGTATTCCTACAGAAAGGCCGATCTGGAAATGATCATAACCGAAGCTCTGCCGGTAGCTGATGGCCCTGTCGGTAAATAAAGAAGCAAAACAATTTCGCACGGCTATCAATAAAGATTCCGGCCCGCGAACATTCAGGTATGTTTCCTGCTGGCCCGCAAAAGATGCATCGGGCAGGTCCTCAGCTGTAGCAGAGGAGCGGACTGCTACGTCTGTCATATCCTGGTCGTATTGTTTGGAAAGAGTAAGGTATTTTTCGATGATCTCCGCCTCCAGATCCTGTGGAAATTTTCCGTTCTTTATGAGCTGCCGTACCTTTAACCCCGTCCTTCGCAGAGATTCAATATTATCAAGGTCCATCTGACCGACGATCTCTTTAATGGAGGCGTCTAAGTTATTATGTTCTATGAATACGCGGTACGCATCTACGGTTAAAACAAAACCATCAGGTATTTTTATTCCAACTGCAGTCAGGTGTTGGATCATCTCCCCCAGAGAAGCATTTTTACCGCCTACCAGGTCAAGATCGCTTAGTCCTACAGAGTTTAAGGGAACAATATATTTTTGATCATTCATGAGAATAATATTTTATGCCGACCGGAATAGAGAGATTATGTAACAATTTAAATGAAATATTTAGAGAAATACCCCGGATATCATTTCAAACAACAAATTTCGACGCCCGTAACGATAATTTAATATGCTTAACGAATTTAAATGTTTATCGAATCAGCGATCGCACACTATTTCGCGTTTAACGTGTTCATACAACCTTCGCTGCGGTTTTAGCGTATCTAAAGGCTGGGGGATAATACCGGATCACTTTATTCTTTTTAAATCCTTTTTATGAAGTATACATTTTCTTTTTGCCTGTTGATGTTTTTGGCATCGGTTTCTTTCAGCCAGCCTGTCTCAGAAAAAAAATATGCAAAACAGATCAAAGCAGCTTCCGATTCCATCGTAAAGATGATGGCAAAAAAATCCATCCCCGGCCTATCCGTAGCTGTTAGTATAAAAGGAAAAACGGTATGGGCACAGGCATTCGGTTTTAGCGACCTGGAAAACAGGATCCCCGTAACAGTTAATACCAAATTCCGTATCGGAAGTGTTTCTAAAACCATTACAGCGGTTGCTATTGCTCAATTGATGGATGAAGGTCGGATCAGTTTGGACAGCTCCGTTGCGAAATACGTTCCTTACTGGCCGGCGAAGAAATATGCCATTACAGTAGGACAGGTGGGCAGTCATGTGGCGGGTATTCGTCACTACAACGGATATGAATTTTTAAGTGCAAAACGTTATGAGAATGTAGAAGAAAGCATGGATATTTTTAAAAATGACAGTCTTCGGTTTGCCCCGGGTACGCAGTATCAATACACCAGCTACGGTTATAGCTTATTAAGTGCTGCTATCGAAGGAGCATCCGGGAAGTCTTACCTCGACTTCATTAAACAAAGGATCTTCGACCCGCTTAATATGAATAATTCCGTACCGGACCATAATGACAGCATCATTCCAAACCGTACAAGGTTTTACACCATCATTAAAAATAAATTCTTAGGTAATGCGCCCTTTGTAGATAACAGCAATAAGTGGGGGAGCGGCGGTATCCTAAGCACGCCCACTGATCTGCTGAAATTCGGAAATGCAATATTGTATAAAAAAATACTCTCAGAAAGATCCCGGGCAGCATTGTGGACGCCTTATCCCCTTAGTACCGGTAAAGAAAATGTATACGGCATAGGTTTTCGCGTGGAAAAAAACAATGCCGGGCAAACATATATGAGCCATGGCGGTACCTCCATCGGCGGAAGGACTTTTTTTGTAATATATCCAAAAGAGGAAGTCGTGATGGCTATCACCTACAACCTTTTACCCGCCGGCTATAATGAAATAGAACTTTCTGATATTTTTTCTAACTAAAAGCTCTTGGATTCCCGGTCATAGAATACCGGGGATCGGTATTTTAACATCTTGGTTTTACCCTCCGGCACAGTTATTACAATTAACGGAAAAAAATCAACCATTATGAAAAAGTATTTCCTGCCTCTTGCTCTCGCTGTTTCTCTTTTCGGATTCAGTTCCTGCAAAAAAGATAATGACAACAGCGCTAATCTTGAGATCCGAATGACGGATGCTCCTACTGCTCTTGAAGAAGTGAATGTGGATATCCGAAGTGTTCGGGTAAAATTTGCGGATGACCCAAATGATTCCATGAAGAACTGGGTTGACTTTAACACCCAAGCGGGCGTGTACAACCTGCTGGCTTTACAGAACGGCGTAAATGTTCTGTTAGCAACCGGTACACTGCCGGAGCGCCGCGTAAAAGAGATCAGGTTCATTCTCGGAACGAACAATACTGTAAAAGATAACGGTGTTGTTTACCCGCTTGTTATTCCAAGCGGCGGTGAGTCCGGGCTGAAGATCAAATTCAATAAAGACCTGAACGCAAACCTTAATACGGTGATCGTTGATTTTGATGCAGCGCTTTCTGTGCAAAACGTAAGTGCGGGTGTATATACCCTGAGACCGGTCCTAAAAATTAAGTAATAAATCATCAAACTGAAAGAAGCTGCCCGTAAAGGCAGCTTCTTTTTTATATAAGGTACTTTGAATAATTACATTGGTGTAATATCCTGCTCTATATGGATGCTTACCCCCAACTCATTAAATGAACGGCAAAGGTCACGGATTGATTCTTCAAGGGCCACTGCACTGTTTTTTATGATCTCCCGGCAGTCCCGATCTACCAATTCATCCCGTTCCCTGTCCATCATTTCAACGGCCAGTCGGATATTTGTCAACGGATTTTTCATCTGGTACAGTATATTCAACATGCCCAGTTCCGCAATTTTAGATTGTTTTCCCATTAGGATGTTTTTGTTGATGTACAATTCTTCATAAATAAATTAACAATTTTCAAGCCGGGTCAATGCATTCAGGCCCTATTTACGGGACTACACAGCCTGCAGATTTGGAATATGGTTACATTTGCGCCAATGCAGGTAGGATCCAAACCGAACAAGAGTCATGGAAAAGAAAAAACCACATATAGAAACTATTGCAGTGCACGGTGTGAACCGGAAGGGCGAAAGTCTGGGCGATGTGATTCAACCGATCCACTTTTCTACGACGTATGAACGTAACAAAGACGGCTCCCATAATGCTTATAACTATACCCGTGCGGGAAATCCAAACCGTGAGGCCGTGGAATCGAAAATAGCTGCCCTTGAAGATGCTGCTGTGGCCATTGCCTTTTCTTCAGGATTGGCTGCGGTAAATGCCATTTTTGAGAATACGTTGCTCCCCGGGAGTCATATCATTATGCCGGATGATTGTTACCACGGGACAATGTCTTTATTAGAAAAATTTTTTAAGCGCAGGAATATCCGTGTTGAGGTGACAGACATGACGGAGGTGCTGAATATTGAAAAGCTTATTCAACCCGACACCAAACTGATCTGGATAGAGACTCCTTCCAACCCGCAATTGAAAATAGCAGATATCCCGGCAATTGTTGAACTGGCAAAAAAACATGGTCTCCTTACCGCCTGCGACAATACTTTTGCTACACCCATTTTGCAAAAGCCCTTGCAATTGGGGGTAGATTATGTAATGCATTCTTCCACGAAGTTTTTCAGCGGGCATTCCGATATTCTTGGAGGGATCGTTTGTACTAATCACCGCAATGAGATCACTGAAAGCATTCGTGATTATCAAACTATGGCCGGAGCTGTGCCTTCCCCTTTTGATTGTTGGCTGCTCAACAGGAGCCTGGCGACTTTCCCTATCAGGTTTGCTGCCCAGTGCAGCACTGCAGTGGCCATAGCTGCATTTTTGGAGGATCATGCCGCTGTGGAAAAAGTTTTTTACCCGGGACTGGTTTCTCATACCAATCATGCATTGGCCACAAAACAAATGAGCAACGGATATGGCAGTATTATTTCTATATTGGTAAAGGGAAGTGAGCGCGATGCATTTGATTTTGCTGCCAAACTTTCCCTTTTTAAACATGCCACCAGCCTGGGCGGCGTAAGCCTGGTAGAACACCGGCGCAGTGCGAAGGAATCACCCGGTTAGCCCCGCAAACCTGATACGCATTTCAGTAGGTATTGAGCACAGTGATGACCTGATAGCAGACCTTACACATGCTTTGGGTTGATAGAGCGGGAAATTTATTAAATCATTATTAATTTCTGTACTCATGGATGACCGCCTGTGTAATAATTAAGGCCCCCCGATCAGTGTACGCGTCGTTCTGACAACCGCATACGATAAGCATTCATGGCAGTGATGCCCAATTTCTTTATCAGGCCGTAATTTACCACCACGCCTACGGGTGCGCCGATCACGGGGACCAATTGAGCCAGCTTGGCCAGGTCTATATAATCGCGATACTCCTGCTGGAACTGTCGCCAGTCAAATTGATTGATATCCTCAGGGAGTGCTTTACTTTTTTCCTCCCAATCCGTCATTTTCAGGTAGATATTTTTTCGGTGTTGGTGGCTCGAGAAGGCCAGTTCAAAAATATGGAGAAGGTAAACGCGCTCTTTATAATTTTTTACGTCAAAACCGTAGAAAGAAGCAATATCAAAAAGGAGCTTAAGCTTAAGTGCCAATAAGATCGGGAAATCTGCCAGTCCGAGTAAGATACCGCCGGCACCGGTAATGCCGCCTTCTAACGCAGCCGTGGTTCGGTACACTTTGATCCGCTGTTCCACTGCCGCTTCCCTCGTTGCAAGTGTCGTTTCTGTCAAAGCATCGGCTGTTGTATATTTTGCACCGAACAATACCCCGCGGATCATTTGTTTGATCGTAACGGTTATAGCATTGTGCACTTTCTCCGGTATCCAGGTATTTATTTTGGTCTGGATCCTTTTAGAAATGCTGTTGAAAAATGATGGCCGTCGCAGCATTTGCTGTTGCCATATTTTCATTTCCGCCATTACTTTCTTTTCATAATCTCCGTCTTCGATAATCATATGGCGAAGGTAAAGCCCACGGGTTAAACCGTGGGCTTTACGTTTAAACCGTGGGCTTTACGTTTAAACCGTGGGCTTTATGTTTATAGAGCCTTGCCCTTTCCCGTAATATTTTTAAACCATTCATCAAACCAACCGTTTGGCGTAGGATTGGTTTGCTTCCATGGCATATCTCTTACACCCAAACCTTCCAATACATAATATGTATGATCCAGGCAGTTATTGGAAATACCCTGGAATCCTTTGTTCATTACTTCCTCAGAGCGGGATTTTGCATTCGCCAAATTCAGGTTAGTATAACTGATGGCTTTATATTTACTGTACTTGATTGATTTGAATTTATCAAACATCGCCTGCTCTGAAAGGAATCTTTCGGACCAAAAGCCGTTATCTTTCCCGGCATCTATCCAATAAGCATCTTTTACATTGCCGTTATAATAATTTTCTGTGGAACCGCCGAAATAAGAGCCGTCAGAAAGTTGAAATCCCCAGCCGATATGCCCGGCGGTACCCAAACCATAATTCACATTTTCGGGGATAGTGAAAATGTATACATTTCCTTTAGGCATGGATTTCAGGTATTTACTCCTGATGATACTTTTGAGGTTATCATAACTTCCCCATGACCCGTTATTGTATTCTTTGATGTTGCAGTTTCCTGATTGCCCGCTGCCGGCGCAGGAACCCCAAACTTTCAGGTAAATTTCTCCCACCCAGGCATCTGAACATTTTGAACAATTGCTGTAATTCTTTTGAAAATTACTCTGCGCCGTTGCGGTAGCGGAGAGGATCAGGATTGTAATAAGTGACAGGTAAAACCTTTTCATAATGTTTGTTTGTTTTTAGTAATGAAATAAATTGATAAATGAACTCCGGCCTTCAAAACGGCATTTTTCAACTGAAGACCAAAATTGTTGAAATTCATGTAATTGGGCAATACATCATTTGCATGATTTTTCAGGAATAATAGTAAGTTTATGTTTGTAGTGTTGATAAATCGATTGTATCGCGCCATTTCTTTTACCAAAACACAGATCCTAAAAGGCTATTATGTTCCGTTATTATTTGCTTTTATTTTTCATGGGCTGCGTGCATGGGTATGCAAGCGGGCAAACTGCTGTCATTGATCAATTAAAAAAAGCGGTGGAAACTGCAACGGACCCGGCAGTAAAACTTAAGGCCGTATTTAACCTCTGCGAACAACGTCAGTCCCTGCACACAGATACTCTATGCAAGTATGCATCCTTTGCCCGACAGCTAAGCCTGCGCCAAAACAACCAGGCTGATCATGCCCTCGCTGATTATTATCTCGCGAGTTGCCTGGTGAAAAGAGGCCTGTTGGATTCCGCATATACTTTATGTACGGAAACCATTTTAAAAACGAATGAGTTGCCCGGGGCCGTGGATGCCATGATGAGATTGACGGGATTAAAAGCACAGATCCTTACCCGCAGCAGCCGTTATAAAGAAGGCCTCGCTGAATTTTATAAAGTGCTGAATACTGCCCAAAAACACAACGATATTCTCATGCAAATGGGTGCAAAGAACGGTATCGGCTGGGTGAATATGGAAATGGATCAGCCCACAGAAGCACTTCGGTGGTTTTTCAGTGCCTTAAAAACTACGGACAATAAACTCCGTCATGAAAAAAACAGTAACATCTATTCCAATATTGCTGCGGTGTACAAGCAGCTCAATCAAAACGATTCTGCAGATTATTATATCCGGATCGCTATAGATTTTTCCCGGCGTATCGAAAATCTTTTTTCAGAAACAGCCTCAACATCCTCGCAGATATTAATATTGATTCGAAAAGCCCGCTGCTGCAGAAGCTCCTTTAAAAGAAGCCCTCGCCATTCGCAAACAGATCGGGGATCCTTTTTATATTGTTTCGGATATGAGCCAAATGGCCGTGTACTATGCAAGTATCAACGACACGGCTAAAGGCTTCGCGCTGAGCAGGGAAGGAATTAAAATGGCAAAGGAACTGAACATGACTTCCAAACTGCCTTTCCTTTATTATGCCTTGGGCGAAAATTATAAAGCTGCGGGGAACTTTATGGCATATGGTGAAACCGTAGAAACGATCATGGCGCTGAAGGATTCGATGTATGCGGCCACCTCTGCAGAAGAAAAAATGAAAATGGATGCACAGTATCAATTGGGCGAAAAAGAGAACCTGATCCTACGGCAAAAACTCGAGATCGCCAATAAGAATTACCTGATCTACGGGTCCGTACTATTATTGATACTGGCTGCCGTGTTAGCCGGGCTTTTTTTTACCGGTTATAAAAAAAACCAACAGATCAAACTGCTGACGATGCAGGCAGAGCAAAAACAGGCGGAAGCTTTAGCAGTAAGATCTGCCGAAGAGAACGAACGCAAACGGATCTCCCGGGACCTCCATGATAATATCGGTGCATATGCTACGGTGTTACTGGCCAATACCGAGCAACTCCGAAAACATGCGGCTACCGCTGATGTAAAACAGGCTGTAAAAGCCGTGTCGGAAAATGCGGGGCATATCATGGGATCGCTGCAGGAAACGATCTGGGTTTTGAATAATGATCTGATCAAGGTGACGGATTTTATAGACCGGTTTAAACTTTATGCGCGAAAAATGATGGAAAGCTATAAAGCAGTGAATATCATTTTCGAAGAAATGATCATGAATGATATCATCCTTTCGCCGGCGGAAGCATTTAATATTTTCCGGATACTGCAGGAGGCCCTGCAAAATGTGCTTAAACACAGCGGATCTCAAAATATTACAGTTACGGTTTTGAGCAATAACACTTTTATTGTTTCTATCCTGGATGACGGAAAAGGGTTTAATACAAAGGAACTGTCATCCGGCAACGGGTTATATAATATGCAATACCGGGCCAAAGAAGCAGGGTATACTTTTACGATCAGTTCTGTCCCCGGCGAAACTGCCGTATTATTACAAAAAAACAATTTACTTTCAGGGTAAGATTAAAACTGGCACCAACCTTCACCTTAATACATGCCGATAAAAATTGCCATAGTAGACGATAAGCCGATAGTGCGCAGTGCTATCAAAGATAAATTGTATGCCTCAGCGGATATCAGTATTGTGCTGGAAGCCTGCAACGGCGATGACTTTTTAGAAAAATTAAGATCGGCGGCACCGGAAAAATTCCCTGAAATAATATTGATCGACCTCGAAATGCCGAAAATGGACGGGATAGAAACGATCGCCGTAGGAGCTATGCTCTACCCGGCAATAAAATTTATCGTGCTCACCGTATTTGATAACAGTGAAAAGATATTCGAGGCCATTAAAGCGGGGGCAAGCGGCTATTTACTGAAAGATGATACTGCATTGAATCTTACGGAAGCCATTATAAATGTATACCGTTATGATGCAGTGCCCATGAGCCCTGCCATCGCGCGGAAGACCTTGGGATTGCTTAAAACGGGTTTTGCCGGGGAAACCGAAAACCTTTCCCAAAATAAAATACTCAGCAGCCGGGAACAGGATGTACTTCGCTGCCTGGTAGAAGGCTTGGAATACCGGCAAATAGCTGAACGCCTGTTTGTTAGCCCTGCTACCGTAAGAACCCATATAGCGCATATCTACCAAAAACTGCACGTAACGTCCAAGGCACAGGCTATCAACCTCGCGCATAAGAACAAATGGATCTGATCGGTACTTCCCGAAAAAATCATACAAGTGATGTATTGTTTGATGCATTGCGTAATCTTAGTTTTGGTGTTGATTGTTTATCAAAAAGAACACACCCTTTTATATTCTCTTCTGATTTTTTACTAAAACTGATCTTTAACATTAAACATTAAAGTCATGAAAAAAGTACAGTTATTTCTTTTGATGCTCACTATTCTGCCATTTACAACCGTTTTTGCTCAGGACCAGGAGCAGCGGATCCAGACATCCTATATCCTTGCATTCAACAAGCAGGCCACAGGAGGGGAAGTCAACTATTGGAAGACCCAGGGAAATCTTAGTGTTGCCCAACTTCTCGAAAGACACAAACAATACATTGCGGGTAACCGTGATCTTTGGAACGGCATTTTAAGGGTTTCTTATACAGATGCATTCGGAAGAGGAATCACTGACGGTGAATATAATTTCCATATAAAATATCCGCGGACCTATGTAGAAATCATGAGTGCACATATGGTTTATCTTAATCAAAACCCGGCATTGTATGATGAGGTGATCAGGGACTCATATCGATATGCTTTCAATAAAAACGCTACCGAAGGTGAAATGAATTATTGGAGAGGACAACAAAAGGTTGCCTGGATATGGCTCTTCCGTGCTCATATGGATTATGCCGCAAGCACCAGACGTAATAAAGCTTCTATGAGCGGGGTTAAATTTATCCCCATTTCTTCTGCCGTTGCTTCGGAAACGAGAAGAGCCGTTTCGAACCTCGTAGGAAATGACGGTGCTTCGTTGA
>JBBJLU010000002.1:0-95513 GCA_037719665.1 Ferruginibacter sp.
CCAGCAGTGCATTCTTTACGGGGATGCTGTGTTGTTTGGCGTAGTCCGCCGCCTGCTGCACCGTAAACCTGTTCACCTGCTGTGCCTTTACCGATGCGGCAGTACATACCGCAAGTATTATTGTAAATGATCTGAAGGTCCTTTTCATGTCTTTCTTTTATTTTCTGCCTGTTCTTATAGAATGCATCTCCTATTCTTTCCGTACCTCTTACGGTGTTGCATTTAACTTTTTTAAGCGGGCCTCATGGTATTTCGTCGCCAGTTTATATCCTTTTGCCGATACAAGGCCAAAAAGAAAATGCAGGGTTATCTCCTCCTCCAAAGCGGCCAGGCTATGTTTTAATTTTGTAAAAAACTCCGGGTTGAAAGGAAGCATCATGCTGTCGACCCTGAACCGGGCGATGACGTCCGTTTGCAGGTCTTCGCGGTATAAGCCCTCCGCTATCCCTCTTGTGATATTCTCTTTTATAATGGTATACAGGTAGTCATGCTTATGGGTTGAAAACCTTTGAAAGGCACGGGGATAATACTTTTGCATATCGTATACCAGCGCGGGATTCATGGAGCGGAATATTTCCATCATAAAATCGAGTGCGAGAAATACTTCGTGCACGGCATTTTCCGCGATTGCCCGGTCCTTTTCGCAGCAGGACCGGTTGTGCGAGATCACCTCTGCGATCACATCGTCTACGAGGGTGTCTTTATCCTCATAAAAACGGTAGACTGTTTTTTTGCTAATGCCCAATGCGTTCGCAATATCATCCATGCTTACACTGCGCAGACCGTATTGCATAAAAAGCTCGTGTGCTTTATGCTTTATCCTATCTCCTGTTTCTGTATTTTCTGTCATAATCGGAGGCAAAACTACGGAAACTATTAATGTAACAAAAGTTTCCATGTTAAATTTCTATTAACAAAAAGTGCCGGGGGTGAAAAAAATCTCCCCTGACGGGGGCGTACAATAAATTACCTTTGCGTGTTAAATTAAACAATGGAGAAACCTTTTGAATCCCGGAAACTCTTGCAATATTTCCTGCAGGGCCTGCTGATCCTGGCACCGGTTGCCATAACGATCTACTCTTTATTTTTTGTGATCTCTACGATCGACAGTTGGTTACCCATATTCAGCTATACGGATGAAGCGGGTGTAACCCATGTCCGGAATTACGGGTTGGGATTTGTGATCATTATCGGTGCCATCGTCCTGATCGGTTATTTCAGTTCCTTTTTTATTACCGCCCGCATTGTAAGTTTTATGGATAAATTCATGCAGAAAGCGCCGGGCATCAAGCATATTTACGGCCCCACCCGCGATTTCTTCGAAGCTTTTGCAGGAGACAAAAAAAAGTTTACCCAAAATGTACTCGCCAATGTAGATGATAACGATGTGTGGCGATTGGGTTTCATCACAAAAGATGATATGAGCGATTTCGGCCTGGCCGAATTTGTAGCCGTTTATATTCCCATGTCTTATTCAGTGGCAGGAAATGTTTATGTTATCCCGCGAAGCCGGGTAAAGCCGATCACGAATATCAACAGCGCGCAAACCATGAAATTTGCCGTGAGCGGCGGGGTTACTGATGTGAGTGAGGAGCATCCCCCGGCCTGAGCCGATAGCGCAACAGTAGAAAGCTGTTCTGTCGGTATTTGAATCTTAACTTCACGTATAATCTTTTTCATGAAACAGGCATTACGTACATCCGTTTTTGTGTTAGCGCTTATCGCCTGCAACCAACCGGCTTTTTGCTGGGGCTTTTACGGTCATCAAAGGATCAATTATTATTCGGTGTTCCTGTTGCCGCCCGAAATGATGGTGCTCTATAAACCCAACATCGGCTTTATTTCCGAGCATTCTATCGACCCGGACAAGCGGCGCTATGCCGTAAAAGATGAAGGCCCGCGCCATTATATTGATATAGACCGTTACGGCACTTACCCGTTTGATTCCCTTCCGCATAAATGGACTGAAGCGGTGGAAAAATATTCTGTTGATACCTTAATGCAATACGGCATCGTACCCTGGCATGTGCAGGTAATGTTGCAAAGGCTTACCAATGCTTTCCGGGAAAAGAATTTCAGCCGCATCATGAAGAACAGCGCAGAGATCGGGCATTATATCGCGGATGCACATGTGCCCCTCCATGCCAACAGCAATCACAATGGCCAACTTACCAATCAGCGTGGCATTCACGGCTTTTGGGAAAGCAGGGTTCCCGAATTGCTGGCGGAAAAGCAGTGGGATTTTATGATCGGCAAAGCGGTATATATTAAGGACCCCGGGATATTTATCTGGGACCGTGTACTGGAAAGCGCAAAAGCCAGCGACAGTGTGTTGACATTTGAGAAAGAACTCAGCAAGGAATTTTCGGAAGACAGGAAATATTCTTTCGAGGAGCGAAAAGGAAAAGTGATCCGGCAGTATTCTACGGCATTTTCGGTTGCGTTCAATAAAAAACTGGATGGCATGATCGAAAGACGGATGCGCCAATCCATCAGCAGTACCGCTTCCTTTTGGTATACCGCCTGGGTGAATGCGGGGCAGCCGGACCTAAAGGGCCTGACCAAACAAAAGTTCACCGAGGCAGATTCCAAAGAATTTGAAGAGTTGAACATGAAATGGAATGCAGCAGGGAAGATGTTCGGAAGGCAGGAGGAATAATTTAATTTAATAAATGCCCAAAAAATGCAATGTATTTGAAAAAATATTCAGCATGGTTTGTATATCTTCGTTTTCTCCTCACATTTACCAAGATATGAAAATTAAATTTTTTTTGGCAGTCGCAACTATGGCCATATTAACAGCAAGCTGTAAAAAGAATACAGATAATAAAACTTCTGCACCTCCGGATAAAGTAATAGCCAAATGGAATTATGTCAGTGAAAGAATAGTTCATTATAACAACGGAACTACAACAGATTGGACTGTTACCGGCAAACCCGGAGATTATATAGAGTTCACGACAGACGGAAGATTAGAAGGATATGTTAATACTCAATATCGCCATTACACGTATTCAAGACCCGCCGCTGATAAAATAAGCATAGTTTTATATTATACAGCAAATTGTACAGTAGTTACCCTTTCCGACAACGATCTTGTATACACGGAGCATCGTAGTGCTTCTCCAATAGAATACCAGGACATTACAACGACATTGCACAGATAATTTTATTTTGGCCTAACGTACAGATTTATACTAATGCGGTAAAAATTATTGTGCGTACGGACTCCATCTCTTCATTTTATACTTCCGGTTGGCATTTAAATTTTGTATTTTTGAGCGTTCAAAAAATAATCAAAATTGGTTCACAATTTTAACGCAGGTCCTTCTATTTTACCCAAGGTTGTTTTCGAAGAGGCTGCAGCGGCGGTCCTCAATTATAATGATACCGGGCTTTCCATCCTGGAGTTTGGCCATCGTACCCCTGCTTTTGAAGCGATCATGGAAGAGGCAAGGTCACTGGCAAAACAATTGATGAGCCTGGACGATAATCACGAGGTGCTTTTTCTTCACGGTGGCGCATCCACGCAGTTCATGCAGGTACCGATGAACCTGTTGAACCCCAAAGAAACTGCGGCTTATACCGATACCGGTATCTGGGCAGCCAAAGCCATTAAAGAAGCCGCATATTTCGGCAAGGCGGAGATCGTATGCTCTTCGAAGGATAAAAATTATACTTATTTGCCAAAGGATTTCGCCGTGCCGAATGATGCGAAATACCTGCATATCACCACGAATAATACGGTGTACGGCACACAATGGCAAAAGATCCCTGTCACATCCAACAGCATGGTGGCGGATATGAGCAGTGATATATTAAGCCGGGAAATGAATTTTAATGCCTTTGACCTCATCTATGCCGGTGCGCAGAAAAATATCGGTGCGGCGGGAGTTACGTTGGTGGTTGTAAATAAAAATATTTTGGGTAAAACGAAACGCGCCCTCCCGGCAATGATGGATTACCGAAATCATATCGCGGAAAAAAGTATGTTCAACACGCCGCCGGTATTTGCGGTGTATACCTGCATGCTCACTCTGCGTTGGCTCAAAAAGCAGGGCGGGGTAAAAGCGATCGAAAAAATAAATAATGAAAAAGCAACGTTGCTCTACGCAGAGATAGACCGCAACAGCCTTTTCAGGGGAACGGTGGAAATAGCAGACCGCAGTAAAATGAATGTTTGCTTTGTAATGAATAATGCTGCTTTGGAAGAAAAATTCTTACAGGTTGCCGCATCCAAAAATATTGTCGGCATAAAAGGGCATAGGACTGTCGGCGGTTTCCGTGCCTCCCTTTACAATGCCATGCCTTTAAGCAGTGTGCAGGTGCTTACTGATGTGATGAGGACATTTGAAGAAGCGCAGTAAAACAACGATTGAAAAGAATACTATTCTGTACTGAATAAAATAAAATACATGATCACCATCTCTCCGTTCCCGGCCCTGAGGCCGGATGCACAACATGCAAAAGCAGTGGCTTCAAGGCCCTACGACGTGCTCAACAGCAAAGAAGCGAAAGTGGAAGCACAGGGCAACCCTCACTCTTTCCTGCACATCACCAAGAGTGAGATCGACCTGCCCGAAACGATAGACATTCATTCGCAGGAAGTATATGATAAGGCCAAAGAAAACCTCGCTGCATTTATCAGCCGGAATATCCTCTTTACCGAGAACAAACCCTGTTACTATATTTACCAACTCATCATGAACGGCCGATCACAGACCGGGTTGGTATGCGGCAGTTCTGTGAATGATTATGAGAACGGGTTGATCAAAAAGCATGAATTCACCCGCCCTGAAAAAGAGCAGGATCGGATCATGCATATAAAAACCACCGGTGCACAAACCGGGAATGTATTCCTCGCCTATAAAAATGTAAAGGCAATAGACGATCTCATCGCCGGTTGCATGAGTGAAAAACTGCCGCAGTACAGTTTTACTGCAGATGACGGCATCGCGCATCATATTTGGGTGTTGAATGATGATCAAACCATCTCCTCTATTACGTCTTTATTTAAACAACATGTACCGGCATCCTATATCGCCGACGGGCATCATCGTGCAGCTTCTGCAGCAAAAGTAAAAGCAGCATTGGGTGCGGATGCCGGCCCCGCCGCTGATATTTTTCTGACCACCCTGTTTCCCGCGGGTGACCTGAAGATCCTGGATTATAACCGGGTGATCAAAGATCTGAACGGACACAGCGAGGCGGAACTTTTACAAAAACTATCGGAAAATTTTTCTGTGGAAAAACAACACGCTGCTGTTCGCCCCGGTGAAGCACATGAGTTCGGGTTATATATGAATAAGCAATGGTATAATCTGAATGCTCATCAAACGATCATTAAAACAGATCCGCTCGGGGTATTGGACATCAATATCCTGCAGGATAATATTCTTACACCCCTGTTCAATATTAAAGATCAGCGAACGGATAAACGAATAGATTTTATCGGAGGAATAAGGGGATTGGAAGAGTTAGAAAAAAGAGTGGACAGCGCAGAAATGGCACTGGCCATAAGCCTGTTCCCGGTAACCATTGAACAGTTATTTGACGTGGCAGACAGCGGGGAGGTAATGCCGCCGAAGAGTACCTGGTTTGAACCTAAGCTCCGTGACGGATTACTTACACACCTTATCAAATAATTAAGCCGGCCGGTTCTCCTGCCGTTTTTTATCTTTACAGACTATGAATAGAATAATCCTTTCCGTTGTTTTTCTTGCAGCTACGTTCCTGCAGCCCCTGTTTGCACAAACACCGGAGCAATCACAGGAGAAGGCCCGCTCATTTATGCGGCAGGGCGATTATGCCAATGCAGTACTGATCCTCAGCAGGAGCCTGCAGCAAAACCCCGGTAATATAGAATTAGCTAAGGATCTTGCACAGAGTTATTATTTTCAAAACAACTATGCACAGGCGCTTGAAGTGATCAAACCGGTATTGGATTACCCTAATACTGATGACCAGTCCTACCAGATCGCCGGTAATATTTACCGGCAACTCGAACAGCGGAAGGACCTGGAGAAACTATATAAGAAAGGATTAAAACGCTTCCCCGCCAGCGGGCCGTTGTATAATGAAACCGGCGAGTTTTATTTTGCTGATAAAAAATATATTGACGCAGCGAAATACTGGGAAAAAGGGATACAGGTTGATCCTTCTTACAGCAGGAATTATTACAATGCGGCCCGTTACTATTTTTTAACCACCGATAAAGTATGGAGCATCCTGTACGGCGAAATATTTATAAATATGGAACCCAACGGAAGCAAAACAACGGAAATGAAACAGGTGCTGCTGAACAGTTACAAAAAATTATATGCCCCCCCGCGCATCCCTAAAAACGCTTATGATAAAAATAATTTTATTAAATCATACCTCGATGTGATGAACAAACAGGCAGGTAAAGCCGCCAACGGTATTACCCCTGAATCCCTTAATGCTATCCGCTCCGGCTTCATTACAGATTGGTTTGCCACCCCCAACCGCCCCGCTTTCCGTTTATTTGAACACCAGAAGCAACTCGTTTCCGAAGGGTTGTTCGAAGCATATGACCAATGGCTTTTCGGTACGGTTGCCAATGCAGACGCTTATGCCAACTGGGTTAAATTGCATACTTCGGACAACAATAATTTTTTAACCTTCCATAAGGCAAAAATCTTTAAAGTGCCGGCGGGTCAATATTAAGTAGTAAAGGTCTACCGTATTTTTTTCGGGCCCGCATCACATCCTTTTTTCCTAACTTAGTTATGTAAAACTAAGATCATGGGTGAAAGAGGTCCTACATTACACACGGCCCCACCTTCGGGGAAAGGGAATATGGAAAACTAAAAAACCGGAAGCCCTGAATTATGCAATCTACCAAAAGTATAAACCGTTTATTCGACATTTTATATTACCAGCAGGAACAATTTCCGAAAGTTGATATGCTCACTGCTAAGATCAACGGTGAATGGGTACCCCTCAGCACCGACGAGGTAGTGGCAACGGTGAATAAATTAAGCGCAGGCCTGCTCCGGTTGGGCATCTGCGGTAATGATATGACGGTGGAAAAGCAGGATAAGATCGTATTGATCTCGCCCAACCGCCCCGAATGGCTGATACTTGATCTTGCCTGTCAACAGATCGGTGCGATCCTTTGCCCGGTCTACCCGACGACTAATGTGAATGAACTGGAATTCATTTTTAATGACGCGGAAGTAAAACTTGCTTTTGTTTCCGGCAAAGAGATCCTGGGAAAGGTGACTGACGTGAAGAACCGGGTCCCGTCTTTAAAAGAAATATATTCCTTTGATGAGTTACCGGGTTCAGTATACTGGAAGGAGATCATGACAGACATTTCACCTGATGGACTTCGTGCAGCAGAAACGATAAAGAACAGCATCCGAGCTGAAGATTGCGCAACCATCATTTATACTTCCGGTACCACGGGCACGCCAAAAGGGGTAATGCTCAGTCATAAAAATATTGTAAGCAATATTTCCAATTCCAAAATAAGTTTTCCTTTTGATGTAGACGTAAAAGGGAAAGCTCTGAGCTTCCTCCCGCTTAACCATATTTTTGAAAGGTTAGCATCCTATATTTTTATGTCTACCGGCCATTCCATATATTTTGCCGAAAGCCTGGAAACGATCGGCGATAATCTTAAAGAAGTTCAGCCCACCGTATTCTGCACCGTGCCGCGATTATTAGAAAAGGTCTATGAAAAAATAATGGCCAAAGGGGCTGATCTAAAGGGCGTGAAAAAGCAATTGTTCTATTGGGCAGTTAACCTGGCCAACAAATATGATAACCTGAAAAATCAGGGGATCAGTTATAACATTCAACTCGCCATTGCAAATAAACTGGTCTTCAGCAAGTGGAGAGAGGCATTGGGAAATAACCTTTCTTATGTGATCACCGGCGGGGCGGCCTGCCAGGTAAGGTTGCTGCGGATCTTTAATGCAGCGGGTATTCCATTGTACGAGGGATATGGCCCAACGGAGAACAGCCCGGTGATCAGTGTGAACCGCAGAAGTAAAGGAGGAATGAAATTCGGAACAGTAGGCCCGGTGTTGAAAGGCCAGGAAGTGAAACTGCAGGCAGACGGGGAAATATGCGTTAAGGGCCCCAGCGTGATGATGGGTTACTATAAGCGGCCCGACCTTACGGCAGAAACACTGATCGACGGATGGTTGCATACGGGAGACATCGGTGTATTTGAGAATGATTTATACCTTAAGATCACCGACCGCAAAAAAGAATTGTTTAAAACCAGCGGCGGTAAATACGTTGCACCGCAGCCTATTGAAAATAAAATGAAAGAATCCCCTATGATCGAGCAGATCATGATTATCGGCGCGGAGGAAAAATTTGTAGGGGCTTTGATTGTCCCTTCCTTTATTAACCTTAAAGTTTGGATGGAATCAAATAATATTCCCTACGCTACGCCGGCATCCGCATTGCAGGAACCGGAAGTTTCGAACATGTACAAAGAACTGATCGAATCGTTCAATGCAAACTTTAACCATGTGGAGCAGGTAAAGAAATTTGAATTGCTCCCCGAAGAGTGGACAATAGAAAGCGGGGAACTCACGCCAACCCTTAAATTGAAAAGAAAAGTGATCATGGAGAAATACCGGCCGGCGATTGAAAGGATTTATAAATAAGAAATTCCTCTCAGTTAAGATCTTTTAAAAAGGTTTTTAGAAATTCGACTTTCATTTAATTCGACAACTTTTTCATTATTTCAGAGCGGGTTGCCTTTTTTGATTTGTCAATTCTAAGCATCATTTTGGACATTCCTATATCTTCAAGTTCATCCCGGCTTAATGTAGAGGATTCAACACCGAGCTTCCTGAGAAGATCTGTAACAAATTTCAATTCGTTATTATCTTTTGGAGTAATTAATAAAGCTTTCATGATTCAAATGTACTAAAAACCGCACTTCGCAAACACGTCAAAGCTAATCAGAATAAAAATGGACACCCATTCAATTAAAAAATATCACAGACGAGGTGTAGTGGTTGTCAAAAAAATCAACTCAGATCTTAAAAAGGATGCTCAACCGGCAGCCCTTACCTTTTTCAGCGCTGATCACGGCTTTGCCGTTGTGCAATTGCGCCCTGCTCAGAATATTTTTTAGCCCCACGCCTGTTATCTTTTCATTGGTATCAAAACCTTTACCGTCATCTTTGATCATGACCGACAGGCCGGCCTTTGTGGTTTTGAGGGAGATGGTTACTTTTTTTGCATGGGCATGCTTCGAAATATTTGTCAGTTGTTCCTGTATGATCCGGAAAACCGTAAGCTTCAGCTGCTCCGATAATTTCTTTTCATTGATGCTTCCCCAATCGGTTTTTATTTGAAAACTGTTTACCGGCTTTACGCTTTCCACTAATTCGTTCAACGCCATCACGAGGCCAACCTCCCCGAGAGAAGGCGGCAGCAACGATTTTGAAAGGTTGCGTATCTCACCGACGGCAGATTCCACCAGGCCCTTTGCGGTGGTGAGCAATTCTGCACGCATACTGTCATTGGTCAGCGCATATTCAATGTATAATTTGGTAGTGGCAAGGATCTGGTTGATATTGTCGTGCAGCTCTTTTCCCAAACTTTCTTTTTCCTGATCCAACGCAGTGATAACCGCATTCGTGATCTCATTTTGCCGGATATGTCTTTCTGCCCCCAGCCGTTCCTCTGCCGCTTTTTTTTCGGTGATATCCTGTGTGGCACCGATGAGCCGCGTCGCTTCGCCTGCAGCATTCCTTACTACATAACCCCTGTCTACAACTGTTGCATATTTATTATCATTTCGGAGGATGCGGCATTCTATTTCAAAATACTGCAGGTCCTTATTTTTCAAAACATCCTCAATAACGGTGTTTGAGGCTATTTTATCATCCGGGTGTACCCGGTCCCACCAACTATCTGCATATACACTTTCATCATTAACGGCCTTCCCGAAAACTTTATCCCAGCCGTCTGCGCTTCGGAACACTTTATTGTTCAGGAGATCCCAATCCCAAACCATATCGTTTGTGGCCTTGGATACCAGCTCATACCGTTCATTGCTGAGCCGCAGGGATTCTGCCGTTATTTTATTTTCGATGGAGAAGCGCACGGATTTTTCCAGGAGCAACGGATCATACCGGTTTGCCTTCATAATAAAATCTGTTGCCCCGCTCTCCAAAAAGGCATAACCGGATTTTGTATTTTTCTTCCCGGTGATCACGATAACGGGCAGTGAACGGTCCAGTGCTCTCAGGAGCAGGAAACTTTCGCGGTCATTAGTTTCAGCAGTGTCTACAAATACAACGGAAGGTTTCGTTTTCAGGGTTTGTTTTTGCAACGCCTTCAGGTGAAGGGCCGCACGGATGCTTTTGATCTTAAGGTCAGAAGCCTGTAAAGCAGCGGTAAGCAGCAGCGTATTTTCGCGGTCCGGGCTTAAGATAACAATATTGATACCTGCAGGGTTGTGGTTCATAAAATGCCTGCATCAACAGCAGTGTATAAAAATAATTTATTTAAACCACAATGTCTTCTGCCCCGTGATAATTTATTAAATTTGTAATCCATCCCTTTGAAAATAAAACCGATAACCCTTAACTTTCCGGGGATGAAAAAATTTCTGCTGATAGATGATCACATGGTGGTGAGGTCGGGCATTCGTACCTTACTGACGGGGCTTTACCTCAATGCGGAGATCGATGAGGCGAAAGACGGTGAAACGGCCATAGAACATGTAAAGACAAAAGAATATGACCTTGCGATGTTGGATATCCAAATGCCCAACACCGATACGTTTTCCCTGATGGAATTTCTTAAAACAAATTTTCCTTTGCTCAAAGTGCTGGTGTTTTCGATGAGCCCGGAAAATATTTATGCTTTGCGTTTTATAAAAGCGGGTGCCAAAGGATTTATCAGTAAAGATGCACCGCTGGAAGAGATCAAAAAAGCGATAGATCTTGTGCTGCATGATAAAAAATACATCAGCGAAGAATTGCTTTCGGTTCTTGCGGAAGGAGACACACCGGGTGCCGGCAAAAACCCGTTCAACACGCTGTCTTCGAGGGAATTTGAAATTGTTTCCATGTTGCTCAGCGGTAAAACCATCAGCCTCATCGCTGCAGACCTGGGTCTCGGTATCTCTACGATCGGGACACACAAATCACGCATTTTTAATAAACTGAAGGTCGTGAACCTCCTTGAGCTCAATGAAATGGCGAACGCTTATGATATTAAATAATTCTTCAACACGATCAGCTCCTCCCTCAAAATAATTTATTATAATTTCGGATCTCATCACTCATCTACATGACCACCGCCAACGAAGAAATAGCATTGCTTTTCCGAAACTACAGCAATGAAAAGATAACAGCTGTAGATAAGCTTCCGCAGAGCGGAGGCGACAGGATCTATTTCCGTATACATACCGCGGAGGGTAGTTATATAGCCACGTACAGCCGCAACGTGCAGGAAAATGACACTTTTATTTACTTTAGTGAGCATTTTAAAAAAGCAAGCGCGCCGGTGCCGGAAGTTTTGTCGGTGAGCAGTGATCGTACCGCGTACCTGCAGGAAGACCTGGGCAACAGGTCTCTTTTGGATGCATTGGAGGAAGCCGGGCCATCTGCAGAAATAAAAATGCTCTTTCAAAAAACCCTGCTTGCCCTCGCGAATATGCAGGTGTCCGGTGATAAGGAACTGGATTATGACCGCTGCATTACAAGCAAAGTCTTCGGCAGCCGGGCCATATTAAGCGACCTGCTTTATTTTAAATATTATTTCCTCGACACGCTGAAGATCCCGTATGATAAAGAAAAATTCGGTACGGACCTGGAGCATCTCAGCAATTATCTCGGCGAGGCCGGTCATAATTTCTTTATGTTTCGCGATTTTCAAAGCAGGAACGTGATGGTCAAAAACGGGCAGGTTTTTTTTATAGATTACCAGGGAGGCATGAAAGGTGCCATACAATATGATGCAGCTTCCCTGCTTTGGCAGGCAAAAGCAAATCTTACCGATGAATGGAAAACCGAATTACTGGAATATTATATTGATGCAGTTGAGGAGCTGACCGGTGACCGATACAACCGCGTTAAATTCAGGGAGCGCTATCACGGTTTTGTGCTGATCAGGTTACTCCAGGTATTGGGTGCTTATGGCTTCAGGGGCCTGTTTGAAAAAAAAGCGCATTTTCTTACCAGCATACCATTGGCGTTAAAAAATCTAAAATGGTTTTTAGAAAATAAAAAAACAGGACTTGATTTACCGGAGCTTGAAAGAGTGTTGAAGATCATCACCGCCGAAGATGTTTCCAAACGGTTTGAGCCCCTGAGGGCAACCGATGAAACAAAGCTTACTGTCAGGATAAAAAGTTTTTCTTTTCTAAAATCAGGATATCCTCCGAATGTTTCCGATAACGGCGGTGGCTTCGTGTTTGATTGTCGCGGCATTTTAAACCCCGGGAGAGTAGAGGAACATAAGCAACAAACCGGCCGCGATAAACCGGTGCAGGATTATCTCACCGGCAAAACAAGGATGGATGAATTTCTGGCGGGGGTCTTCAGTGTAGTGGATATTTCGGTGGAAGATTATCTCAAAAGGGATTTTGAAAACCTGGAAGTCAATTTCGGCTGCACCGGCGGGCAACATCGCAGCGTATACGCCGCCGATGCCCTTGCACGGCACCTTCGCAATAAATTCGGTGTGCGCACGGAGGTTAAACATGTAGAACAAAACTTTTCCGAATGAAAGGAATGATCCTCGCTGCCGGGTTGGGTACACGGTTGAAACCCTTTACAGACCATCACCCAAAGGCATTGGTACCGGTGCTCGGTAAATCTTTACTACGCAGAAATGTTGAATACCTGCATTCTTTCGGTATTACTGAGATGATTGTGAATATTCATCATTTCCCCGATCAAATGCGTGAAGAGATCACCGCGATCAATAACAGCGGCTTTTCTGTAACCGTAAGCGATGAGACTGCAGATGTGTTGGAAACGGGTGGCGGGTTAAAAAAAGCCGCAGGATTTTTTCAGCATAGCGATGAGCCTTTTGTATTGATGAATGCGGACATTCTTACTGACCTTGACCTGCACACGATGGTGGCGGACCACCTTACTCATAACCCGCTTGCTACACTGGCAGTGAGTGAAAGGCCCGCAAGCAGAATGTTGTTATTTGATGATACCGGTAAACTTTGCGGCTGGCAAAACGAAAACAACGGTGAACTTAAAGGGGCACCCGGTGAAAAAAAAGCTTTCAGTGGCATCCATATTATATCACCCGGTATATTTCCGCTGATCACCGAATCAGGAAAATTTTCTGTGATCGATCTCTACCTTCGCCTTTCAGCAGTAAAGACCATCCGGGCCTTTGAGCACCGCGGTACAAAATTCATTGATGTGGGAAAGCCGGGGAGCATAGAAAATGCGCAAGAAATGTTTGGATGACATGAATTCTTTTTTCCTTTAATTCGTTTCCACAGGAGTCTCGAAATTTTCTTTTTTCTCCTCTTTAGGTTTTGTACCGAAATTATATTTTACCGTTAGGCCGAGTCGGCGGGTATCACCAAAACGCATACCGCTGCCGGTAAAGCCGGGTACATTAATGGTAAATTCATTGATGTTTGTCCGAAACAGGTCATTCACGGATGCTATAATATTCATTTTCTTTTTAAGGATACTTTTATTTGCGGAGAAAGTGAGGCCGCCGAAAGTTTTTAATTCGAAAAAGTTAATGACGCTTTTTGTACGCATAAACCCGTGTATGCTTAAATTAAGCGTGGGCACCGGCTTATAGTTCTGGTACATGAAAAAAGTCCAGCTGCTTTTTTTAAAAGCAAAGGGTTGGTTGTTATAAAACCCGCTGTAGTTAACCGCATTGAGTTGCGTACCGGCATAAAAGAAATATTTGCCCCCGGGCGGAATACCGGCCACCAGCCGCATATATAATTCATTGTTTCTGCCGAGGTTGTCAAAGGTCCGGAATAACGTGGTTCCTTTTTGATACGTAAGGCTGTTGAAAATATTTTTTATGCGGTTAACCCCTATGGAAAATACCGGGAATTCATCTGCTGTTACATTAAACTCATAATTATTGATAAACTGGGGCTGCAATCTTGGGTTACCTATATCATAAGTATAAGGATCAATAAACCGGGGGTAAGGATTCAGTTGCTCATAAGAAGGCCGGGAAATACTCCTGCGCGCGATGGCATTTCCGGTAAGAATAAACCCGAAAAGTTTGGCTATTTTATGGCGGAGATACAAATAAGGAAACAGGTCGGTGCGGCGTATCGCGAATGTAGTATCCGTAGGAAACAACTGGTGACCCTGCAGGTCTGTATATTCCATTCGCAGGCCGGGCTTCACCGTAAACCCTGCAAAGGTTTTTGAAACCTGCAAGTATGCCGCAGCAATGTTTTCCCTGTAACGGAAATTATTGGATTGGAATGTATCGACGAATTTGCCGGTACCGCTGTCTGCAAAATAAGACGCGTCATTCCTGTTGTTGCTGAAATTTAACTTGGTGCCGGCTTCCATGGTAAGGCTCTTCCTGAATTTCATTACCAGGTCCGATTTATAAGCAATGATATTTCTCCTGTTCCGTACTTCCCCGTTTCCGAAACGGGTATTAGTTGACGGAAGCAAAAATACATTGTTGTACTCCTGGTCATTTGTGGCCCTGAAAAAATTCAGGTCCAAAGAATTCTCCCAGGAACTGCCCGAGGTATCAATTTTATATTTGGCGGAGATATTATTTCCGAAATAATTTGTCGGCCCGTTGTTATTGATATGGGAAATATTTTTACCGACCGTCATCAGGGAGGGGAGGCCGTAGATGTCAATATTATTTGTTGCAAAGCTCCTGTTCCCGTTGGCGGATAAGCGGGCATCATAGCCAATGCTCCATTTTTTATTGATCTCATAACTGAGTCCGCCACCCACATACCGGTTAACGTTCGGGTAACGGGTATAAGAATTCTGTGCAAAAAGAATATTTCCTACGGGCCTTTCGGAGGTAAGTGACTCAAAATTGGTGCGCGTTGTAAGGTTAGCCGAAAGATAACTGTTCAGGCGGTTACCGGTGTTGTTCAGGTTTAAGCCGATACTGTTGGTAGGATAAACTCCCTGGAAATGAGCAATGTCTGCGCTGCCGTGTAATCCCAACTTCACGCCTTTTTTTAAAACGATATTTACAATACCGCCGCCGCCGGAAGCGTCGAATTTTGCAGAAGGGGATCTTAGTATTTCTATTTTTTGAATACTGCCGGCCGGTAAACTTTTAAGCATGGAAGTCAGGTCGCTTGCGCCGAGCCTGATCTCACGGCCATTGATGTAGATAATAGCCGGGGTAGCACTGTTGAGGTATACATTCCCGTCCTGGTCTATAATGGCACCCGGCGTTTTTTCCAGCACTTCAAAAGCATTCGTAGAACTGTTCACCAGTTGCTCCGCATCGATAATGGTCTTATCATCTTACAGGGTAACCAACGGTTTTCTGCTGATCACCGTTACCCCGGCCAGGTCTTTGGAACGAACCTGCGAACGAAGGCTGATCAGGGTATCTCTGCTCCCGGTTCTAAAACCGGTAAAAATATCATTGAAGCCTACGGAGGTGATCCTTAAATAGTAGGGACTGTTATTTTCCAGGGAAAAACCGACCTCGTTTCCCTTTAATATTTTAACCTGCAACAACGTAGAATCAGGAACACGCAGTACCTGTACAGTAGCATTTTGTACGGATTCATTCTTTTCATTCTTCAGGGTTATTTTCACAGCCACATTTTGGGCAAAGCTGCAAAAAGAAAGCATCATTGCAGGAAATGATGCCCAAAATCTACGTTTCAAATATGTCAGTTTTAGTATCTTAAACGGGCCGGCGGTAAGATTATATTTTTATGCAATTTATCAATCTTTTTTCTCAAAAAGTTCTTTCTTATCCACCACTTTTACGAGTGTCCCTTTTTTGAGGATCTTGCTCACAATATTATAAGGGCCGGTCACTACTTCTTCGCCACCTTTAAGCCCGCTTGTTATTTCAATATAATTGATATCCTGTATCCCCGTTTTTACGATCAATTTGGAAACTTTATTATCTGCCCCTTTTACAAATACCACCACATCAGGTTCTTCCGTGGCGGAGGATGAGGACATCATTTCTTCATCGCTGTCTTTTTTCTTTCCGGTTTTCGTACTGTCATTTTTATCGCGGGTCGTTACGGCGTTGATCGGCACAGCGATCACATTGCGTTGTGTTTTAGTTTGAATATCAGCATTGGCACTCATCCCCGGGCGGAAAGGGAAAGTTCCTTTGCCAAGCAGATCAGCATAGCTTTCTTTCAGCAACAGGATATACACTTTGTATTGTGTAACGTCGCCGGATGCGGATGACAGTGCACCCGAAGCCGCAGCGCCGTTATTGCTGCTTGCGATCTGTGTAACGGTACCTTTGAATTTTCTTTCGCTGTACGCATCTACGGTGATCACGACGCTGTCGCCCAGTTTTACTTTCGGAACATCATTCTCGCCCACATCTACCCTGATCTCTATTTTATCCATGTCGGCAATGCGCAACATTTCCGTACCTACATTAAAGCTGTTGCCCGCCACCTTTTCTCCCTTTTTTACATTCAGTAGGCTTACCACACCGTCCATTGGTGCTACAATGGTCGTGCGTCCGAGGTCGGTATTGGCTTTCGCCAGGTTGCTCCTGGCGCTTTGCACACCGGCCCTTGCGCTTTGCACACCGGCCTGTCCCCCGCGGATACTCTGCACTGCGGCATTATAATTTGCTTTCGATGTTTTAAAATTTGCTTCCGCTATGTTGAATTCATTTGCGCTGATCACTTTCTCGTCAAACAATCTCTTTTGCATATTGTAGGTTCTTTCCGCCTGTTCCTGCTGCGCCTGTAATGCACCCAAAGCAGCAGCAGAATTATCAACCTGTGCCTGCGAGATGCTTACCTGTGCCTGGCTTTGTGCTACGCCGCTGGCAGCCTGGCTGCGCTGGATATTATATACATCAGCATAAATGCGCGCAAGCAATTGTCCTTTTTTTACGGTATCGCCTTCCGCAACCGTAAGTTCTGTGATCTCCCCGCTGATATCCGGACTCACTTTAACCTCTATTTGAGGATATATTTTTCCGCTGGCATTTACCACTTCCGTGATGGTGCGCCTCTGCGCTTTCTCCGCCGTTACCTTCGTCCCTGCTTTTTTACCGAATACGCCGGCTTTGGAAAGGATGACGAGCAACACCGTTAATATACCAATGCTGATCAGTATCCATTTTGTTGTTTTACTCATAAGATAAGTCAAAGGTTAAAAGTGAAAACCAAAAACTGAATTCCCGGCTTTTCTGATTTCCCCGTAAAAATGCACCGGTTAAATTATTAATTATTACCTATTATTTATTAATTACAATTTTAATCCTGCCCCTTTATAAAATTCCAATACTTTCATTTTAAAAACATAATCAAACTGTGCCTGCAGGTATTCCAACCGCGCCCGCAATAAATTGTTCTGCGTCGTGATCAGGTCAAAGGTGCCCAGCATCCCGGCATCGGATCTTTTTGAGGCATAATTGAGGTTGAGTTCATTGATCGCTACCGATCTTTTCCCGGCATTGAATTTTTCATACGCAATAACCGCTGCATTGTATGCCTGGTAAATATCCTGTTTCAGTTTTTGATCGTCCTGTTCTTTTTGCAACTGAACGGTATTAATATTCAATTTGCTTCTTTCGTAAATGCTTCGCAATGAGCCGCCGTTAAAGATCGGGACATTAATACTTATTCCTACAGATTGACGAAAATTATCGGATAATTGGTTTGTAAAACCGCTGTTGGAATATAAAGGTTTACTACTCGCGATCGGGGAGAATACATCATAATTAATGCCTCCCACATTTACGCTGCCGGTCTTAACGACGGAAGTGCTAGTCGTGACGCCGGTAAATATTTGAGAACGGTTATTATAGTTGCTGCCCAAGCTGCCATACGCGCTGAAAGCAGGATACATGGCTCCTTTTGATGCAGCTACATTTTTTTCTGCGGCCCTCATCCGGAGTTCATTGTATCGCTGTTGCGGCATATTCTTTATGGCCATCGCGTATACATAATCCGGTTGTAATGATGCGATGGGTTCTACCGGTATCTTATCCACGGGAGGGATATCCACTTCGAAAGGTGCCGCTGCGTCTATATTCATATACGATTTCAGCGTCAGCAGGGCAAGGGTGGTATTGCCTTTTGCGGTAATAAAATTCAGGCTGTCCAATGCAAGCTGTGCCTCCAGTTGCGTGGCATTCAGTTCCGGCAAGGCACCCGCATTTACCAGTTTGCGCGTGTTGGAAAGCTGTGCCTGTGTTTGTTGGATCTGCAATGCCGTGATGTTTTCCTGTGCCCTGCTCAGTAATATTTGCAGATAAGCATTTGCCGCGGTGAGGGCAATATCATATTTTATTTTATCGGTGGCTGCCTGTGCTGCCTGCAGTTCAAATGCATTCGCGGCGATCGTGTTTCGCTTGCTGTAAAAATTAAAGATGTCCGCGCTGCTCTGCAGTTGCAGGCCGGATGACAAATAAGTTTGCGTGATCCTGCTGAAAGTAGTCGGGTCCTGGTTGCTGCCGGAATTGATCCCGGTATTCGCACTAAAGGTGGCAGAAGGAAATTGGGAGAGCCTGCTTTGTTTTAAATTGACTGCAGCGATCCGGGCCTGCACGTCTGAAAGCTTTACGTTGATATTATTAGCCATGGCATGATCCACAATGGTTTGGAGATTCCATTTTTGCTGGGCGGTTGCTATAATGCCGTTTCCTGCCATCAGGAAGAGGGTAAAGAAAATTCGCATGCGCAAAATTATCAATTGCAACGGAAAGAATATATACGATTTTTATGAACGGTGAATAATTAACGTTTATTATCTAAATCGGGAAACCCGAGGGGAAAGCTGTGGACAATTTTAAAAGGATAAAAGTTGTTCTTCTTTTGAATCCCTGGGAAGTTTTTTATATCTCCGGACTGTCCAATTCCCTGAGCGTGAAAGAAAGACACTGAAATTCATTAAAGAATAAAAAAATCAGAACAGCATTGATCGTACCTCCCGGAAACGGGAGGTATTTTTTGCGCGGGATCGCTTGCTGACTTGCTTAAACAGAACCGGGTAAGGGGAATAAAAAAATCCCTGCAGATCAATCAACTGCAGGGAAAATTTAATGTGGGATCAGAAATAAGCAATCACTTAAAGAATATTTCAGCAGATGAATTTTTTCAGCCTGATGAAATCGCTTTTTATAGGCGATTGAAATACTGTTCTCAGCAACGATGCAACTGTTTCAGCCAAAGCATTTAAAGAAATGCTTTTTTTCTCAGCTTTTCTCATAGTATCAAATTTTGGAACACAAAGATATCTTCCCCGGCCAACCGCTCCTAGAGCAGTTTTGCTGAAATTTCCGGTGCGTAATTTCCACTCCCGTTTAGTAAATACTCTTATCCTCAGCCGGGAATTGCCCCGAGAGCCTGTTGAAGATCCTGTATAATATAGTCTGCATCTTCCATTCCTACGTATAACCTCACCATGCGGTGTCCCGGGTTGGAAGGGTCAAAGTCTTTTTTTGGAATGCCTGCACAAAGGGGGATCACCAGGCTTTCATGCCCGCCCCAACTTACCGCGATCAGGATATGACGTAGTTTTTCACAGAACCTTTCTATTTGTTCCGCTGTTTCCGCCTTCATAATGATCGTCATCAGCCCGCAGGCACCGCTCATTTGTTGTTTTGCCAAACTGTGTTGGGGAAACGACGGGTCAAAAGGGAATAATACCTGCTCCACGCGGTCCTCCTGTTTTAAAAATGCACAAACCGTTAATGAGGTTGCGCTGATGCGTTCCAATCTCACCGGCAGGGTGCGTAACCCACGGAGCAGTAGCCAGGCATTGAATGGTTGAATACCGCTGCCGATATTATTGTATTCACTTTTAAAGATCCGGCTCATCATAGAAGCAGTACCCGAGAGCACGCCGGCGATCACATCACTGTGTCCGCTGATATATTTTGTAGCGGATTGCAGTGCAAGATCAATACCGAGTAAGATGGGTTGTTGGTAAAGCGGGGTGCAATAGCTGTTGTCGCATATGGTAGTGATACGGTTTTTTTTCGCAAAGGCTGCCACTGCCTTCAGGTCCTGCAATTCAAAGTTTTTGCTGTTGGGAGTTTCCAGGTAAATGAGTGTTGTGTTTTTTGTAAGTGCTTGCTCAAAATTGTTGATATCCCGGCCATCAATGAAGGTGACGGTCACATCAAACCGCGGTAATATTTCCGTGAACATTTTCTTTGCCCAACTGTAAGGTTCCCTTACGCTGATGATATGATCGCCGCTTTTTACATTGGCCAGTACTGCAGCGAAGATGGCCGCCGCACCGCTGTTGAATACGAGGCAGTCTTCCGCACCGTCCAGCGCGGCAAGTTTTTTTCTTAAAATGTCTACTGTTGGGTTAAGCCCGCGGCTGTAGAGATAAGTGCTGTATTCATCCGCAAATGCATCGCGCATTTCGGCTACCGTCTTAAAAGCAAAATTGCTCGTTTGTATGATAGGCGGCGCTACGGCATTGAAATAATTTTCCCGGTCCTCGCCGAGTTCGTTGATGATGTAGGAAAGATCCATTTGATGTAAGATGTAAGATTTAAGATGTAAGATTTTGATCTTTGTACGGGCTCGGATCTTCTGATATGGTTTGCGGTCCGGGGTCCGTAATGGTTTTGCCTCTTCTGCCTTTTGCTAAAAAGTATAAGAGGATAAATGCGGCGAGAATGGCTAAACCGGTGAGTCCTGTTGCGGGTTTGTCGATGAAGATGCTGATGCCGACAAATGTATAGGCAAGAATAAAGATCACCGGCATAAGCGGGAATAGTTTCATTTTATAAATGCCCGTACCGTCAAGATGAGCGGTTCTTTTGCGCAGCTTAAAAATAGCGGCCGCGGATAATACCATGCCGAAGCAATCCAGGAAAATGGTAAAGCTCAGGATCTCATCAAAGGTCTTTGCCCAAAAGACGATGAGTACACAGAGCGATGCGAATACACTGAGCGATGTAAACAATACATTGGTACTGATCGTTCTTCTACCGAACGTTTTCGGCAGCACGCCTTCTTCGCTCATAGCCTGCATCACCCGCGGGTTACTCATGAGCAGCACATTCACATAGGCCAGTACGCTGAGGAAGAGGAACACGGAAAGAATATTGCCGGCGGCGGGGCCAAACACATGTCCGGCCATGATCGCAGCTATATTGGAAGAAGATTTTAATTCCGCGAAACCGATCACTTTATAATACGCATAATTGATAGAAAGGTATAAGGCTACAATGATGAGCAGGCCGATAAATATGCCGCGGGGAATATTTTTGGAAGGGTGCTGCACTTCTTCTCCGAAATTGATGGACTGCTGGTAACCGCCGTATGTAAAACTTACCGCCACCAGGCCGAGGCCGAATGCTTTGATATATTCTCTTAATGTAGGATTCACGATTTGAGTGCTCAGTTCATTCGCAGTATCCGGGCCGGTGTAAAAGAAGAGCGGTGTGATGAGCAAGAGGACCAGGCAGATCTTTACAATGGCCAGGATATTTTGTGTGCGTGCGCTCATCTTGAGCCCGGCAAGATTTACCCCGTAAAATAACAGGATGGAAGAAATGGCAATGATGAGTTGAACCGTTTGTGTTCCCGAAGCACCCGGCATGATGACTTTTATGATGTATTCGGCACCGATCAGTGCTACGCCGGCCAGGGATGCGGCATTTGAAATAAGGATGATACAATTGACCGCGAAAGCAACGGAGGGATGATAGGCATAGGAAAAGATCCGGTAATAGCCACCCGTGACCGGGAAGCGGCTACCGATCTCGGCATAAGTGAGCGCGCCGCAAATGGCGATGAGCCCTCCCGCGATCCATGCCCCGAAAAAGACTGCAGGAGTAGGCGATGACGCGGCAACATTGGCAGGCGTACGGAAAATGCCCATCCCGATCACCAGCGTGACCATGATCATCGTGAAGTCAAAGAGGTTTAATTTTGGCTTGCCCATACCCTAAGATAACTATATTGAATAATTTATCCGGGATAATGAATAATTTTTTAGGGCTGGTATATTATAAATGCAATGATGATGCAAACGGAAAAACAATGTGAGCGCTGCGGGAAAATATTTTGCTGTAATGCAGCCGATATTGAACATTGCGAATGCAGTGCCGTAAAAATTCCCGGTAAAGAAATTGAGTACATACGGATGCACTACCGGGATTGCCTTTGTGTGGCATGTCTCCGGGCAATTTCTGAAACGCTTAATGCTGAACGGGATGAATAAATATATTGGCTGTTTATTTTTTTTAATGGCATGCTGCATATTTGCTGCAGCGCAAAAAACTCCGGGATCAGCAACTTCCGATACTATTAAAAAGGTAAATGAAGAAGTGACGGTCTATGCTTTCTCCCGTCGCGCAACACTGATCAATACTGCTGTTGCGGTTTCGGTGTTGGATAAAAGCGACCTGGCAAGATCTGATCAAAATTCATTTGTATCTTCGGTCAACACCGTTCCCGGTGTAAAAATGGATGAACGCAGCCCGGGCAGTTACCGCATCAGCCTTCGCGGAAATTTGCTGCGTTCCACCTTTGGCGTAAGGAATGTAAAAGTATACCTCAACGGCCTGCCTTTTACCGATGCAAGCGGTAACACCTATTTCAACCAGCTCGCGATCAACAGCATTGATAAAATGGAGATCATCAAAGGCCCCGCAGGAAGTATGTACGGCGCGGGCACGGGTGGTGTGATCCTCCTTTCCAATGAGCCGGGAAAGCAGCGTTCCGAAGTATCGGTCAGCGCAGGGAGTTACGGGTTGTTTTCCGCAGCCGGCAAATATTTTTTCGGGAAAGAAAAACTACGGCAGTCCGTTTCTTATACGCATCAGCAAAGTAACGGTTATCGCGATCAGTCCCGGCTTCGAAGGGATGTGGCCGGCTATACCGTATCTGCTTATGCGGGTAAACAACAACGGCTCACCGGGAATATATTGTACAGTAATTTATTTTATGAAACTCCCGGTGGGCTCACGGCTGCGCAGGCCGCAGCGGCACCGCGACAGTCAAGGCCCGCTACCGCTTTGTTCCGAAGTGCTGCAGATCAGCAGGCAGCCATTTATCTAAATACCCTCTATACTTCGTTGTCTGATGAAATAACTATTAACAGCCGTTGGAAGAATGTTACCGGCGCTTATTTTTCCTACACGGAACTGAAGAATCCGTCCATAAGGAATTACGAGGATAAAAATGAAAAAGGGGGTGGGGGCAGATCAGTATTTCAATTCGAAACGCGCAAATTCTCCGCGGCATTTGGCGCGGAATACCAATACAGCTATATCAATACTTCTGTGTTTAATAATGTTCTGGGCAGCAAGACGGCATTACAATTCCACGATAAGATCCCCGTGCACCAGGTAAATATTTTTGCACAGGCCGGTATTGAACTTCCGTTTCACATGCAACTTACTGCGGGCCTTAGCTATAATAATTTTTATTACGGGTTCCACCGCGTGAGTGCACCCGTATTAAAAGATGCGTACAATTTCTCTCCCCAATATATCCCGCGGATCTCGCTGCTTAAAAAATTCGGTACCCACTCTTCCGCGTATTTTTCTTACAGCCTCGGATATTCCCCGCCCACCATTGATGAGATACATGCGGGTAACGGCGTTTTCAATATAGCGCTGGCGGCGGAACAGGGAACAAACTATGAAGCGGGATTTAAAACGATGCTCGCCGATAAAAGATTGTATGCATCGTTGAGTGTATACCTTTTTCGCCTGCGCAATACCATCGTGAGCAGGCGCGATGCAAGCGGGGGAGATTTTTTTGTGAATGCCGGAAAGACCAAACAGCAGGGTATGGAGTTTTCGCTCCGGTACCTGCCGGTAGACCGAACCACCGGTTTTGTAAACCGCGTGCAATTTCAGACTGCGGTTACTAATGTACGTGCAACTTTTTCGGATTACCGGCAGGGTGCTGTAGATCATTCCGGCAATAAACTCACCGGCACATCGCCGTGTGTTTTTTCTTTTTTGGCTGATGTAGTAAAGAAGCCGGGATTGTATACTAATCTGACTTACACTTATACCGACAGGATCCCGCTTAATGATGCCAATGTTTTTTTCGCCACCGCTTACAACCTTATTTTTCTCAAATTGGGTTGGCAAAAAAAGATCTCCGCCGGTCTTTCTGCGGACCTGTTTGCCGGCCTGCAAAAAGGTTTCAATAAACAGTACAGTCTTGGTAATGATCTGAATGCTGACGGTAACCGATTTTTCAATCCTGCTGCATTGCAAAGTTTTACGGCGGGAGTCGCTCTGAGGTTTTGATAGAAACCCGGGGAATGAACATATTGTAAAATTTTATTCGGCTACCATCTTGGTTTACCCGGTTTTAAAAGGATTTGAGGGTATCTGAAATAACTCGCTTTTCTATACCGTTCCACTTAAAATGTAAAGCGGTTATATTTGCAGAAATTTAGCCTGATGTTTGAATTTGGCCACTTCGCTTTAAAAGAGATCATCACCGTTTCGTTCACCCTTTTTGCGGTGATCGATATGCTGGGATCTGCGCCGGTGCTCATTTCTATGAAGGCTAAAATGGGCGGAAAGATCGGGGTATGGCAGGCCACAGCAGCATCGGGATTGTTAATGATCCTCTTCCTGTTTTTGGGCCGGCAGTTCCTGGGCCTGCTCGGGTTGGATGTAAAATCATTTGCGGTAGCCGGGAGCATCGTGATCTTTATCATCGGGTTGGAAATGGTACTCGGGTTGGAATTTTTCAAGCCGGACGCCAATGCAAAAAGCGGGAATGTGGTGCCCATTGCTTTTCCCCTGATAGCAGGCAGCGGCACGTTGACCACGATCATGTCGCTCAAAGCGAATTATGATGACGTGAATATATTAGTAGGGATCTTGATCAACTGTGTGGTAATATTCCTTGTGCTCGGTTCACTAAAATGGATAGAGCGGGCATTGGGGCCAAACGGGTTGTTGGTGGTAAGAAAGTTTTTCGGCGTGATCTTACTGGCCATAGCAGTGAAAATTTTCGGGACAAACATCGTGAAGTTCGGCAGATAATTGTCATTCTTAGCCTGTGAAGATTTAGGAATTGGGAATTGGGAATTGGGCGGGGACGTCATCATTGTCCTCAAGCTCTTTATAATTGAAAATAATAATGGATAATTTAATAATGGATATTAATAATGGATAATTAAGAATGGATAATTAAGAATGTATAATTTAATAATGGATAATGGATAATGGATAATTCTTTAAAGACGACGGCTGTATTACAAACGCACCTCCCCCAAGCCGGTCACAATTATTAATTATTAAATATTACCTACCAAGGCCTCGTAGTACAATGGATAGTATATGAGTTTCCGAAGCTCCGGACCCAGGTTCGATTCCTGGCGAGGCCACTTTTTTTTTCGAAGGATCGGGTAAAATCGAATATTTTTGACATTGAACTTGGGCTCTCCCATTAGTTCCGTGTAATTATCAAGAGGGAAGCCACATTGAGCGGATAAGTAATAGGACTGCATTGTTTCTCCGACAGAATTTTGGTAAAAGATAGTAATGAGGCGCATAATTCGTATCTTTTCAGGCCAAAATTAAATTATGCTTTCACTTATACTCCGTATTATTATTTTTCTCTGCTTGGTTTTATTTTCCGATCGTCTGGTTGCCCAAACAATTCTGTCACAGAACTTTGAAGGTAGTTTCCCGCCTTCCGGGTGGTCTTTGCAAAATGCCAGTTTGGGAAACAATTGGTCGCAAAATACCGCGGCCGCTAATTCTGTAAGTGGCAATAAAAGCATGCAGGTTTTATTAGGAGTAAATTATCCCAATGCATGGGCAATAACACCCGCCTTAAACCTAACGGCAGGAAGAAGCTATAGGGTTTCCTATTTTTATAAAACCAACAACAGCAGCCAACCTAAGAAATTAAAGGTTACCATGGGACCAACGGTTTCTTATTCTTCCCAAACAACGATTTTGCATAACTATACAAGCATTCTGAATACGTCTTTTGCAGAAGGTGTGGATGTATTTACAGCATCAGCAAGCGGTAATTTTTATTTTGGCTTTAATGGAACCTATCCCTGGTATAGCGGGTCGGGCGATCTTTTTTTAGACAGCATAGTCATTGCAAAGATTCTTTCACCTTGCACAGGCATGCCTGCTACCGGTGTAGCAAGCGGGCCGGCCACCATCTGCCCTGCAACGAATTTCACGATCAGCATGGCAGGGAATTATATCGATGATAATATCGTTTTTCAATGGCAGTCATCTAACCCGGGAGCAAACAGCTTTTCCGACATAACCGGCTCCGTTTCGCAAAACCTCACCACTTCGCAAAATACCGGCAAAGATTATCGCTGCAAGGTCACATGTACGTCATCAGGACTATTCTCCGTTTCCAATATCGTGTCCGTAGCATCCCCTGCTTTTTGTTATTGCATACCTATAGGTTATTGCAATGTAGTAAATCCTATTACCAACGTCAGTTTTGCGGGCATTAACAATACCAGCGCATGCATCAACTCAGGCTATGCAGATTACACATCTTCGGTGTCGGCTGCCAATGCAACCGGCGGAACAATAGTGCCGATTTCCATAACAATAGGAGGCGGCGGCATAGGTTATGCCGCCGCCTGGGTAGATTATAATAACAATGGCAGTTTCGAACAGAGTGAATATAAATATCTCGGATCAGGGAATAATTCTACAATCCCGGGTACATTGTTTATACCGTCTTCCGTAACCGGTGGAATGAAGCGCATCAGGATCCGGGTACGGCCTGTTACAAACTTAGGACCCGGTGATGCATGCACGGGTTATATTTCAGGAGACACTGAGGATTACGGCGTCATAGTAACTCCCGCCAAAATATCTATTCTGCATACGGCATTCCCTGACACACTATATAATACCATTTTCAATATCAACGCAGACATACGGCAGATTGATGTCGGTATAAATACTAATACCCCCTTTAAACCTCGTATTTGGGCAAGGAAACAGGGTAGCTCAACGTGGAAATCATTTCCGGGAATTATTACTGCAGGAAATGCAACTAATGGTACGTGGCAGTTTCCTGTTAAACACGATAGCTTAGGCATACGACGCAATGGTTGTGATTCTGTTCAATACTATTTTGTGGCGCAGGATATAAATTCCCCTGTAAATATCGGCTACCTGCCGGAGCCCGGAGCCTTGCATACAGATGTGCTTACGCAGGTAATAACGCCACCTGTTCTTTTTGGCTATCGTATAAAGCCACGATTGAAGGACACTGTTTTTGTAAGTGCGTATGATTGCAGGTATACAAGCCTATCTGCCGAAGGCGGCATTTTTAATGAGATCACCAAAAGAGGCCTGGAAGGAGACCTGACGATCATAATTGAAAGCGATCTTTTTGAAACCGGGAAGTATGCAGTAAAAGATTCTTTTCAAAATGGGTTTAAAATAAACATAAGGCCTGATGGGAATACAGTACGGACCATACATCATGATTACTCAGTGTATAATGCTGCAGGGCAAACCGGTGCTATACAATTGATCGGTGCAAAACGCATAACGATTGACGGCAGCTACCAAGGGACCGGTGAGTATTTAAAATTTGTTTCGGACTACGCGGGCTATTTTATAAACGGATACGACACAGTTTGCAGCGTGCGCATATCGGATGGCGCAGACAGCATCAGTATAAAGAATTGCCTGTTTAATATGGATCGCACTTCCTCTGATATTGCCGAAGCCTCAATAGTAGTAGCGCAGGGTATTAACAGGAATATTTCAGTTCTTAATAATTTATTCGGCACGCTCACCGTTTCAAGAATGACGGACAGGCATCTTGTGAGCATTCGCGGGAATAACACACTTTTGATTCAGGGCAACCGGTTTGATAATTTTCGTCAATCAGCCATCAATATGCCGACGGGCTGCAATAATTGGATAATTGACAGTAATCATTTTTACCGAACGCTTCTCCAATCAGATTACGGCCTTTCCACTGAAGCAATTAATGTAGGTGGCAGCGGGCATCGCATCTCCGGGAATTATATCGGTGGCAGTGCACCTTTTTGCGGCGGTGCCCCGTTTAAATTTATCAATATTGCAGGGTCGGAAATCAGCGGAATAAAGATAACTCCTGCAGCTTCAGGTGTAGCCGACACAATTATCAATAACCGTATTGATAATATCGACGCAAATACTACTGCTTCTTATATTGCTCCCGCATCTATGTTTGCCGGTATTTTTTGTAATGATAACAACTGTGTTATCCGCAACAATATTGTCGGCAATCCCATGTCTTCAATGGCTTCAATAAATGTTTTTGCCGGCAACATATACGGGATTCTGAGCTATGGGTCCCGTGGAAATGAAATTAGTGGTAATGTTGTCTCTGCGTTTAAAAATTACGGCAGCTACGCCAGCGGCGTGGTAAGGATGTACGGAATTTACAGGTCTAATACTGCAAACGGGGTTCTTGTTTCACTTGCCCAAAGTATTGTAAGTAATAACAAAGTCTCTAATCTTAGTAATACTTTGAACGGTGAGGGGTATAATTCTAACGTATATTCAGATCTCGGAGGCACGGGCGGCATTTTTGTACAGGGTGGTTTTGGTAATGTTATCGATCATAATGAAGTTCACAATATTGCCGTAGGGGATAACCATGTTACCGGGATCCTTTATACCGGGGGCAGTGGTAGTGTCACTTCACAAACAACTTCCATAACAGGCAACAGAATTTATGATTTATATAATCCTACCCAAGTAGCAACATCGTGCAGTTGTGGCTCAAACGATGACGCACTGAATGGAATTATGAACGGCATCGGCCTCAATAATGATAATGCACCCGTGGATATAGTGAATAACCAAATTTTCTTAAATAACCGTAATGTGGCCTCGCCGATAAGTATGCGCGGTATTTTCAATGCTTACAGTTCCACAACCACTTCTCGTGTTCGGATAATGTACAATACGGTTTACTTGGGTGGTGTTGCTACTGTCAACGGTGGCAGCGCGGGCTATTTTTCATTACAGGGTCAGGTGAATAAACTTTTAAATAATATTTTTTATACAGAGCGAACCGGCGGTACAAAAGGGCATTATGCCTACCGTTTTTATACACAACTGCCGGTCGGTTACCCGAATAGGTCTGATAACAACCTCTTCGTACTGCCGGACATTACGCGTTTCGCAGATCACGGCAATGGCTATGTTGCAAATTTTACAACGTGGAAACCACTCGCCCACGCGGATAGCGCAAGTTATTTAACCTTGCCTTCAGTAATACCCGGCAGCCAGTTTTTTACAGATCAGGCAAACGGAAATCTTAATATAAATACCACCTCCGACATCTGCTGGTACGCCCATGGAAAAGGACTGCCTGTTGCCGGTATCCCCGCTGATTATGATTCAGCAAATATCCGGTCAGTAGCTATACAAACAGGTGCCACAGATATTGGCTCTGATGAATTTACAACTACAACCCTACCGCCGATATTAACTGTTTTCGGATTCCACGCCCCGGGCGGTGCTGATACGCTTTCCTTCAATGGCCGAGTAGTGGGGATAATTACATGGGGCAGCGGGGGACTATTGCCCACACTTGGCCCGTGTCGTTGGTTTAGCGGCGAATGGCCCAACGACCCAACCAATAACGGATCAGTAATAAATGCGCATTATTTAAATGCTTATTGGTCCATACCTGTTACCGGCGGCAGTAATTATTCTTACAGCCTCAAATTATTTTACGATTCCTCGGTTTTGGGGAAGGTGGTCTCCGCAGCCGATATGGTGGCAAATAAAAAAGAGATCAATGTGGCAGGTACATGGCATATTGTTTCTCCGACGCAGAACAATATTAATGAACGCTCTTTTGTGATCAATAACCAAGTATCCTTTTCCGAATTCACCGCTACCGATCAATTATTCACTTTACCAATGGGCGTGGTTCTTAGGGCTACCTTGGTCAATAATGAGGCAATGTTGGTATGGAACGCACTCCCCTATGGAAACATATTATCGTATGATGTTGAAAAAAGCACTGATGGCATTAATTTTTCTAAGGCCGCGACTGTTAGCGCGGGTATATCCGCGTTGACCCAATTTACTGATGCGCCGGCATTTAAAGGGGAATCTTTGATATTTTATCGTTTAAAAATAAACGTTGCAGCCGGTTCACATTCATATAGTAACATTGTATCGTTCAAAAACGGGGCGGCAATCAATATGGTTATCGGGTCAATTTATCCTAACCCGTTCAATGATCATATTTCGTTTGATATTACAACTGCCTATACACAGCTTGTGAATCTTTCTATTACTGCAGCAGACGGCCGTGTCATGGAAAATTCAACAGTGAAAGTGAACGAAGGAATAAGCACGCTGACAATCAATATGCCCAGCTCATACATTGCAGGTATTTATATATTGAAGATAGCCGCCGGGGATAAAATTTTCACTTATAAATTGGTTAAGCAATAGCAATAAAACACAGCCTGTTTATTAATTAGCAAATAATGCTTTCTCCTACTGAACATTGCCTTCGTTGGTAACAAACAAAATAAAGCTCTCGCACGGGTTCGTGCACACCATAAGTGTTCGGAAGATTTAGCTTGAATTTTGATAAAGAAGTTTTTTTGCTTTGACAGAATCACCGCCACAAATAATAACAATATTGTAAATTATGTTCCGTTCAAGATCCTGCGCAAACTTTTGTCGGACAATTTTAAAACCTTTAAGCCCGTTTTGTTTTCTGTAATGGAAAAGAAGTATTGCTGCCGTCATTGTTACATACAGCACTGATTTGATTCCGTTCTCACTTCTGTTCAATAAATGACTGAAATTCAGATGTTGTTTTATGAATTTAAAAAAGATCTCGATATCCCATCTTGATTTATAAATCTCTGTAATTTCTTTTGGCCTTATCTCTTCAATGTTTGTCAGGAACGTAATATGTTCTCCGTCACTTTTCTTTACCGCCCTTATCAAGCGTAAAGGATACAGTGTACGACTTTTGCGCATTGTATACAGATAAACCCATCGATCGCTTATGATTTTAAGAGTAGGGGTATCAATTGCTGGCTTAACATGGCAGAAATAGAATTACATGTATTAAATGGACAGTGTTTAAACCGGCACATTTCTGATATCCATAAAATTAAAGATGAAGTAAATGCATGGCAATTAAACAGAAATAATAAGAATAGTAAAATCAATTGGCAGTTTACCAATAAAGACGCGAGAATAAAACTAAAAAGACTTTACCCGTCAATTAATGATTAACATAACACTAGTCTCGTTTAATAAAAATAGTTTTTACTTTTGCGGGATATTTTGAAACGATCCCGCCATATAAGAATTCTTTCCCTTTTCCTGATCCTCGTATTCGCTTTAAGCATTACACCTAAGATCGTCCTGCATAATATGTTTGCGGGGCATATAGATACTGTTCCCCGGAAGGACAGTAAAGTTCCTTTGGAAGTCAGTACTACCGGGTTCAATTGTGATAAAGACGGCGTAGTGGCTACTTCTCCTTTTGTTGCGGACGGTACAATCCTTTACTCATTTAGTTTTCATTATTTTTCTCCTTATGTCCCGGGACAGGTAGCCCTCAGTGCCGCCGTTCCTGTTTTCGATCCCCTCCGCGGACCACCCCCTGCTATTCTTAAATCGTAAGGGGTAGTTATTCCCGGTCGTAATTTTTTTACTATACAAATATTTAAGGGGGCCTACAACTGTTCCTGCACTCCTGCAGTGATAAGTTGCAGAAAAGGTCGTTCCCTCTGCAAAATATCATTCATGAAAAAACTCATTTCATTTATCATACTGTTCCTGCCACTGGCCTCCGTAGCCGGGAGCATTTCCGGCACTGTTACCGATGCCGCTACCGGTGCACCTTTAAGCGGGGTGTCGGTCTATATTTCTGATACCAGGTCCGGTACTTTCACCGATAGCAGCGGTGCTTTCTTCCTGGGAAATATTTCCGGGGGCTCGCATCTTATAGAATATTCCCATGTCGGTTTCGGAACACTTGCCATACAGGTCATCATCAACGGCGATACACGAATAGATGTCCGCCTGTTCTCTTCCATATTGGAGAATAATGCCGTGATCGTTACGGGTGTTTCGCGGGCATCTCAACTGAGGAAGGTTCCTTTTACCGTTGCTGTAATGAGAAAAGAAGAACTGCAACAAACAGTTTCGGCAAATATCATTGATGCCATCACAAGGAAAGCGGGCGTATCCGCGATTGCCACCGGGCCTGCCATTTCAAAACCGGTGATCAGGGGGCTCGGCTATAACCGCGTGCTCACGATGAATGACGGCGTAAGACAGGAAGGTCAACAATGGGGCGATGAGCACGGAATTGAAATTGATGAGGCCAGTGTAAATAAAATTGAGATCTTAAAGGGACCCGCTTCTTTGGTTTACGGAAGTGATGCTATGGCGGGCGTAATTAATATCATTACCAATGTACCTGTACCCATGAATACGTTGAAGGCGAATATCGGTTCAAACTACCAAACGAATAACCGACTAAGAAGTTTATACGGAAATATTGCCGGGAACAGCAACGGGTTCAATTGGAATGTATACGGTACGGCCAAAGCTGCTGCAGATTATAAAAACAAATATGACGGTTATGTTTTCAATTCAAAATTCAATGAAAATAATGCCGGCGGATATATCGGTTATAACGGGAATTGGGGATTCAGTCATTTGTTGCTGAGCAGCTTTAACCTTACCACGGGCCTGGTAGAAGGAGAAAGGGATAATAACGGCAATTTTTTAAAGGCTTTACCGCTCGGTGAAACAGCTGTGGCAACAGCAGATGATTTCAGAAGCACCCAACCGGCAATCCCGCGTCAGCATATCCGGCATTTTAAAATTGCAATCGATAATAACTTCAGGATCGGTAAAAGTAATCTTACCCTCAATACCGGTTTTCAAAGAAATCGCAGAGAAGAATTCGGGAACACGGACGACATAAAAGAGCGCTCAATATTCTTCGACCTCAAAACGGTTACGTATGCAGCACAGTTTCATCTCCCGGAAAATAACGGGTGGAAGCCGTCTGTCGGTACCAACGGAATGAATCAAACCAATACCAACCGCGGGGCAGAGCAATTGATACCCGATTATAAACTCACAGATCTCGGTGTATTCTTTTTCGTTGAAAAAGATTTGAATAAGCTGACCTTCAGCGGCGGCGGACGCTATGATACCCGGCAGTTAAAAGCAAACGACCTCTTGGATGAAACCGGTATGGTAAAGGGTGTTGCATTTCGGAAACGGTTCAGTAATTTTTCGGGCAGTGCAGGCCTGGCTTATGAGATCAATAAGCAGGTAAACCTCAAACTGAATGTTGCCCGAGCATTTCGGGCACCAAGTATCCCGGAGTTGGCGAGCAACGGGATACACGAAGGAACCATTCGCTATGAGCACGGAGATGTAAATTTAAAAAGCGAAGTGAGTACACAGGTCGACGCTTCTATGGAGTTGAACAGCGAGCATGTTTCCTTTGATCTTGCGGGTTATGTAAACGGTTTCAGTAATTTTATTTTTTACCGTAAGCTGGAAGCCGTTGGCGGCGGTGATTCTGTGGTGGTATTAAACGGCGAAATGAATACGGCATTTACATTTGATCAGCGTAAGGCAACTTTGGCGGGGATTGAAGCCACATTAGACATCCACCCGCACCCGGTAGATTGGCTTCACTTTCAAAATACTTTTTCTTTCGTTGCCGGTAATTTCCGGGTAGCTAAGGAAGGTTCGAAACACCTGCCCTTTATTCCCGCGCCCAAATTACTGACGGAACTGCGCGGAGATTTTAAAAATGCCGGTAAGTACATCCGGAAGATCTATGCAAAGTTCGAGGTGGAAAATACTTTTAAACAAACAAGGGCCTTTACGGCGTTCAATACGGAAACGGCCACGGCAGGATATACCCTGATGAATGCCGGTTTGGGTGCAGACATTACCGGTAAAAAAGGAAGAACATTATTTATTGTAAACCTTGGGGCGAATAATATCGGCGACGTTGCATATCAAAGCCACCTGAGTCGTTTGAAATATGCACCGGCAAACCTTGCTACAGGAAGGAACGGTGTATTTAACAGGGGGAGGAATTTCAGTTTAAAATTGAATGTACCGCTGAGTGTGGTGCTTAAGAAAGCATAAAAGTTCAAGAGGGTTCAAGGTTCAAGGTTCAAAGTTCAAGGTTGGATCCGTGAGTATTGAAGTAGTTTCTTTTGTGGGAATGAGTTGGAAAAACTTTATTCCTTTTTATATGCACTAACCTTCACAGAGCCGGATTCCTGCGCGGATGAAGGTTCTGTAAGCTAATAAGTTTGGATCAAAACATCTGTTGGAATATTAAGGGAAGTATGCAGGTTCCGAATCATACCCAAAGTGAGTTTTCTTTTTTTGTTTAAAATTTCACTTGCCCTGCTTTTTAAACTACCGGATTCGCCAGGTCAGATTGGTTATAACCCAACTGTTCCATTCTGAATTTGATCGCTTCAATCGGATCGGGAAAACCGATCGGTGTATGTTCCTGCTCATACCTGTCAATAAGAATGCCCAGCACCTCCGGTTCATCGCCCTGTGATGTTCCCGGTTTTGAATCAAAGATCATTTCTAACCTATCCAATGCAATTTGGTAATCTTTTTTTGTCTTCAGTAGTTTCAATGTCATGATTTAAATTTTTGTCGAATCAATTTTGGCTGCGCCTTTACACTAAGGACAGTGAGGGGATTAGTGCTTCTTTCTCGTCTTGTACCTTTTATAAATCCCCACTCCATATGCTATTAATAATATTGGTGTCAAAATAGCTGATAGACCTGTCAAAAGCATAAGAACCAAATATGAAGTGTCATGAGGTGAGGGGTCTCTTATTCCTCCCATAACTTCAAAAACAACTCTATGAAGATTTAGGATTGTCAATACTGAAATGATTAAACAAATTGGCATTAAGGTAACAGTCAGGATGTTTCCTGCACTCAACCTTGTAAAATGTTTAAGGAAATAATAAAGTAACCCAAGTCTCCATGCAGCGACAATTGCCAAGAACCAAACATTCATTGCGTTTGCAGTCTGAACAGTAAAAAAACGTTCAACGGGAATGGCATAAAATATTGCAGGGAATGAAGTCAGGCTAATAAAAGTAAGTACTGTAAAATAATTCCAATTGTCAATGAAAAATGGCTTAAGAATAAGCCAAATAAAACCTGCCAAAATAAAAATATAGATAATAGAGCCAAAACCCAGATGTTGTAAAAGGTTTGCTCCTTTGTCATCCCAATAACGCCCCATTCCAACCACCCAAGTTCCAATAAGTCCAATAACGAAGTGAATTTTATTGAATTGCAATATCTCTTCTCTTGTTATTTTAAACGTCAATAGTCTAATAATAGTTTGTATAATGTTCATTGTGATTGAATGGTTACGTTATTATTTACGCACTACCACGAACCACTCCCTCTCTTTATCTCATTGAACTTCAACAGTCGTGTTGTTTGTATATATAATTGCCCCGGTGCACCAACCGATTTTTAAACCCAAGTATATGTTTAAGCAATACATGGTGATTGCAAAACCGGTTATCCTAAACGTCCGGTATTAGGAATCTTACACCTCCTTCAATTTCTCCAACATTTCATTAGCAATATCATCCGAATATAACCCGTAGCCGTTTACCAACAGCCCTTTCAGCTTATGAGTATCCGAAGAGATCGCATAGAGCATCGCCTGGTCAGCAGGGTTTTCGTCCACGTCGAACCGGAATGATTTATCAATATTGAATTCATGCGGTAATAATTGTTGCCGGCCCGCAATACATTCAAGGCAGTTTTCTTTCAGGTTAAAATCTTCAGTATAGCCCTGTGCTTTCAATGCAGTGATCGCTTCGGAAAGGGTGTCGTAATTTTCCATATTTTTATTTTTCTTTTTCCGCAACTTGGCTCATCAGCCCCCGGTGCCTTTTTACATAGGTACTGATAAACGGGGAATAAATAATGATCTTTTCAGGTCTTGCGCAAGGTTTTGTGAGGCGTTGTGGTTTACATCATAATTTTCCATACCTAAAAGTAACATTTAGCCCCACAAAAAAAGCTGCCGGGGAAAAGGCAGCTTTTTTCTTCAACAATTCACTTTATACTTCTATCTAATTTGACTTTGAATCTTAAGCGGGACGAATGCCGTAAAAAATTCCCCTCCAACTTTTTCACATTTGCCCATTTGCACATTTTCTCCATCTGACCATTATCAAATTATCAAATTTAAAAATTATCAAATTATTTCCTATTCCCATCCGCATCTAATTCCACGATCTCGTAACCGAATTTTTGCAATCCCGGTAAGATCTTGGCTTTATCGCCCACTAATAAAATATTCATCTTATTTACGTCAAGCCATTTTTTCGCCAGCGCATCCAATTCGGCCTTGGTCATATCTTTTAAAATAGCATTTTGCTTTTTCACATAATCTGCAGGCAGATCATATTGTAAAATACGGCCCACAAATGCTGCTTTTTGTGCCCCGGTCTCAAATGCCAATGCATCTCTTTGCCCAATAGCCATTTTCATAAACGCAAGTTCTTCTTCCGTTATCCCCGAAGCGGCATAACCTTTTATTTCTTTTATGATCTCACTCAATGCACTGTCTGTAGCATCAGCGCGGATACCTGCATTGAATTCGTATTTCCCGGCGTATTCATTCCCGGAAAAAGAAGAGCGGGCCCCGTAGGTCCAACCTTTATCCTCACGAAGGTTGATGTTCAGCCTGCTGTTGAAATCACCGCCGATCACATAATTCACCAGGTTTAGACGATAATATTCGCCGGTGGCATCATAGAGTTTATTTGTCGGCATACCTACGCGGAATTCCGTCTGCGCTGCCTTCGGAACATCTACCAGGTAGATAACTGTTTTATTGACAGGTGCAGCAGACGGTGGTTTGGCATATACCGTTGTTTTATTTGGCAGCTTATTCAAAAAACTTAATGCCGGCATGATGCTTTTTTCTTTTATATCACCTACAATCACCACGCGGGCATTTTGTGAACTGAGGTTGGCGGCATAATAATCCTGCACATCTTTCAGCGTCAATGCCTTTACCGTGGCTTCCGTACCGCTGCTCGTCATGCCGAGAATACTATTGCCATAGGTGATCTTCTCATAAACATTATCCGCGATAGTTGCGGGCTGTGCCTTTGCCTGTTTGAATCCTTCCATTGCCTGCTTTTGAAGCCTGGTGAAGTTCGCTTGGTTAAAATCAGGATTCAACATGCGCTCTTCCAACAACTCCATCGTTTTACCGATATTCTTTTTTAAAGTTTGCACGTTGAAAACGATACCGTCAAAAGATGAAGACACATTGATCGTGCTTCCCAGCTTCTGAAGCTCCAATGCCATCTGCTCGGCAGTATATTTTTTCGTGTCTTCATTAAGCATTGCGGCTGTCATGGATGCTATACCTGATTTGGAAGGATCAGCAGATTCTGCCAATTGGCCTCCGGGTAATCTTATAAAGAAATTTACTACCGGTAATTCATTGCTTTCCGCGTGGATCATTTTTATCCCGTTCGGTAAAGTGGTCTTGCTGAATACAGGCACTTTCACTACAGGATTGGCGCCCGTTCCCGGCTGTTTTTTCCGGTCGAAATTATCCCCGGCCTTGGTGTATTTTAACCCGGTATAACCGTAGTTAGGGCGGGTATACTTCGTGGTATCGATCGTATAATTATTGGCCATCACCGGCTTGGCATCAGAACCTTTTGTAAGGATACTTACCGTTACACTGTTCTTACCTTTTATATATTTATTGTAGGCATTCATCACATCTTCTTTCGTAACCGAGCGGTACATTGCAAGTTGCTTCCCGATCATATTCGGGTTGCCGGTGTAGGTTTGAAATGCAGCGAGCTGCGACACTTTACCGGATACGCTTTGCAGGCCGTTGATGAATTGCGCCTCAATGCCTCCTTTGAATTTAGTAACGTCTTCATCGGTCACACCTCTTTGTTCAAAACTTGCCAGCGCCGCTTTTAAAAGGCTGTCCATGGAAGTCAGTGATTTCCCCGGGTAAGGCGTAACCTGGAAAATAAATTCTCCCGCAAGTTCATTAAGCCTGTTGGAAGCAGAAGCATTCAATGCCTTTTGGGTCTTCACCATTTGTTGGTAGAGGATAGAATTTTTCCCCTGTCCCAATACCTGGGCCAGGCAGGCCAATGCAGCCATATCCTTATTATAATTCGGAACGGTAGGAAATGTTTTGGTAAGGATAGGCAGTTTTGCATAATTATCCGTGTAAGAAGCGTAACGGTCGCTATTGATCACCACTGCGGGCAAAACGGTCTTCGTTACTTCCGGGCCGCGGGGTATGCTTCCGAAATATTTCTCTGCCATCTTTATGGCTTCTGCAGGATTGATGTCTCCGCCGATAGTAAGGGTAGCATTGTTAGGGCCATACCAACGCAGGAAGAAATTCTTCAGGTCATCTACATTCACACGGTTCAGGTCTTCAATATACCCGATGGTAAGCCAACTGTACGGGTGACCGTAGGGATAAAGGTTTTTGCTCGCGAATTCTCCCGCCAATCCGTAAGGCCTGTTATCATAATTCTGTCCTCTTTCATTTTTTACCGTGCTGCGCTGCACCTCGAATTTCTTTTGCGTAACAGCATCCAATAAGAAGCCCATGCGATCGCTTTCCAGCCAAAGCATTTTTTCCAATTGGTTAGCGGGTACGGTCTCAAAATAATTGGTACGGTCAAGGTTGGTGCTGCCGTTCAGGGTTCCACCGGAACCGGAGATGATCTTGAAATGTTGTTCGTCTCCTACATTGTCACTTCCCTGGAACATCATATGTTCAAAAAAATGCGCAAACCCGCTCTTGCCGATCTCTTCTCTTGCAGAACCCACATGGTACGTAATGTCTACGTGTACAAGGGGATCACTATGGTCTTCCGTCAGGATTACGGTCATGCCGTTTCCTAATACATATTTTTGGTAAGGAATTACGATCTCATCACCTTTGCGGGTAACAGTCTCCACAAGCTTAGCCTGTGCAAAACCTGTATAAGAGGTTAAAGCAGCTGCGGCTATAAAAAACATTTTCTTCATATTGAATTTTTTGAGTGCCAAATAAATGAAATATTGAACGGATAAATTTACCGCTTATCATTTTAAAAACACATAATTTAATACATACCGATTTTCAATCATAAGGTTGTAGCCCGGATCTTTATTACGACCGGTTCACGATTAAACATGGACAAAAAGAAAGCAGTTTCCTAACTTTATCAACTGTAACTGTTTAACCATATAACCATTTAATGATATAACCATGTTATCGAATCACGACATAGACTATAAAATATACGGCGAAGAACTTCAATTTGTAGAAATTGAACTGGATCCGCAGGAAACGGTCATCGGCGAACCCGGCGGCTTTATGATGATGGACAATGAGATACAGATGGCCACCATCTTCGGCGACGGATCTCAAAACAGCCAAAGCGGTGGGTTAATGGGGAAACTGATGAATGCCGGTAAAAGATTACTCGTGGGGGAAAATCTTTTTATGACCGCCTTCACAAATGCAGGGCAGGGAAAGAAGAAAGTAAGCTTCGCTGCGCCTTATACCGGGAAGATCATCGCCCTCGACCTATCTCTGCATAACGGCAAGATCATCGCGCAAAAAGATGCATTCCTTTGCGCGGCAAAAGGGGTGAGCATCGGGATAGAATTTCAAAGAAGACTGGGTACCGGCATCTTCGGTGGCGAAGGGTTTATCATGGAGAAACTGGAAGGAGACGGTATGGCATTTGTGCATGCCGGCGGTTATGTAACGGAGCGCACGCTTCAGGCCGGCGAAATATTAAAAATAGACACGGGTTGTGTAGTGGCTTATACCGCAGGGGTGGATTTTGATATTGAATTTATCAAAGGTATCCGCAACTGGATGTTTGGCGGAGAAGGGTTGTTCTTTGCCCGGTTGCAGGGTCCGGGGAAAGTGTGGATCCAATCTCTCCCGATCAGCCGTTTAGCCGGTCGCCTCATGCAATATACCGGGAAGAGAAAAGAAGAAGGAAGCATCCTCGGCGGGTTCGGAAACCTCTTGGACGGCAGAGAATAACGGATCAACTCCTCCAAAGGACGCGGATAATTTTTAGCAATGGTAAAAACTTTTTTGGAAAAGCATTTCAACCTGTTGCTGTTGACGGTGATCTCCCTGAATGCCACCTGTTTTTTCCCGGGTATCACTGAGGGCGATGCGATGCTTTATGCAAATATTTCAAAGCGGATCGCATTCACCGGTGATTGGACAAACTTTTATGTAGATGGGCTCGACTGGTTGGACAAACCCCATCTCCCTTTTTGGATCACCGCCCTCAGCTTTAAAATTTTCGGGGTATCCGCTTTCGCCTATAAACTCCCGGCATTTCTTTTTTGGCTGGTATCTCTTTATTATACCTATCGCCTTGCTGCTGTCATCTACGGAATGGCCGCCGCCCGTTATGCTGTATTGATCTACGGTTCGGCACTGCATGTTATTCTCGCGAACAGCGACGTGCGGGCAGAGCCGTATCTCACCGCCTTTATTGTGATGGCCACCTATTTTATCACGCAGGCTTATTTGAAAAAAAACCTGCATTGGTTTTTGTTTGCTGCCGTTGCTTCCGCCGGCGCAATAATGACCAAGGGCCTGTTTGCCGGGATAACGATCGTCGCAGGTTTTTTGATATACCTGGTTTTTAGCAGGCAGTTAAAAGAATTATTGAATTACCGTTGGTGGCTTTGCCTGTTCCTTAGTTTCCTGTTTATTATTCCCGAGTTGTATACCCTCTATGTACAATTTGATATGCACCCGGAAAAAACGGTTTTCGGTAAGACCAATGTTTCCGGGATAAAATTTTTTTTATGGGACAGCCAGTTCGGTCGTTTCTTTAATACGGGCCCGATAAAGGGAAAGGAGATCTTTTATTTTTTATTCATTCACGTTATGGGCATTCCTGCCCTGGTCATTTTTTTTAGCAGCAGCAATATGGCAGGGAATAAAAAGGCCCGCGGTCAATAAATTGCCCTATATCATCACCGGCAGCGCTTTGATCACCTTCCTGATGTTCTCGGTTTCAAAATTTCAACTGCCGCATTATATCGTGATCATCTTTCCGCATTTTGCAATGATGTCGGGAAATTTTATTGCTGGGCTCAGGTCCGAAAGCAATATCCGTCGTTGGAGTATCAGCCTTTCCGTGTTGCTGTTTTTAACGGGTATCGTGATCACAGCTCTTGCATTTTACAGCGGCATGGGCCGCTCGTTCTTCGCCCTTTTCCCGGCTATTGCTGTTTGTATAGCAGCCATCCTTGTATTTCGCCGGCACGATCCCGGCATCCTGGTCGCAAAAGGAATATTTTTTTCCGTTGCTTTATTTTGGTACCTGAATGGGTTTTTTTATCCCGCCCTGTTGCAATACCGGGCCGGTGTGCAGGCTGCAAAAGTTTTCAACAGCCTGAATTTACCGGAAGCCCCGTATATGCTTAACCGGTATTCAAGGGCTTTTGAATTGTACAGCAAAACACAGCCGGTGTATATTTTAACCGGGAACCCGGATTCGGTCAAAGTGCAGGCACCTGCAATAATGTATATTTTAGAGACTGATCTTTTCCTGGTGGACAGTGCAGGATATAAATATGAGGTCATCAAAAGATTTGATGATTTCCGCGTCACGAGGCTCACAGCCGGGTTTTTGAATGAAAAAACACGCGATGAACACGTCACGCGGAATTCGCTGATAAAAATTTACGCCGTTCCATGAATCATGCATTTCCTTTTCTGATCAAAGTTTTCCGGTTTGCTATCGTGGGCCTTTCAGGGCTTGTGTTGGATTTTGCCGTGACCTGGTTGCTCAAAGAAAAAGCAAGGGCCAATAAATATATAGCCAACAGTTGCGGCTTCATTGTAGCCGTGATCAACAATTTTATCTGGAACCGTTTGTGGACCTTCGAAAGTCACCGCCTCTGGTGGCCGGAGATGACAAAATTTGTGGTATTCGCATTGATCGGTCTTGTGCTAAACAACCTCCTGATCCTGCTCTTCCATGAAAAATGGGGAATGAAATTTTACCCTGCCAAGGCCCTGGCGATCATTTGCGTATTCGTGTGGAATTTCGGGAGTAATTTCTTTTTTAATTTCTGACAGAGGGGACACCCTGTAAATGCCCGGTTAATTGTTCTTTTTTACCAGCACGATCTTACTGCGGTCTGCTCTATAAATACTGTTGAAATATTCAGCGATCTCCGGGTATTTTGATTTTGGAAAAAGGCCACGGTTTAGCTCATTTTTCCGCAGCACATCTATCGTGTTTCCTTTCACGGTAAAGCTGATACTATAACTTCCGTATTCATTTTTAATATTCACGGTTTTAGGCATGGCTTCCGGTTCATAGTTCGCGGGAATACTGATATGAAGACTATCTACATCAATGAAAGAAAGCGGAAATTCAATACCCTGTTTTCTTTTTTCATCAACCGGTAGTTTTGAAGAAGATCGGTTAAAAAAATTAGGTGTGAGGAACAAACGCTGCCCCGTGATAATAGCATAATTCGGTGAGGTGATAGATAAGTATTCATCCACAACAGGGATCATTCCCTTTGTTTCTTTGTATTCATACTTTTCCACCGTATAAGTAGGCAGGCTGAGGGTACGGTTGAGGTAACGCAACTTTTGTTTTTCATCTGCCCCGTGAATAAGGCTGTGCACCTGATCCTGTTGCTGCCCGGTAAAATGCGTATACACTTTTGCGGACAAACCGCCTTGCTCATTGATAACCGCATCTGTCCTTCTTATCTGCAGGTTATCCGAAGCTTTGTAGACGGGTGTTTGCACGATATGACCGCCCGCAGCATCGATAAGCAGTGCTTTCCTGTTGCCCGTATGATTTCCCATATAACCCGCGCTTACAGTTTGGCTCGTGCATTCCAGCCATAGGGTATCCTTATTCCCGGGTACACATACGATAGCATGATTAAAATAAGGGGACGGAAAATCTTCGTTCAGCCCTTTCCTGTTTTCTCCTGAAGTAATGATCACATAGTTAGCTGTTATTCCCGCTTCTGTAAGCAGGCTGATCATATAATTGGAAAGCGCTTTACAATCACCGTATTTTTTGGTGGCCACATAATTGGCATCAAACGGTTGCCAGCTTCCGATACCCATCTGCACACTGATATACCGCGTATTCTTCTGAAGGTAATCGTATAAAACATTTATTTTTTCGCGGGGATCCGTAAGTTTTTCCGTGAGCCGGCGTACATCCTGCTTCACATTTTCCGGAAGCTGTTGCCTGCCCTTATTCAGTTCATTGATGAATTTACCGAGGGAAAGCCAGGAACTCATATCACCTTTGTAATCGCCGAAGCCGAATTGAGAAGGTGCAATATAAACCGATGGTGTTATTTCACTTTCTGCAGGATCATATGCTTCCGCTTCAAATGCCCGCAGGTTTTTCACCTCCCAAGTGTACGTTTTTTTATTGCCGGACTTACCCGTAAGGGGTTCAGCAGTAAAAACATTTTGTTTGTACCGCAGCGCAAAATCTTCCGGGGCCTCCACGATAAACCTGCTTTGCTCCACGCTGATCCTGTTGCCCCCGGCGGGTTGCCAGGCGGGCAGGAAAAAGATCCCGTCCAGTTGTTGCTCATCTTCATACTCCACGGTATAGGGATATACGGAATAATAAAAATTATGTCGCTTCATCCTGCTATCCGTCATCAGGCTGCTTTCATCGTTTGCAGAGTAATCACTGATATCTTTCTTTTTGACGGATTTTATCTGCCTGCCCGCTGCATCATACAATTGTCCTGAAATGTTTTCGAGGCTTTGCATTTTGTTATAATAATTCTCATACACTGCCTCATCGGCCCCGGCTTCATTCAGGATCGTGATGGCATACCGGCGGCGAACGATCGCAGAAGAAGGAGATCTGATGATCACTTTTAATTCATCGGATCTCTTCACCGCATCGGCGTTCTGTTTTATCGAATCACTGATCAGGCTTACGGCATAATCCTGTGCGGAGCAATAGCCGCCAATGAGAAAAAATAAAGCGATAAGAAAAGATTTCATAAGTATTATTTTTTCTTAAAGACGATCTGCTCGCTTTGTTTTTTAACGATATGTCCGAAAAATTCACGAAGCCCGCTGTAATCTTCGGGCATAAAAAAACTTCGGTTAAGGGTAAGCCGGCATTTTAACTGGATCATTTGCTTATCTGCTTTTACGAGGTATTCAAACATACCTTCATTTTCATTAAAGCTAAGCCGTTCGGATTTAGGCATCTCCACCACCACATAGCCCGTCGGTATTTCCATATTCACTACAATCGTTTCATCCGTTGTATAAGGCATCTCCACAGGGTAATTTCTTTTTGCGGCACTGAAAGGATTCGTTTTATAAGCCTCACTCATCAGCGGATTAAAATACACCATGTCTTCATTAAGGGCGAAACCGAAGTCGTAATGAAGAGACACCGGTTCATCATATTTTCCGAGTGAATCCAAATTGGCATTCGTAACGGTGATATCAAATCCATAACCCGCGGTAAGTTTTTTCAAATAATCATCCTTACCGGTACCGGCAAGTTTTTCCCGCAGATCATATGACTCGTAATAGCCCAGATCCGAGTTTAAAGTACCCTCCAGCTTTTTCCCGTCTGCACTGTTACTGATATAAACAGTAGTGCGTTTTTTTTGCATGATGCTGTCAGGGGAAAACGGGATAGCCTCTGCATTTTCATTGATAACACGGCCGTAGCCGTTGTATACGTATTCCGGTAAACGGTTAAAACCCATTTTCTTCCGTGATGCATCCAATAGGTATTTCGTATTGCCTATTTCCGCACGCGTAATGATATAATTAAACTTATTGACAAGGGGGTACAACTGGTAGGCGATGCCATGGTCCTTTGTACTGAGCATTACAGGTTCCGCAGTGATCCCTGCTTTTCGTAGCATTGCCGCCAGGACAAGGTTGATCTCCGCTACATTCCCTTTTTTGGCCTGGTAGGCAGATTTTAAGGTCGCTGTCATATAGATCGCATCATGATCCGTGCACACAAAATTATCCCGTACAAATCCGAAAATATTTGCAGCGGTTTGTTTTTGATCAGCAACAACAAGTGATCTCAGATCATTCTCCATCCATTTATTATTTTCCCCGAGATCCGCGCCGAATTCTTTATCCTTCAACATTACAGACATTAACTGTTCCCAGGATCCGATCCTGATTTGGGGATCTTGATTGGGGAAATTCAGGCTTTTAAGTTGAAATTCAACCCGGGACAAATGATTCCGCATTGTGGTGGTATAATTCTCACTTACCATTGCGGGAAGATCATTCAGTATCCATTTATTGTGAACGGTTACAGCCTGAAAAGAAAAAACATCCGATGAGGCGAACGGACTGTCGGAGGACCTTATTGTAAAAAACTGCGTTCCTTCTTCGGCAATACGAGGTGACAGATCAAAATATCCTGATTTCAACACTACATAATTAAAAAGATTCGGAACAGTGATGTCATATTCGCTGGTGAGCACGGGATATGCATCATGGAATGTCCACCCGCGCAAAAAACCGGGCGACGGAGAAATGATCGTGTATCTATATTCCACAATGCAACCTTCCTTCAGATCGGGCATCGTGAATTTTTTTATGAGATAGGTTTTGGAGGCCTTGTCATTAAAAATGGATTCTTTGTCAAGCTTCGTCGAAACGACCTTCCCGTTCTCCAGGTTATAGGTATAGGCCTCCAATTTTTCTATCCTGTCTTCCGCATCTTCAGATTTATAAATGGGGATCTGTACAGTTGCAAGTCCGAAAGCGCTTTTATTCATAATACGAAAACGACGGGTGTATGTATATACTACGTTGAACCAGGTTTTGCCGTCACTTTTATAAGTGGCTATACCGCCGTCATATAGAATAACGGCCTTGGCATTGCTGTCAATGGGGTACAGTACCGGCTCAAAATCCTTTACAGAGATATCTCCGAATTTAGAAACAGCATTTTTAGCCGATTGGGAGTAGGTAAAATGGCAGGAACCGGCCATCAGCAGGCACAGGATAAATGTTGATCTCATAATGTTAGTGGTATAGGTTGCTAAAATACATTATTCAATCGGAAAAGAAGTGTTTCTGCTGTAGGGATCTGTGGGATAATGCTTCACGCAAAGGCGCGGAGGAACCGCAAAGGCGCTTATCTGCGTTGATCTGCGGTATTCAATCCCCGAAGATCTGCGGGAAAATGCTTCACGCAAAGGCGCGAAGGAACCGCAAAGGTTTTGAACCACCAAGGGTACCTGCCTTCGGCAGGCCATCTTCGGGATCTGCTCTTAAATCATCTTATATCTGCGGGAAACAATCCCCGCAAATCTGCGTGCTTTTAAATCCCCGAATATCTGCGGGAAAAATCTGTGAAGATCTGTGGGAAAATCCGTGCTTATCTGTGGGAACTCTTCTGCGCCAATCTGCGTGCTTTTAAATCCCCGAAGATCTGCGGGAAACAAATCTGTTCTTATCTGTGGGAACCCTTCTGCGAAAATCTGCGATGTTAGATCCCCGAATATCTGCGGGAAAAACAGTTAATTTTGCCGCATGGAAGCGTTAAGAGCACTTATAGAGCAATATAAAGCGGAGATAACTTCGGAAGCTCCCGTGTCCCCTGAGGAGATAGAGGTATTCCGGGTAAAATACCTAGGAACAAAAGGCCTGGTGAAAACCATCATGGGTGAAATGAAAAATGTTTCCCCGGAAAATAAAAAAGAAGCCGGGCAGCTTTTGAATGAGTTCAAAAATTTTACAGAAGCAAGATTCAACACGTTCACGGAAACAACCGCAGCCACGGGCATAACCGCCGGTTCAGGCCCCGATCTTACACTCCCGGGCACTCCCATGCCGTTGGGCACCCGCCACCCGATCAGCATCGTCCGCAATAAAATAGTTTCGATCTTCAATCGTTTGGGATTCACCGTAGCGGAAGGGCCCGAGATCGAAGATGATTTTCATAATTTTTCTGCACTCAATCTACCGGAAAATCACCCGGCAAGAGACATGCAGGATACCTTTTATATTAACCAATCTGCAGACGGCGGGAATGATTGGCTCCTGCGTACCCATACCAGCAGTGTGCAGATACGCGAAATGCAAAAAGGAAAATTGCCATTACGCATCATCTGCCCGGGTCGTGTTTACCGGAATGAGACCATCAGTGCGCGGGCACATTGTTTTTTCAACCAGGTGGAGGGTTTGTATATAGCGGAAAATGTTTCGTTTGCCGACCTGAAACAAACCGTGTACTTTTTTGTGCAGGAGATGTTCGGTGAACAGGTGAAAGTCCGTTTCCGTCCTTCTTATTTTCCATTCACCGAACCCAGTGCGGAGATGGATATCAGTTGCCTGATCTGTAACGGGGAAGGTTGCGCAGTTTGTAAAAAGACCGGGTGGGTAGAGATCCTCGGCTGCGGTATGGTGCATCCGAAAGTATTGGAGAATTGCGGAATAGATAGTAATAAATACACGGGCTTCGCCTTCGGGATGGGAATAGAAAGAATAACCATGCTCAAATATCAAATAAAGGACCTGCGACTCTTCAGCGAAAATGATCTTCGCTTCTTAAAGCAATTCGAATCCGCATAGAATCTAAATGTTGGCAGAAATTATGAAACACTCCATTATCATGTTATTACTCCTTTTTAACCTGACATTGAGTTTTTCTCAAACAAGTAAAATTGATTCTTTACTTACTATCATAGGTTCAGAAGTCCAGAACTCCAAAGAGTTGGTTAATAATAAAAATTCAAAATTGATTTTAAATCAAAATAAAAGATCCCTTAACATTCTCGCTTCTTTTTTTTTAGATTCTTCTAAAAGCAATGTCTATTCCGAGTGTCAAAACAGATTCTTAAACAAAGGCGAACTGGCTATTATATTAGCAGATAGAATTGAAATGCTTCCATATGCTCTAATAACTGGAGTTCAAAATTGCCTACTTACTTTCTGCAAGGACAATAAGAATTTAGTTGAATATTATTTAAGTTGGAATGAAATCAATACTAAAGTAAATTTTCAAAATCGCTATCTCGAGTGGCTTAAAAGTAAAGGCAGAAAAAAATGGAGGATTTAAAGTGAATTAATTCCAACGCCACGACTTCTGCCAACATTTCTTGGCAATAGCAGGGCTTAACCTTGTAAAGATCGGCTATAGTCCGCTATGAGTTTTTGTTCCGACTGACAAATATAATTTAGCTTTTAGTGTTTCTTCAACTTTAGTTTTTCAACTTGGCTTCGGCCCCGGGCTGAGGATTTTCAAATCCCCTGCCATCGCTAATGATTAATCGATCCCTCCCTTTGAGGCATTATTGCTTAAAGATATGTTTGGCACTAAAATTGAAAATTTAAGGTCACATCAACCCTTGAATCTATCCTCTTTTACATTCAATCACTATTTATGAAAAAAAGCATCCTCATGCTGAGTGCAACAGCACTGGTATTCCTGGTGACATCCTGTGCCGGTTCCAAAGAGGGGCGGGATTACCGGAGAACCATTGACGGTAATTGGCAATTGGAAACCATTACTACAGAAGGTATCACCGGGAAAATAAAAGCGAAGATCCTCAATGAAGAAGATTTTAATTGCTTTGTAGGCAGCACCTGGAATTTTAACAGGCGTAACAGCCTGGGATACTATTCCATTGCGAAGAACGGCGGTGAATGTGCGGCGATAAAACGTAATATCCGTTGGTCGGTGTATGAAGAAGAAGGCAAACCTAAAATGCTGCAATATAAAAGAGTAGATGATAAATATAAAGAAATGGATGCAGATGACGCAGGCTTCCGCTTCACCATTTTATCTGCAAATAACAATACCATGAAACTACGAAATGATATTACGTTTGAAGGAAAACCCGCTTCATTCATCTACAATTTTGTAAAAAATTAATCCACACTTTAATAAACTATGAAAAAATATATAAAGAATGTCGTTATTGGAATGATCGCTGTTTCTTCAGTAATAACAGGCTGTGATGCCACGAGAAGAACGAACAATAAAACCAAAGGTGCCGTGATCGGCGCTACCGGCGGTGCTGTCATCGGCGGTATCATCGGGAATAATGTGGGGAATAAAAATAATACGGCACTGGGTGCAATTCTGGGCGCTGCTATCGGCGGAGTAGCCGGTGGGATCATCGGCAGTAAGATGGACCGGCAGGCGGAGAAGATCAAAACAGAGATACCGGGTGCGAAAGTTGAGAGAGTGGGAGAAGGTATAAGTGTAACTTTTGATGAAAATAATCCTGACGGTACTAAGGCCGGTGTGTATTTCGCTACCGCTAAATATGACATCACGCCGAATTCACAACTCGCTGTCAATAAACTGGTAAAAATATTTTCCGAATACCCGGAGACCAATATTCTGACGGAAGGGCACACCGATAATGTGGGCAGCGATGAATATAACATGACCCTTTCTCAACGGCGTGCGAATGCCGTAGGAAATGCATTGAAAACTGCCGGGCTTGCACCTTCCAGGCTGACCGTAAAATATTACGGCGAAACGCAGGCGAAAGCAGACAATACCTCCCTGGAAGGCAGGGCATTGAACAGAAGGGTAGAATTTTCCATTACTGCAAATGAAAAAATGAAAACAGCGGCGAAAGCAGAGGCGGGGGAGGGTTAATTAGCTAATTAGCTAATTTGATAATTTGATAATGAGAGGCTGTATCGTACTTATGATACAGCCTCTTTGTTTTGAATAGTGGATGTACCGGTCATTTGCATATTTTTGCTGCATGATCAAAAAGATAGGTGTTGCGGGTGCGGGAACGATGGGCAGCGGTATTGCATTGTCTGCTGCGCAAAGCGGGTTTGATACCGTGCTTTTTGATACAAATGAAGCCGGGATCGCCAATGCGAAAAAAGCGATCAATAAAAATCTCGACTTTCTCCTCAGCAAAGAAAAAATAACTCCCGAAGAAAAGGACAATATTTTCAACAGGGTAAAATTTACAACTGATATTAATGATTGTGTTGCGGATATCGTTATCGAAGCGATCATTGAGGACCTTGACATTAAAGAAACACTGTACAAAAACCTCGCAGAGATCAATTCCCCTACAACGATCCTCGCGAGCAACACTTCATCACTTTCCATCACTGCGATACAACAAAATATTCCCTACCCCGATCGCGTTGCGGGGATGCATTTTTTTAACCCCGCCAATGTGATGAAGTTGGTGGAAGTAGTGGCAGGGGAGCAGACTTCTGAGGTCACCCTGCGCACCGTGAGGGAACTCTGCCTGCAATTAAAAAAACAACCCGTTATCTGTAAAGATGCGCCGGGCTTTATCGTGAACCGTGTGGCCCGGCATTATTACCTCGAAGCCATGCACCTTGCTTCGGAACAAAACATACGGGTGGAAGATATTGATGCTCTCATGGAAAATGCGGGATTTAAAATGGGTCCGTTCAAATTGATGGACCTCATCGGCATGGATATCAACCTGGCTGTTTCCAGATCGGTATATCATGCATTCGATGATCATCCGCGCTTCAAACCTTCACCCATGCAGGAACAAAAAGTTTCGGAAGGTAACCTGGGCAGGAAGACCGGCAAAGGATTTTATGATTACACGGAAAATATTTCCCGATGATTCTGGTAACCGGCAGCGCCGGCCTGCGGCACAACATTGATCGAACAACTGCTTGCTGCGGGTGAAAAACCTGTTGCACTCTTCAACAAAACCCCTCTTCCTGATTTTTCTATCCCGGGTGTGATACCTGTGCAATGTGATATCCTTGATGTATATGCATTGGAAGAAGTGATGAAAGATGTTACCCAGATTTATCATTGTGCAGGACTGGTTTCTTTTTCGCCGAAAGAAGAAAAGCAATTATATAAGATCAACGTTGGGGGTACAGCGAATATGGTCAATGCCGCACTGCATGCGGGTGTTGGAAGATTCGTGCACGTGAGTTCCGTAGCAGCCCTGGGACGTCTCAGGCAAGGAGAAGCCGTAAATGAAAGTATGCATTGGACACCGGAGACATCCAACAGCAAATACGGTTACAGCAAATTTCTCGGCGAGATGGAAGTCTGGCGGGGCATTGCGGAAGGGTTAAATGCCGTAATAGTAAATCCTGTTATCATTCTCGGCCCCGGGGATTGGAACGACAGTTCTACCAAAATTTTTAAATCAGTGTATGATGGTTTTCCCTGGTACTCCGAAGGAAGTTCCGGTTTTGTAGATGTGCGTGATGCGGCCGCTGCAATGATCGCATTAATGAAGAGCGATATCAATGCCGAGCGGTTTATTGTGAGTGCGGAAAACCTTACCTATCATACCCTGTTCAATATGATCGCTAAAGCCTTCGGCAAAAAAGCGCCGCATAAGAAAGTCACTCCTTTTCTTGCGGCGCTCACCCGGCGGCTGGAAGCAATGAAGAGCCGGTTTACGGGTGCCTCGCCGCTGCTTACTAAAGAGACAACTGCTACCGCATTTGCCAAAGTCCTATATGATAACAGCAAACTGTTAAGCTTTCTCCCGGATTTTCAATACCGAAGTATGGAAGATACTATAAGCGAAACCTGTAAAGCACTGCAACAAAAACTTAACAACTGATCATGTATTTTCGATTGGTAAAACCTAACAGAATATAAGTCCAACATATACGACCGCATGAAATATTTATTTACAATAGCTGCTTTCTTTTTAATGGGTTCTTTTGCAAACGGCCAATCTTCTTTTACCGTTTCGGGCAAAGTCACCGCGGAAGCAAACGGGCTTCCCCTTCCTGCCGCATCCGTGTTTGCACAAAACACTACATTGGGAACCGTAACGGATGCAGAGGGTAATTTTAAATTACAATTACCGGCAGGTGGGTATGACCTCATCATTACTTACACCGGTTACCGTACGGAAAGCCGGCGTATCAGTTCAGGCGATGCCATGGAGAAATTAAATATCGGCCTGAAAGAGAAAGAAAAAGAGTTAGCGGAAGTTGCCATCATTTCTACTAACGAAGTAACCAACGGTCTTGCGAAATACGGCGTGTTTTTCAATGAAGAATTTATCGGCAGATTGGCAGACAGTAATTATTGCCGCATTGAAAACCCGGAAGTATTGCATTTCTTTTTTTCAAAGAAAAGAAACCGTTTAAAAGTGACGGCAACCGATCCGCTGATCATTAAAAATAACCTGCTGGGTTATAATATTAAATACAACCTGGATTCTTTTACGCACGAGTACAAATCGCAGGTAAGTACCTATTCCGGGTACCCGCTCTACGAGGAAATGCAGGGTAATGATGCACAGAAGCAGCAATGGGAAACCGCCAGGCAGGCGGCTTACAAGGGCTCGCTGCTTCATCTCATGCGAAGCGTTTACAACAGGGACCTGAAAGGGCAGGAGTTCGAGATACAGTTTATTGTAAATAACAACGGCACAGAGAACGCTATAAAAATAAAAGATCCTTACGGTGCTTTTAATTATAAAAAGGATGACAGCATACAAACGGTGGAGATCATACCCAATCAACCCGGAGTAGGAATATTATTTTCCGGGGAAAAGCCCTCTGTCGCCTACCTTAACGATAACACGGGGGAACCGTCAGCATTCCAATTTTCCATGCTGAATTTCCGACCAAATGAAAGCATCGTGATTGAACAGAACGGTTATTTCTATGACCAAAATGATATCACCATCAGCGGTTACCTCACCTGGGATAAAGTAGCGCAGCAGTTGCCGTATGATTTTGTGTATTACCGGAACTAGTGGGAGGTAGATAGAGTAGCTAAGTTTATAAGTATATAAGTATTTTCAACGCGACCTATAAATTGAATGGGAAGTTCCACCTGTGCGAAGTACCCTATATACTTTTATACCTATACTACTTATAACGTTCTCCCCCCATCACCTTCTCCCACAACTCAGGGATCCGCTTTATCCAAACCAATTCTCTTTTCTTGATGCCCGCTTCTTCTACCGGTGCACCGAAATAAATTTTATTTCCTTCCAGGTCGCCGCCCACGCCGCTTTTGGCCAGCAGTACAACGTTATCACCGATGCTTAAAGTTTTGCTGATGCCTACCTGTCCCCATACCGTTACACCGTTGCCCAAGGTCACCATGCCGGCTATAGCAGATTGTGCGGCCATCAGGCAGTTGTCGCCGAGTACCGTATCGTGGCCGATATGGATCATATTGTCCAGCTTGGTACCCTTCCCGATGCGGGTATCATGCGTAACCCCGCGATCGATGGTGCAGCCTGAGCCGATCTCCACGTCATCTTCAATGATCACCGTTCCGCCGCTCGGCATTTTTTTATACCAAACCTCCCGGTCTTTTTTTGTGTTGTAATAAAAGGCATCACTGCCGATCACGGTATTGGCCTGGATGATCACGTTATTTCCTATGATGCAATGATCCATCACCGTTACATTCGGATGAATGATACAATTGCTGCCGATGGTCACGTTATTGCCGATGAAGGCCCCCGGGTAAATGTATGTTCCTTCGCCAATGGAATCCGTATTGATCAATGCCGCAGCTTTTGTGAACGGGCGAAAATGATTGATGATCGTACAATAGGCTTCAAAAGGGTTTTCTGTAAGCAGTATCGATTTGCCAGCGGGGATATCTGTTTCTTTATTGATGATGATAAAGGTTGCATCGCTGTTCAGGCATTTGTTGTAATATTTGGGATGATCCACAAATACCAGGTCGCCCGGTTCTACCTTGTGTAGCTCATTGATACCCGTGGCTTCACCATGGTTATCCCCGATAAGTGTTGCGCCGATCAATGAAGCAATGCTTTCTATATTTACAGGAGTCGAAAATTTCATGTTGCCGGTATTTTCTTTAAAGGTAATGCTGAAATATTATCCGTAAGTCCGTCCCATAGCGCTGATGCAGTTTTTTGGGCATCATATCTTTTAATAAGCAAGGTCCCCTTTTCCGCAAGGCTGTTTTTTAAATGCTCGTCCTTATACAATAACTGCATTTTTTCTGAAAGCGCAGTTTCTGATACCGGGGCATACAGGGCCGCTTCGCCAAACAGGCTCCGGTTTTTCACGTTGTCTTTTACGATCAGCGGGATGCCGTTTGCCAGTGCGATCATGGTGTCGTTCCCCGGGAAATAGTCCGATAAACTGATCATTGCATAAGCATTAGGAAAAAGTGCCAATGCATTTTTCGCTGTGAGGGGAATGATCTTTACATCATCGCGGTATTTGTAATGGTTGAACCCGGGAATAAGATCTTCCCGGAACAGTGTATTCAACAACACCAGCTTCATAGCGGTTTTTTGCCTGTTTTTTAATTCCGAATATGCTTTCAGGAGCACGATCAGGTGAGGCACAGCAGATTCCGTAACCGGGCAGATAAAATAATCATCGCCTCCGGTAAATTTTTCTTTGATCAGGGTGCCTGACAGGTTATGGCCGGTACCGACAGTAAAACCATAATAAATAGTCTGTGTTTTTTCTTCCGGAACATGGTATTGCCGGCGCAGTGCTTCCGCAATAAAAGTTTCTGTGGTAAATATTTTTTTCGCACGGAGCAGGGAGCTTTTGAAATTCTTTTTAAAATAGACTGTGCCCGCTTCAAACCGGTCATCACTGAAATAGAGGTACTGCGGTAATTCCGATTTTATGCTCAGCAGCCCGGCCTCACTGATAAACAGGTCAGCATTGTATTTTTTCAGTAACCCCGGGAGACGGTAATTGTACCAATAAAATAACAGCAGCCTGTTCGCCGGTTTGGGAGATATCATTACAGGTGTACAGTTAGCGGGGAGATCCGCCAAAGGAGCGGCGCTGAAAATAATAAAATGATCTTCCGGGTGATTGGTGGAAAGGATCGTTAAGGAAGCAGCCAACAGGCTGCCCGAATAGGTTACATGTGCACCGATGGTCATCATGCAAAAGTAAAAAAAGAGCAGCGGGCGAAATGATTTTTTTTAAGAACGACGAAGGATCTTCAGCTTCACGGTTTCTATGCGGGTATCGCTTACGGTCAGGATATCGAATTCATAATTACCGATGATGATCTGTTCTTTTTGTTTTGGGATAGCTTCATTGTTTTGAATGATGAAGCCCGAAAGGGTTTCAGAATTTTCATCTCCCGGGAATTCCAGCCCGTATTTTTCCGAGATCAGGTCCAGCTCCAGGCGCCCGCTGAAAATATATTCACTGTCCGAAACCTGCTTATCCGTGAATTCTTCCACGTCGTCATATTCATCTCTTATTTCCCCGAAGATCTCTTCCAACAGGTCTTCCATTGTGACAATGCCCGCAGTGCCGCCGAATTCATCGATCACCCAGGCAATACTTTTTCTTTCTTTGGTGAATTTTGTCATCAGGTCCGTAGCACTCATACTTTCCGGGACTGTGGGAATGGGGAGGAGGATATCACTGATAGATGCCGGGCTTTTGAACAGGTCGAGCTGGTGTATATAACCGGAAATGCTGTCAATATTTTCATCAAACACGACCAGCTTACTAAGCCTGGTTTCTATAAAAAGCGCCTTCACTTCCTGTATCGAACTGTTCTGTGAAATGCTTACGATCTCCCGCCTTGGTACCAGGCATTCCCGCAGGCGCACTTCGCCCAGGGAAAGGGCATTTTCAAAAAGCTCTTTATTGATATCAGATGATTCTTCTTCATTATGCATTTTGTTCTGCTGCATATAGTGTTCAAGGTCCACTTTGCTGAAGACCTCTTTTCTGTCCTTTAGTTTAACATTAAAAATGTATTTCAGGATCCATTCGGCAATGCTCACAAATACAGAAGAAACAGAATAAAAGATCGAATAAAAAAAGCGAACGATATATGCAATGAAACCGTTGGCGAGTATGGCTTTGTTGCCGGACTTGAACAATGCCTTGGTCATGAATTCCACAAAAAGAATAATGCCCGCAGAGAGGATCGTTTCAAAAAACAGCTTGATGAAATTTATATATTTCAGGGCGCTGCCCGATAATCGGATCTCCAACCGGTGCCAGAGCGGATAGAGAAGTTCCCCGATGAGGAGGCCGTAGACCACGATCACGATGTTGAACACGACCAGGATGGTACCGATGAATTTTGCCGGGCGTTCCGCAAAATTTCCCCAAACCTTACCTGCATAAGTACCCTGTTTTTTATTGAGCTCCAGCGATAACTTATTGGCAGAAATAAATGCTATCTCTATTCCGGCAAAAAATCCGATAAAGACCAGGGATAAAAATAAAGCAATGACGGCCGTGATATCCATGTGATAAAGATAGACAAGTATATAGAGTTGATAGGTATATAGAGTCGATATGTTTCAGGTTATTAAAGTGATTTTCGTTTCAAAGGATACCTATCCATAAGAACGGTTCTTTATATACGTAGATACTTATATACCTATTTACTTTATATACTTACTCCCCCTTCCTCCAAAAACTCCCCCACGATCTGTTCTGCAAGGGCACAGGCTGTGTGCAGGTCCTCATTGACCACGGAGCGGTGAAAATGGTCCTTAAAGGAAAGTTCGTATGCCGCTTTATTCACGCGGGCGGATAAAGATTCCGCTGATTCCGTTCCCCGTCCGTGCAATCTTTTTTTCAATTCGTCTACAGAAGGGGGTTCAATAAAAAGGCTCAGTGCTCCTTTGTCAAATTGCTGTTGCACATGTATAGCGCCTTTCACATCAATATCCAACACCGGTACTTTCCCTGCGTTCCATATCTTTTCCAATTCTGATTTCAGCGTACCGTAATATTTTCCTTCATACACCATTTCCCATTCCGCGAATTCATTATTCTGAATCTTAGATTTAAATGCTTCTTCGGAAATGAAATAATAGTGCACACCGTCCTTCTCTTCCCCTCTCGCGGGCCTGGTGGCTGCAGAAACGGAAAACGCCAGCTTGGGAAACTTTTTCATGAGATGCCTCGTGATAGAAGTCTTTCCTGCACCGGATGGCGCGGTTATGATCAGAATCTTATTCAATAAATAATAATTAATAACTAATAATTAATAATGAAGAATGATTTTTCTAAGATAGGAGAACCCATCAATAAATAATAAATAATAATTAATAAATAATAATGAAGAATGATTTTTCTGAGTTAGGAGAACCATTTTCAAATTACCAAATTTCCAAATTATCAAATCTCCAAATCAAATCATTCTCCTCTCCTGATTTCCGCCCCCAAACTCCTCAGTCTTCCGTCTATATTTTCATAGCCCCTGTCGATCTGTTCAATATTTTGAATGGTACTTTTTCCTTCTGCGCTCAATGCAGCGATAAGCAGGGCCACCCCGGCACGGATATCAGGGCTGCTCATGGTGATACCGCGCAAAGCCTTTTCCCGCTCAAGGCCTACCACTACAGCACGGTGCGGATCACAGAGGATGATCTGTGCGCCCATCTCTATAAGTTTATCGGTAAAGAACAGGCGGCTTTCAAACATCTTCTGGTGAATGAGTACACTGCCATGTGCCTGTATAGCTGTTACTAAAATAATACTGAGAAGGTCCGGCGTAAAGCCCGGCCAGGGATGATCGTAGATCGTCATCACCCCGCCGTCGAGGAATTTTTGGATCTCGTATTTATCCTGCGAAGGAATATGAATATCATCGCCGTTAAAATTCATTTGAATACCCAACTGTTGAAATTTTTCCGGGATGATTCCGAGTTCTGCAATGCCGGCATTTTTGATCGTAATGTCTCCCTGTGTCATGGCGGCAAGGCCGATGAAACTGCCGACCTCGATCATATCCGGCAACATGGTATGCGTAGTACCTTGCAAAGATCCTACTCCGGTGATCGTAAGCATATTGCTGCCGATACCGGAGATCTGTGCTCCCATGCGGATCAGCATTTTGCAAAGCTGTTGTATATAGGGTTCGCAGGCGGCATTATAGATCACGGTCTCGCCGTTAGCCAACACGGCAGCCATGATAATATTTGCTGTGCCGGTGAGGCTGGGCTCGTCCAGCAGCATCCGGCAACCGATAAGTTCCGTTGCCTGCAATGTGAAGAAACCGGTATGGTCGTCAAATGAAAAGTTGACCCCTAATTTCTCAAAACCGATGATATGGGTATCCAGCCTCCTGCGACCGATCTTATCGCCGCCCGGCTTCGGTAAATATGCTTTTTTGAATCTTGACAATAATGGACCGGCCAACATCACAGAACCCCTCAGCCGACCGCTTTTTTTAAAATAAGCTTCACTTTGCAGGTATTCCACATCTACATTATCTGCGCGGAAGCGATAACTGTTCGCGCTGAGTTTCTCCGTTTTCACATTCATCTCGCTAAGCAACTCGATCAAAAGATTTACGTCCGTAATATCGGGGATGTTATGTATCTCTACCGGTTCAGCAGTGAGCAGCACGGCACAGATCACCTGCAGCGCCTCATTCTTGGCACCCTGTGGAGTAATCTCTCCACGGAGTTTATTTCCGCCTGTTACCTCAAAAATTGCCATGAAGAAAAATTATTTTCCAAAAGTAGGTAAGTGGGAGGAAAGTAGAGGGGATTAATAGTTAGGGAATTGGGAATTTGGAATTGGGAATTGGGTGAAGTCGCTAATATTCGAAGGATGTAATTGGGAATTGGGAATTGGGTGAAGCCCGGGAAATTTGATCGTTTTTACCGTTTCGTAATTTTTATAAGAATCGGCTGAAGTCGCTAATAATCCAAAGGTGTAAATTGGAATTATGAACTTTGAACCTTGAACCTTGAACCTTGAACCTTGAACCTTGAACCTTGAACCTTGAGTTAGATCCCGCAAGTTATTTATCCCGGAAGCTCCTAATATCTTTTTTTAAAATTCCTGTTGTTATTATTCGGTGGCCTTCCTTCGCCCCTGTTGTCGCGGTTGCCCTGGCCGCCCTGCGGATTATTAGGATTGCGGTTATTACCATTACCCGGGTTGCGGTTATCCCGGTTATTTCCATTACCGGCATTGCGGTTATCGCGGCTGCCGAAATTTTTGCCGTAGCGGTTACGTGCCGCAGGGTATTCGTCTCTTTCTATGCGTGCCGGCTGGTGCTTTACAAACGGGCGGTTGTTGAATTCCAATTCACCCTTCGTCATGCTGCTCAACTCATTTTGTATCGTATCATCATGCACCAGTTCTTTATGCCAATTGCTGTATGTGAGCTTCATGTAATAAGCGATCGCGTTGGCAAAGCCCTGCTTCTTCTCCGGGTTCTCTTCTTTCAGCGCTTTATCAATAACCACTTCAATGTTCTTCCCGAGGTGGTTGAACTTCGGATATTTTTTCGGGTACGTGAGTCTTTCCGGTTTAGCCTTCAGGGTTTCGCGTGTAGGAATGGGGTATGGGCTTTCCACATCTAAAGCAAAATCGCTGATGAGGAAAAGATGATCCCAAAGTTTATGACGGAAATCCTCCACATTTTTAAGATGCGGATTTAGGAAGCCCATCAGTTCTATTACCGCATAAGAATTCCGCTGACGCTCTTCCCGGTCTTCAATAGTGAGCAGGTATTCCACCATCTTCTGAATATGACGGCCATATTCTTTCATGATCAGGTGATTCCTGGTCGTATTGTATTCCATGTTCTCCACGTTCATCATATAGGCAAATATAAGTTTTTTTAAAAGAAGGGGGGTTTGGTTGATTGGTTTGTTGGTTGATTAGTTAATACGTTCTTAGAAAGGCATTTCATGAAAAGGAGATAAACTAATCAACTATTCAACTAATCAACTATTCACATCTTTCTGGCCATCACTTTCTCCGCTGCTGCCACAATATGCCCCGCGTCCAGGCCGTATTTTACAAGAAGGTCTTCCGGTTTCCCGCTTTCCCCGAAAGTATCATTTGTTCCGACATACTCGATTGGGATCGGGCAACCCTTTGCCGCAGTTTGCGCAATGCTGTCGCCAAGCCCGCCGATAATGTTATGTTCTTCCGCAGTAACGGCACATTTCGTTTTTTTGATGGAAGCCAATATCGATTCTGTATCCAACGGTTTGATCGTATGGATATTAATAAGCTCCACACTGATCCCTTTTTCCTCCAGGATCTTCGCGGCCTCCACGGCGGTCCATACCATATGTCCGCAGGCGAAAATGGAAATGTCTTTTCCTTCATTCAATACCTGCGCCTTGCCGATCTTAAAATCTTCTTCTTTGGTAAATATGGGCCAGACCGGTCGGCCGAAGCGCAGGTATACCGGCCCTTCGTAATCCGCGATGGCTTTTGTTGCAGCCTTTGTTTGGTTATAATCGCAGGGCACAATCACCGTCATGCCCGGCAGCATTTTCATCAACCCGATATCTTCCAATATCTGGTGCGTAGCACCGTCTTCACCCAATGTGAGCCCGGCATGTGATGCACAGATCTTTACATTCTTATTACTATATGCCACACTTTGCCTGATCTGGTCATAGACCCTGCCCGTACTGAAATTTGCAAACGTAGTCGTATAAGGGATCTTCCCGCCGATGGTGAGCCCGGCTGCGATACCGATCATGTTGGCCTCCGCAATGCCGCACTGGATGAACCGCTCCGGGAATGTTTTCATAAACGGACCCAGCTTCAGCGAACCCGCAAGATCTGCGGTGAGCGCGACAATATTTTCATTTTTCTGCGCTGCTTCCAATATCCCGTCACCAAACCCACTCCGGGTATCCTTTTTACCCGTTACTTCAATTTCACTAAGCATAGTATTCTTTTAAAAATTATCCTGCAATTTACCGGCTATTCAGTTCAGTCCGGCATCGATATTAAATAAATCCTTCTCCGACTCTAATTTTTTTTCCCATTCCCATGCGGTACGCATCATATCTTCCGCGTTGTACTTTGGTTTCCAGCCCAATTCTTTTTTTGCTTTATCGTTATTGGCAAAGATGGCCACTACATCACCTGACCGCCTGCCCGTAATAGTATAGTTAAGTGCCTTCCCGCTGACCTTCTCAAATGTTTTTATCATTTCCAACACAGTAAACCCGTTGCCGCTGCCAAGGTTGAATATTTCGCAGGCCGTTTCATTTTTGCCCGCTTCCATTCTTTGTAGTGCCAGTGTATGAGCATGGGCAATATCGGAAACATGTATATAATCCCGGAGGCAGGTGCCGTCCCTTGTAGGATAGTCATCACCGTATACCTGCATCATATCCAGCTTACCGATAGCAGTTTGCGTAATGGCCGGGACAAGATTTTGGGGCCTGCCCAACGGCAACTCACCGATAGCACAGGAAGGATGTGCACCCACCGGGTTAAAATACCGCAGCAATACGGCCTTCATATTACCCGGTCCGTTCAGGGTTTGCTGTACCAATTCTTCACCCATTTGCTTTGTACTGCCGTATGGCGATTGCGCGGGCTGAAAGGGAGACGACTCTGTTACCGGTATCTGCTCAGGATTTCCGTATACGGTACAGGAAGAGGAAAAAACAAAATGAGGCACATTAAAAGCTGCTGCGCAACGGAGAATACTAATTAGGGAATTAAGGTTATTGTCAAAATACATTAAAGGATTCTCCACAGATTCTCCCACTGCTTTAAATGCGGCAAAATGGATGATGCCGCTGATACCTGTATTTTCCCGGAATACGGCGTACGTATCTTCAAAACAGCAAAGATCTACTTTATAATTTTTTACTTCCACGCCGGTGATGGATTTGATACCGCGCAAAATTGCATCATCGCTTCGGCTGTTGTTATCGGCCGATATCACCCTGTATCCGTTTGTGATCAGGTCCACGATGGTATGTGAACCGATATACCCGCATCCGCCGGTAACCAAAATTGTACTCATTCTTTTGTTGTTTGATATGCATCGCCGCGGAAAGCCGGTAGTTCATAATGACTGCCGGTACCCGGCGGGCCCGTTATACATGCAAATAAAGGAAAATTTTTCAGAGCAGTTCGGGCTACCCGATAATAGCATGCGCGATATAATAAATAAGTGCAGCAAGGATCGCACTTACGGGAATGGTCAATACCCATGCCCATACCAGGCTGATAGTTACCCCCCAACGAACTGCACTCAGCCTTTTGGTCGCTCCCACACCGATAATGGAACCCGTGATAGTATGGGTAGTACTCACCGGTATTTTCATCATTTCGGTTATGAAAAGGGTAAGGGCACCGGCTGATTCTGCCGCTACTCCTTCAAAGGGAGTAACCTTTGTGATACGGGTTCCCATTGTTTTAATGATCTTCCACCCCCCGCTCATGGTACCCAATGCGATCGCGGAATAACAGGCCAGCGGAACCCAATCGGGCATTTCGCTGAATTTTGAAATATTTCCGTTGCTCAATAAAGCCACTGTTATAATTCCCATCACTTTTTGCGCATCGTTACCGCCATGGCCGATACTGAATGCGGCAGAGGACACCAGCTGCATTTTTTTGAACCACCTGGAAGATTGTGAATGGTTAAGGCTGCTGAGAAACAGGGTGAATATGCTGAGGGATATGAGGATAAAACCTATCAGCAACCACTTAAAATTATGCGAGTGAAACATCACTTTCAGGTAATAACTTTCATAATGCGTTTTTAGTTTCGAAGGGTCTGTTTCCATCACATTCGATAACAGGATCACCGTTCCTGCAATAACGGCAAGCGATACAAGCTTTGGTAAGATCCCTTTCTTGAAAGAGCCTAAAAACCATATGGACAAAATGAAACCCGCCAACATCCCCAGCAACGGTGCAATGACAATGAAGCCGATTATCTTCAGCATAATAGGCGTATTGATCACACTGAAAGTTCCTGCCGCTGCTACTGCAGCACCGGTGAATCCGCCGATAAGTGTATGCGAAGAACTGGAGGGAATGCCATACCACCAGGTGATCAGGTTCCAAATGATGGCTGCGATCAAACCGGAAAGGATCACTTCGAGTTTGATCTGCCCGATAACTGTTTTGGCAATGGTTTCCCCTACGCCGTGATCTTTAAAAATAAAATAGGCGACAAAGTTGAAAAAGGCAGCCCAGAGCACCGCCTGGAAAGGCGTAAGTACTTTCGTGGATACTACCGTGGCAATGGCATTTGCAGCATCATGAAAACCATTGATGTAATCAAAGATTATTGCTAAAGCAATGACCAGGATAAGCAACAGGGGAAAATCTACCATTCCGTTTTTTTTGTCGATAGCTTAATGAAAGAGAATAGGGTTACGAATATTTGATGATAATGCTTTCGATCACGTTGGCCGCATCTTCACATTTATCAGTCACAATTTCCATGACCTGGTATATTTCCCTTTTCTTGATCACCTCTTTTGCATCGGGCTCGGTGGCAAAAAGCCTTTCGATGCTCATATCAAATATATCATCGCCCTGGTTCTCAATACTATTGATGGCCACAAGGGCATCGGTGATCCGGCGCATATTTTTCATATTCCTCAGTTCCGTAACCGCTTTATGCACTTGGGTGCAACCGAGTGCAATAAGATCTCCGAACTTTTTGATGCCGATATCGTCAGGGTTTACGCGATAAAAGTTGATCTTTTTGGCCGAAGCGTAAATATAATCTGCGATATCATCTAATGCAGAAGCCAGGTGATGAATATCTTCCCGGTCAAAGGGTGTGATAAAATTTTTCCCCAATTCAGTGAAGATCTGGTGCGTGTATTCATCATTTACGTGTTCCATATCCTCCACATCCTTAATGAGTTTGGCTCTTTTCTCAAAATCGGGCTCATTTACCACTGCTTTCAGGGCTTCACCCATTTTTACCAGTACCTCTGCTACGTTTTCAAAAAGCTGGTAGAAAATACGGTCTTTGGGAAGAAAGATCTTCATGATCGAATTCATCGACATATTCCGGGGTTTTTAAGTTGAAGCAAAAATATGATTATACTATTTTACAACAGGGACTTTGTAATTGGTAATGATTTCTTAACATCCGTTTCTCCTGCATAAAGCTAGCCGGTTTATACGTTAAAAGCCGTTCCATAACCATTTCTTAACCCGGGCTTCATAGTACCTTAACATCCTTTCCGTCCCTTTGCTTCAAATAAGCACACATGAGAATAGTTGTACTATTGATTTCATTTTTAGGGCTCAGCATAGCGGGAATTGCACAAAGAGGTACCATAGAAGGTAAAGTAACGGATGCAAAGACCGGTGAACCGCTTATTAAAGTTTCTGTAATTGATAAAAACACTTCACGCGGTACATCCACCGATCTGCAGGGAAGGTATATTTTAAATGTCGACAACGTCTCCAAAGTTTCCCTGCTATTTTCATATTACGGCGTAACACAACAGGTAGATGATATAGTGATCACAGCAGGCAAGGTCACTACACAGGATCTCTCGCTTACACAACGAGAGAAGACGGAAGAAGGGGTAGTGGTGAGGGCAGTAAGCAACGCCCGCCGGGAAACCGCCGCATCATTGATTACTTTTCAAAAAAATACCAATACGGTCGCTTCCGTTATTTCAGCCGAAAGCATAAGGAGATCGCCGGACAGGAATACCGGGGAGATCCTGAAACGTACGCCGGGTACCAGTATCCAGGACGGCAGGTTCATTATTGTAAGGGGTTTGGCAGACCGTTACAACCAGGCCATGCTGAACGGGATATTATTAACGAGTACAGAACCCGACAGGAAAACATTTTCTTTCGACCTTATCCCTGCGCAACTGATCGATAATATTATTATCAACAAAGCATTCGTTCCGGAATACCCGGGGGAATTTGCCGGCGGCCTGATACAGGTGAATACAAAAGATATCCCTTCCAAAAACTTTTTCACGATACAGGTAGGTTCGGGATTCAATACGCAAACAACTGGTAAAGATTTTTTCAAAGATCCGCAGGGCGGTAAATATGACTGGCTGGGTTTTGATGACGGTACCAGGGCACTTCCTGCCGGTTATACAACAAAATCCAATTTTGATACATCTTCCAGGCTACAAAAAACAGCGATCGGGAAATCGTTAAGAAATTCATGGGGGCCTGTAAGGAGTTCTGCTCCGTTAAATCATTCCTTCCAGGTAAACGGTGGTTTTGCCGGCAAATTCCTCGGCAAAAAAGCCGGTGGATCAATAGGCGTATCATACAACAGGAATTATCGTTACCTCGATCTGTTGAATCGCAGAAATATAGCAACGGGCAGTCTGTTTACAAGGGAGAACAGTTATGAGGATGATAAATTCGTTCAGGAAACTGTTGTCGGCGGACTGGCAGTATTCTCCGTGCAGTTCAACCCGCTGAATAAGATTTCCGCAAAGGCGATCATAAACGTAAACAACGCTAATTCCATTACACAAAGGAACGGCTTCGACAGCAGCCGGCTCTTCCCGCTGCAGCAGGGTACTGAATTGACCTTCCGTCAAAATACTTTTTTTACCACCCAATTGAACGGCGAGCACGGTATTCTTCCCAAACTGAAGTTTAAATGGTACGGTGCATTTAATATTCTTGACGGCTATATTCCTGACCAAAGAAGATTATTATATGAAAGGGATTCGGTGCAGGATACGTACACCGCTATCATCGGGAACACGCTTTCCCAACAGAGCGGCAGCCGCATCTACCAAAGCCTCAGCGATTATATCTATACCGGCGGCGGTGACCTGGCGTATAATTTCAAAATGTTTTCTTTCAATCAAACCCTGAAAGGAGGATATATGCTGCAGGTAAAGGACAGGCTTTTTGATGCACAGTTATTTGCTAATTACATACCGGTTGGACAAAATATTCCGTTGCAACAACTTACACCGGATAAGATCTTTGCGCCTGAAAATTTCGGTACGGGCTTCGACAATAAGTTTGCTTTTGATGCGATAAAAAATAAAAATTTCCGCTACATCGCCAATACTATTTTGAACGCCGCGTACCTGCAATTGGATAACCAATTGAGTAAAGAACTACGCGTCGTTTGGGGCATGAGGGTAGAACATTTCGATCAGTTGGTGGGGAGTGTAAAAAGCTATGACAGCCGTCATACTTATTCAAAGGTGACTGACTTTTTACCGGGTGTAAATTTTACGTATAAGTTGAACAACAAAACAAATATCCGTCTCTCCGGTTCACAGACGGTGATACGGCCGGAGCTGCGGGAATTGTCTGCATTGAACCTCTACGACTTCGAGTTGAATGCTTCCGTACAGGGTAAGCCGGATCTGAAGCGTTCGAAGATCTTCAATTCGGATCTCCGTTATGAATTGTACCCACGGGCAGGGGAAGTTTTCTCTGCCGGTGTTTTCTACAAATATTTTAATGATCCCATAGAGCAACTCTTCAATGAAGGTAGCGGTGGCGCAAGTACGTTCACCTTCCAAAATCCGAAGAGCGCTTATTCTTACGGTGCTGAAGTAGAGTTGAGAAAGAAACTTGACTTTATCGACGGCTTCAAAAATTTCACCTTCCAGACCAACCTCTCTTACATTCAAAGTAAGGTAACCGATACTGCTTTAAAAATAAACAGGCCGTTGCAGGGCCAGAGCAATTACGTGGTAAATGCCGGGATTCTATATGATATCGAAAGCATCGGGCTGAATGTAACCACGCTTTTCAACATGATCGGGAGAAGAATTTATTTGGTAGGTGATATTTCCGCAGGATCGGCTACGCCGGATGTATGGGAAGCACCGCGTCCTTTACTGGATTTCCAGGTGGCGAAGAAAGTTTTAAAAACGAAAGGGGAATTCAGGCTGAGTATTTCAGACATCCTTAACCGTACACAGATCTTTTATCAAAACAGTACAGGGGTCGGCGGTTTTGAATTGAATAAAAATACAGATGCGTATCGGTTTACCCGTCGCAACGGAACCACATTTAGCATGACATTTAATTACACACTTTAAAATATAAAAACAAACCATACAAATGAAAAAGTACATTTTATTATTGTCTGCCATATTTGCCCTGGTGATCACGGGTTGCAGAAAAATAGAATCCGACGGGCAAACAGAGATCATTTATGTGAACCAGGGCGGCGGCGGTTCAAACGGAACGGGTCAAACCATTGTTGTCTCCGGTCGTATTAATGCAGATACTACGTTTCGTAAAGAGAATACATATATCCTGAAAGGACTTGTATACATAGTAGGAAACCATACCCTGACCGTTCAGGCAGGTACTGTCGTAAAGGGTTCATTCAGCGGCAGCGACGTAGCTGCGTTGATCATTACCCGCGGTTCAAAGATCATTGCACAGGGTACAGCTACTGAGCCTGTAGTTTTCACTTCTTCTTCACCTAACCCGCAAAGCGGCGACTGGGGCGGAATTGTGATCTGCGGAAAAGCGGGTATCAATACCAGCTTCAACGGGATCAACGGTCTTTACCAGGCGGAAGGCGGCGTGGATAATGCACAGGGTGACGGTCTCGCGGGCAGCGGTGATGCTATAGCTCCTACACCTTTAGATAACGACAACTCCGGCATTTTAAGTTATGTGCGTATCGAATATGCCGGCTATGCGTTTCACCGGATAAAGAGATCAGCAGTCTTACGCTTGCAGCAGTAGGTATGACGTCGATCACGGGGCCTACCTGGCCAAAGATGATGCATTTGAATTTTTCGGCGGTACGTGGTCGCAAATATTTGATCGCGGCAAAAACGCAGGATGATGATTTTGATACGGATAACGGGTATCGTGGTAATGTACAATTCGGTATTGTAATAAGAGATTCCGTGATCGCGGATATTTCTACAGTAGAAGCTTTTGAAAGCGATAACAACGCAAGCGGAACTATGGCAACTCCTAAAACTGCAGCTGTTTTCAGTAACATCACTGTGATAGGCCCGAGAGCTACTTTAAGTAATGTGGGCAGCACTTACTATCGTGCAGGTGCACAGATCCGCAGGAACTCTTCCATTTCCATTTTTAATTCAGTTATTGTAGGCTGGCCGGTAGGTATTCTGATCGATGCAGGTACGGGTACACCGACCGATCTTAATATCAATGATAATTCATTAAGGATACGCTTTACAACGTTGGCGGGTAATAACCAGGCTATAAAGTATACGGCAAGCAGTACCGCTCCAACGGGTGCTAATGATGCATCTGTTTTAGCATGGTTCACCAACCCCACAAACGGAAATACCATTCTTAATACTGCCCCTGAAGCAAAGCTGATCCAGCCGTTCAACTACAATTCAGTAGATCCTACACCATTTGCAGGATCGGGCGGATATGCACCGATCGTTGCCGGTGCAGACTTTACAGATTCCAAACTGGCGGGTGGCTTTTTCACTACGACAGCATACCGCGGCGGTATTTCTCCTGCCGGCGTGGAAAGTACCTGGTGGAAAGGTTGGACAAGATTTTAATAACGGTTTTTATATTTGTAAAAAAGGTTGCTGTTTCAGCAACCTTTTTTTCATTATGGGGTGATGCATTGGAACACCAATTCACAGTCATCTTTGCAATGTCCGGTGCATTTTGATTTAAAGGAAAAAGGAGGGCAGGGAGCCCTCTTTTTTAATAATATTCGCTTAACCTTTTATTCATGCGGTGATCATATTCGCGCAGTTACTTGCACATAAAACCGGTTATGAATGTACATGCAACCCCACGAACATTTTCATTCCTGCTTGGCTTGTCTGTGCTCCTTACGGCAATAGCTGCAATTTTTATTAATGAGCATTATACAGGTGCGGTTTTCCATGCAGATCATTTCCTTTGGAATGTGTTTTTTGTAAACATCACATTCATGGGCGATGCCTTCTTCGCTATCGGTATGGTATTTTTTTTAGGATTCTTTTTGCGTCGGAAAAAACAGGCGTTACTTTTATTACAAACCCTGGCCGTATCATTATTTATAATACAGTTAACGAAAATAATTGCCGGTGCAGAGGGAGTACACCTGTATTTTGAAGCAGGTAACCCCGGAAGAGGATCGGTTCCCAACCTGCTTTCTTCCCACGCTGCAGTGGCATTTACCCTGGCGGTTTTTTTTGCAATGCAGCTTAAAAACCCTTTCACACTGTTTGGTATTTTTATAGTAGCCGGTACTGTGGCTTATTCAAGGATGTTTTTGGCGGGTGAGTCGCTCAGCGCTGTCATGTGCGGATCAATACCTGCAGCAACCGCATTGCTGTTTGCAAACCGCGCAGCCTTTCAAAATAAGGTCAGCAGATTTTTTTCGGCGCGAAAGCCGGCCAATATGGGTGTAGGATCATTATCAGTGACCTAGTCTTTTTTTGCCGGCAGGGTAAACCCGAAACTGCTGCCCACATCCGGCTTGCTGCGTACATGGATCGTTTGCCCGTGCGCCTCCAGGATATGTTTACAAATAGCGAGGCCGAGCCCGCTGCCGCCCGCTTTCCGGCTCCTCGCGAGGTCGGTCCGGTAAAACCTTTCAAAGATCCGCGGCAGGTGTTCTTCGGTGATCCCGTACCCGTCATCACTGATCTCGATCAGCACATTCTTTCCGTCTACGTTATAAAAACTGGCTTCCACATTGCCGTTATCCTTGCCGTATTTTATGGCATTCTCCGTAAGGTTGAGGAACACCTGCCGGATCTTTTCCTTATCGGCAAAGACAGACATCGGTGATTCACTGCCTTTTTTAATGAAACATTTTATATTTTTTTTCTCAGCTTTAAAAGATAGCGTTTCAAACACATCCTTTATGAGGTCCTGTACCGTAAAAGGTTCAACCAACAACATCACATCCCCGCTTTCAAGCCGCGAGATCTCATCAAGATCATCCACCAGGTTTACCAACCTCGTTACATTACGCGAAGCATTGACCAAAAATTTTTCATTCACTTCATTATTGTATAATGCACCGTTGATCAATGTGTCCACATAGCCCTGTATTGCAAAAATGGGGGTCTTCAGTTCATGGCTCAGGTTCTGCAGAAATTCTTTTCGGAATGCCTCGTTCTGTTGTAGTCTTTCAATTTCTTTTTTCCGCTGTTCTGCCCATGCTTCCACGTCTTCTCTTACTTCGTCAATCCCTTTTTGCGGCAAAATATTTTTGTAATAGAATTCCTCCCTCTTGGTGGCCTTTGTCTGGTAGATGAGTTTATAGATCAGTTTTATTTTGCGGTAGATGAAGGTCTGGAGGGTAAACAGGATCAGTCCGTAGCTGCCGGCAAATATGATCACCAGGGAAAGCGGAGCTATCCACCAGGCCGGTTCAAAAATATAGATCCCTGCACTGATGGGTATGGATAATATGGCGGCGGTTAGAGCAGACAACTGCTGCGGGGACAAATGTTTTGCGGAAAGCATAAGCGAAAATAGAGAAAAGACTACAGACGAAAGACTACAGACGAAGACAAAAGACAACAGACGAAAGACTACAGACGAAAGACAACAGACGAAAGACAACAGACGAAAGACAAGCCCATTTTCAACTTCCTAATCGCTCTTTGGCCTATCCCAATTCAAATTTATAACCCACGCCTTTCACAGTTGTAATACAGTCCACACCCAGTTTTTGGCGGATCTTCCGGATATGTACGTCAATGGTACGGTCACCTACGATCACTTCAGTGCCCCATATCCTGTTCAGGATCTCGTTGCGCAAAAAAACCTTACCGGGCTTTGAGGCCAACAGGGCAACCAATTCAAATTCTTTCCTGGCCAGCGCAATATCTTCTTCTTTCAGGCTGACCATAAATTTTTCACGGTCTATTTTAAAATCCCCGACTTTAATAACCGTCGGATCTTCTTTTGTCATACGCCGGAAAAGCGCATTTACTTTACTCAATAAGACCTTCGGACTGATCGGCTTGGTGATGTAATCATCCGCACCGGTTTCCAGCCCTTTAATCTCGGAATTTTCATCACTCATGGCTGTAAGAAAAATAATAAGCGTATCCGCAAATTCCGGTCTTGCCCGCAGGAGATTGCAGACCTCCAAACCGTTTTTGCCGGGCATCATTACATCAAGCATGATCAGGTCAGGCTTTGATTGCATCGCTTTTTCTACGGCTTCATTCCCGTTCTTTGCGGTGATCACTGTATATCCTTCCTCGGAAAGATTAAAGGAAAGTATTTCCAGGATATCCGGCTCATCATCGGCAATGAGGATTTTTTTTGAAATGCTCATAATGAAATTGTTAAGCAAAAGTAAAGTATCCGTTGAGCCCGATCTACGTTAAATGAACGTTATAACATTATTAAATTGTTAAGGCTGCGGCATCGGTTTTGCATTATAACAGTCTATACTGCGGAACGCAATCAAATTTGCACCATCTTTGCACACGTAAAATCACTTATGAAATACGGTTTTTTGTCATTTATATTATTTCTCTCCTTTTATCAGGTTTCGGCTTATTCGGATACCAATAATATTCCCCTGAGCAGGCAAAGCCGTCATGATGATATCAGAACAGAGCAGATCCGGTGTGATAAACTTGACGGGCGGCAGGATTGGATGCTGCGGGCAGGTTCCAATGAAATCCTCAACGGAAAACTGACGGCAACTCTGACGCGCAAGCCAAATGAATTTCGCAATTGGATAGAGACAAACGATACTGATCTTCCCGCAAATAATGATAAGGTCCGCTACCTGCGATATGTTTCAGACGTACTGATGACCTTCCGGGTTTATGTTCGGTCCAAAGGCATAGCCGTTTCAGAGCTTCCGCAATTGCTGAATTGTTTTGAGAATATGATGAAAGCAAAAGCGGAAGGGCGGTCTGTCCTTAGTTATTTAAGGGATGCTTCTTACCCGGTTGCAAAAATAAATGCGGAGATCTTTACGGATGCCGGCACCGGTGATTCCGCAAACGCGATTGTATATTTAAAATATGCTACGCTCAATCCTGATAAGATCCTGAAAACAATCGGTCCCTTTGCTAATGAACCTTATGCCGACAGCCTCATCGTGTTGTCTTCCCGCATAAACCCTGCACAGTTTTATTCTTTTGCGCAGTCGCAGGGTTCTGTTATCGGCAAACTCATTCATAATAACACCGATAGGATGGTGAGACAGGTGGCGGCTTTGAGCCGTACCGATAACGCATTATTCTATTTCCCCTTCCTCGACGATCTTTTATCGGAACGCCAATCCGTGGACAGCATAAAAAAATATGTAGGCGACGGGGAGAAAACATATGACAGTGTCGGTTATTATAAACTGTTGGTCCGAACGGCTACGGCTTATTCCATGCGCATGGCCGCACCGCTGAAAGATACACCGGTAGCTTATTTCGGGCCCAACGGGTTTTACCAAACCCTGCAGGCGAAGGCGCGCGAACACTTCATCACGCCGATCAATACGCTGCACGATGAAAGCAACCTAGCGGTAAGAATGAGGGCCATTCAACCCCTTGGCCCCACAGATCTTTATTATATGATGGTCACCGGGGAGAATGACATATTCACCAGCAGTTATAAGCATAGTTTTAACCGGTTGCTGCAACTGATGGGAACTAAGCCCCGCGGAGATTCTTTATTGCTTTCCGTGAATTTTGATCATTTCCGGAAGTTCATAAAGATGGCGGCCAATTATAATAAACTGGATACTTTTTTAAAGACAATGCCTGCCCTGCGCTCTGAACAACTCATGAAATATTTTGTGGCCCGCCTCGATAAATCCACCTTGGAGGATGCCGTGGATGTAGCGGATTCCTACAGCAGCATTACGGATATAAAGCTGCGACAAAGTATGCTGGAAAATGTGTTGGAAAATGAGCGATACGCCTTATCGGAAAATAACCGCAGCGGGAAGATCATTTACGGGTTGCTTAAAACGATCTTTTTATCTTTTGATGAGAACAGCAAAACCGATCTTTCCGCACAGATAGGTATTCCCCCGATATTTGAAGTAGCCAACAATTATGTCCGTGATGATAAAGGCCGGGTGATAGAACAGGTGTTCTTTTACGGGGATAAGGACGGTAAAGCTTTTTACCCTTCTTTCCGAAATTCTTTCTCCCCGCGGGATTGGAAGATCACAGACAAAAAGGAATGGATGGAAGCGGAATCTTTGAAAGGGAACGTAACGGTTTTTGCCAATAAACCCCTGGAAAGTGATGCAAACCTCGATGATACCGCGCAGGTACACCTCGCTAATTATCTCCTTGACCAGGGACTGAAACCCTCTGTTATAGTGCACCGCGGGCACAGTTATTGGCTGAGCCGGACCATGAGCCGTATGCCGGGTGACGCGAAGATCGTTCTGTTGGGATCATGCGGCGGTTACCAAAACCTGAATGAAATACTGGACATTAATCCCGACGCACACATCATCTCTACCAAAGAGATCGGTACCGGTGACATCAACAGGCCCATCCTGACGTATATTAATAATGTGATCACATCCGGTGCTGACCTTGACTGGCGAAAAATGTGGCTGAACCTTTCAAAGAATTTTTCCTCGGATCCGAGCAGGTCCGTGCGGGAAAGCTGGGAAGATTATATTCCGCCTTATAAAAATCTCGGCGCGATCTTTTTGAAGGCCTATGCTAAAAAAATGGAAGCGGACCTGGATATGTAACAAATAAATCTTCCCTAAAAATTAATATTCGGTCTCCTTCAGGTGCCTTAATTTAGTTTCTCAAACCATTGCTTTGCCCCAAAAAAAGACCATTGCCAGGGATATCAGTTGGCTTTCCTTCAACAGCCGCGTTCTCCAGGAAGCTGCAGATGATACCGTCCCGCTGAAAGAAAGACTCAAGTTCCTGGGTATTTTTTCGAATAATCTTGATGAGTTTTTTCGCGTTCGTGTAGCGGCGCTCAAAAAAATGATAGAACTCGGGAGTAAGGCTAAAATGCATTTGGAGACCGATCCCCAGAATATTCTTGATGAGATCCAGGAAACGGTACTGATCCAGCAAAAGGAATTTGAACGGGCATGGAAAGAGATCATCCGGGAATTGAAAAAAGCGCAAATAAACCTGGTCAATGAAAAAAAGCTCTCCGCAACGCATCAGAAATTCATTACGGATTATTTTAATGAGGAAGTGCGCAGCTACATCGTGCCACTCATGATTGAGAGCCTGGGGCAATTCCCGGTGCTGAACGACAAATCGATTTACCTGGCTTGCCGCCTTTCCATGCAGGACCGCTCCAAGCCCCAGCGTTTTGCGTTGGTGTCCGTACCGGTAAGGCACCTGCCGAGGTTTCTTATCCTTCCTTCAAAAAATGAAGAGAAATATATTATCCTGCTGGAGGATGTGATCCGTTTTTCCCTACCGAATATTTTTTCTTTTTTCGGGTATGACCGGTTCTCTTCCCATATCATTAAAGTTACAAGGGATGCGGAGATCGATATTGACAATGACATCTCGGAATCGTTCATTCAAAAAATCGAAAAGGGGTTGAAGAACAGGAAGAAAGGGAAGCCTGTTCGTTTCGTGTACGATAAAGAAATCGACCCCGGACTGCTCACCTATTTGGTAAAACGATTGGGCCTCACACACAAAGAAAACCTGATTCCCGGCGGGCGTATTCATAATTATAAGGATTTCATCAACTTCCCCGAGAGTGTATTTTCGCAGAAAAGCAGCCGGAAAAAACCCGTCACCCATCCCCAACTGAAAGATGCAGCAAGCGTTACATCGGTAGTGTTGGAGCGCGATTTGATGCTGCATTTCCCTTATCATTCGTACAATAGTGTTATCGACCTGTTGCGGGAAGCGGCCATTGACCCGGAAGTGATGAGTATCAAGATCACTTCTTACCGGATGGCTTCGCGGTCAAAGATCATCAATGCGCTTACCAATGCCGTGCGCAACGGAAAGCAGGTAACGGTCATGCTGGAACTGCGCGCAAGGTTTGATGAAGAAGCCAACCTGGATTGGAAAGAACAATTAGAAGAAGCCGGGGTGAAAGTATTGCTGGGCGTTCCTGATCTTAAAGTGCATGCAAAACTCTGCCTGATAAAAAAGCGAGTAAAAAATACCACTACCCATTATGGTTTTGTAAGCACCGGCAACCTGAATGAAAAGACGGCAATGGTCTATGGTGATCATTGCCTGCTTACCTCAAACAGGCATATCATGGCAGACATCAATCGCATCTTCAGCTACCTGGAAAACCCGGCATTGAAAGCCGGCTTGCTCAAAGCATGTAAGACCTTATTTGTAAGCCCGGTAAATATGCGAAAGCCGATCCTCATGTTGATCAACCGCGAGATCAAAAATGCAAAAAATAATAAAGCCGCCGGCATTACGTTAAAAGTGAATTCCCTCAGCGACCGGCAATTGATCGAAAAATTGTCTGAGGCCGCTAAAGCAGGTGTCGAAGTAAGGCTGATCATTCGCGGGATCTGTTGTATGTTCACGGAAAGCAAACATTTCACCCGCCCGGTACTGGCGATCAGCATTATTGATGAATACCTGGAGCACGCACGGGTGATGATATTTGATAACAACGGGCACCCGAAAGTGTTCATTTCATCTGCAGACTGGATGCTCAGAAATATTGATCATCGCATTGAAGTGGCCTGCCCGGTTTTGGAAAAAGATATGAAGGAGGAACTGATAAATATTATCAATATCCAATTGCATGACAACATCAAGGCAAGGACGCTTGATAATCATTTAAGCAACCAGTATGTGAATCCCCGCAATACCAAAAAGATCCGGTCTCAGATAGAGACCTATAATTACCTTTTCTCTAAACCGGTTTTGCAGGGATGATCTTCTTACAGAACAGCGGCTACTTCTTAACTTTGCGGAGATGAGCAAGGGTAAGACTGTAAAAAAGAAAATGAACTTTTCCGTACTGAGGAGAGTGTTCAGCTTCACGAAACCCTATCAGCAAAAATTTTACCTTTCGGTTTTCCTGGCAATTTTCCTGGCTGCGCTTGCCCCGCTTCGGCCGTTGCTTATTCAACTAACCATCAATAGCGGTGTAAAGAACAGTACGGCAGGGCATTTCATTTCCGGTCCCGGCGGTTTCATTATCGAGGTTACAGTCATCCAGATCTTTTTATTACTTTTTGAAACGGTCTGCCGCTTCCTTTTTACATTTACCACCGCTTCCCTGGGGCAAAGCGTTGTAAAAGATCTTCGCAACACAGCCTATAATAAGATCCTGCACCTTAATCTTTCTCAATTTGATAAAACACCTATCGGTACACTCACCACGAGAACAGTGAATGATGTTGAATCGGTAAATGATATTTTCAGCGATGGCCTTATTCCCATTATTGCGGATATGTTATCCATCATTTCCGTACTCACTTATATGTTCATTACAGATTGGAAACTAACGTTGATCTGCCTGGCCCCTTTTCCCCTGCTCATCATCGCCACTTATTATTTTAAAGAAAGCGTGAATCGTTCCTTTATCCGCGTGCGCAATGCCGTAGCGGCACTGAATGCTTTTGTACAGGAACATATCACCGGGATGAGTATCGTGCAGGCATTTGCTGCAGAAAAAAGGGAGCAGGAAAAATTCAGCGATATCAATAAAGAGCATCGTAATGCAAACATCCGTTCCATTTTTGCTTATTCGGTTTTCTTTCCTGTAGTGGAGTTGGTCTCCGCGATCTCCATCGGCCTGCTGGTGTGGTGGGCCGGCATGGAAGCGGGCGTATCCTCTGCCAAAGCTGCCGAAGCCGGCGGTATCATCACTTCCTTCATACTTTGCCTCAATTTATTATTTCGCCCACTGCGCGTGATCGCAGATAAATTCAATGTGTTGCAAATGGGAGTTATTGCGGGGGAGCGGATCTTTGCTGTGTTGGATAATCCCGATATCACCGAAAGAAAAGGCACCTATACCCCGGGCAGTATCAAAGGAGACGTCTCTTTTGAAAATGTATGGTTTGCATACATAGAGGACCGCTATGTATTAAAGGATATCAGCTTCAGCATTAAAGCCGGGGAAACGCTTGCGATCGTGGGCCATACGGGCAGCGGAAAAACTTCTGTCATCAGCCTGATCAATCGCCTCTATCATATTCAGAAAGGAAAGATCATCATCGATGGGGTGAATATTGAGGAATACGAGCTCGATCATCTGCGTAGCCGGATAGGAATTGTACTGCAGGATGTATTTCTTTTCAGTGGTTCTGTGTCGGATAATGTGACGCTTCGCAATGAATCCATAACAAGAGAAGAAGTGATAAGGGCGGCAAAACTGATCGGCCTGCACGACTTCATTGAACAACTCCCCGGCAGCTACGATTATAATGTTATGGAGCGCGGGGCTACACTATCCCTCGGGCAACGGCAATTGTTATCATTTGTTCGGGCTTTATTATATGACCCGGCTATCCTGATCCTGGATGAAGCCACTTCTTCCGTAGACAGTGAAAGTGAAGCACTCATACAACATGCTATTGAAAAGCTGATCGCCGGCCGGACGTCTATAGTGATCGCCCATCGCCTGTCAACTATCCGTAAGGCTGACAAGATCCTCGTTTTGGATAACGGTGAAGTAAAAGAGATCGGCAGCCACGCAGAACTCATTGCAAAGCAGGGGCATTATTATCAATTGCATAAGATGCAGTTTGAGAAACAGGGGGAGATAATTAATAATGAATAGATAATAATTAATAATGGATAGCGATAATTAATAATGAATAGATAATAATTAAGAATGGAAAATTTGAAAATGGAAAATGGATAATGGATAATTGGTTGCATCATTAAAGTAGTGTCATCTTTTACAGGTACAACAAGAGCAATGAGTACTCATTTGTAAATCAACACTTTACGAAGTCGTCACTTCATAAAAAAATGAGGGTCTTTCCATCTCCAAATCTCCAAATCTTCTCATTTTCAAATCTTTTCACCTTATCTTTGCGGCAAATTTGAGGACGTTTATGGCAGCAAAGAGCATCAAATCGTTAGTGGCATTGGTTTTCAGCCTTACCCTTGTATTCTTTTCGGGTTCCGCCGTAGGGCAACATGATCCAACAGAAACTACCCCGGAAAAGCACGAAAAAGGCCATGAAAAACTGGATCCGGCCAGGATCATTATGGATCATATCAAGGATGCTCATGAGTTCCATTTCTTTACTGCCGGCGATTTTCATGCAACTATTCCTTTACCGATCATTTTATATTCTCCCACAAAAGGGCTGACGGCATTTTCTTCTTCCCGCTTCGGGCATGAAGGCGAATTGGCTCACGAAGGTTACCAATTAAAAGAAGGTAATATAGTAGCGACTGACGGCTCAGTGGTATATGATTTTTCACTGACCAAGAACGTGGTGCAAATGATATTGGCACTTACCGTACTGGTGTTGCTGATGACGGGCATTGCAAAAAAATATAAGCAGGGACTGGGCGTAACCTCGGCACCGAAAGGCTGGCAGAATGTACTGGAGCCGGTCATCACGTTCGTTAGAGATGACGTGGCTAAACCAAATTTGGGAACAAAATGGCAGAAATATTTGCCTTACCTCCTCACCGTATTTTTCTTTATTCTCATCAATAACCTGTTCGGTTTGATACCGGGATCGGCGAATGTGACGGGTAATACGGCCTTCACAGCTGTATTGGGAATAATATCGTTGGTGGTAATTCTTTTCAGCACCAACAAGCATTTTTGGGGTCATATTTTCTGGCCTCCGGGCGTACCGCTGTTGGTTAAACTCATCCTTATCCCGGTGGAAGTTGCGGGTGTACTCATCATCAAACCGGCCGCATTGATCATTCGTCTTTTCGCCAACATGGTGGCGGGGCATATTATCATCCTGAGTTTCATCTCCCTGATCTTTATTTTCGGGGCAATGAATGCAGGCGCAGGCTGGGGTTTTTCACCCGTATCCATTTTGTTTACTGTATTTATTTACTTCATCGAGATATTGGTTGCATTTATACAGGCGTTCATTTTTACGAACCTGACGGCGGTATTTATAGGTCAATCATTTGAAGGCGGGCATGATGACGTGGACGGGCACAAGCATGATGTAGTGCCTACTATCTAGTATTTTTTTTATCACTATAAACAAGTATCATGGATTTATTGAACATTCTGTTGCAAACAACGGCAACTCACGCTGAGATCGGTTTCTCCCATATGGGCGGTGCGATCGGTGCGGGCCTTGCAGCGATCGGTGCCGGCATCGGTATCGGTCAGATCGGTAAAGGCGCTGTAGAAGCGATTGCCCGTCAACCGGAAGCATCCAATGACATTCGTGCAAACATGATCCTGACTGCCGCATTCGTAGAGGGTGTTGCCCTTTTCGCGGTTATCGCAGGTCTTTTGGCAGTATTGAAAGCCTAATTGCACAAACCATTACTGCATCCGAAGCATAGGGCGGAGGATGCAGTAATTTATTCTGAATGCTGAATTTTGAATGTTAGATTAATTCAAAATTCAAAATTTAAAATTTAAAATTTAAAATAACCTACAATGGATTTGTTACTTCCGCACCTGGGCCTCATCGTTTGGACCGTCCTTGCTTTTTTAGTGGTACTTTTTATTCTGAAGAAATTCGCGTGGAAACCTATTCTTAAAGGACTTGATGAAAGAGAGGCCAATATTGCAGATTCTATCGCCACAGCAGAAAGAGTAAAGTTGGAAATGGCGCAGATCAAAGGGGAGAATGAAGCATTATTGGCATCGGCCCGTGAGGAAAGAGCTACGATGCTTAAAGAAGCAAAGCTCCTGAAAGATAAGATGATCGCTGACGCTAAAGAAGAAGCAAAAGTTCAGGCTGCCAGGATAATCACTGATGCAAATGCCGCTATCCAACACCAGAAGATGGCCGCCATTACAGATATTAAGAACCAGGTAGGAAAGCTTGTAGTAGAAGTAAGTGAAAAAATATTGAGGAGAGAGTTAGCCAATAAGAACGAACAGGAAAAATACATCAGTGACCTGGCTTCGGAAATGAAGTTGAACTAGAGAAGATCGATGATGGTTTAGAAAAATAAAACATCCTAAGATAAGAAAAGCTGTATTTGCATTATCAAATCAGCAAATTATCAAATTATCACATTATGACTAATCCCCGTTTAGCTACCCGGTACGCAAAGAGTCTCCTGGATCTTGCTGTAGAACAGGATCAACTGCCGGCAGTATATGCCGACATGAAAATGCTGAAGGACCTGATGAGATCCAACCCTGATTTTGTAGCCTTACTGAGGAGTCCTGTTATTTCAACGGATAAAAAAGATAAGATCATTGATGCGGTGCTTAGCAACCATGTAAGCAAGCTGACCATGCTTTTTTCAAAACTGCTGACGGCTAAAACAAGGGAAAGTAATTTACCGGAGATCGTTACTGCATTCATTAATCAATACAATGTTTTAAAGCAAATACAAACCGTAAAGCTCACTACTGCAACACCGGTAAGTGATGAAGTTAAAAATATTATCCTCGGCAAACTTAAAGAACGCACCAAAGGTTCCGTGGAATTGGAAACGGCAGTAAAGGAAGAACTTATCGGTGGCTTTAAACTTGAAATAGGGGATACGCTGGTAGATGCTACCATCCTGCACGACCTTAACGATGTGCGCAGGCAGTTCTTAAATAACGAATACATACATAGTATAAGATAGGTCACGGCTCCCTAAACCTGCCTACCGGCAGGCAGGTCCCCCGACAGGGGACTTGAAAAGCAGTCCAAAGTGGAGTGTCGTTTCTAAAGTCTCCCGATGTTTCGGCCTGAAATTATCAAAGGCTCACAACGGTTTCGAAGTGGGAACAGAACTCTTTTTTCTCTTTTTCCCCTCCTTGTTCTCTTAGCCGCCGCCCGCAGGGCCTTACCTCCTCACCGCATAAACCAATTCATCCTGCAATGTTCCGTTTTTGATAAACGTGTTTTCAAATCTTCCTTCTAAAACAAACCCGGCTTTTTCAAGCACTTTTTGTGAACCGATATTGTTACCGAACGGGCGCGCAAAAACGCGGTTGATGTCATAGTTCCTGAATGCAAATTCAATGATCTCTGATATAGCTTTCGTGATAATACCCTTACCCCAATACGGTTCAGCCAGCCAATACCCCAGCTCTGCATTCTTTTGTTGGATATCGCCCTGCGGGTGGATGCCGATCCCGCCTGCTGCTTCTCCGTTTACTTCGATAGCAAAAATATGCACGGGCTCATCTTTGCATGCAAATTGTATAAATGCTCTGCCGGCTTCTGTTGTATAAGGATGTGGGAAAACATCACTCATGAACTGAGCGATATTTTTATTGTTGGCATATTTGACTAAGCTGGCCAGGTCATTCATAGACCAGGGGCGCAATTTGAAATCCATGATCATGTTTTATACAGTGACGAAAATAAAGGAATTCCGTTATATCAAAGCGGGGCCTGTTCTTTGCAGCTTTTGGTATTAAGAAAGCCTAACAGATCATGCATATTGTTAAACCATTCTCCTAAATCACTGTCTGAACTTTTAATTAAAAAATTACAATACTTTTAATCTTATATGGCGGAAGTATCAGATGATATGGAGTTGCTGACACAGTTTAAAAACGAAGCAACCAAAGAAAAAGCTTTTACGGCTACCCTGAAGAAATACCAGGAAAAACTCTATTGGCATATTCGCAGGATGGTTGTGGAGCATGAAGATGCCAATGATGTATTGCAAAATATGTTTGTGAAAGCATGGAAGGGCCTGGCCAATTTTCGGGAAGACAGCCAACTATACACCTGGCTTTACCGGATCGCAACGAATGAGAGCCTGACATTTTTGGAGCAACAAAAAAAGCGAAGCACGGTCTCTATGAGTAATGAAGAAACGGGGTTGAGCAATAAATTAAAGGCTGACAGCAATTTTGACGGCAATAAACTGGAATGGAAACTACAACTGGCTATTCAGAAGCTTCCCGAGAAACAAAAAGCGGTTTTTACCCTGAGGTACTACGATGAAATGCCTTATAATGAGATGAGTAAGGTGCTGGAAACCAGCGAAGGGGCATTGAAAGCCAGCTACCATCATGCTGTTAAAAAAATAGAAGAATATATACTTAATCATTAAACGATTGGAGTGTAAAGCAGTCTAAATAAAGATGAAAATAAGCGAGGAAATATTAAATGAATTGAAAGCACTTAGCCCCTCTTTGGCTGCTGTTCCGCGCATAAACGTTTTTACTGTTGATAATGAGTACTTTAACTCAATACTCCCGGAGCTAAATGCCCGTATCGCTGCTGATGCATTCCCTGTTTCTGATAAATCTTTTAGCGTACCCGAAGGGTATTTTGAAGGTCTTTCCGACAGTATTCTACAGAAAATTCACGCAGAAGAAGACAGTGCCATGGAAGAGATGGAACAATTATCTCCTGTAATTGCTGCGATCGGCAACAGGAATATATTTACTGTTCCGGTTAACCAAGTCTACAGGTACCGTTGAACAAACCACAACGGCGAAGGTGATCAAAATGAACCTGGCGCGATCAATATTCAGTATGCCGCAGCTGCAGTGATCAATGCCTTAGGTATCAGCGTTATAAATATTACGGATGATATGGGCAGGGGCGCTGTGGATCCTATTGAACAACAGCAGGTTTAACGGTGCAGGTGAAAGCAAATGAGATCCTGAAAACCGGTAGTTTTGAAAATGAAATGAACAGTCTTTCCGATAATGACATTGTAAAGTACCTTAAAGAAAACGGCGAGGATATAAATGCGGCATTGGTAGCTTCTTCCCTTACCGATGAAACTAAGTTACCGGAAGCTTCAGATTATCTTACGGATGAAAATACATTAGATGATTATTTGAATGAGAACAACCTTAAAAATTAGACATGAAACAATTTTTACTATATATCAGTTTTACTATTGCCGCTTTTACGGCTACAGCCCAGCCGGGTGAAGACGGTCAGCCCCCTAAAAAGGCTGAAAAGATCCGTGCTTTATATGTGGCGTATATTTCACAGCAATTACAATTTACCCCGGAAGAAGCGGAAAAATTCTGGCCGTTGCATACACAGTTTGAATCTGAGTTGCAGTCCGTACACAGGAGCCAATTGAATGACCTGGATAAGCAACAAAAGATGCTTGATATCAAGAAAAAATATCAACCGGGTTTCGGCAGGATAATCGGCGGGGAAAGAAGCAATAATTTTTACCGTCAGCATGATCAGTTCAGGGAAAAACTAACACGGCGCCTGCAGGAAATGCGTCAGAACAGAAATGGCGGAGGCGGAATGAAACCTCATGAAAGAGGCGGAGGAATGAAAAGAAAGAACGGTCCTGCTTTTTAAAAAATATAACTACAAAACGCAGTCTGCAAAAGTTGCGTTTTTTTATGTACGCTTTTACAATTGTATCAAAGGGGTTTTGATATCATGATAGAACAGGAAGGTCCAATGCTCCTGTTTCCCCAGTTCCCACCACGCAGTACGGAGTTCCATACATTTTTTCCCGTCATAATCATATTTGGCAATAAAGCGGCTTTTCATTTGTTGAAGTTGCGGCGCTACATCTCCGCCGAAAAATATGATCTCGCCGTCCTCTTCGATCCGGTAAACCCGGTGATAGGGAGAATGAGCACCCGATACCTCATAGTGAATATAACCGTCAATTATTCCGTTGCCTTCGGCAAAGACAACATTTTCCGCGTCAGTCAACACAGCAAATTCTGCGGGTGTGTAAGAAGGGCTCCCTTTTTCCGTGGCATAATCAAATTCATTTTTATCTACGTAATATGTAGCCTGCGGAAAGCTCAAAAACTTATGACCTAAAACATGGTCCTCTTTACTGATACCGCCCGAGTGATCCTTATGTAAATGACTGATCAATACTTTTGTGACATCTGAAGGATTGATACCTGCATCGATCAGGTTTTGATGGATCTGTAAAACCCCGTTCCTATTGCTGAATCCCAATCCGGCGTCAATGAGAATGATATCCTTTTTTGTGATCACCGCAAAAGGTTGCACTTCCACCAACAGGCTCCCTAACGCCCGCTCCTGCAGCTCGTCTTTTTCTTTATCGAACGGGATAAAAACTTTCGTTTTATCTATCGTAAATGCGCCTTCGCTGAGCGGAATAATTTTCATGGAAATGTTTAACATTGAACGCCTGAACTGCCAAACCGGATTTCGACCAAGTGAAACTGCATTTCAATTATCAAATTATCTAAGCACCATCTGCCGGTCCGCATCCAGTTTTATTAAAATAAAGAACAGTATCGTAAAAGTAATTAAGGATGACCCGCCGTAACTGAGGAGGGGAAGTGTGATACCGATCACGGGAGCCAACCCGATGGTAACACAAACATTTACCGCCACATGAAAAAACAAGATACCGGCCACACTGTATGCATATACCCGGCTAAACGTACTTCGTTGTCGTTCCGCTATGACCAGTATCCGCAACAGCATCGCCAGGTATAATAACATCAGGATGGCGGAACCCCAAAAACCGAAGTTTTCGCCTACAGAGGTGAAGATGAAATCCGTATGTTGCTCGGGAACAAAATCACCCTGTGTTTGTGTGCCTTTTAAAAAACCTTTGCCGGCAAACCCGCCCGAACCGATGGCGATCTTGGACTGCTTCACATTATAATTCTGTTGATCGGATTTTTTCTGCTTTAGTTTTTCTTCCTCTGCGCTGAGCGTTGCCGTGTTTCCTTTAAACGGATTATCTACTCCCACCATACTGAATATACGGTCAGCCTGGTATTTTTTAAACACGTTATTAAAAACGAAAGGAACAGCGAGCCCCACGAATAACGCACAAAAAAGCCATGCACCTGCAATGAAGATCAGCAGGCTACGGTTTCGTTTTATACGCCGCCTGTTCAGCCAAAGCATGAGCAGGGCAAGAATAGTAAATCCTATGAGCAATGTCTTTGTTTGAAATAACAAAGACACCACGAGGAGCACGGCCATGGCAATACCGGCGATAAGGTAACCCGGTGGCAGCCCTTCGCGGTACATCGGTATCAGGAAGGAAAAATATACCAGCGCAAGGCCGGTCTCGCCCTGTAGGATAGATAATATGCCGGGGGCAAATGCGATGGCAGCTGCAATAAGCTGCGATCTCGATTTGCTGAAATCAGTTTCCTGCATGGACATGTATTTTGCCAATGCCAGTGCCGTAAATATCTTGCAAAGTTCTGAGGGCTGAAGATTCATGAACCCCAGCGGGATCCAGCTCTTAGAACCCTTTATTTCTTTGCCCACCACAAAGGTGGCCAGTATCAGCAGGATCCCAACCACGTAGGAAAGGTTGGCGCCGGCGGTAAACAATTTACTGTCCGTCAAAAGAATGAATATGGCCAATATACAGCATGCCAGAAAAAAATAAAACTGCTTGCTGTAATTCTTTTTAAAACCGGTCAGTGATTGAAAAAAGTTATCCGTGTTTTTATACTCTACCGAAATAATGCATATGAGCCCGATGATAATAATGATAGCATATAGCCAGATCATCAGCCAGTCTTTACCTTTAGTTATGGAGGGGTTCGCGCGGTACATGGTATTGATCCTAATCGTCTTTTTTATGTAGGGTATCACCCACAGGTTTTCTTTTATTATCGGGTAATATTCCTTCGGTGCGGATCGTACTTTTTTTATCGCCGCTGTCTTTTTTCTCTTTGCCTTTTTTCTCTTTGATCAGTTTGTTGATGGCATCATCCTCATCGGCATTGTCTTCGAGACCGAGTGTGTCCTTAATGATCTTTATATAACCCTTGGCTATCAGGTATGCTGAATCTTTAGAATGCCGCATGGAATCCTGCCTTCGGAGTTCTGTAAAGATCCGCGGCGGCATAAGGTTGAGCTTGGACAATTGTTCCACCCTTGCCAAACGTGCTTTATCGGTAATGGAATCTTTTAAATATTTTTCTATCATCAATCCCACGATAGGTGCTGCATATGTCCCCCCGAAACGTCCGCTGTTTTCCACTACACACATGATGGCGATCTTCGGGTTGTCCCGCGGTGCAAATGCACAAAAAAAGGAATGGTTTTGTTGTTTTACCCCGCGAATATAATTCTCTACCGTACCTGTTTTTCCGCAGATGGCAATGCCCGCCACTTTTGCACCGCCACCTGTTCCTCTTTCCACAACACCTTCCATGCCGTCGTGCACCACATCAAATATGCTGTCGGGGATATCTATCGGTTCGATCCGGTTTCTGTATTGCTTCAGTATCTCGTATTTGTCAGTTCCTTCAATGGAATCGACCACATGCGGGGTAATGTACCAACCTTTGTTTGCGATATAGGCCATTTCATTTGCCACCTGCAGAGGCGTTACATCCACTTCTCCCTGCCCGATACTTACCGAGCGGAAACTGCAATAATTCCATTTCCCCTTCCCGTATACTTTATCATAATAAGCCGGCGTAGGAATGTTTCCTTTTTTTTCCGAAGGCACATCTACACCCAATTTATGGCCAAGCCCGAAAGCATACATATACCGATCCCAGGCAGCAAGGCTACTGTCTACATTCGGATATTTAGGATTATTGATCACCCGCTGCATTACCGTTGCAAAGTATGTATTGTCGGAAACGGTAATGGCATTCCCCAGATTAAATGTGCCGTAATCCAGGCAACGCATCGGTTTGCCCGAACCGCAGCCGTAAAATGCACCGCGGCAAGTAACGGAAAACTCCGTGTTGATCACGCCTTCGTGTAATCCTACGAGAGCTTGCAGCGTTTTGAATGTGGAGCCGGGGGAGTAAGAAGCATTCACTGTTCTGTTGAGCAATGGTAATGCAGGATTCAATAACAGTTCCGACAAATGTTTCTTCCGGTCACTTCCGGTTAAGAAGTCCGGCTTATAAGTAGGAGCACTTACCATTGCAAGGATGCCACCTGTTTTAGGATCGATGGCTACAATAGATCCCAACTTATTTTCCATCAGCTTTTCACCGAGCGCCTGCAGGTCAATATCTATAGAAGTATGGAGATTTTGCCCGGCGATGGGAAGGGTATCAAACTTACCTTTCTCCATTTTTTCCGTCAGCCTGTTCTTGTTATCGCGCTTCCAATATTCAATACCTCTTTCTCCCATCAACACTTTTTCATAACTGCGTTCTATGCCCGTTCTGCCGGCATAATCACCGGACACATATCCTTCATCAGGATGGTTCTTTAAAAAATTAGTGTCCACCTCCGAAGTATAGCCCAGCACATTTGCCGCTGCTGCATAAGGGAAGCTTCTTACTGACCGCTCCTGAAGGTAAAATGCCGGTGCAAACCGGTACATGCTCTCATTCAACATCGCCATTTTATCTTCACTCAAAAGCTGTTCAAATACTCCTGCCCTGGCCCGCCCGTTTTTGATGATAAGTTCAACGACTTTTTTGTTGAATAGTGCGGTGTCGATATTGAGGATCTTACAGAGCGAAAAAGTATCAATGCCTTTCAGCTTATTGGGTGTAAGCATCAGGTCATAGATGGTCGTATTTTGAAGAATGGCATTTTTTTTACGGTCATAGATAATACCGCGGTCAGGATAAATTACTTTTCGGAAAGTTCCCTGCGCATCAGCCTGCAGCCGGAGGTCCGCGGAAAAAAGCTGCAGGTTTGCCAGTTGTGCAATGATCACCACGAACATGCCGATAAAAACAGCAGCGATCACATTTTTCCGGGATTGGTTAAAGGCAGACAATGCTAGTTAATAATTAATAATGAATAATTAATAATGGATCAAACCGATGTCGAAATAGACTTCGAATATTGCGAACATCAAAATCTTAAATCTTACTTCTTAAATCTTACATCTTCTACACTGTATTCGTTCGGAATTTTTGTTTCCTTAAAAATATAAGTTCGGTAATAATGATGAGTATTACAGAAACCGCCGTAGACAGGATCGTTTTAACCAGGAAATACCGGATGTTTCCGAACTGCCATGCTTCCAACAGGAAAAGCCAGGCATTGTGAAAGAGGCTGAGCACGCCGATAAAGATAGCGTAGGGCACCGGTCCTCCCATGCTCTTTACCGAGGGCTCCGCAAAATTGGTATCCGCTCCTTCCTGCGGAATGAAGAGGTTGACCAAAAAAGGTTTTAAATAGGCGATCAATACACAGGCTGCCGCATGGAAGCCGGGATTGTGGCGGAAACTGTCCATGGCAAAACCGAATATAAAAGCAACCACCATTAGTGCTGTGCGCGGCATCCTGAAAGGCAACCAGAGGATAAATAAAAAATACAGGTATGGGGTCACCATTTGGTGAAGGTGTATCCTGTCCAGGACAAAGACCTGCACGAAGAGGAAAAAAAGAGCCCTGACAATATTTTTTACCGGTGTACTCATTTAGTTTACGGCAGCTTTAGCTTTTTCAATTATTTTTTTTACCGCTTCCGCATCTGCACTTTGAATGGCATACACATACTCCAGGTTGTAAAAATCAGCGGCAGAGTGAAGGGTTATTTTCACATTGTTACTCGACGTTTCAGGATGTACTCCCGTGACCCGCCCTATCATGATCCCTTTTGGAAATATTGCACTGTACCCACTCGTGACGATCGTATCACCCTTTGCTACTTTAACTCCTTTGGAAATATTACTGAGCGTGAGGATATTCGGACGCGAGCCGTCCCAACTCAGGGTCCCCGTCTCACCGCTCTTCAGTAAACGGCCGCTGAGGTGACTGTCCTTATGCAGGAGACTCATGACGACCGCATAGTCGCCATCCACTTCTGTGATCACACCGATCACGTCATTATTTACGCCCGTAAGGCCCATCCCTTTTTTAAAATGCTTTACGTTGGGGCCGTTGATCACAATAAAATTGCTCTGGGAAGAAACAGCATTGCTCACCACTTTCGCACTCAGGTAATTGAATTTCCGGTATTGCTGTACAGAATCGATACGCATGGTATCCGTCACCTGCCGGTCTGCAGAATCAGGAATATTAAAATTGGCCCTGAGTTTATTGTATAAAACTTCGTTTGCTTTTACCAGGGAGTCATTTGTTCTTTGAAGCCGGAAATAATAGGTGGCTTTGTCAAATTGCTTATTGATACTGCCTGTTATTTTATTGACCTTGTTTCCGAAAACAGCCTCGTGGTATTTGCTGTAACTTACAATAAAATAAATACTGAGTGCCTGGAAAAACAGGAAGATGATGAAGTTGGAATAACGCCGTATGAAAAGAAAAATGTTACGCACCGGGAAGAACTATTTTAAATTTTAAATTTTGCATTAAGGATTGAATTCAAAACTTAAAATTAAAAATTTAAAATAATATCTTATCTCATTACGAAAGGATACTTGTCATAATTCTTCAGTGCTATTCCCGTTCCTCTTACCACGCTCTTCAGCGGGTCGTCTGCTACATGCACAGGTAATTTGATCTTCGCGGAGATACGCTTATCCAAACCGCGAAGCAATGCACCGCCACCGGTAAGGTATAATCCCCTGCGATAAATATCCGAAGCCAATTCCGGCGGAGTGGTCTCCAGGGCTTTCAGGATGGCTTCTTCTATTTTAAATACACTTTTATCTAATGCTTCCGCTACTTCCTGGTAACTTACCATCACCTGCTTCGGGATACCGGTCACCAGGTCACGGCCGTTTACGGGAATATCATCCGGGGGATTATCAAGGTCTTTCATTGCAGCGCCTACCTGGATCTTTATCTGCTCGGCAGTTCGCTCTCCGATCAAGAGGCTATGGTAACGACGCAAGGCTTCCATGATATCGGCAGTAAATTCGTCACCGGCTACACGAATGCTTTGATCGCAAACGATACCCGCCAATGCGATCACGGTGATACCCGTCGTACCGCCGCCGATATCAATGATCATATTTCCTACGGGTTCTTCAACATCTATGCCGATACCCAAGGCAGCTGCCATGGGTTCATGTATCAGGTAAACTTCTTTTGCACCGGCCTGTTCCGCACTGTCGCGCACCGCACGTTTTTCCACCTCGGTAATACTGCTCGGGATACAGATCATCATCCTCCAACTGGGAGCAAACCATGGTTTCTTGGGGTAAACCATCTTAATGAGTTCCCGGATCATCAATTCTGCCGCATTAAAGTCTGCGATCACCCCGTCACGAAGGGGTCGAACGGTCCGGATACTTTCATGGGTCTTTTCATGCATCATCAATGCCTTCTTACCCACCGCAAGCAAATTTTTGGGATTATTTCTGTCAAGGGCGACGATAGAGGGTTCGTTGACCACAACTTCATCGTTATGAATGATCAGGGTATTAGCGGTGCCCAGGTCTATCGCAATTTCCTGTGTGAAAAAATTAAAAATGCCCATTTTTTTCCGGAGATAAAATATTTAAAGGATGCGGACAAAGTTGATGTAAATAATTGATGTAGCAATGTGGAAAATCATTTTAACAAAAATAAAGTTTTCCCTTTTTCGCTTTCCTGAAAACCTTTGCCGCTGTCGGTTTGCTAAGATGTTTAGTTTTGAGAAAACGCAGTTTTTCAGGACTGTGGGAGCAACATATTTTACCCGGTCAATTCCCGGAATTATCGAAATTCATAACCGATATCTTTCCGGTAAAACATTTTATTAAAAGATACCTCTTGTAATAAATGATCGGACCGGTCAGCTGCTTCTCCGATATTTTCACCAAACGATACCGCCACCAATACCCGCCCGCCGGTGGTCACAATATCTTTTTCTTTTATGCCGGTACCCGCATGGAAGAGGAGGCTTCCGGGGATATCATGATCGTGCAATCCGTGTATGACGGCTCCTTTTTTATATTCACCCGGGTAACCGCCGCTCACGGCCACGATAGCTACAGCAGATCGCTCATCCGTTTCTGCTAAGATATTGTTCAAAGAACGGTTCGCAGCAGCATCCAACAATTCCACGAGGTCATTTTTTAAACGCGGGATCACTACTTCTGTTTCAGGGTCACCCATGCGACAATTATATTCAATGACGAACGGCTCCTCACCGTTGATCATGAGGCCAATGAAAATAAAACCGATATAATCCAAGTGATCTTTTTGTAAACCCCGGATGGTGGGATCAATAATGGAAGAAACGATCTTAGCTTTAAGGGTTTCGGTCATGACCGGCACCGGGCTTACGGCACCCATGCCGCCGGTATTAAGACCGCTGTCCCCTTCGCCGATGCGTTTATAATCTTTCGCTTCAGGCAGTAATACATAATGCTTTCCGTCCGTGAGTACAAAAATGCTCATTTCTATACCCCTTAAAAATTCTTCCACTACCACTTTATCACCGGCTGTGCCGAATTTCTCCTGCATCAGCATGAGTTCAAATTCCGCGATCGCCTCCGCAAGGGTGTTGCAGATGAGCACGCCTTTGCCGGCAGCGAGGCCATCAGCTTTTAAAACAACAGGGAGAGTATGTTGTTTCAAATATTGAATACCCTCTTCAAATGAAGCAGCTGTAAATTCACGATATGCAGCGGTGGGAACACCATGCCTTTTCATAAAATCTTTTGCATACGCCTTGCTTCCTTCCAGTTGTGCCGCTTCCTGCCCCGGCCCGATGATCTTGATATGCCTTGTATCTTCTTCCTGTTCAAAAAATTCACGAATGCCTTTTACCAACGGTTCTTCCGGGCCCACCAGGATCAGGTCGATACCGTATTCCAAAGCAGCAGCCGCCAGGCCGGGGAAATCGGTTATGGCAATATCCAGGTTCGTTCCGCAGGTTGCCGTACCGGTATTACCGGGAGCAGTAAAAAGTTTGTCGCATAGGGGGCTTTGGTTAAGTTTCCACGCAAAACAGTGTTCGCGCCCGCCTGCACCGATAAGAAGAATGTTCATCCGCAATCAATTTTTCAGAGGCTGTAAGAGGATACGAAAATAATTGCTTTGCAGGGATATAAGCGTTTTTTATACCGGCCGGAACAAAGGTTTACGCTCCCCGGATTTTGCTGCTTCACAAACCATAAATATTGGTTAATTGAAAGAATTGCTTATTTTGAGTATTCATTTTTCAAAACAAAATAATTGTCATGATTGAACAATCAGTACAAAAAGGACACCCAAAGGGTCTATACGTATTATTTGCAACAGAGTTTTGGGAGAGATTTAGCTATTATGGGATGAGAGCAATATTTGTGCTCTTCATGACTGATAAATTACTTTTTGACAAAGCATATGCATCTAATATTTACGGTAGTTATACCGGGCTGGTATATTTAACCCCGCTTTTAGGAGGCTATATGGCTGATAGGTATTGGGGAAATAGAAAATCAATTTTTGTAGGAGGAATATTAATGGCTCTGGGACAATTCCTGTTATTTTTCTGCGCGTCTATGCCCTCAGGTTCCGGTTTTGCTACAACTTTGTTATGGGGGGGACTGGGTTTTCTCATTTTCGGAAATGGTTTTTTTAAACCAAATATTTCCACAATGGTCGGCCAGTTATATCCCGAGGGAGATAACAGTAAAAAGGACGCGGCGTACACGATCTTTTATATGGGAATTAATTCAGGGGCATTTCTTGCGCCATTAGTATGCGGGTATCTAGGAGAAAAAGTAGATTTTAAATGGGGGTTTTTAGCTGCAGGAATAGGTATGATTATAAGCCTTATCATCTTTTATTACACAAAGGATAAGTATGTAGTCTCAGCCACCGGCGAGCAGTTAGTAACTCATGCAAATAAATTAAAAGATAATGCTGTTTCAGAAACAGGAAAGTCAGGATTTAGCCCGACCCAGATAATCATTTTATTAGCCTCAATTATTAGTGCGATCTCCATCATGTATTTTGTATTAGATGTAGATTTTTGGGGTTCGGCAATTTATGGTATGACTTTGTGCCTTCCGTTTGCTATCCTTACAGACAGGTCATTGACAAAAGTTGAAAAATCAAGGCTTTCGGTTATTATTATAATTATGCTTTTCGTGATTTTCTTTTGGATGTGTTTTGAACAGGCAGGGGCTTCCCTTACCTTCTTTGCCAATGAACAAACAGACCGTCACATTTTTGGATGGGAAATGCCTGCCAGTTATTTCCAAAGTTTCAATCCTATTTTTATTGTTATTCTTGCCCCCATTTTTGCCGTGTTATGGGGAAGACTCGGGAAAAAAGGTATTGAGCCCTCAGCTCCGATGAAGCAGGCTATGGGTCTCGGTTTACTTGCCCTTGGTTTTCTGTTTATTTCATTCGGTGCTACAAATGATCCTCTTATAAAAGTGAGCATACTTTGGTTAACGGGGTTATATTTTTTACATACTGTCGGAGAATTGTTCTTAAGCCCAATAGGATTATCGATGGTTAATAAATTGACCCCGGGAAGGTTCACTTCTCTTATGATGGGTATTTGGTTTATGGCCATTGCAACAGGGAATAAATTAGCCGGCACCATGAGCTCATTATACCCGGATCCTACTTCCACTGCTCCTCCGCCGGTCTTTTTGGGTATTACAATTGATAACCTGCATACTTATTTTATGATATTTGTCGGTTTTGCGGGGGCAGCGGCTATCATTCTTTTCTTACTCTCTTTCAAATTGAGAAAGATGATGCATGGAATTAAATAATATTGTTTTAGTTTTAATCAAGGCGATCATTTGATCGCCATTTTTTTGTTTATAAACATTTTTTTATGAGTGAAGCCATAAAACAAAGCAAGCATCCCCGCGCTCTCCCGTATTTATTTTTTTCCGAGATGTGGGAACGATTCGGTTATTACCTGATGATCGGGATCTTCCTGCTCTACCTGAAAAATGTGGACGCCGGCTTCGCGATGACCAATAAAGAAGCCTCCGATCTATACGGCACCTTTATCGCCCTGGTATTCCTGACCCCGTTTCTCGGCGGCCTGCTTGCCGATCGTTATTTCGGGTATAAGAATTCCATCATCGCCGGGGGGATCATGATGGGACTGGGTTATTGCCTGATGGCCTTTCACAGTCTCCCGATGCTTTACCTCTCTATGGCACTCGTGATAACGGGCAACGGTTTCTTTAAACCGAATATCTCCACGTTGTTGGGGAATCTCTATAACGTTCCTCAATATGAAAAGCGCAAAGATGAAGGGTACAATATATTTTATATGGGTATCAATATCGGTGCATTCATATGTAATTTTTTCTCCGCTGCGATCATCATTATCTGGGGATGGAAATATGCATTTGTTGCGGCAGGAATAGGCATGTTCATCGGTGTGGCTATTTTCATGGCCGGCGCCAAACATTACCGATCGGGGGATATCAAAAAAGAAATGACAAAAGAGGATATGTCATTTTCAAGGATCATCATTACGATCCTGCTCCCGGCTGTTGTGGCAGGTATTATCGGCTGGATCATACCCGGAAATATTTTTAAATCGGACAGTAATGACGCTTTTATTTTTGCCTGTGTGCCGGTCATTTATTTTTATACCTCGCTGTATTTCCGCGCGGAAAAATCAGAGAAGCGGCCGATCGCAGCACTGCTGGCCATTTTTGCGGCAGTGGTCATGTTCTGGGCAGTTTTCAAGCAAAACGGTACAGCACTCACTATTTGGGCCGACACTTATACGGACCGACAGGTAGAAGGGAAAGCCGGTGAAGTTTTCAGCGCCGTGAGATTGGCTGAAAAGGTAGAGTATAAAAAAGATTCTGTAGAATTATATGATGCACAGTTCCGGTTGCAGAAGCAGGACGGTAAGGTCATCAAAGAATATAATTATCCTCCTTATTTTAAAAATGTAAAACCGGAAGAACTTCCCGCAGAAGGCGGCAAAGCAACGCTTTGGTCCACGCCATTGAGCCAGTCCATCAATCCCGGTTGGGTGATCCTGATCACGCCGCTGATCATTGCTTTTTTTGCATTTTTAAGAAAGCGTAACCGGGAACCGTCCACACCGACGAAGATCGCGTTCGGCCTGTTGATCTCTGCTTTGTCGGTGTTGGTCATGGTACTTGCAGTAAAAGTATCCGGCAACGGTGCCGAAAAAGCAAGTGTATGGTGGCTGATGGGAACCTATGGTGTGATCACGATCGGGGAATTGTTGCTCAGTCCAATGGGTCTTTCCCTGGTGTCTAAACTCAGCCCGGTACGCATCACAGCGTTAATGATGGGCGGATGGTTTTTGGCTACATCAATCGGTAATAAATTATCAGGACTGCTGGCAACCCTTTGGGACGGCTATGAAAACAAAGCCGGTTTCTTTTGGGTAAATTTTGCATTGCTGATGCTGGCTACGATCATTATGTTCGCCATGCTCAGGTGGCTTAACCGCATCATGAAAGAAAAAGGATTGAGTTAACGGATCATAACGGGATCAGATAAAATTCATTTTTTCAAACTTTCCTCCCATGATCGTTTTCTCATCTGTGCCCAGCCAGTTGTTCATTACCGTGGCATAAACATTACGGAAGTCGACCTTGTGCTTCAGGTCTCCATCGTTGAGATCGGCCAGGTCGGGCATTGGGTTGAGCAGCCCTTTTTGCTTTAGCCCGCCGCTGATAAAAAACATATTGTTTGCCGTTCCGTGATCAGTACCGTTACTGGCGTTTTGCGCCACGCGACGACCGAATTCAGAAAAGGTCATCATTAACACATCCTTAAAGCGGTTATTCGACTTCAGGTCTGCGGCAAAGGCTTTTACGGCGTCATTCAATTCAGTGAATAATCTTTTCTGCTGTTGCTCCTGGGCCACATGGGTATCAAAACTCCCCAGGGAAACGTAATATACTTTTGTATTGATATCAGATTGGATGA
>JBBJLU010000003.1:0-92773 GCA_037719665.1 Ferruginibacter sp.
CCAAATCACCCCAACACTTCCTGCATCACCACCAACGTTTTCATTTGCCCGAAATCCTGCAGGTGGAGCGCATAATATTCCATGTATTTTGACAGGAGTTCCCTTCTTTTAAGATGATTCAGTTTTAATTGGCCCAGCTCTTCCGGCATTCGCATTTTCAATAATTCCGCAGTGAGCATGGCATTTTCCCCGCTTATAAAAAAAGGATGTCGCGGCTGTTCGGCCGTGAAATTTCCTTCCTGCAGATCCAGGAAATGATATTCTTGCGAATAATTATCGTCAATTTTAAATCCAAAAAAATGACTGAGCTGCAGGGTGAAGAATAAAGGAAAATTCGCTGCCACATGGGCGGGTGCATTGTCTAATTGTATGAGATTGTCTTCACAAAAATAAAACAGGTCGGGGTTAGGTTCCGGCTGCTTCAGTAATTTATTCAGTAGTTCCATCATGAAGACCGCGATGCTGTTCTTTACCACATCAGTAAGCACATTTGTAAAAACAAACGAACGGTTCACCTCCCTGATCCGCTGCATCGTACTTTTATCATTATGGTAGATCTCGGCTTCCAACAACGAAGCGGGCTGGTACAGCGCGGCTTTCAACCCTGTTTTTTTGGAGGAGCGGACACCGTTCACCATATAGGTCTGCACACCGAAAAGTTCTGTAAATGCCGTCACCACCAGGCTGGTCTCCCCGTATTTTACGGTCCTTAGTATGATGGCCTTTGTTTTATGCATGCTGCTTTATCATGATTAGTTTGCCTGCACTAAAGGCCGGTTTTCAACCTTCGGATTTTTGGCCGTTCTTTGCTTCTTATTAATTCAATTCTTCATGTGGCAATCGCTGGCAAAGTTTGTAATAAAAAACCGTATCCTTCTTTTATCCGCATTATTGATCTCTACAGCGGTGATGGGGTATTATGCTTCGAAGATAAAGCTGAGCTATGAGTTTTCCCGGGCCATCCCTGCCGACAACCCGAAATACCTGGAATACGTCGCCTTTAAAAAGCAATTCGGCGATGACGGCAACCTGCTGGTAGCGGGTATCAGCACCAAAGAATTATTTACTCTAAAAGTTTTTGCTCCTTACATCAAACTACAACAGGACCTGAAAAAAATAAAAGGAACAGAAGATATCCTAAGTATTCCCGGGGCGGTGAACCTGGTAAAGGACAGTGCATCGGAAAAGCTGAATGCACAAAGGATCTTTCCCGATACGATCCGAACACAGGCAGCATTAGACAGCGCTGCCGCTGTATTCTACAACCTTCCTTTTTATAATTACCGGTTGTACAATAAAGAAAACCATAGCTACCTTACCGCAGTGCGCATTAACAAAGACCTGTTGGCAACAAAGGAGCGAACAAACGTTATTGCCGCCGTAAATGCAGCGCTCGCAGACTTTGAACAGGCAACGGGTATCACCACCCATGTGAGCGGCCTGCCGCTGATACGTACCATGGTAGCGGATCGGATACAAAAGGAGATGAAGCTATTTCTTTTTGCTTCACTCGGATTGAGCGTATTGATACTCCTACTTTTTTTCCGGTCATGGAGCACCACCTTGCTGTCGCTGGCAGTAGTGGTCACCGGTGTCATCTGGACAATAGGTACGATGGTGCTTTGCGGCTACCAGATCACTTTACTTACGGCACTTATCCCATCCCTTGTTGTGGTGATCGGTATTCCGAACTGCATTTATTTTATCAATAAATACCATACCTCTTTTATACAGGATACCGCGAGCATTTCACCCGAAAAGCGTAAAAACGATGCGCTTGTGGCCATGGTGAGTAAGATGGGTGTGGTCACGCTGTTCTGTAATATCACCGCGGCCATCGGGTTTGCGGTTTTTGCATTCACTAAAAGTGCTGTGCTCAAAGAGTTTGGCGTGGTAGCAGGCATCAGTATCATGTTGATCTTTGTTATTTCTTTCATCCTGTTACCTGCCGTGCTCAGTCTTTTACCCGCACCGCAGGAGAAGCAGTTAAAGTACCTGGAGAATAAATTTGTAGGGTCTGTTTTAAGCCTGTTTGAAAAATGGGTGTTTGTTTACCGGAAACCTGTACTGATCGTTACCACCCTTATTATGCTCGCCGCAGTTGCCGGGATCTTCCGCCTCAAAACCGTGGCATTCATCGCAGATGACCTCCCGAAAAAAGATAAAATTTATACAGACCTGAAATATTTCGAACAGAATTTTAAGGGCGTGATGCCGCTGGAAATTACGATCGATACCAAAAAGCGCCGTGGTATTTCCGGTACCCGCGCTTTGACGGTTTTTGCAAAGGTTGATTCACTGGCACAATTCATCGGGGGGCAGCCCGAAATGAATTTCCCGCTCAGTATGGCTGAAGGATTAAAATTTGCCAAGCAGGGATTTTTTGAAGGCGATGCTTCCATGTACAGCATACCGGTTGATGCTATTGAAGGCGCATTCGTGGGAGAATACCTTCGTCCTTCCAAAGAAGGGAGCGGCAGTTCCAATAATTTTTCAAAGTCCCTGCGTTCTTTTATGGATACTGCTTCAAGGGTTACGAGAGTAAGTGTGACCATGGCAGATGTAGGAACAGAAAAGTTACCGGTCCTGCTGGATAAGATCCGGCACCGCTCGGAAGAATTATTTGACAGCAGCTACAAAGTAACCTTCACGGGAACAGGAATAACTTTCCTGGAAGGAAGTAAATTTATTATCAACGGTTTGAAGGAAAGTATTTTTTGGGCATTTCTGCTGATCGCCGGATGCATGCTGTTTTTATTTCGTTCTCTGAGAATACTGATCTGTTCGCTCATTCCCAATATCATTCCTTTGGTGATCACGGCGGGGATCATGGGTTGGACCGGAGTGCCGCTGAAACCCTCTACCGTACTTATTTTCAGCGTTGCCATGGGAATTGCGATAGATATCACGATCCGTTTCCTGGTGAATTATAAACAGGTACTTCCTCAGTATCGGCACGACGTATCGCTTTCCGTAAAGGAAACGATCCGCGGTACGGGACTGAGTATCATGTATACTTCATTGGTGCTCACTGCAGGTTTTATTATTTTTTGTGCGAGCAGTTTCGGCGGCACATTCGCCCTTGGTTGGCTCACTTCCGTGACCCTGTTAAGTGCCACCGTTACCAACCTGGTTTTGTTGCCGGTACTGTTGATCCTGGTCTCCCGCAAGCCGAAAACCACATAATATAAGTTATCAACATTTCAACAAAAAGGCAGCAATAGTTAAAAAAATGTTGTCTTCTCTTTGTAAACCTTACTACGGTTGTATATATTTGTCGCAATTAACAAAACTGACTAATGAGAAAAATCATTTTAACCATCATGGTTGCATTCGCCTTCGTGCTGAATGCCTCCGCCCAGGACCGTACGATCACCGGCCGCATTACAGATGACAAAGGAATGCCGGTACAGGGCGTTTCAGTAGTTTCCTCAGATGGAAGGAACGGTACGCAGACAGATAAAGACGGAAATTACCGCATTACAGTGGCAGGCAATGCCAAAACCCTTACGTTCAGCAGTGTGAATTTTGTGACCAGGAAAGAAAACATTCGGGGCAATGCAAATATTAGCCTGGTGATCAATCCTAAAACTGATGTTTTGGAAGATATCGTGGTAAGTACCGGTTACGGAAGAGTAAAGAAAGCCGATTATACCGGTGCTGCTGACAGGGTAACCAGGGCCACTATTAAAAACACCCCCGTTGCATCGCTTGATCAGTCATTACAGGGTAGAGTACCGGGTTTAACGGTGCTATCCGGAAGCGGGCAACCGGGCTCATCTGCAGCAGTAACACTTAGGGGACTTACTTCCATCACGGGAGGAAGTACACCATTGTATGTAATAGACGGTATCCCTGTTGAAGCAAGAGTATTTCAATCATTGAATTCCAATGATATTGAATCATTAGACGTATTAAAAGATGCTGCTGCTTCAGCATTATATGGTTCCCGCGGCGGTGCCGGTGTGATTGTAGTTACCACACGAAGAGGTACAGGAGACAAATTAAAACTAAGCCTTTCCACACAGACAGGCATCACCATGCCGCCAAACAGCAGATACCGGATGATGAATGCAGCGGAGTTATTGAAGGCCCGGGAAGATTATGCATTGGCTGTAGGTTTACAGGGAAGTTCCGGTAATTATTTGCTTTTTGGTTGGAACACTTCACCCAAGAATCCAACATACATTAATTCCACCCCTGCACAGCAGGCTGCTCTTAATAAAGTAAGGGACAGTGTATTAAGCATTAATACAAATTGGGATGATGTGTTTTTCCGCAAAGGCGCATTTTTCCGCCAGGACCTGGTATTGTCAGGCGGTACCGGCAAAACCAAACTGTATTCCAACTTTGGCTATTATAAAGAGCAGGGTATTACAGATCGTACGGATCTGAAAAGATTTACATGGAGAAATAACGCGGATTATTCGGACAGAAAACTTACTATTCAATTCAACAGTACTGTCGGTTATACCAAGCGTAATTTCCAGGAAACTACGGTTACCAATAACTTGAGGAACCCGTTCCTGGCGTCAAGGCTAACACCGCCGACGGTAAGACTTTGGAAAGCAGGATTTGAGAATTCCGGGGATTACCTGAATGGCTTAGCTGTTGGTACCGGAAATGAATTTGCGGGTGCTAACCTGGTTCAGAATAATAATATAAATAAGAATTACAACGACCAGGTGAAAGTACTGGCCAGCTCCACCGTAAATTATAAGATCACAGATGATATTACGGCTAATGCGCTGGTTGGAATGGATTACAGGGAAACACAGGGAACTTTCTTTTCCGATCCTACAACCTTTTATAATACATCCAGCGCTGATATCAGGACCAAATCGGGCTCTATCAATGAAAACCTCGACAGGTACGGTCAATATCAGATCCGCGGGGGGTTGACTTATAACAAGAATTTCAAAGGCAAGCATAATGTAGAGGTAAGCGGCTTCGGCGAATTACTGCACGCATATACCAAGTTTTTTACAGTTACTGCTTTCGGAGTGGACGCAAGGCGACCAAATACTATAGCAGGTACTTTGCAGGGTTCTGTTCAGAACCAATTGGTTGCAAATTCAGGAGGTTCAAGATCTCAAAGAGCCATCGTTTCCCAGGTTGCGTTGGGAAAATATACTTATAATGAAAAATATACTTTTTCAGGGTCTTATCGTCATGACGGTTCTTCGCAGTTGCCGAATGAGAACAAGTTCAAAAATTTCTATTCTGTAGGTGCCATATGGGATGCAGGACGTGAAAACTTTTTCAGGAATTCTACATTCGTTAACCTTCTTCGCGTAAGAGGAAGCTACGGTACGTCGGCCAATGCGGATAACTTCCCTCTTGGTGATTTTAATTACCTTCAATCATATAGTTTAGGCACAGACGGTAGCGGAAATCTGACGGAATTTTTGGCAAATGTCGGCAACCCTGCAGCAAATTGGGAGTATACAAAACAGTTGAACATCGGAACGGATTTTTCCATTTGGAAAGAAAGAATGTACGGTTCTGTTGATCTGTATAATAAAGAAACAAATTCTGCATATGCTACACAGTTGGTATCACAGACCACCGGTGTCACCGGCAGACAAACAAATGCTGCAACCATTTCCAATAAAGGAATAGAGTTAAGATTGAACTATGATTTTGTCAGGAACAGGAATCTTCGTCTTACCGCATATGGTAATGCATCATATAACAAAAACAGGGTAACTGATCTCGGAGGTTTAGTTGATTTTCCTTTAGGAACCGGCCTTATTACAAAAGACAAACCATTGGGTACGCACTATGAAGTAGGTTGGGCCGGTGTTGAACCCGCATCAGGCAGACCTTTATATTATGATAAGAACGGTAATATCACCAATTTTTACAGTGCTGCAAACAGGACGCAAAATTGGGGTACTTACTTTGCACCTTACCAAGGTGGTTTCGGTACCAAAGGTGTTTTCAAAGGATTTGACTTCGATGCATTCTTCAGTTTCCAGTCAGGTTCCAAGCGGACGAATAACCTGGAGTTCTTTGTTGAAAATCCGGCATCTTTTCTTGCTTCCGGTTTAAATCAATCTTCCACTATGAACTTTTGGAAAGGACCGGGGGATAATTCAGCTACTACCCAGAGCCCGATATACGCAGTTAATTTTTCTTCTAAGTACATTCAGGATGCCTCTTTCATAAAACTGAAAACAGTAAGTATGGGATACACTATCCCTGCTGAAAGTTTAGGGAAGTCAAAAGTAGTCTCCTCCCTTCGTTTCTATATAGCAGCGCAGAATGTGTACGCCTGGACCAAGTGGAAAGGCTATGATCCGGAAGATGACAACAATATTTCCTTATCTGAATTTCCTAATCCAAGGACCTTTACGGCCGGTTTAGACATTAGTTTTTAATAGAAAAATATTTATACAATGAAAAAATCTATCATTTACTCCTTTATATGCTGCATAGGAATTCTTTCTTTGGCAGGATGTAAAAAGCAGGTAGACCTGCTTCCGACTGACGTGATCTTACCTGCATTCGCTTTTACGAATGTGAATGATCTTCAGAGCGGGTTAAATACGGCTTATGCACGTTATGACGGTGAACTCACATCATATCTCAATACTATTCTCTCTGATGAAGCGCGTTTGGGAAGAAATAACGGTGGCCAGGGCCAATTTGCCAACAGGTGGCAGTATGGCCAGGATGCCACCACCGGCGGGGATGTAACGGCGGGTTGGTTGAGTTTCTATAGAATGATACAAGCATGTAATATTGTGTTAGATAATATTCCAAGAGTTGCAGTAACCACTTCTGCTGACAGCACAAAAAAATCCCAGATCAGGGCACAGGCGATAGCACTCCGTGCCTTGGGCTTATTTGAATTGCAGCAACTCTATGCGAAAGGTCCTTATAACCCTGCTAACCTTGGCGTGCCCATTGTTACCACTTATGTCGATCCAAACACTCTTCCAAAGCCCCCCCGCAATACTTCAGGCGAAGTAATGAATCAAATTCAAACAGACCTTACACTGGCTTCTTCCCTTTTACCGGCTGTTACCGCGGTAAATTTCACGGATCTTACCATCAACAGGCTTAATATCACCGGCCTGCAGGCAAGAGTAGCTTTATATAAAGGCGAATGGCAAAAAGCAATTGATTCCGCCACGTTCGTGATCAACTCTAACATTAGGCCGTTAGTAGGTTTGCCGGCATTTGCTGATATATGGACGGATGTAAATATTACTTCTGAAGTATTGTTTCGGATAAAAAGAAATTCTTCCGGATCTTCTGTAGATACCTACTATACGACTACAACTAATGCTGTTTATTTCAGCCCTTCTGTAAAACTGAGAAACAGTTACAGCCCCGGTGATAACAGGATCAATGCTTACATCGCAACCTTTAATGCTGCATTACCTAATAACTACGTTGTCTTTAAATATTTCCAATCCACTGCCTTGGGGGGGAGGATCAATGACCTTAAAGCCATGCGTATCTCGGAAATGTACCTGATCAGGGCTGAGGCTTTGGTAGAGAGCACGGGACTTGCAACGGCAGGCACTGCTGACCTCACAACTTTACGCACGGCGAGGATGCAGGCGCTTCTCCGGTTTTGCTACCACCGCTGCGGCGATAGCTTTTATATTTGATGAACGCTACAGGGAATTATGTTTTGAAGGATTCGGTTTATGATTTGAAAAAAAAGGGTTCTCCATTGACCGAAATATCCTGGCAGGCGATGTGGAAAGTGCGGCATGGCAAACATTGCCCGCAAACGATACAAGATTTGCTTTACCGATCCCTTTTGCAGAGATCCAGGCAAATCCGAATATCATTCAGAACCCAAATTATTAATAACCTAACCGGCACATAATTATGAAAAAACTAACTAACTGTTTATTGCTGATCATAACCGTCATCGTCACTGCGGTAAGTTGCGGAAAGGAAAATCCTGCCCCGCCCAAATATTCCAGCGTGTTGTATGTAAATGCCTCACCGGCAATCATTACCGCGCCTACTCACTCTGTGCTCATAGATGACAGTTTATTGACGGGGAACCTCGTACTCGGCTACATTAGTACGACCGGCTATCTTGGGCTTCTTCCCGGCACCCATACTTTCAAAGTAACACATAACCTGGCTCCGTTTAATACCCTCGCAACAAACGGTCCTTCGGAATTCGCGCAGAACAAGGCTTATACTGTAGTGGGTTATGATTCCCTGACTACTTCTAATTCGATACGTACCATGAAGCTCAATGATGACCTTACCGTACCGGATGTGAACAGTGCCAAAATGCGCTTTTGGCAATTGGCTCCCAATTTTCCGAGCACTACAGCAAATACAATTGATGTCACGTTCTTAAGAACAAGTGTTACGCCTAACGACAGTGTAACGTTGGCAGCCAAGTCATTCCCGGGTGCTTCGCCGATCATTGCTAATTATGAAACTTTTACTACCATTCCTTCGGGAACATATACCGTGAAGTTTAAGCAACCTGCCTCACAAACGGGTATTACCAGTACCCCACTTACAGTGAACAGGAGAAAAATTTATTCTCTTTACCTTACCGGCACTGCAGGTGGCAGGGGATTGGGTCTTGGGTTAGTAACTCATTTTTAATTTATTGAGCAGGCAAAAAAAGGAGCGTTTTTAAAACGCTCCTTTTTTATTTCAATACTTCCTCCAATTTCTTCCCTAATGCCGCTTCCCGCAGATCCGTTGCAATTATTTTCCCCTGAGGGTCTAACAGAACATTATAAGGGATGCCGTCATAGCCATATTTGCTTACAGTTGCATTGTTCCAGCCCTTCAGGTCGCTTACCTGTTTCCAGGATAGGTTGTCTTTTTTAATGGCGTTCAACCAGGCATTACGATCCTCATCCAGCGATACTCCAAGGATGGTGAATTTTTTGTTTTTAAACTTATTATAGTTTGCTACAACGTTCGGATTTTCACCCCGGCATGGTCCGCACCAGCTCGCCCAAAAATCTACCAGCACATATTTTCCGCGTAGCGAACTCAGGGAAAACATTTTCCCTTCAGTATCAGCCATGGTAATTTCGGGAGCCATGCTCCCGATGCCGGGCATGCCGCTTTTCGCAGGGGCCGTTTCCGCGGGGGGTTGCGCGCTTTGCTTTGTCATCATTTCATTATACTGCGAAATGATACCTGCGATACCGTTATGTGCGGGAAATCGTTTGGAAAGACCTGTCACCGCCGTCTTAAGATCGGCGGGGTCAATACCTCTTGTGTAGCCTAATGCGAACATGGCTACAACAGGGTCGGAGAGCGTGTCAATATTTTTAATGATAAAACTTTTAAAATCAGCAGCAGCAGTGTTTAACTGCCGGATATTTTCTTTTATAAGACTGTCGCCGCCCTTATTCTTTGCCAGGCTGTCCGTCTCCTGTGAAAGCTTGTTCATATTTTTCTGCCGGCTATCAATAGCGATCAGGAAATTTTTAAAAGACCGGTTGGCCGGAGTATTAAAATCAGGGCCCTGCAGGCTCATATCTTTTGCATCTGCAGTAAAATTTAATTCGGGCCGATCATTGATGAAGATGTAACCGGTTTCCTGTTTTTCCATTCGCAACCGGTACAGGCCCTCTTCATTTCCTGTCGCGGTTACGGTGAACTTCCCGTTTTTGATCTCCCCGGTATCCAGTACTTCGGGGTCTTTTTGATTAAAGAAAACCTGCTCCAGGAATATCTTTTGGTCCGAAGTATTTTCCAGTTTTCCCTGCACGGTAAATTTTCCGGTGTCGTTCTTCTCTGAACAGGACATTAATCCCAACATCATAATCAAACTCCCCGCTAATAATTTTTTCATATAATAATTTAAATATTAATTCAGTGAAAAGCAGGTGTAACCAACCCCGCCCCCGATCATTTCAGTTTTTCCTGCAACATTTTGGTTACGGCCTCCATATCCGCTTTGCCTTTGCTCAGTTTTTTCACCTGGCCGGCAAACAGCCCGATCAGGTTTTTCTTACCCACCTTATATTCTTTTACTTTTTCCGGCATCGCCAAAAGCGTCTCATCCACCCATGCTTCCGTCAAATTTGAATCCGGTTCCTGCAACAGATCCATTGCATTGGCCAAAGATTCGGGTGAATTGTTTTTTTCTTTGATCATTGCTTCCATCAATCGGCCGGAAGCAATATTGAAATGTATTTTCCCGGTATCTGTTAATCGGATCAGTGCAGAAAGTGCGGCTTCGTCCACCGGAAATTCTTTTAGCCCGATCTGATGTTCTTTGCAATAATTCCTCACGGGGCCTGTTATCCAATTTGCTGCGGATTTATAATTACCTGTTTTTGCGGCGATCCGTTCAAACATTGCTGCATCATCCCTTTCCGTGCAGATCAAAGCGGCATCATAGGCGGTCAGGCCGTATTCAGTTGTGTATTTTCGCTGCAATCCGCCGGGTAAAGCAGGCATGATTTCCTGTATTCCTTTTATATATTCCTTATCGATATTGAAGGGAGGTAGATCCGGTTCAGGAAAATACCGGTAATCATCAGCCTCCTCTTTTGTTCGCAGGGAAAAGGTGGTATTATTATCCGCATCAAAACTTCGTGTTTCCTGTGTGATCTTTTCGCCCCGCTCCGTGATGCTGATCAGCCGCATCACCTCGATCTCAATCGCTTTTTTTACATTACGGATACTGTTGAGGTTTTTCACTTCCACCCTGGTACCAAGTGTGGTTGCACCTTTCAGGCGAATAGATACATTTGCATCGCAACGCATACTGCCTTCTTCCATATTACCGTCACATACCTCCAGCCAGCGCACCAGCCAGCGCAGTTCAGTTAGGAAGGTATATGCTTCTTCCGCGCTGTGCATATCGGGCTCCGTTACGATCTCCAATAAGGGCGTGCCGGCTCGGTTAAGATCGATCGCCGTATCATCTTCAAAAAGATCGTGCAGGCTCTTACCGGCGTCCTCCTCCATATGAATACGGTTTAATCGTACAGCCTTTATTTTCCCCTCAACCTGTATCGGCAGAAAACCGCCGTTACATATCGGGGCGGTATGCTGACTGACCTGGTATCCTTTCGGCAGGTCAGGATAAAAATAATTTTTTCGGGCGAAATAATTATGCTGCTCTATGCGGCAACCCAGCGCAAGGCCAAGTTTTACCGCGAGCGCTATCACTTCTTTATTCATCACCGGCAAGGTGCCGGGGTGTGCGAGCGAGACAGGGCTTACCTGCGTATTTGGCGCTGCGCCATAGGCAATGCTGTCTCCGCTGAACAATTTGGATTTTGTAAGCAACTGCGCGTGTACTTCCAGGCCTATTACGGCTTCGTATTTATCATGATCCATCAGCAGCAAATTTAGGCTAAAGGCGGGTAAACTGCCCAGGCAGTACGTAAAGCCATCGGGTTCGTGAGGATGCAGCCGGTTTTGCTTTCCTAAGAAATGGTTTAAAATAAAGCCGTCCCCCGGTTAGGTGGACGGCTTTATAAATTATAACCGGGATCAGAGATTTGCCGACTTCAACTTCTTCGGGATCTTAACCGTAAACATCATTTCTGTGCCGCTTCTTTTGGCTTTCAGGCCATACGAACTTTTATCTTTATTCTCCTGCAATTGCTCACGGGCATCATCTGTGTTATTGATCTTCATACCACCGATCTCCGTAATGACATCATCCTTCATAATTCCTGCGGTTGCTGCTGCTGATGCCGCTTCCACCTCCAATACTTTTACGCCGTTCCCTTCTTCAGTATCCTGAATCTTAAGGCCCAGTTTTTGCCGGCGTTCAAACACATTAAATCCGTTGCCGTCAAACATATCGTCCTCTCCAAACATACCGCCGGGAGGACGCGGTGCGCGGGGAATGGTGAGTGACTTCCTACTTCCGTCCGGCATATTGTAAGAAAATGTTTTTGCCATGGAATTTTTTTGTGTTCCCAAGATTACTTTTTCGTCCTTCTTCTTACCGTCTCTTATAAATTCCACCTTAACTTTATCGCCCGCTTTTTTTGCGCGTATAATATCGGATAAAGATGATTTACTATCCAATTTAACTCCGTCTATTTCATAAATAATATCATCCTTTTTCAGGCCGGCCTTTTCCGCAGGGCTGCCTTTACTTACATTGGTTATTTTAAATCCTTCTTCCGTTTTATCTGTGTTCACACCCATATAAGTATAACCTTTTCCTTCCGAAAGGTGCATATCGTCGTCGGTGAAATTGAAATTGAAAATTTTCATGCCTTCCAGTTCCTTTAGTTTATCATTGAGATCCAACATTTTACCGTCGAAATCCATCATGATCTTATTACCTTCGCGAACGATCATCTTACGGTTGTTGATGGTAACGCCATCTTCATTAAATTCTACCAGGGGTTTCCCGTTAATAAGTACTTTGTCGCCGGTGATCTCTACTGTCAACTTTGTATCCTTATTCCCTTTTTTCCGGATGATCACTTCCTGTGTTTCTTTTTTTTCCGGGGCGGACGGCGCTTCCTGTGCCATGGTTTTATAACCTCCCAATGAAGACAATAACCATCCGATGATCCCTAGTGTGATGTTTCTTTTCATGATTACAATTTTTTGTCATTATCAATGACCTGAACAATATTTTTATCTACGAAGACTTTAGTACAACAAATGTATAGGGATATTTTGAATTACGAAACATTTCGCAAATATATTTTTCCCTTTAACAAAAGTTTTTATTTTGAGGGAATAAAGCGTATCGCAAAGAAACGGTAAGGCTTACGCAAAGGGCGCAAATTAACTTTGCGCCCTTTGCGGTTTTTCTCTTCGCCTTCTTTGCGATACGGTTTAACTGTTAAGCTTTTAATAAAGCTCTGATGGAATCGATAACCTGTTGAAGTCCGCTGACCTGTTGCCCGCCCGCCGTAGCCAGGTTTTTTTGTCCGCCACCGCCGCCGGATATAAGCGGGCTAACGGTTTCTTTGATCAGTTTGGAGGCGTCTAAATTTTTAGCAGCCACAACGGTATCGCTGATCCCGATCGCTACATGCGCTTTCCCGCCAACGTTTGCGCAAAGAACAACCACATGATCGTGCAGGTGATTTTTCAGGTCAAAACATATTTTTTTAAGGGCATCCGCATTGGGCACTTCAATGATCTCTCCCACGAAGGTCACGTTATTAATGATCTCATCTTTTTGGAGGAGTTCATTACGAATGCCGACCAGTTGCCTGGCTTCCAATGAATCGATCCTTTTGCTTAAAGAAGCATTTTCTGCCAACAGGGCCTCTATTGCTTTGCCGGCTTCTTTCGGATTTCTCAGCAGTTCCCTGATCACGTTAATTTCCTCAAATGCAATATTGATCAATCGCTCAGCAGCTTCGCCACTCACCGCTTCTATCCGCCGTACTCCGGCTGCTACCGCGCTTTCCGCCCGGATCTTAAAGAAACCTATCTCCCCGGTGTTGCCTACATGCGTGCCCCCGCAAAGTTCCACAGAGTAACCGGGATCAATGGTGACCACCCTTACGGTATCGCCGTATTTCTCCCCGAATAAGGCCATCGCACCGGTTTTCATAGCGTCCTCTTTGCTCATGCTCCTGATGACAACCGGTATATTTTGTCTTATTTTTTCATTGACCGTTTTTTCAACTGCCGCGATCTCCTCATCCGTCATTTTCGAGAAATGAGAAAAATCAAAACGGAGGTGTTCATCATTTACCAAACTGCCTTTTTGTGCCACATGTGTACCGAGCACCTGCCGTAATGCGGCATGCATCAAATGTGTTACACTATGGTGTACTGCGATCTTATTCCTTCTTTCCGCATCTACAACGGCAAGTACTTCCCCGGTAAGATCTGCGGGTAAAGTTTCTGCAAAATGAATGATGAGGTCATTCTCTTTTTTGGTATCAGTAATGAATAATGCTTCATTATTAATGATCAATTTCCCTTTATCACCTACCTGGCCGCCGCTTTCCGCATAAAAAGGAGTTTGTTCCAATACGAATTGGTACTGCTGTTTGCCCTTTCCGCTTACTTTGCGGTAGCGTAAAATATTTGTTTTGGTTTCCACGGAATCATACCCCGTGAAAACAACACTACCTTCTTTCAATACCTGCCAGTCTTCTGTATCCATAGCAGTAGCTGCGCGGGAGCGACCCTTCTGTTCCTGTAAAGCTTTTTCAAAACTTACCTCATCTACGGTAAGTTCATTTTCCTGTGCGATCAACCGTGTCAGGTCTATCGGGAAACCGAAGGTGTCCAATAACTCGAACGCGGCATCACCGTTTATTACCGCAGAAGATTTGGACTGTGCAATGATATCATCCATCTTCTTCAATCCTTTATCCAGCGTTCGTAAAAATGCTTCTTCTTCTTCTTTGATCACTTTAGCCACAAAATCCTGCTGCTTTTTCAACTCCGGGAAAACATGTTCAAAATCACCGGCGATCACCGGTAACAACTGATGCAATAAGGGTTGCTTGTAATCCAGGTGTGAATAATAATAACGAACCGCCCTACGCAGTATTCTTCGTATCACATAACCGGCGCCGGTATTGGAAGGCAATTGCCCGTCGGCGATCGTAAAGGCTATCGCCCTGATATGATCCGCTAATACCCGGAACGCAATACTTTCCTTGGTATCGTTTGCGCGGTAGACCTTAGAAACGATCTTCCCGATCGCTTCAATAGACGGCATAAAAATATCCGTATCATAATTACTTTGCTTATTCTGTAATACCCTTACCAGTCTTTCAAATCCCATCCCGGTATCTACATGTTTTGCCGGTAAGGGTTCGAGTGAACCGTCTTTTTTTCGATTGAATTGTATGAATACATTATTCCAGATCTCAATCACCTGCGGGTGATCATTGTTCACCAGTGTAGTACCGTCCACACTTGCTTTTTCTTCCGGTGTCCGGGTGTCTGCATGTATCTCTGTGCAGGGTCCGCAGGGGCCGGTATCACCCATTTCCCAAAAATTATCTTTTTTATTCCCTAACAAAATATGGTCTTCCGGCACATATTTTTTCCATTCATTGTATGCTTCTTCATCCTTGGGCAACCCTTCTTTTTCATCGCCTTCAAAAACCGTCACGTATAAATTTTCTTTCGGCAGCATATATACTTCCGTCAGCAATTCCCAACTCCATGCGATCGCTTCTTTTTTGAAATAGCCGCCGGTAGGGCGCGCGGGATCACCAAAACTCCAGTTGCCCAGCATTTCAAACATGGTATGGTGGTAGGTATCTACACCCACTTCTTCGAGGTCATTATGCTTGCCGCTTACCCGAAGGCATTTTTGTGTGTCGGCAATACGCGGATTGTCAGGTTGTTTATTCGAGAAAATAATCCTTGAATTGGTTCATACCCGCATTGGTAAACAACAGGGTCGGGTCATTTACGACAATGGGTGCAGACTGAACGATCGTATGCTGCTTGCTTTAAAAAATCAGGAACGCCTGCCTGATGTCACAAACCTTCATAAATGCCTGTTTGTGAGATTGCTTTGTTATATATTTGTAAGCGGCAAAATTAAGTTGTTTGGTTTTAAATTCGGAGATATATTGATTTGAAACCCGGCGCTTTCCTTATCAGGGGCTGTTTTTAAATCAAAATTGTAACTGCTGCTGCATTTTCAAATCTCCGGATCTAAATCTTCAAATTATCAATGAAGAAGATAAAATACTTTTATAATACACATACCCTGCGGTATGAAAAGCTGGTAACGCCGCTTAGGGTAAAACTGTTACGTTTTTTCGGCTTTTTGTCTGCACTTATCGTAAGCTCAGCTATTATTATTTATGTATACGACCGCTTTTTCCCAAAACCTACAGATCTGCAGGCTAACCGTCGTTATGAACTAATGCGGGACAATTATAAAATGCTGAATAACAAATTGCGTTCTGTAGAAGATCAGCTGACCACCCTCGAGAAAAGGGATAATGATGTTTACCGTTCGATCTTTGAACAAAACCCGGTCCCGGACAGCATGAGAGCAAAACTGGTAGAAAAGCAAAAGGAGTTGGATAAAGTGAGTGTGATGAATGATGAAGCTTTAGGAAAAGATATTGCGGCACAACTGAATAATATGGATGCACGCATCACTTACCAGCTCAGCAGTTATATCGCCATTGAAAAGCTTATTAAGAACCAGGACCAGAAACTGGCGAGTATTCCTGCCATTCAGCCGATGAGTAACAAAGACCTGGACCGTATTGCCAGCGGTTTTGGTATGCGGATAGACCCGGTATACGGCACACCAAAACTGCATAAAGGACTTGATTTTACTGCACCACAAGGCACACCTATCTATGCCACGGGAGACGGAACAGTGAAACTGGCGGGTTATGCTGAGGGCGGATACGGCAATCATGTCATCATTAACCACGGCTATGGTTATGAAACATTGTACGGCCATATGGTGAGGATAAAAGCACGCGGCGGACAAAAAGTAAAACGCGGCGAAGTGATCGGGTGGGTAGGCAGTACCGGGAAAAGCACCGGCCCTCATTGTCATTATGAAGTACAAGTGAACGGGAACGCGGTAGATCCTGTCTATTTCTTTTACAACGACCTCAATGCTGAGCAATATGATCGGTTATTAAAAATTGCCGCTACGGGAAGTGCTAAAAGTTTTGATTAAATTACAATATGGCTTTAAAACAAACCACCTTATTTGCATTTGATGAAGCCCCGGAAAATGAAAAAAAACGGGGGAAATCAGGACCTGTGAAGGATTCCGTTCCCGCAGCTTCAGGTGAAGAGATCACGGAGATCAATTTCGTCACCGAAACTGAACAGATACCCGCAACTGCTGTAAAAAGCACCCGAGGCAGAAAAAAACTCAGCGAAACTTCCATAACGGCCGACCTCATCAATGTGCCGGATAACGACCTGCTCTTTCAAAAAAAGTATTACAGCATCGGATTGGTTGCGGAAATGTTCAATGTAAATATTTCGCTGATCCGTTTTTGGGAAAACGAATTTGATATTCTAAAACCGAAAAAGAACGGAAAAGGAGACCGGCATTTCCGCCCGGAAGATATCGTAAACCTCAAGATGATCCATCACCTGCTTCGTGAAAAAAAGTATACCATAGAAGGGGCAAGGGATTTCCTGAAGAACAATAAAAAAGCAGATGAAGGCTTTGCGGTCATTGAAGAACTAAAAAAACTGAAGTTATTTTTAAATGAACTGAAACTTAGCCTGTAAAAAGTCAGGTCGGTTGCCACCCATTAATATTATTTTCCTGTAAAATTAAAAAATGAAAAAATTCGCTCTTTTAGGTATTATCCTCAGTTGCCTCACCGGGAATACCATCGCTCAAACCCCGTACACTTCCACAGTAGATGACAGAAAAGTAACGATCCTCAACGGGATCATTAGTAAATATGCGTTGGAAAACAACCCGGCCTTTGCCTCCTGGTATGGCCCCAATCAAACTGCTTTCAAACCGGATATGGCCATGCTAAATGCAATGGAGGCGGCAAAAGGAAAGGTTCAGTTTGTAGTATTCGGCGGTACATGGTGCGAAGACACGCAGGTGATCCTGCCGAAGTTTTTTAAGGCTCAGCAGATGAGCGGGTTTGCCGATAACAACATCAGCTTTTTTGCGGTGGACCGCAGCAAAAAAACATTAGGTAATCTTACTGATGCTTTTAAGATCACCAATGTACCTACGATCATTATCATGAAAGACGGGAAAGAGACCGGCCGCCTGGTAGAGTACGGAAAAAGCGGGAAATGGGAAACGGAGTTTACCGAAATGTTGACCAAATAAAATCCCTTTTGTAAAAAAAGACCTTTAGATAATACTGTTCTGCTTAGGGGTAATCACACCATCATTGATAATATTGATACTGCCGGCAGAGGAGGACATTTCAAGTTCATGATCTGACATGAGCTGCATAAGTAGAAAATTAATTTTTTGTTTTTCCTTATCAAATTCTCCGCGGCTGAAGGGAGGGGTAAAATATTCAATGGTTATTTCTATGCCGTCCTTGCTGTAGTTGGTAAGGAACACAGAACTTTTAATGATCTCTTCCTGTTTCGCATCCAATAATATTTTTACCGCATCGATCAGCTCCTGTATGGCAGCCGGTTTACTTTTTTCCGAAAGCATTAGTTTGATCTCCGCGCGCCACTTAATACGCATGCTCAGGTTGTCTACGATGCTGTCTACCATCTGCTTGTTAGGAACCGTTACCAGGGTCTTTTCCAAAGTACGAATGCGGGTACTGCGGAGGCCGATATGCTCTACCGTGCCCGATACATTATTTACTTTGAGGGTATCACCGGTAAAGAAAGGCTTATCAAAAAATATGATGAAGGAAGCGATCAGGTTTTCGATGCTTTCTTTTGCGGCCAATGCCAGCGCGGCACCTACAATACTCAGGCCCGTGAGCAGGCTGCCGATGTTCTGATCAAAGGCTGCTTTTATTACGAACAGGACACCGATTATCGCAACGAGTACTTTCAGGAGGTCACGAAAAAAAAGCACGACCTGCCCGTGGCTTTTATCTTTGGCCGTATTGGCATTTTCTTCCAGTAACAGCGCAATGAAATCAATAAAACTTACTGCAAAATAAAAGAAGGAAATAATAACGGCGGTGATGCCGGCTTTTTCGAAGATCTCTTTCGTTCCGACCTTCCGGATGTTAAATGACCAGGCTGAAGGGAACACCAGTTTGTCTAATGCAAAAACAAAAACGGTGATAACTACGAACCAGCTCAGCGGTTTAAGGGTGAGCGAAATGAACTGTTCTTTCCCGATCGATTTCCATTTCTTTTTGATCAGCAGGTATAGAAGTGAGGCGATACTGTGCGACAATAATCTTTTAAAAACAAACACTACTGCTATCACGGAAAATACAAACAGGTAATTGCGTACCGTATTGTCCAATATCATCCGATCCAAAAAATTCATGTTTTGTGTTTAATCAGTCAAAGTATTTTATATACTTCCACACCTTCCTTACGCAGAAGGTATACTTTTCCGTTCATCGCTTTGATGTCCTTATATCCTTTGAAGAAATCCGGTAGCCGGTAAGATTTAAGGTTAAGGGAATTCAGTTCATAACTGTACAGGGTATCTCCTGTAAAGCCCATCAGCCGGTTGCCGGTCACGGCTACATGCTCCCAATGAAGAAAAGGCAGGTTGTTTTTAAATGAACCGTAATAATCAAAAATATAGAAGCCCCTGTCGGCGTCGTAGAGGTAAGTAAAATTATCGGTGTCCGTGATAAATGAAGGCGAGGGTACGGTGTCAAAGATCTGGCGAAAATCATTTGATTCCGTCAACACATTACCATCATCATCCGTTTTTTTCAGCTTCGAATCCTGTTCATCAAAGAGGCGGATATTATTATCGTATGAAGTGGCCAATGCCCTCACTTTAAAAATATTCTTCCGCCGGAAGTTGATGCTGTTGCGAAAGCTGAGCAGGCGGTCCAGGATAACAACGGTAGAATAGTTTTGGTAATACACAAGGATCTTCAAGGGATTGCTGACGTCGATCAGCGATGGATTACCGTATTTTTTCACATCATTGAATACGGCTACCGAATCCCCGTTAGCTTTTATTTTTTTCAGCCGGTTGGTCTCCGTGATCAGGTAAATATTATCCAACACATCAATATCTATGAAACTGTAAGAACCCGGGATAAAGCTGACGTAGCTGAAAGCACTGTTCGACTTTGAGCCCTGCACGTTTGCAGAGTCAAAGCCCGTACGAACCTGGCTGCAGGCATGTAAGCCTAACACAAGGACCGGGATCAAAAGGATATGTATTTTTTTAAGCAACTTCAGTTTTATAATAATGTAAAGAAAGATCTTCGCCGTCAAATACGGCGTATGAAAAATATTTTATCCAATCCCCGAGATTGATATACCGGCTTTTGTCGGTAAGCTGTATATCCAACGGTAGGTGACGGTGCCCGAAAACAAAGAAATCGAAATGTTCTTTTTGAAGGACCTCTTTGGAATAAATAACCAGCCATTCTTTTTCTTCCCCTAAAAAGATCTCGTCAGCCTTCCCCGTTTTTGCCCTGCTTTTATGGCTGAAGTGATCAGCTAAACCCATCCCGATATTGGGCGGTAATATGCCGAACAACCATTGGCACACGGGATTCCGGAAAACTTTTTTCATCATCTTATATCCTTTATCGCCCGGCCCCAGGCCATCACCGTGGCCGATAAGGAAACGCTTCCCCGATAAAATAAATGTTTCCGGTTGTTGATATACTTTAATATTCAGTTCCTTCTGAAAATAATCTTTCATCCACATATCATGGTTCCCGGCAAAAAAATGGATCGGGATCCCGGCATCCGTGACCTCCGCCATTTTACCCAGTATCCTTACATAGCCTTTCGGTACCACTTTCCGATACTCATACCAAAAATCGAACAGGTCGCCTACAATAAAAATCTCCGCAGCATCTTTTTTTATTTCTTCCAGGAAACCGGCTATTTTTTTTTCCCGCACAAGGCTGGCTGCAGGATCAGGTGCACCGAGGTGAAAGTCCGAGAGAAAATATATTTTTTTTGAAGCTTCCATCAAAGATCAGGATTGATTTTTTTGATGTAAGTATTTCATCAGGTCACCGGTTTCTATTGGGGTTAATCCCTTTACATCTCCGTTGTACCAATAGATCCAGGCATTGGTATTTTCTCCTTTCCTGTACACATCCACGAGTGCTCTCCGGTATAATGCATGTTGGCCCGCTACGGTATTTATCCCTTCGTAATCATCTAACTGTTCAAAGGCCCAGGAAAATTCCTGCGGGCCGGGCATAGTATATAATTCTCCGAGAATAAAATGTTCTTCTTCCGACGGTATGGCAACGGGGTTGATACCGTTATCAAAGAACCGGCCCTTTACCAATGCTTCCCCTACATAAGAAAAATAACGGGTGAGGTATTCATAAGCGGGATTACGAAAACCGCTGCGTAGGGAACCGTACACAAAAAGATTATAGCAGGAGGTGCTCATGTTGTATGATTTATTTCCTTTCCGTTAAAAAACAATATACTTCTTTCGGGCCGTGTACACCTGTGACCAATGTCTTTTCAATATCCGCTGTGCGGCTGGGTCCGCTTGCAAAGCTAATGAAGGAGGGGAAAGCAGTGCCGTATTTTGTTTTTAGACCCAGCAAGGCGTCTTTGATATCATATACCACCCGGTCTTCATGGGCTATACATACATGTACGGGTGCGTAAACGCTTACGGTGCGACCGCTTTCCTGTGCAGCACTCAGCACTATACTGCCCGTTCGCGCCACTAAATACTCACAGCCGGTAAGCGACACATCGCAGGATGGAAGGTCATCATAAACCGGTACGGAAATATCAGCCAGTAATTGTTTTAAAGCCAATTCCCGGCAATAGACCTTTGTCCATTCTTTTTCTTTGATCAGTATTGCGAGTTGTTCGCGCAGATCCTTTTCATTTTCGCAAAATGCAAATTTCCCCTGCAGCTTTGTAAATTCTTCTGCAAAAACCACTGCAGGGTCTTCATTGTTCTCTGTATAAACAGATTGCACACCTTCGCTGTGCGGAAAAGGCAAAGGCACCGGATTACTCAGTGCCTCCCTTATTCTCTTCAGTATTTTTTCCTTTGCAGGTGATGTTGCCATTTGTGCATTTTAAATTGCGGGCGGGTTTTTAAGTTCTGCGGGCATTTCCGGTGAAGGTTCTTCCGATACAACATCAGCACCTGCTTCCGGCGGATCTATATCCAATAATTTTTTCTCTTCAAAAGGCCTTTTACCGATCACCATTTCCACATCGCACATAAACAATACCACTTGAACCAACAGCTCTTTTGCAAGCTTTTCCACGTCACCTTTTTTCTCCGTAAGCAGTTCCTTGGTTTTAATATAAGCCGCTTCAATGATAGACCTTACTTCGGTATCGATCAGTTTCCCGGTCTCTTCGCTGTAGGGTTTTGTAAAAACATTTTCCTGGGCGGGATCATAATAACTGATGTTACCCAATTTATCATTCATGCCGTACACCGTCACCATGCTGTAAGCGATCTTCGTGATCTGCTGAAGGTCATTACTTGCGCCGGTGCTGATCTTTCCGAAGAAAATATCTTCCGCAGCGCGGCCGCCGAGCGTCATGCAGATCTGGTCGTTCAACTGGTCCGTATTATAAAGGTACTGTTCTTTAGGAGTGTATTGGGCATAGCCCAGCGCAGCGGTTCCTCTCGGAACTATGGTCACTTTCAGCAACGGGTACGCGTGTTCCAGGTACCAGCCGCAGATCGCATGACCTGCCTCATGGTAGGCAATGATCTCTTTTTCTTCCGGGGAAATGAGTTTGTTCCTTTTTTCCAGCCCGCCGATCACACGATCGATGGCATCCTGGAAGTCACTCATATCTACCGCTTCTTTATTTTTCCGCGCTGCTATCAATGCTGCTTCGTTGCACACGTTGGCAATGTCTGCACCCGCAAAGCCCGGGGTTTGTTCCGCCAGCTTATGTATGTCAAGTGTCTGTGATATTTTGATCGGCTCCAGGTGCACTTTAAAGATCGCTTCACGACCCGCAAGATCCGGCCGGTCAATAGTGATCTGCCGGTCAAAACGACCCGGGCGCAACAGCGCAGTATCCAATACATCAGGACGGTTAGTTGCCGCAAGTATAATGATACCGAGGTCGGTACCGAAACCGTCCATTTCCACCAACAATTGGTTAAGGGTATTCTCTCTCTCATCATTGCTCATCATCACATTCTTTCCTCTTGCACGCCCGATCGCATCTATCTCATCGATAAAAATAATGCATGGTGCTTTTTCCCTGGCCTGCTTAAACAGATCACGTACACGACTTGCACCTACACCCACAAACATCTCCACGAAGTCGGAACCGCTCAGGCTGAAAAAAGGCACCTGTGCTTCACCTGCTACGGCTTTGGCAAGCAGAGTCTTACCGGTACCGGGAGGGCCCACTAACAAAGCACCTTTCGGGATCTTACCACCGAGGGCGGTATATTTCTTTGGGTTTTTCAGGAAGTCTACGATCTCCATGACCTCTACCTTGGCTTCATCCAGGCCGGCTACGTCACCGAAATTAATATTGACCCTGGTGCCTTTATCAAATAAAGTGGCCTTTGATTTCCCGATGCTGAATATCCCGCCGGGGCCACCGCCACCGGGGCCGCCGCCGCTGACCTTCCGCATCATCATTACAAACAATAATGCGATAAGCAGGATAGGAAACACGGTTTTGATAAGATCTCCGAAAACTTCGCCTTCTTCCATATAGTTAGGAAGGATACGGCGTGTAGTGGGATTCTTTTCATAAAAATCATCCAATTGCGTTGCAAAAACTTCGTCTTTGGGGATATTAAAATATACCTGCGGTGCCGGGCTCTTCTTCAGGATCTCATAATCCTGCGCATTTACAAATGTGGTATAAAAACCGATCTTCTTTGCCACGCTGTCCTTGTTGAGGTACATACGTGCAATATTTTTATTTCTAACGACTACCAGCCCTGTCTTCTCTTTATCGATCCGGAGGTCCTGCACCACATCTCCCTGTTTGAGTAGTTCGGTCAGGTATACCTGGTTTACTTCTATACCTGCGGTGGATACGGTTCTCATTACATTGTACACAATGAGGCCTAAGAGGATAACGCCGTATACCCAGTAAATGCTGAACTTATTTTTTTTCTTATTGGGATCATCCGCGGGTGTGGGTATGTTATCCGGATTGAAGTTCCTTTTGCCCACGGGTTTATTATTTTGTATTGCCATTGTCCTTTCGCTGTGCTGCTTTTAAAATTATTGTTGATTGTGTTCCGTGGTGACCGCGTCACTCCACAATTCTTCCAGCCGGTAAAATTTTCTCGGCTCAGGCAGCATGATGTGTACGACCACATTTACATAATCAATGAGGATCCATTGCTGCGCCTGCCTTCCTTCGTGCTTATATGCACTCTCATTACATCTTTCCTTTACTTCATGTTCCACATCATCGGCGATCGCTTTGAGCAATGTAGGGTTGTTTGCTTCGCAAATAATAAAAAAATCAGCTACCGCTTCGGGTATCTTACGAAGGTCGAGGCTGATGATATTTTCGCCTTTCTTTTCGTGAATAGCATTTATTATGGTTTTGAGAATTTTACTGTTTTTGGTAAGCCTCGTTACACTGCTTTTTTTGCGCGTTTCCAGTACACTTAAGTTATTAGTCAAATTTTATACTTTTTGTTGAATGAATACATGGTTTTTGCCATGCTTGCAGCGCTGAATCAGTAGCTTGCAGATATATTATCAAAAATACAATTTCTTTTTTACCTGATGGGCGTATTACCCCGACAAAACGAATTATTTAGCATTTTAGATAGCGTGGAAAGTACCAACAACTATGCCACCGGGCAGGCGCATGCAGGATTGGCGAGGCATGGGCAGGCATGGTTTGCAAGGGAACAGCTCTCCGGGCGGGGGCAAAGGGGGAAAACCTGGAACAGTGCACCCGGTGAAAATATCATCATGAGCTTAGCCATCAGGCCCGATACGGTCTTTAAGGCAGTACCGTTCCTCCTCAGCATATTTACCGCAAATGTTTGCCGGGAATTTTTTGCTGCACATGCCGGTGAAGATGTTACCGTTAAGTGGCCGAATGATATTTACAGTCGTGACAGAAAGACAGGAGGCATCCTTATTGAAAATATTTACAAAGGGACAGAATGGTCATGGGCTATTATAGGTATAGGCATCAATATCAACCAAACGGTGTTTGATCCCGCTTTGACCCATGCAACATCCCTGGCACAGATAACCGGGAAAAAATATGACGTGGTCCTGCTTGCAAAACAACTTCACGGTATGTTAACGGATAAAACCACCTTGCTTAAAGCAGAAAATATTTCGGCGCAATTGGATCTGTATAATGCCCATCTTTATCAGAAAGATCAAACGGTAAAGCTTAAGAAAGGTAATGCGGTTTTTGAAACGGAGATCATCGGTGTGAACCGCTACGGGCAGTTGCTTACCAAAGACGTGATGGAGCGGGTATTTGAAGTGGGTGAAGTGACAAGGGTGCTCTGATGACCACTTATCAATTTTACAGCAAACATGATTAAAGTAATATTAAATTTAATGCCTAAATTAAAAGCTATGCTCAAAAAAATCTCCTTTGAGCTGAGTGCAATATTATGCTCCCTGTTTTCTTTAGCACAATTAACCACGCCCCCGGACGGCGGCAATTAAAAAAGCATCGGTGTCGGAGAAGATCGGCATCACGGATGTAACCATTCATTACGGCCGGCCCGCTGTAAAGGGAAGGGAAGGAAAAATTTGGGGTAAACTGGTAGGCTACGGTTTTAATGATCTTGGGTTCGGCACATCCAAAGCGGCACCGTGGCGTGCAGGTGCCAATGAAAATACTACTATGACCTTCAGCACGGATGTGACGATAGAAGGAAAGCCCTTGCCTGCAGGCACCTATGGTTTTTTCGTAGATATGGAAGAAAGAAATGCCAACCTCATATTCAGTAAAAATCATACCTCATGGGGCTCTTATTTTTATGATCCGAAGGAGGATGCTCTTCGTGTAAATGTAAAGACCGTACCTATGACAGAAAGCGTGGAACGATTGAAATATGAGTTCATGGATCAGAAAGATAACAGTGCGGTGATCGCCTTGCTTTGGGAGAGAATGAAGATCCCTTTTACGGTGCAGGTAGACTTTGTGAATACGCAAATGGAATCCATGAGAAGGGAACTGCGCAGCAGTAAAGGATTCTCACATGAAGCCTTGCTGGAAGCCATCAACTTTTCCGTGGCCAACAACGGAAATATGGAAGAAGCATAACATGGAGTGAAACGGCTATAAACGGGGTATTTGTGGGTCAGAAAAATTTTAAAACACTGAGTACCCGGGCCATGTTGCTTAATAAAGTTAACCGCAAAGCAGAGGCAGATGCATTGATGAAGGAGGCCATGCCTATGGCAAATATGCAGGAGATGCATCAATACGGCCGGTAATTGCTGAAAGAAAAAAGAAATGCGGAAGCCTTGGAAGTATTTAAAATGAACGGGCAAAAATACCCGAATATGTTTACCCCGAATATGGGTTTGATGCGTGGGTACTCTGCCACCGGTGATTATAAGAACGCCTTAAAACATGCAAGAGCGGCCTTGCCGTTGGCTCCCGATGCGAACAATAAAAAAGCTGTGGAGGACTTCATTAAGAAACTGGAAGAGGGGAAGGATGTTAATTAAGAAGTAGTTAGTTTATAAGTATATAGGTACCTAAGGTATCATTGCGAAAGCTGTACGTAGATCTATATATACTTTTCTACTTATCATAAAAATAGGATACGAACTTTTTAAAAGTTGGTATCCCTTTTTAATCATGTTCCTCTTCCGCAGCCCTTGCTTCTCTCTCGTACTTATTATTATAATATCCTTTGCGAATGCTTTCCCATAGATATTTCGCAATAAAGGGTAAAAAACCATGCTGTTTAAATTGTTTTACATGGCAGAGCTCATGCCTCAGCCATTCTTTATTTTTGAGGAGGTCATCTTTAGTACGTCCATACAGGTGAATGGTTTTTCCAACAACGAGGGCAACGTTATCGACCTTTAACTTTTTAGAGGCAAGCCTCGCCAAAAAGGAATTTTCTTTTATGCGAAAGTGAGGTGTATTCATATTGTTGTCAAACTTTCCCGGCACATACTTTATATACCTATCTACCTATATACTTTTACCTAACCCCATGATCTGTTCACTGTGGCGCTTTGTATCCGGCTTAGTGATGATATTTTTTATTTTTCCTTTTTCATCAATAAGAAAAGTGGTGCGATGTATGCCGTCATAGGTGCGTCCCATAAATTTCTTTTCACCCCAAACTCCGTATTTCTCTGCGATGCAGTGATCTTCATCTGCGATAAGCCGAAAGGGTAAGTTGAATTTTGTTTCAAACTTTTTATGCTTTTTTACGGGGTCGGTGCTGATACCGATCACGGCAAAGTTTGCCTGTAATAAAGCCGCATAATTATCCCGCAGGTTACAGGCCTGTACGGTGCAGGTAGGCGTATCATCGTGGGGGTAGAAATAAAGTATGATCTTTTTTCCCCGGTAATCGTCCAGGGAAATATTTGAACCGTTCTGATCAATGCCCGTAAATGCCGGGGCTTTTGACCCAATCTTCTTTAATGCCGGCATCACGCCGGGAAGAGGGACGGATAAGGCCTTTGCGTTTGCTGATTTAGTTTTTATTGTTGTCATTATTTCCTTAGCGCGTAAAACTAAATGTCTTGGTGGTTTGGTTTCCTACAAGATCTGTGGCGGTAACCTCGAGTATATGGGCACCCGGCGGGCAATGTTCATCAAAATTGTAAATGAAATTCCGCGCTTTATCGTTTGTAAAACGCAACCATTTCCCGTCGAGCAATGCTGTAAAACTTTGCAGGTCCTCCGCGTTATCCGAAACCCTGAATTGTATCCTGTTCAATTTGGATGCATTCATACCGCTACTGAAGCCAACCGGTATTATCGACGGCGGTATGTTATCCACCATCAGTTGAAAGTTCCCAAACTCCCGGAAAGAGGCCGTGTACCAACTGTCCAGGTAATTTGCTTTCTTAAAATCCTCTTTGCTCCCCGAAAAGCGTTTCATAACGACCTTCCCCGTATCGAATAAGGAAAAGACTTCCCTGATGCTTACCGGGAAATAAGTATGCACCGGTACACCGGTGTTGTGCAGCTGATAAATTTTTTTCCCTTCATCTGCAAAAAGTTCCCGGTAAATAAAATTCACGGTATCATACAATGCATTTTCCGGGAGGAAGAACCGGCAGGTGTTGTTTTCAAAAATATTCAAATGCCCCGGGAGCATTTTTTGTTGATCAGCATAGATGTTTCTTACAGGCGTATTGTTCACCGGCGGAGCCAATACAAATCGCAGTTCTGATTGATTGCCGTTGGCATCGGCCACAGTTATTTTCACATCGGCCTCTTTATCCTTTACGGACACTACACCGCTGTTTGCACCGGTTTTGTATACTGTATTATTATGGCCGGGCAGGGGTGAAAGATGTTGCAACCAGGAACCGCCGCTGCTCCGTACCCGGTAATCAATATGTGCATTCATGTATCGGGTGTCATCGTAGCCGATATTGTCCAATTCAAAACTGCTGCTGAATACATCATCAATGAATACTGCAGCTCCGTATATCCCGTTCGGATTCGAGGAACCGGAAATGCGATCAGTTGCCGTAATGGCAAAACTCAGTTTTTCCGAAGGTGCAATGATCTTTCCGCCTGCAACAGTATAAACCCCGTTTATTTTTTTAAGCAGGTAAAGTTTCGGGGTTTGTTCATAGGTGCTTACCCTGCGGTCATATACTGCCAGGCGCAGAACAGCGGGTGGTACATCATCCTGCAGCGGGAGTCCGAACATCAGCGGATTCAGGTTTTTATCTGATTCGGTATTTCTTATTTCAAAATGCAGGTGAGGGCCCTGTGATCCGCCGGTATTACCGCTTGCAGCAATGCGGTCTCCTTTATTCACCGGGAACAATGCGGGCGGAATATCAATAAAAATATTCCATTTCTGCAGGTTGTATTGCTGTTGGGTAACATATTTCTCCAAGGCGGGTTCAAAGGCATTGAGGTGTGCATAGAGCGTAGTGAGCCCGTTAGGATGATTGATATAGATACACCTCCCGAAACCGAACGGCTCAATTTTTACTTTGGCAACGTACCCTTCCGCTGCAGCATATACCGGCACATTTTCTTTCTGATCTGTCCGGCAATCGAGGCCCATATGATAATGGTTGGGCCGTAGTTCTCCGAAGTTGGCGACGATATCCACCGATACTCCTACGGCCATTGAAAATAATTTTGCGGGTAATGCTTCTGTGGGAATATTTGAGCGGAAACCTGATGTATCGGAACGATTAAATAAAGCGTACTGAGATAATATACCCATATATACCGGGAAAGAAGTAATTTCATTGAGAACCTTTTTGAAAATCCTGAACCTTTAAATTTTTCTGTATGCGATATAAAATTAACGCAATAAAATGCGGTGCGCTTTTCTTTGCAGTTATTTTAACTGTTTCTGCTACCGCTCAAACATCATGCGAAGTTTCCGCTCAGGAATTGAAAGGAAACTATTCGGGCGAATGTAAAGGCGGGAAGGCTCACGGCACGGGAAAGGCGATTGGTCTAGATATGTACGAAGGGAATTTTAAAAACGGTTATCCCGACGGCGAGGGATGGTATACTTTTAAGGATGGTAATTTTTATAAAGGGAGTTTCAAAAAAGGTCAACGCTCAGGTGCAGGAGAATTTCATTATCTGAAAGTAAACAGTGAAGACAGCATCATCAAAGGTTATTGGTCTAAAGATAATTATACGGGTGAATATGAAAAGCCGTATAATATCATAACCAAGTCTATGGGAGTGGTGCGGATAGCCGTACGCGAGCAGCGGGGAGCAGCCTCGCAGGTAAGGCTGATATCCAAGCCCCAGACCAAAGCTACGATCACCGGTATTGTATTGCCCCAGTCTGTAACGGATATCAGCATAATCAATGGAAACTTTGCAAGGAGCAGTAAAATATACACGGATCGGGAAGCCACGACGATATTGGATGATATCATTTTCCCGCTGAGAATAGCCATACGACTCGGCAATCATTTAGTGGAACTGGAACTTTTCCGCCCGGCTGCATGGGAAGTGGAGTTTGAGCTCGGTGGATTTTAACCGTTTTTCAAATTTTTATTTTCCTTCATTCCCGTTACTTTTGCACGCCACACCAACGGCAAATTTTCATGCCTAAGAACGAATCCATACAATCAGTTTTAATAATAGGAAGCGGCCCCATCATCATCGGGCAGGCCTGCGAGTTTGATTACAGCGGTACCCAAGCGGCCCGAAGCCTCCGGAAGAAGGGGTTAAAGTGATCCTCATCAACAGCAATCCCGCAACTATCATGACGGACCCGATGATGGCGGACCGTGTTTATCTCCTCCCGCTTACTGCAGAAAGCATTGAACAGATACTGGAAGAAAATCAAATTGATGCTGTGTTGCCCACCATGGGCGGCCAGACTGCCCTCAATCTTTGTAAGGAAGCGGATGAATTGGGGATTTGGGAAAAACATAATGTAAAGCTGATCGGGGTTGATATAAAAGCGATCGATAAAGCAGAGGACCGCGAAAAATTCCGGCAGTGGATGATAGCCATGAATATCCCGGTGGCACCGGCCAGGACCGCAAACTCTTTTTTGGAAGGAAAAGAATTTGCCCAGGAGATCGGTTTCCCGTTGGTAATAAGACCCTCCTTCACACTCGGGGGTACAGGCGGCGGGCTGGTATACAGTAAAGACGAATTGGACGAAGCATTGAATAACGGCCTCACTGCCTCACCCATGCACGAAGTGTTGGTAGAAAAGGCCGTATTGGGTTGGAAAGAATTTGAATTGGAGCTGCTGAGGGATGATGCGGATAATGTAGTCATTATTTGCACAGTAGAAAACCTGGACCCAATGGGCGTGCATACCGGCGATAGCATTACCGTAGCGCCGGCCATGACGCTGAGCGATACTGCATTTCAACTGATGCGAAATACAGCAATTCGAATGATGCGTGATCTCGGTAATTTTTCAGGCGGTTGCAATGTACAGTTTGCGCTTAACCCTCATACCGAAGAGATCATTGCTATAGAGATCAATCCGCGCGTAAGCCGCAGCTCGGCGTTGGCGAGTAAGGCCACAGGTTATCCCATCGCTAAGATCGCTGCAAAACTGGCCATCGGTTATAACCTCGATGAATTGAAGAACCAGATCACCGGAACTACTTCTGCATATTTTGAGCCGGCGCTGGATTATGTGATCGTTAAGATCCCCCGTTGGAATTTTGATAAATTTAAAGGTGCGAATGATACCCTTGGCCTGCAAATGAAAAGTGTGGGTGAGGTGATGGCCATCGGCCGAAGTTTCGCAGAAGCAGTACAGAAAGCCTGTGTAAGCCTGGAGAACGAAGCGGTGGGTTTGGGGTATTACGGTAAAAGCCTGATGCGGGCTGAAGAACTTATTGAATATATTAAAACACCGAAATGGGACCGGATATTCCGGATCAAAGATGCCCTGATGGCCGGCGTGAGCGTGAAGCGCATCTGTGAAAGCACATTTATCGATCGTTGGTTTATTTACCAGGTACAAAAGATCTGTGATTGCGAAAAGGAGATCGCCAAATACAATATGCTTTCCCTTCCCGATACATTATTACGTGAGGCAAAAATGCTTGGATTTTCCGATGAGCAAATGGTTCGCATCATGAAGGACGGTAATGCAGAAAAATTATATGAACGACGGAAACAGGCCGGTATCACCAGGGTTTTTAAAATGGTGGATACCTGCAGCGCCGAATTTGAAGCGAAGACACCTTATTTCTATTCTACGTTTGAGGCTTCGCAGCAAAATAACCCGGGATCGTCGGGAACATTGGCTTCCAATGAATCGGTAGTTTCCGAAAAGAAAAAAATTATTGTTTTAGGCAGCGGGCCAAACCGGATCGGGCAGGGTATTGAATTTGATTATTGTTGCGTACACGGCCTGCTGGCTATTAAAGAAGCAGGCTATGAAGCGATCATGATCAACTGCAACCAGGAAACGGTATCCACAGATTTTGATATGGCCGACAAGCTTTATTTTGAACCCGTGTATTGGGAGCATGTGCTGGAGATCATTGAACATGAAAAACCCGAAGGTGTGATAGTGCAATTGGGTGGACAAACAGCCCTTAAGATCGCAAAACTGCTTCATGAAAAAGGGATAAAAATTATCGGGTCTTCTTTCGACAGCATGGATATTGCGGAAGACAGGGGTCGGTTTAGTGATATGCTGAAGGAGATGGAGATCCCATACCCGGAATACGGCACGGCCTTAACCACGGATGATGCTATAGAAGTAGCCAACAAGGTTGGTTACCCCGTACTGGTGCGGCCCAGCTATGTATTGGGCGGACAACGCATGCGGATCGTTATTAACGACGAAGAACTGGAAAGCGGCGTGCTTAGCCTGTTGAAACATTTGCCCGACAATAAAATACTCATCGATCATTTCCTGGATCGCTGCCAGGAGGCAGAGATAGATGCCATTTTTGACGGGGAAGATTTTCATGTTATGGGATTGATGGAGCATATCGAACCGGCGGGTATTCACAGCGGCGACAGTAATGCGGTCCTCCCGCAATTCAATCTTACACCGCTGATCGTGCATGCAATGGAAGAGTATGCGGAAAAAATTGCGCGGGCACTGAAAATTAAAGGACTGATCAATATCCAGTTTGCGATAAAAGACGGGAATGTTTTTGTCATTGAAGCCAACCCCCGCGCCAGTCGCACTACACCGTTCATTGCAAAAGCCTACGGGATACCTTATCTCAATATTGCTACGAAGATCATGATGGGTGTTGCAAAATTGAAAGATTTTACTTTCGAAAAAAACTTAAAAGGATTTGCGATTAAAGAGCCCGTATTCTCCTTTAATAAATTCCCCGGTGTAAGCAAAGAACTGGGACCTGAAATGAAAAGTACCGGGGAAGCCATTCGTTTCATCAAAGACCTCCGCGATCCTTATTTCCGGCAGTTGTACAAAGAGCGGAGCATGCATTTGAGTAAATAAGGAGGCAACCCCGCAATTTTACCACGCATTTTATTTATCTGTTATTTGTTGAAAAGCAAATATTCCCGGCTGTTTCGGGCAATATATTTTATATATCCTGCGTTCGTATATGTGTCATACCATTCTTGCCGGATGGGCCTTCTCTTTAAAACCAAACCTACTTATGAAAAAGACAGTTTTTTTACCCGTATTGATCTCTTTGAGCGTTTTTGTTGTCTCCTGTAAAAAACAGGACACGACCGACATTGGTTCCTCAGGCGGAGCGACAAATACAATCCGACCGCTAAATAACAACCGAACAGGCGCCGATTCTGTCGTAATTGTTCCAACCGTTGTGACCATGTTTGCCGGTCAGACCTACAATGCAGGCACCATCACCATTACCAATGACTTGAATTTTGCGTATATAACTTATACGGCTATGAACAGCTACGTTATTACTCAAACACATTTGTATGCAGGGACTTGTGCTCTCATACCGGTAAATCCTCCGGGTAATCCGATCCCTGGCCAATTTCCTTATTCAGGCACACATAATGATGAAACTTCAGTTATTTACCAGGTGCCTTTAAGCGTTGTTGGCGCTGCAGGATCTTCAGTTTGCATTGCGGCCCATGCTGTAGTGGAAAAATTGAGTGCTACCGGCCAGGTATTAAGTTCCAATTCTGCGTGGGGATCGGGTATTGTTATCAACCCAACCGGGAATTGGGGTATGAAAGTTCCTTATATCGTTCAGTAAAAATTGATAGCGGTTTAACTTTTTTTAAAATAATTCTTTACCAGTATTACCTGCAAGGCTTAAAAGCCTTGCTTTTTTTATTCGCGGAACTGATACTGAAAACAGTAGAAATGTCATTTCCTGCGGTGGGGCTTGCACTGAAGAAATGTATTATTTTCGCGACCTGTTTAACAGCCGGAACATCATTACTTCAACAGCAGATTTTCATAATGAACCCCCGACAGATTTCCATCTCAGAGTACGATTATGAACTTCCGGAAGGGAGGATCGCCATGCATCCGCCGGAAACGAGGGACGCTTCTAAAATGCTGGTCTACCGCAACGGTGAAATAACCGCAACCGCATTTTTAAAAATAGCAGATCACCTGCCGTCCGAAACACTGTTGGTTTTCAATGATACAAAAGTTATCAATGCAAGGATAAAGTTTAAAAAAGAAAGCGGGGCAGGCATTGAGATATTTTGCCTCGAACCGGCGGGCACCGTTAAAGAGTACAACAGTATTATGAATGCTACCGGTACAGCGGATTGGAAATGCCTGGTTGGAGGAGCTTCAAAGTGGAAGGAGGATAAGTTGGAAAAACAGATCCTGATCGGGGAGGAAAAGGCAGTGCTCTACGCTGAAAAAAACGAACAACTTTCCGATTCATACATCATTCGGCTCTCCTGGCTTCCGGCTTCTTTTACTTTCGCGGAAGTAGCCGAAGCTGCCGGGAATGTTCCTTTACCGCCGTATATTAAACGCAACACCGAAGAGGCCGACTCCGCCCGTTACCAGACGGTCTTTGCAAAACAACGCGGCTCTGTGGCTGCTCCTACTGCAGGACTTCATTTTTCGGCGCGTATTTTTGAAAGGCTTTCTGAAAAAAATATTGAAAAAGATTTTCTAACGCTGCACGTAGGTGCCGGTACATTCAAACCCGTGAAAGCCGAAACCATGGCGGAGCATGAGATGCATGCAGAATATATTGATGTGAGTCTTACTACTGTCGAAAACATCAGGAAGCATTTGGGGTCGATAACCGCAGTTGGGACTACTTCCCTGCGTACCCTTGAATCATTGTATTGGATGGGCGTAAAAACAATACTAACCCCGGGGTTACCGGGAATTTCACTCGGGCAATGGGAAGTGTATGAGGGTAAGCTGTCAAATGCAGGCATCAGTGCTGACAAAGCCCTGGAGTCATTGGGCAATTGGATGCGCAGGACCGGTAAGGAAAACATCTTTACCCAAACAAGGATCATCATTGCCCCCGGTTATATTTTCCGGGTTGTAAATATTCTGGTTACCAACTTTCACCAACCGCGTTCCACTTTATTGTTATTAGTGGCGGCTGCAATAGGTGAAGATTGGAAAAAAATGTATGAATACGCAATGGAAAATGATTTCCGTTTTCTCAGCTACGGAGACGCTAACCTGATCTTTATAAATAGTCGCTAAAATCAGGATAGAAATTTAAAAAAATTGAGTATGCCAATAGTTAAAGACTTCCCCATTATTCATTATCCATTACCCCATTATCCATTAATTAAGGTTTAATGGTTACCGTCGTTCCACGGGTATATAGCTGTAGAGGTCCTTCATTTCCCTATATTTAACCGATACGCATCCGTCGGTCCAATTATAAAAATTATCTACTGTCCACTCTTCACCCGGGCGGGTTGCATGGATAGCGATCCCATCGCCTATACGGGCATTGGGCGGCAACATTCCTTTGGCTTTCCGGTCATTGAACCGGCGAAAACTTTCTTCATTCGGATAATTCAGTAATAATTCCGGGCCCCATTTCGGATGGATCTTCTTGATTACTATCTTAAAACTGCCGGTCGGGGTTTTCCGGTCGCCTTCCCGCATTTTATCACTGAGGTCCTTACTGCCGAATACAATGGGGTAGGTGGCATACCAACCTTCCTCATCAAACACTTTTAATTCGTAATCTTTTTTGGAAACGATGATATAGTAAGGATTGCCTTCGGTGAGCCGGAACTCCTTAATGACCGCACGTTTTTTTAATGCACGGACCTTTGAGCCGGCAGGGCTAAAGGAGACCAATGACATTAAAATAACTAAAAAAGCAGCAGGTCGTAATAGGAGGTTTTTCATGTTTGTTATTACCGTTCTTTTTCGGGCAGAAACGTACGTTATTCAGTACATGAAAATAAGGAATTGTAACCTTGTAATTTGTTATAAAAAAATTAAATGGCTGGGATTTCGCAAAATAAAAAACCGGCGGGTAAAGGTGTCTGACAATCGGGTATATGTGTCTGACACCTTGGAGGTGTCGTACACTGGGAACTTTAAAGGTGTCTGACACATGAACTTTAAAGGTGTCTGACACATGCACTTTAAAGGAGTCTGACACATGCACTAAGATGTGTCTGACACCTTGGAGGTTTCGTACACAAGCAACTTTAAAGGTGTCTGACACATGAACTTTAAAGGTGTCTGACACATGCACTTTAAAGGTGTCTGACAATCGGGTTATATGTGTCTGACACCTTGGAGCTGTCGTACACAGGGCACTTTCAAGGTGTCTGACACATGAACTTTCAAGGTGTCTGACACATGAACTTTCAAGGTGTGTGACAATCGGGTAATATGTGTCTGACACCTTGGAGGTGTCTGACACATAAACTTTCAAGGTGTCTGACACATGCACTTTTAAGGTGTGTGACAATCGGGTAATATGTGTCTGACACCTTGGAGGTTTCGTACACAGGGCACTTTAAAGGTGTCAGACACATTTACTACCAATTGCTGAAACGTATACCCACAGTGTACGGGCGGAGATCCAGGCTTTTTTCGAAGATCGATTTCGGGCTGTACGAACCGTATAGTCTTACCGGGCTGATGCCGATCTCTGCGATATAACTGAATTTAAATCGCTCCAGGTCGTAATCCCCTTTGTTCTTTTGCTTGCCTCTCTCCGTGCTGATCTGTTTGTTGCGCTGGCTGTATAAGTATCCGCCGCTCACCCCGAAGCTTGCACTGAAACCGGGTGTGCCGCTCTGTTTGGCTGTAGTAAAATTCAACATCAGCGGGATGGTCAGGTAATCGGCTGCCAGCTTATTCTTGGTAAAAGCAATGGAATCACGGAAGATGAACGGGGCATTTGTTTGCAAGCCATTGCTATAAGGCACCGCGCCGTTCTCTTTGAAACTGATCGGGGAGCGGAAGCGATAATTATTCAGTTCCAATCCCAGTCCATACTTCAGGTTCACATGGTTTTTTACCAACTGCAATTTTTGCATAAAAAACCAAATGTTTACATTAATGCTTTTGCCGCCCTTTAGTTTAAGATCGTCACCTGATAAGGCAGGAAAGCCCGGCCTGCTTACCAGGTAACTGCCGGCACCGGCATAATTGGTTTCATCGGTCCAGTTGGCAAACCCCAGGTCAACGATACCATAGTTGGTGCTGATGCGGGAGTTGCTTCTCCTGTTAGTGTTGACCTCAACGGTAGAAGAAACGGAATCTTTTTTTCCTTTTGTATTCTTTTTAATGATCAGGATGTTGCCTATCCGAATGGTGTCATTTTTATAGGTGCGGGTGCTGTCTTTCCCGGCCGGCTGTTGGGCAAGGGAAGCGGTGTACATGGCACAAAGTACCGGTAAAAGGAAGAGCCTTTTCATGTTTTCTTTTTTTGTTTTAGATCGGGTGAAGTTATTTAGCTGCGAATTCGAAGCCTGCTATTTTTAAGCTGTTGCCGGTCTTTATTTTGGCAGTGCGTTCTACAAATCTTTTTATTTTTCTGAAAACCCCTCCGATTTTGGATCGTTTTACATCATCCTCATCCATATAGAGGATCTTATTCCCGCTGCGTTCCTCCTCATTAAAAGATACAGCCTTTGCATAAGTATTCTCCAAAGGAACAATATTGTTATCTGACGGCGCTTCAGATTTTTTCTGTTCTGCAACTGCGGCGATAAGGGTCAGCCGTTCAGGATTGCTTTTCAGGGCCGGTTCTTCAGGAGTTTCTTTTTTTACAATTGGCCGGGCTTCCTGAACCGATTCAACTTCCTGCGGCATACTGATCATATTTTTTTCCGCGATCGGCACTACTGCTATTTTCGTTTTACCTGTAAAAGCTGTTTTATCAATGCTGTTGATGGGTTGCAACTTACCCGCATCATCTTTCGGCCCGGCGTCTTCAGGTATTTTTGCGAGGTTGTTTTGTGTATCCTCAGCGGGAAGTTCCGACATCTTGCCTTCTTTGACGGGGGCATTTTTGATGACGGCTACCGGTGATTGCGAAGATTTATTATTGATAAGTAATGTTATACCAAAGAATAATCCGAAACCCGGCAACACTGCAGCAACGGCCCATTTTGCAAACCTTCCGATTACGACGTTATCTTTCTCCCTGCGGTACAATAAATGTTTTTCGGCAAAAATGATCTGTTCGTCGGGGTCCGATTTTGTGCGGAGCAGTAATGCGAATTCTGTTGCAACTTCAGGTTCTGCGGCAATCAGTGAAAACGCAGTAACCTTTTCCTTTTCGGACAATTCATCATCCACCAGCAAAAGAAGTTTTTCCTGTATGTGCTCATCAATGGCAACGGCTTTATACAAAGAACTTTTCGCAGTAAATTCGATCTCCTCCGGCTGAAGTACCGTTTCCTTCAGGATATTCAATTCCTGCAGCAGGTCCGGGTTTGCTGCCGCAAAATCTTCCGTTGCTTTCCGGTCTGCCGCACACAACTCACCGTCTACATAAAGCAGGAAAAAATTTTCATAATTATTTCTGTTAATGATCATGAATCTTAAAATCTAAATGACGTTTTCCACTTTTACAATATATTCCCGCAGTTGCAGTCTTGCCCTGTGCAGGTATACTTTTACCTGGCTCTCATTCAACCCGGTTATTTCCCCTATCTCGGCATAATTATACCCTTCATAATCTTTCAACATCACCAGGCTCCTTTGTGTTTCGCCCAGTTTGCTTAAGGCCTCCTGCAAGATCCGTTTCGTATTTTGCTGCTGTGTTCCTGTGCCGCCGGCCGAATCGTTGAAAGAATCTTTAAGAACGATCTTTTTATTCTTACGGATATGATCGATCATATTATTATAGGCCACCGTAAAGAGGAAACTCCGGCATTTTTCATTCGCTACCTGTGCCCTGCTCACCCACATTTTTTCGAAAGCGCCCTGCACCACATCCTTAGCATCTTCTTCATTGCGAAGATTTTTCAATATAAACCGGTATACATTATCTGCATACAGCTTTACACATTCGTTATATTCTCTTTCAGTCATGCGTTCGTTGAGGTCCTAAAGTTATATCAGAATGCTTGTTTTGTAGTGTAACGCCGTGAAAGGAGAAAAAGTTACATCCCTTTAAAATTTAACCCTGTTTTTGAGGCAGTAGTCCTACCGGGGCGTCTTGCCATGTTCCCGCAGGCGTTCCTTATCAGGGCAGGATTCAGTATTTTTGCAGTCAAAAAGAGAACAAACGATGAATAATGCATTTGCCGGAAGGGTAGGATCGGAGCTCAAAGAGATCAAAGAAGCAGGCCTTTTTAAAAATGAACGGGTGATCAGCAGCGAACAGGGAGCGGAGATAGTCGTGAACGGTAAGCAGGTCCTGAATTTTTGCGCCAATAATTACCTGGGGTTGTCGTCCCATCCGAAAGTATTGGAAGCTGCGAAAAAATATATTGATCTTAGGGGATACGGGATGAGCAGTGTACGCTTTATCTGCGGCACGCAGGATATTCACAAGGAACTGGAAAAAAAGCTCTCGGAATTTTTAGGCACTGAGGATACTATATTATATGCTGCAGCTTTTGATGCGAACGGCGGACTTTTTGAGCCACTGTTCAACGAGCAGGATGCCATTATCAGTGATACCCTGAACCACGCCAGTATTATTGACGGCGTGCGTCTCTGTAAAGCGCAGCGCTTTCGGTATGAACACAACGATATGCAGGACCTTGAAGCGAAACTAAAAGAAACAGCCTCCCTTCGCAGCCGCATCATCGTGACGGACGGTTCCTTCAGCATGGATGGTACCATTGCACAATTGGATAAGATCTGTGACCTGGCTGATAAATTTGATGCGATCGTAATGATCGATGAATGCCACTCTTCCGGGTTCCTCGGCAAGACAGGCCGCGGCACCCATGAACACCGTAATGTCATGGGCCGAATAGATATTATTACCGGCACATTGGGTAAGGCCCTCGGCGGTGCAAGCGGCGGCTTTACTTCCGGCAGAAAAGAGATCATAGAGATGCTTCGGCAACGTAGTCGGCCTTACCTCTTCTCTAATACAGTTGCACCGAGTATCGTGGGAGCATCTATAGCGGTATTGGATATGCTCAGTGAAACGACCGAACTACGTGATAAGCTGGAAGCCAACACAAAATATTTCCGCGAAAAAATGACCGCAGCCGGGTTTGATATCAAGCCGGGCGAACATCCTATTGTTCCGATCATGCTGTATGAAGCCACTGTTGCACAGGATTTCGCTGCCAAGCTGCTGGAAGAAGGAATATATGTTATCGGGTTTTTCTTCCCAGTTGTGGCGAAGGGACAGGCAAGGATAAGGGTACAGTTGAGTGCTGCACATGAGCAGCTGCACCTGGATAAAGCTATCGCAGCCTTTACCAAGATCGGAAAAGAATTGGCAGTGATTAAATAACCAAAACTATGTCGGAAACTTCTGAAACCTTTCTCGCCAAAAGCACGGTGAAAGCCGCTGATCTGCTTCACCGCCGAAAGATCAATTTTAATATTGCCCGTTACAATGCTTCTGTTCCGCAGGGGAAGAAGCAATATGAAAATGTACACCTGGCAAGGGAACGCGCCAAGAATACGAAATGGCGGGCCATAGAAACACTCGATCAGCAATTGGAAGAATTCGAAATGAATTTTACCAAGCGCGGCGGAAAGGTCATTTGGGCAGAAGATGGTGCACAGGCCATCGAAGAGATCCTAAAGATCTGCCGGGAAAAAAACTGTAAGATGCTGGTGAAAAGCAAGAGCATGGTTACGGAAGAAATTCACCTGAATGAGCATCTCGAAAAAAACGGTATTGAAAGCATTGAGACCGACCTGGGTGAATACATTCAGCAGTTGGACGGTGAGGCACCGTATCATATTGTAACGCCGGCGATGCATAAAAGCAAAGAGGATGTTGCAAAATTGTTTCATGAAAAACTCGGAACGCCCTCCGATTTTACACCGGAGCAGCTTACGCTGAAAGCGAGAGAGATCCTTCGTGAAAAATATGTGCAGGCAGAAGTAGGTGTTACCGGGGCAAATTTTATAATCAGCGATATCGGTGCCGTCGCTGTTACAGAGAATGAAGGCAACGGACGACTGAGTTGTGCATTTCCGAAAACACATATTGTAATTGTGGGCATTGAAAAAATGATCCCTTCCCTTACCGACCTTGCATTATTTTGGCCGTTACTGAGTACATTCGGGACCGGGCAAAAACTAACGGTATACAACAGTGTCATTGCCGGTCCCCGTGCGGCGGGTGAGCCGGACGGGCCGGATGAAATGTTTGTGATCCTGCTGGATAACGGCAGGACAAATATTTTGAAGAATCCCGTACAACGGGAAAGCCTTTATTGTATCCGCTGCGGCGCATGCCTGAATGCCTGCCCGGTTTATAAAAATATCGGCGGCCATGCATATGGGGCCACCTACAGCGGTCCCATCGGGAGCGTGATCACCCCTCACCTGCAGGGAATGGAAGAATACAAACACCTGAGCTATGCGTCCTCGCTTTGCGGAAACTGCACGGAGGTCTGCGCTGTGAAGATCAACCTGCATGAACTGCTGCTGGACAACAGGAAAGAGGCCGTGGAAGAGGGCCATACTTCTTTTGCGGAAAGGGCAGCATGGAAGATGTGGAAAATGGCCAGCCTGCATCGCGGGATGATGAACATGGGTTCCGGCCCGTTGAAAAACAGGATCGTGAATGGACTGTTCAAAGACTGGAAGAGGCACCGGGGTGAAATCGAATTCAGTAAAAAGACCTTCAATCAAATGTGGAAAGAAAGATTAAAATAGGATGGTCGTTTTCATTGTCGGGTATTTCCGAATCTTCTTTTGCACTCAACCGGGAAGTCTTCTAATTCTTTTTTTATGTTGCTGATCTATTCTGAAAATACGACTGCCCGGCTGCAATATACCTGCAAATTTATTTTTGAGGAGATCCTGAAAATGCCCTTCAGCATTACAACAGATCTACAAAGTTTTGCAAAGGATATTGGGGCAAAAATAAATTACAGTTATGCAGAACTTCCCGGCAGTTACAACATAAGACCACATCTTCTTCTGTTTGAAAAAGGTATTACACTTCAAAATATTGAGCAAACGCGGCAGGGAGCACAGACGGTTTTGTTTAAAAACGAAAAAGGCGACCATCCTTTTGATATTTTTTCTGCCATATTTTACCTCCTGACCCGCTATGAAGAATACCTCCCGCATGAGAAGGATCGCTTCGGCCGTTATGCACATGAAAATTCCGTCGCTTATAAAAACGGTTTTTTAAATATTCCACTGGTCAATGTATGGATTAGGGACCTGGCAAAAAAGTTGGTGCAGCAATTTCCGGAAATGCCGGTCGCTACTACGGATTTTCGCTTTGTTCCGACCTATGATATTGATATGGCATGGTCCTATAAAGAAAAAGGGTTTTTGAGAAACGCGGCGGTTTTCTTATGAAGTCGGGATGGACAAGGATCGCGGTCCTGGTTGGCATGAAGAAGGACCCCTTTGAAAGTTTTGGTTTTCTCCACGAACTGCACAGGCGCTATGCCCTTCACCCGCTGTATTTTTTCCTGGTAGCGCAGAAAACGGGTATCTACGATAAGAATATCCTGCCGGGCAAAAAAGCAATGCGGCAATTGATACAATATCATGCAAAGCAATATCCTGTAGGGCTTCACCCTTCCTGGAAATCTTTTAAAGACCCGGCAGTTCTCACAAAAGAGAAAAATATTCTTGAAGAAATTGTGCAGCAAAAAGTTACTGCCACACGCCGGCATTATATAAAAATGGCACTTCCGGGTACCTACCGTGATCTCCTTATGGCCGGTATCAAAGACGATCATAGCATGGGTTACGGCAGTATCAACGGTTTTAGGGCATCAGTGGCTTCCTCATATAATTGGTATGATCTGTCTGAAGAAAAGATAACTACGCTTCGGGTTCATCCTTTTTGTTTCATGGATGCCAATTGTTACTATGAAGAGAAATTATCGCCCGATGAATCGTATGCACAGCTCATGCATTATTACACCACCTGCCGGGATAACGGGGGAACGCTAATCACGGTATTTCACAATAACTTTTTAGGAACCGATAAGCGCTTCAAAGGCTGGCGGGAACTCTATACAAAATTTATATCTCAGCTTCCCTGATCTGTTCTGATCGTTTCATAGAATAATTCACGAGGAATACACCGCTAAGGGTTACGATGGCCCCCCATAAAATATTCAGGCTGAGTTTTTCGCCGAGCACAAAATGAGCGGTAACCATTGCGACCAGGGGATTTATGTATGCATATAGTGAAGCAATAGATGGCTGCAGTTTTTTCATGGAATAAATAAAGGCAACAAAGGCCAGCAGCGATCCGAATAACACCAGGTATGCGATCGCCATCCATGCCTTAACGGAGATGTTACTTATCGCTACTGCGGGCTGTGTGCCGTATGCAAGGATAAACAGGATGATGCTTGCCAGGATCATCTGCCAGCCTACACCGTAATAAGGATTAATTTCTACCTTATTTCTTGCAATAAAAAAAGTGCCCAGGCTCCAGGAAAGCATTGCAACTGTCGATAGAAATACTCCGAAAAGAAATTGTGGCCCGGCATCGCGAAATGCATTTTCATAAAAAACGATGGCAATGCCGCCGATGCCCAGCACCAGGCCCAAAAAAGTAAGTGCGGTCAATTTCCGACTTTTAAAAAACAATTTCTCCAGGATGACGACACATAAGGGATATAGCGCGCCGATCAATGAACTCAAGCCTGCAGGAATATATTTTATACTCCATGTACTTAGCCCGTTTGCGGATACAAACATGATAACAGCCATCACGAGTAGCCAAACGAATTGCCTGCGGGTGGGTAATGCAAATTTTTTAAAGATCAGGAAAAAAGAAACAAAGATCATTCCCCCGATAAACTGCCGGATGGCTGCCATCTGCAGGGCAGGCATTTCATTTACGGCGATCTTACTTACCACCCATGTAGTTCCCCAAACAATGCCGGTGATCAGCAGTGCAAAATATCCTTTGGCTTTGGAAGATCGTAACAAAGATTAATGTTTAAAATGCCTTGTGCCGGTGAGCACCATCGCCAAACCGTTCACTTTGCAATATTCAATACTGTCTTTATCTCTTACAGAACCGCCGGGTTGGATATAGGCATCTATCCCGGCGTTATGGGCGATTCGCACACAGTCATCAAAAGGGAAGAAGGCATCGCTTGCCATCACTGCGCCGGTAGTGTCTTCGCCGAATTGTTTTGCTTTATCGATGGCATTCCTCAATGCATCTATGCGGCTGGTTTGTCCGCAACCTTTACCGATCAGCCTGTTTTTTTTAACCAGTGCGATCGCATTACTCTTTAAATGTTTGCAGAGGATGTTTGCAAATTTTAAGGACTCCTGTTCGGCTGCCGAAGTTGCTCTTCCCCCGGCCTCGTTCCATTCGCTGTAGCTGAGGTCATCCGGCTGTTGCCCCAAAATTCCATTCAGCAGTGTTTTTGTATGCATGGCGGGTGCAGGATATTTTTTCATTTCCAGCAGTATCCTGTTCTTCTTTTGCTGTAAGATTATCAACGCATCTTCCGTGAAAGCAGGGGCGATCAACACTTCAAAAAACAGTTCATTGATCGCATTGGCTGTCGGTTCATCAATGGCACGGTTGCATACCAGCACGCCCCCGAAAGCACTTTCGGGGTCTCCTGCCAATGCCCCTTTCCAGGCGGTGAGCACCGTGTCACTGATGGCTGCGCCGCAAACATTTGTATGTTTAATGATGGCAAATACCGTTTCGGCATTTTCGCTGAACTCTGCCATCAACTGTATTGCGGCATCCACATCCGTAAGATTATTATAAGACAGTTCTTTTCCGTGCAATTGAGAAAAGATCTCCCGGAAGTCACCGAAAAAGATGCCCTGCTGGTGAGGGTTTTCACCATATCGAAGAGCATGTTTTTCTTTATCAAACGGGGTTGCAATATTCAGTTCATTGAACCAACCCGAGATGGCATTGTCATACCGGGTACAAACGTCAAATGCTTTCCCGGCAAATAATTTTCGCTGATCTTCGGTGGTTTCACCGTTTTGGTCGGCGAGTATATTTTCCAGTAGTGGATAGTCTTTTTTAGAGGCAATAACAACGACATCAGCATAATTTTTAGCTGCGGCCCTGATCATGGAAGGTCCCCCGATATCTATTTTTTCGATGATCTGCTTTTCGTCATTTGTTGAAGCAAGGGTTTCCTCAAAAGGGTAGAGGTCCACAATAACAAGATCTATTTCCGGGATATCATGCTCTTTCATTTCTCCCACATGTACATTGTCGTTTCTTTTTCCTAAAATACCGCCAAATACTTTTGGGTGAAGTGTTTTCACCCGTCCTCCCAAAATGGAAGGATACGAAGTAAGCGTCTCAACGGGTATTGAATTCACCCCGACTTTTTCAATAAATTCCTGTGTGCCGCCCGTACTGTAAATAGTAACCGCCGATTTATTCAGTAAATGAATAATTTGCTCAAGCCCTTCTTTATAAAAAACGGAAATAAGCGCAGAGCGAATTTTCTTTTGCATAAAATACTTTTAGCCGGTAAACGGGAATGTGAATTTTTTCCCTGTCATTGATCATTTGCATTTAAAATAAATGCTCCTTTTTCAGGAATGATATGGCAGGGCAAATGTAATTGTTCACACTCCTTTTTCCATTGACCAATTTTCCACAGGCTGTTGGAGCCGTCAATTACAACAACGGCGGGCCTTACGGCGGAGGTAATATCTGCCAGGTTTAATTTCGGATTTCCCCTGATCAACAAAACATCCGTTTTTATTTTCGATATGGTGTTTTCAAACCTTACGGTACTGTCTATGATCAGGATAGTTTTGTGATAAAACTGCCAAATGCGGCCGGAACGTGAAAGGTTGTTCAAATCATCTTTTCTATCGGTTGCCTGCAGGGCGATCCTTGCGGGTTTCAAATGATAATTATACAGTGCCGCATCTTTGTTGCAGGCTTCATCGCCGTAAAACGCGAAGGTATTTCCTGTAATAAAATCAATTGCTGTATGCCGGTTAATTTGGTAGATGACGATCTTTTTCTGCTGCAATACTTTTATTTTTTCGTACCCATGAAAAGCGGCCAGTATGATCAATGATCCTGCAGCAAACCGGAGGTATTTTTTCTTTTTATACAATAGGCCACTGATCAGTGAAATAACGAACAGGTATAAAAGTACAGTGGTGAAAGGATCGGTATAAATATTCTCCACAACAGAAAAGGGTAGCCTGTTGCAGGTGCGTACGATGAAGTTCATCAGCCATATCAGGATATACACACATTTGCCGATTATGGCGGCTATCGGGCCTGCGAAGGAAAGAAGGATCAATAGAATCTCGCCGAAAAGTACTACTGTGGACAAGGGTACACAAAACAAATTGGTGAACAGAAATGTGGTGGGAAACTGATGAAAATAATAAAGGCATACCGGCAGCGTCAGCACCTGCGCCGCCATGGTCACTGTACACATTTCCCATAACTTCCTGCGGTATTTATTTGCGATGTAGAGTAGATCGGAAAAGGGTTTCTGTAACCAGACAATACCGATAACAGCGCAATAACTCAACTGAAAACCGACATCCCATAAGAGGAAAGGGTCATAGCATAGCAGTAAAAATGCTGATGCAGCCAGTGAATTATACATACTGCCCCCTTTAAAAAAACTTTTCCCCGTTATGATGCAGGTAAACATCACTGCACTCCGTAAAACCGAAGCCGATGCGCCGGTGAGCAGGCTGAAGAGCCAAAGACAGGTAAGAATCAGGGCGACTTTTACAACAGTAGAATTTTTGATCAGGGGCACCCTTGAGAAGATCCATACCAATACCACATAGATCAGCCCCAGGTGCATTCCTGAAATGGCAATGATATGCACGACACCGGTATTGCTGTATTCCTGCACCGTCTCTTTGTCAAGATTCTCTTTGTACCCGATGAGCAATGCTTCAGCAATGCCGGTTACTTTTTTATCGCCGCGGATGTATCGTTGTAATGTTCCGATGGTGGTGGTCCTTGCCAAAAAGATGAAGCGGTAAAACGGGTTCCCCCCCGTTTTCTTTACAAGCCGGTAATCCCCGTTTTTTAAAAAAGCCTGATGGAAGGTTTGCTGAAAGCAGAGGTATCTTTTATAATCAAATGCCCCGGGGTTACCGGCATTCTTCACCTCGCTTATCCCGTTGGTGATAAGGATATGGTCGCCGTATGCAGGCAGGTAACTAAGCTCCTCTTTTGAAAAATAGATCAGCAGTTTTCCTTTTGCGTTTTTGATCCTGCCATTGTATACGAACCCCTGTACAGTTGCTGTCGCTTTAAAAGATTTTGCTTTTTCAACCGGCGGCTCCGTTAGTTTCACAATGATCGCGGAGCTGTCATTCAAGTATGTTCCGAACCAAACCCGGTCATTCCTGATATCAACCTGCCTTGTAAGAAATAAAGCAAAACAAAAGATCAGGAGATTTAGCATCAGTCCCTGCAACCATTGCAAGTGAAACCGTATGCCTATCGGCAAATAATAGAACAGGAAAAACACCGACATTAATACGACAACACATATCAACTGCATCATAGCGGGTGTTGGTAGGTACCATTGAAAGATGATCCCGCATATCAACGGGAGCAACAGTCTTAGAAACGGGGAAGACTTCCATAGGGGTATATCGTACGGATCAGGCACGGATAGTTTTCTGCAGGGAAATTACAAAGTTCCTCCCGCTAAAAAACCGGTCCTATATTTTGACGGGAAGTCCCAGGCAGCGGTAAAAAGATCCCCTATCCATTTCTTTTACTTCTCCGGGCCCAAGATCTCCGAGCTTAAGATCGCTGATACTGAGCCGGATCAACCTAAGGCAACGGTGATTAACGGCCAGGACCATTTTTCTTACCTGCCTGAATTTTCCCTCTGAGAGGGTGATGAGCAGCCAGGTATGCGGGTAGATCTCCCGCGGGTCAGGAGCATATTTATATAGAGTTCCGGGGTTATCAATGCGTTCTACAGCATCGGGTTTTGCCAGGTAGGTTTTGCCGGTTTTTATTTTTATGGAGATACCTTCCTGCAATTTTGCAAAGCTATCCTCATTCATTTTTTTCTGTACCAATACAAGGTAGGAGCGGGGATGCGGCTTCGCTGCAAGAAAAAGTTTTCGGGTGATGGTTTTATCTGTGGTAAGAATGAGCAAGCCTTCAGAGTTACTGTCTAACAGGCCAATAGCATGTGTTCCTTCGGGAAATGGATAAGCCAGGTCACCGAGCAGGGGCACGTCATGTGAACTGATAAATTGAGAAACCATATTGTATGGCTTGTTGATAATGAAATACCGGTTTTCTGTTCCAGATCCCATAGTTACATTGACATTATAAAAACAGTGAACCCTTTTCGAAATGTGAAGCGTCAATTTGACGAATACAAAATCTTTCCCGGTAAACCCCGGTGTTTTTCTTTTTATAAAGGGTGAAAATACATTATTCCTATAGGGATTGAAATGCTTTCCTGCATTATTATTTCTATTTTTACGACCTGTTTAAAAAAATTACACTTATGTCTATCCCAAAAGCGATTTTTACTTTGTTGATCTGTCTTGTCTGTAATGCATCCTTTGCCCAAAACGGGAATTTTGTGTGGAAATCGGCTACATCAGGCGGCTATCCTTATCGGTATGTAACGAATGACCCTGCGAAGGCGAGATTCTATATCCTTAAGAACGGGTTAACGGTGATCCTGAGCCCGACACCGAAGGACCCCCGCATTCAATGTTATATCGCCATAAAGGCAGGGAGTAAAACAGATCCGGCAACCAATACGGGCCTGGCCCATTATCTCGAGCATTTGCTGTTTAAGGGGACCGATAGATTCGGTTCTGTGAATTGGGAAAAAGAAAAACCGCAATTGGATAAGATCGTGGCACTGTATGAAGAATATAACCATACCACGGACACTGCAGCCCGCCGTGCTATTTATAAAAGGATAGACTCCGTATCGGGCCTGGCCAGTACGTTTTCGATAGCTAATGAATATGATAAGATGATGGCTTCTATGGGCGCGCAAAATACGAACGCCTTCACCTCTAATGAACAAACTGTTTATACCGATGATGTACCGGCTGCTTCAATCGACAAATACCTGGCTGTGCAGTCTGAGCGTTTCCGTAATCCGCAATTCCGGATATTTCATACAGAGCTGGAAGCGGTTTACGAAGAAAAAAATATAAGTCTTGATTCCGATCGGGATAAGGTAGAAGAAAGAATGTATGCCGAATTGTTTAAGAATCATAATTACGGAAAGCAAACCACCATCGGTACATCGGAGCATTTGAAAAACCCTTCATTGGTGGAGATCAGGAAATATTACGAAACGTATTATGTGCCCAATAATATGGGGGTCATCATGAGCGGTGATTTTAACCCGGATCTGCTCATAAAGAAAATTGACCGGGTATTTGCTTATATGAAAAAGAAGCCGGTGCCTAAATACAATTTTGACCCTGAAACGCCTATCACTGCTCCCGTCACGGCGGAAGTAGTAGGCGCTGATGCGGAAAGTGTGGCCATCGGTTATCGTTTGCCGGGCAACAGATCAAAAGATATTCTTTTGGCAGAACTGGTGGGACAAATACTTACAAACGGGAAGGCCGGGCTGATGGACCTTAACCTTGTAAAGAAACAAAAACTCCTCAGGGCATTTGCCTTTACGGGTTCATTGATAGATTACGGCGTGTTGTATATGTCCGGCTCCGCTACCACAGGGCAATCACTTGAGGAAGTAAAAACACTGATGTTGGGCGAGATCGAAAACCTGAAAAAAGGAAATTTTGATGATAACCTGATCACTTCCATCATCAATAATCAAAAGAAAAATAAGATCCTGGCTTCTGAATCGTACAGCGGCCGTGCAGCTGACCTGATGAGTGCATTCACCGATGAGTTGGATTGGAAGGATGAGGTGGCCAATATCGATCAGCTTTCCAAACTGACAAAACAGGATATTGTTGCATTTGCTAATAATTATTTCAAAGAGAACTACGTGGTGATCTATAAGAGAAAGGGAGAAGACAGGAACATTGTCAAAGTAACGAAGCCTGCTATCACCCCCGTTGAAACCAATACAAATCTTCAATCTGATTTTGTACAAACGATCAACAGGATGCCGGCAAGTCCCGTTAAGCCGGTATGGCTCGATTACAACAAAGACATTCAAAAAGCAATGGTTGGCCCTGCGCAGGTATTGTATGTGCAAAATAAGGACAACAGCATTTTCCGTTTGAGATACCGTTTTGATATAGGCTCATGGAATGATAAAAAACTGGCATTGGCTGCGTCATACCTCCAGTTTATCGGAACGGATAAGATGAGCGCGGAAGAGATCACCAAAGAGTTTTATAAAATTGCATGCAGCTTTAATATTGCTGCCGGGCCGGAGTTCACCACGGTAACAATAGAGGGCCTGCAGGAAAACTTCGACAAAGCAGTTACTCTTTTTGAAAATGTATTGGTGAACTGTAAACCGGATGAAGCTGCTTTAAAATCGCTGATCGCCCGCATTTCAAAGACCCGCTCGGATGCAAAGCTCAATAAAGGCTCCATCCTGAATGCACTTACTGCTTATGCCCGGTTTGGACCGGTAAATCCGACGAATAATCAATTAAGTAATGATGAGCTTGCTAACACTACAACTACGGAACTTACGGATATATTACACGGGCTGAACAGTTATCCGCATAAGATACTGTACTACGGCCCCCGGCCGCTTGCCGCGGTTACTGCATCTTTACAGAAAATGCATACAATACCGGCCGCTTTTAAGACGGCCCCGCCTAAAAAGATCTTCCGTCCTGCTGTACAAACAAAAAATGAAGTGTTGTTTGCAGATTACAACATGGTACAGGTAGAAACAAGATGGATCAGGAACAATAATATTTACAATCCCGCAGAAGAACCGGTGGTAAATATGTTCAATAATTATTTCGGCGGTGGCATGGGCGCCATTGTTTTTCAAACGATCCGCGAGTCAAAGGCTCTTGCATACAGTACTTTTGCTTTTTATGCACTGCCGGAAAAGAAAGATGACCCGTTCTATACCATCGCGTATGTAGGCAGCCAGGCAGATAAATTCAATGAGTCGGTAGCAGCGATGAATGAATTGCTGAATACCGTTCCGGAGATCAAATCAAACATTGAATTTGCACGGAGCAGTATAAAAAAAGATATTGAGACAGAGCGCATCACGCAGGACGGGATCATATTTAATTACCTGGCAGCACAGCAGAAAGGATTGAATGAGGATATCCGGAAGAAGACCTATGCTGCTGTAGACAATATCGGTTTTAAGGAACTGAAGGCATTCCATGGCAAGTACATTTCCGGGAAGCCTTATACTTACTGCATTGTAGCCGGTGAAAAAAGAGTGAGTGCAGATGATCTTAAGAAATTGGGAGAGGTTAAGAAGATCAGTTTGGAGGAATTGTTCGGGTATTGATAAATCAATGAAATATATTTCAAAACTGCCGTAGTACGCGGCAGTTTTTATTGCTTTCCTTTTTTTATGTCATCCACTACCGCCGGGTCCAGCAGCGTGCTGGTATCACCGAGGTTATCCATTTCCCCTTCTGCGATCTTTCTTAATATCCTGCGCATGATCTTACCGCTTCGCGTTTTCGGGAGGCCGTTCACAAACTGGATCTTATCGGGTTGTGCAATAACGCCGATAATTTTATTTACGATCTCATGGATCTCTTTGCGTAAAACATGTTCGTTTTCCGACGTTCCTTTCAGGATAACATAGCAGTAAATGCCCTGCCCTTTTATATCATGCGGGAAACCTACCACCGCACTTTCGATTATGTTTGGGTGCATATTGATCGCATTCTCCACTTCTGCAGTTCCGATCCTGTGGCCGCTGACATTCAACACGTCGTCTACCCGCCCGGTTATACGATAATTACCTTGCGCATCACGAAGGGCACCGTCACCGGTAAAATATAAATTTTCATAAGTGTCAAAATAATTTAACCTGCAGCGTTCATGATCACCGTAAGTGGTGCGCAGCATTCCCGGCCAGGGAAAACGTATGCAAAGATTACCGCTAGCTTCCGGCGTAGAAATGATCTTTCCTTTTTCATCTGCTAAAACCAATTGTATACCCGGGAGCGGCAGGGTGGCCCATGAAGGTTTTGCAGGCGTGATGCCTGCAAGGTTGGAGATCAGTATCCCACCTGTTTCCGTTTGAAACCAGGTATCCACCACAGCGGATTTGCTTTTGCCGATATGTTGATCATACCAATGCCAGGCTTCTTCATTAATGGGTTCGCCGACGGTTCCCAATACTTTTAGGGAACGGAGATCCTTATCATTAATAGGATCAGTGCCGTAGGTCATCAGGCTGCGAATGGCTGTAGGGGCGGTGTACAGGATGTTGACTTTATATTTCTCCGTGATCTCCCAAAACCGGCCCGCATCCGGATAGGTTGGGATCCCTTCAAACATAAGTGTGGTGGCCCCTGCAGAAAGCGGCCCGTAAATAATATAAGAATGGCCGGTTATCCAACCGACATCTGCGGTACAGAAATGAATATCACCCGGAACGTATTGAAATACATTTACAAAACTATAGTTTGCATAGACCATATATCCCGCACAGGTATGCACCACGCCTTTCGGCTTGCCCGTGCTGCCGGAAGTGTACAAAATAAAAAGCATGTCTTCCGCATCGGTTATTTCAGGTGCACAATGGATAATGCCTGAATCAATTTCTTTTTGGGCTTCTTCATGCAGCCATACATCTCTCCCGATCTGCATCATTACGGGGCAGGAGGTTCTTTGCACCACGATCACTTTATTCACGGAGGAAGTATTCATCAAGGCTTCATCCATAATGGCTTTCAGGGGAATTTTTTTATTGCCCCGGTAACCGCCGTCTGCAGTGATCACTAAATTGCATTGTGCATCGTTGATCCTGTCGGAAATACTGACCGCAGAAAAACCACCGAAGATCACGGAATGTATCGCGCCGATCCTGGCGCAGGCCAGCATAGCAAAGACCAGTTCGGGCACCATCGGCATGTAAATGCAAACCCGGTCTCCCTTTGCTGCTCCGTTAGCTTTTAAAATATTCGAGAAGCGGCAAACCTCCTCATACAATTGCCGGTAGGTAAATCTTCTTTCTTTTTCGGTAGGGTCATTGGGTTCCCAGATAAGGGCAGTAGTATTTCCGTTCTTTTCAAGGTGCCGGTCTATACAGTTTTCGGTGATGTTCAATTTGGCGCCGGTAAACCATTTTACAGAAGGATCCTTAAAATTCCACCGGAGGACATTATCCCATTTGCGGTGCCATGAAAAATTTTCGGCGATACCTGCCCAAAAACCTTCGGGGTCTGCTATACTTTGGCGGTAGGCAGATTCGTATTCTGCAAAGCTTTTTATTTGGTATGGAAAGCTCATAAGAATAAAATTTTAACGAGGGGTACCTACCGAGAATTGGAGAAGGCTGGATATTCATTGCTTGTCAAGCACGGAATTGAAGCCCAGAAAAGAAATAAAAGTACATGATAACAACTAAAAGACCAACAGAATTCCGGCAAGCCCGGATGCAGTACATTAGGGATTTACTGTCGATTGTTCTTCCGTCTGCCCAGCTTTTGCCAATAATTTTGTTGCTGTAGCCTTATTCCTTGATGCTCATAATTATCGATTCTAGTTTGACGTGTTTTTCAATTGGGGAGGTTACAAAAATATTGTAGAAAACAATTACATCATTATTTTTTGATAATTTAAACGCTTGCCTAATTTTATCAGATATTTTATTCCCAATATTTACAAATATGGGAGAAACGCAAGAGTCTTTAGATAAGATACGTACAGTAAATTGTTCTACAGGAAAATTAATATCAATATCAAAATTTTCGAGTTCAGCTCTAACAAATTGTTGACTTGCTATTTCCTGAGACGAAACAATATGTTTCCCACTCCCAATTTTGAATATTGGTGGTGGGATTTTTTTTACACCAAAACGGTTTCGGCCTACTTCTTTTAGTTTGCCTGATGTCTTAGAGTATAAAATAACATCTGTTGGCCCTATAGAATCTGAATGAAAAGTATAATATCCATATTCCTTTTTAATAGTTCCATTTGAAGCTTTAATAACTAGAGATTTAATTGATATTCCTGTGGCTGCGAAAGAAATTGGATTGTCTATCCCAGCATAAAATATATTCATTCTTTCATTTGCCACAGATATATTTTGTGCATTAATGAATATAGAGAAGATTAAAGAAACAATACATAAAACACTTCTTTTCGGCATAAGACTTTAATTTAGGTTACAGCTAACTCCCGTGTTTATGCGGAAATGCTGATTCACTTAAAAATAGATCCTTGCATTTTCCAGTCCCGCTGATGTAACGGCGGGATTTACGATCCTTGCAGAATCCAACGTATTTGCAGTGGAATATACTTTGATCAGGTTGTTATGAAAAACAGAGCCGCAGGCTTCGGAAAGCGTTGCTGACACGGTATTATACACAATGGTGAGGGTATCCGGTTGGCCGGAAGTAATACTGATCACATACCGGGAAGAATCTTTAAAAGGCTCCAGGGGAAGGGAAAAACTACGGGCATTTTGCTGATTATTGAAAATGGGACTGCTGCTGTTATTCAAAAGGTAAACAGTGAGGCCCGGCACAACTACAGAAACATCGGCCCCGGATAATCGCTGATAAAAGCCCGCATTAAAATTTACATTCCTCGATAAATTGCATATCGTGTATTCATCTTTGCAGGTCACCAGGAACAGGCTTATTACAGTGATCACAATTATCTCCCGTGGTCCCTTCTTCATATCTGAATATTTTGCCCGTGAAGATACAATAAGTCTAATACTTAATTTCCCCCGGCAGAACCGTTAGCAGGTATCAATGCTGCATAGATCGCGTCAAATATCTTCCCCCTGGTATTCATATTCAGCAACGTATTATTCACAGCAGGGTAGATACGGTTACTGAGAAAAATATACACCAGGCCTTGCGCAGGATCTGCCCAGGCTGCTGTGCCCGTAAAACCGGTATGACCGAAGCTTAAAGGAGAAGTTGATGCGGAAGGATAAGGTTCTTTACGGGTTTCATTTTCCTTTTCGGGTTTGTCAAAACCATAACCGCGTCTGCTAACCCCACTTTTGTAGCCGGTAAAAAGATCAACTGTAGCTTTTTGTAAATACCTGCGCCCGCCAAGGACACCACCGTTCAATAACATTTGCATCAGTGCCGCAGCATCATAAGCATTACCGAACAGTCCGGCGTGACCCGCTACTCCGCCCATAATAGCTGCTCCCGGGTCATGTACAAAACCGCGTATCGTCTGCCGGCGAAAGATCTTTTCATTTTCCGTAGGCGCAATGTTGCTGATACTGTTTCGTTGCAGCGGATCATATCCGAGCGACTGTAACTGCATCGGCGAATAGAAAGTTTCCGACACATATTCGTCGATATTTTGGCCGGTTATTTTTTCTATGATCTTTGCCAGAAATATGTAATCATTATCACTGTACACATATTTTCCTGCGGTGGTGACTTTACTCATGAGCAGCCGTTTATAAACGGTGTCCTTCCAGGAGTTTTTAAGGTAGAGGTTGGAAGCAACTGCAATATTAAAATTGTCATCTTCTTTATCGGAATAGATATCAGCCCGCGGATTCCCGTAAACATCTAATGTTTCGCGGTAGAAAGGAATAAAAGGTTCCAACCCTGCTTCATGCAGGAGGAGTTTTTCAATAGTGATATTTTGCTTGTTCGTCCCGAGGGTTTCCGGGAGATAATCACTTAGTTTTTTTTTCAGATCTAAATGGCCGTCTTCATAGAGTTTCATTATTCCCAACGTGGTGGAAAATATTTTAGTCAGTGAAGCCAGGTCATATACAGTAGAAAATGTAACCGGCTCTGAGGAATCATACATAAGATTACCGAAGGCTTTTTCATAAGCGACCTTTCCTTCTTTCACCACCAGCACTACGCCACCGGGCGTGGCACGGTTGGCCACTGCTAATGCCGCCAGGGAATCGACCGCAGGTAATTTTTCCGGGTAGAAACCAAGACCGAGATCTTTTTCAAATACCGGTTTTTGCGCAGCGGTTTCAATACCAAAACCGAAACGGAGGTTCTCACAAACCGTTACCGGCAATACGCCGCGATAAAAAAGTTTTCCCTGCAACAGGTCTGCCGCTGTTTGTTGGATCACTTCATCATCCTCATAACAAACCACCATATTCCGTGCGTTACACATATTTTTCAATGCATAGGCATTTGCAAACAGGAAGCCTATGCTGTTATTTTTTTCCTGCAGCGCATTGAACAGGTCAAGATTATTTTTTGAAAGCCCGAAATTATTTGCGGGGAAGCGGCTTAGCCCGTGAATGCCAATTACGATCTTACGGAATTTCCTGAGTTTGCCGAGAAGATTATCAGTATGTTTTTCATTGCCGGTAAAATAAAAAGGCGTGGCATTATGATCCGCTATTAATCTTTTCGCAAATGCATTCTCTCCTGCAAGGCCGATGCCTATGAATGCTATATCTCCCGGTTTTGTATCGCGCAGCGGGAAAAAACCCGAATCTTTTTTTGAAACCAGCGTGATGGCATTTTCAGCTACCGTTCTCCTCATTTCAGGGACACGGCTGTTGAGATCGGCAGTGAGGTTTATGGTATTGATCGGCTGCAGGTTAGAAAGACCATAGTGGTATTTAGCGAGGAGAACTTTTTTACAATGCAGTTCAATTTCTGCCCATGATATTTTCTTTTTTTTAATGGCTGCTTTTATTTTGTTGATGGCAAGGGGAACGTCTTCCGGCAGGCATAGCATATCATTCCCGGCAATGATGGATTGTACCGAAGCTTCGCCGTTGGGATAGAATTTTTTCACGCCTGCATTTCCAAAGCATCGGTCAAAGTGAGGCCTTGGTAATTCATTTCCGTGCGCATTAAACCGTTAATGTTTTGCGGAGAAAGGGAAGTTGCCCGGTTCAGGGTTTTGTCTATTGCCGGAATATATAAATGAGCCAACATCACACTTCCTACACCGGCCGCAAATATCTGCCGGAAAGGATACAGCTCAAGAGAATCCAATTGCGCCATGGATTTGTTGATCACAGGCAGGTCGTAATGTGAATCCGTGTTCACATCCCCATGCCCCGGGAAATGTTTGGCACAGGCCATTACACCCTCGTCCTGCATTCCCTTCATGTATTGAATGCCGAAGGCCGCTACTTTATATTTATCTTCCCCGAAGCTGCGGTCATTGATCACCGGGTTATCGGGGTTATTATTAATATCCACTACCGGGGCATAGTTGACCTGTATGCCAAAACGTTTGCATTGTTCCGCAACCAGTTTGCCATATTCATAAACGATCTTTTCATCCTTCATGGCACCGAGCATCATCTGTCGCGGTAAAGGAAGCACGCTATCTATGAGTCTCATGCCCATTCCCCATTCCGCATCTACACATATCAGTATGGGAGTCTTCGCCATCGCCTGCAGGCGGTTGATGATATTGGCCTGCTTCACCGGGCTGCCCTGGAACACGCAAATACCGCCGATATTATATTTTTTGATGAGGCGGGCAACTTTATCATCATAAAAAGTGACGGTTTTTGTTTTGCCGTCGATGGAGGAAAGCCTTACTACCATGAGCTGTGCAATGCGTTCATCTTTAGACAGGGTTTTATACACACTGTCTGTCCATTTTTGGGCAGGAGACGTTTTTTGCGCAAAGGAAACAGTAAACAATAACAGCGCGACGATACCGGAAAAAGACATTTCATCATAGGGTAAATATATGCAGGGAAGATTGTATAATTTTCTTAAAATATGCACGTCGGCATAAGGCAGATCCTCGCTTACAGCACTCAAATTTGAACTTTCTTACCTTTGAACAAATTATACCCGGTGCCCGATATCATTCAATTACTTCCTGACAACATTGCCAACCAGATAGCTGCCGGGGAGGTAATCCAACGCCCGGCCAGCGCAGTAAAAGAACTGATGGAAAATGCTGTGGACGCGGGGGCTACTGAGATCAAGTTGATCGTAAATGATGCAGGCAAGGCACTTATACAGGTGATAGATAACGGGAAAGGAATGAGTGAAACGGATGCACGCATGGCCTTTGAAAGACACGCCACATCTAAGATCCGGAATATTGATGACCTTTTTCGGATAAAAACAATGGGCTTTAGGGGAGAGGCGCTGGCCAGTATTGCTGCCGTTGCGCAGGTAGAGATCAAAACCAAACGTGCAGAGGATGAAGCCGGTATTTATCTTGAAATAGAGAACAGCATTGTTAAAAAGCAGGAGCCCGTTGCTGCGGCCAACGGCACTTCGATTGCCATGAAAAATCTTTTTTTCAATGTGCCCGCCCGCAGAAACTTTTTAAAAAGCAATCCTTCCGAACTGCGCCACATCATAGATGAATTCATCCGCGTGGCGATGGCGTTCCCTGAAATATTCTTTTCCCTCAGTTCAAACGGGCAGGAAGTGTTTCACCTGGAAAAAGGCACATTGAAACAACGCATTGTGCAGATACTGGGAAATAATTATAATGCAAGGTTGGTCAGTGTACAGGAACGAACGGACTATTTGGATATCATCGGTTTTGTGGGAAAGCCAGAAACTGCAAAGAAAACAAGGGGGGATCAATATTTTTTTGTGAACAGCCGTTTTATAAAAAGTCCTTACCTGAACCATGCGGTAATGAATGCCTTTGCAGATATGATCCCGAAGGACAGCTTCCCGATGTATACGCTTTTCATCGACCTGGATCCCGCGCATCTCGATATCAATGTGCACCCCACCAAACAGGAAATTAAATTTGAAGATGAGAAAATTGTGTATGCTTTTGTGCAAAGCGCTGTAAAGCACGCTCTGGCACAGTTCAGCATTACCCCTACACTTGATTTTGAACTGGACGCAACCATACAGCACCTGGATGCTGTAAACAAGCCGGTGACGGATGAGAACAGGTTTGCTGCTTCGTCTTCTTCTTTGTTCAAAACCTTTTCGCAAAAGAACCAGGCACATATGGCGGAAAAGAAAACAGACCTGGCACACTGGAAAGATTTTTATGAGAAGCCTGTTGATGCGGAAACAAACCCTACTCCGCAAAATATTCCTGTTTTTGAAAAAGCAGTATTTACGGAGCAGCCCGAAAGCCATAGTGAGTATTTACAGTTGCACAACACTTATATCGCCGTACAAAATGATAAAGGATATCTTCTTATTAACCGGCAAAATGCCCATGAAAGAATTTTGTATGAACGTTTTGCCAACGCCGTTTCCGGGCAGCCTCTTTCTGCGCAGCAGAGCCTGTTCCCGGTAGTGATAGATCCCGCACCCGCCGATGCGGCTTTACTTGCAGAGTTACTTCCCGATCTTAAACAGTTGGGTTATCAGTTGGAACCTTTTGGAAATAATTCCTTTATTGTGCAGGGTACACCGGCAGATGTAGAACAGGGCGGTGAAACGGGAGCAATAGAAAAGATGTTGGAGCAGTATAAACATTTCAGCAACGACCTGAAATTTTCCAAGCGGGAAAAACTGTTGCGATCCCTTTCCCTGCAGCAATCTGTGAAGCCGGGTGCTTCAGTTTCTCAGAAAGAAATGAAGCAACTCACAGAAGATCTTTTCTTATGTGAGGTTCCGAACGTTACTCCCACCGGGAAGCCTACCTATCTTAGATATCGTAAAGATGAGATCGATAAATTATTCGGGCGATGACCGAAATTCCGGGAAACGACCGGGAATAAAAATGCCGCTCCCTGATTCAAGGAGCGGCATTTTTTATGGAATCTTTTATTGTTTTATAAATGTTGCATTACATACCTGGTTACCATACACAACTTTTAAGGTGTATACGCCCGGCGTGAGGTTGGAAATATTCATAGTGATCGTATTGTTGCCGATCACACCCTGCTGAACTTTCTGCGCCACCAACATGTTCATATTGTTGTATATATATGCGTTCAATACCAATGGTTGTGTGAGACTGACGATAGCATTTACTGATGAAGAAGCAGGGTTAGGATAAACCTGCATCGTGCAGAGGGCAGGAGAAGATGCTGTCATCGAAACATAAATAGTCCTGCAATAGTGTTTCACACACCCGTTCGAATAGGTTGCCTGCAGGCATACATTGTAATAACCGGCCACAGTAAAAACATGGGTAGGGTTATTCGCATTTATGGTAACAGGGGGCATTGCTGCAGTTGCCGGCGTTTTAGTGATCGTCCATACCTGGTTTGTGATGGTTGCATTAGAAGTCGCGGTAAATTTCACACTATTCGGCATGGTCGGGTTAGGAACATTTGTAAAGCCAATCGTAATATTATTACAATTAAAAAGTGCGGGTACGGTTATCGTCATACATTTTGTAGACGCGCATGTATTGTTCCGGTAAGCAGTAAGACAAACCGTATAAGTGCCTGGGGCAGCATATTGATGCGTAGCAGTAGGGCCCTGCATGCCGGTTCCGTCTCCGAAGGTCCAGGTATATTGTACATCAGTAAAAATATTATTAGCTACAAATGTTGTGTATGTACCCGCAACCGTTGTAGGAACAGTATGGAAGTTAGCCAAGTCCATACAGGTTACCGGTGGCAAGGTAACGGTAACTGAATCGCAGTGATACGTAATGCATGCTCCGAATTGAATGCGGAGGCAAACATTATATGTCCCGGCCTGCGCATAAGTATGAATCGCATTCCATGTACTTGCAGATGTTCCGTCACCGAAGAACCAGGTCACCCCGGCATTGGCAGGAGATGATGCAGTAGTATTTGTAAAATATATTTTCTTAGTATTCTGCGCATCTGCCTGCCACGTGAATGCAGGTTGAATATTACAAATGCCTTGTACAATTATGGTTTGACATATCTCTTTAATGCAATTAGTAAGTACTCCCGCTGCAGTGCGCTGTTGAACCCTCAGGCATACAATGTATGTTCCCGGTTGCGCATAGGTATGATTTGGATTGACACTGTTAGAAGATGTACCGTCGCCGAATGTCCAGCGGACAGAATCCGTTGTACTCAGCGGTGCCGAAGTATTGGTAAACAAGTATGTATAAGGTGAGGACGCTGTGCCGGTCCAGGTAAAGCCTGCAACCAGGTTACACGGAGCGGCAACAGTTACGATTTTGCAATATGTCCTGATGCATGGAGCAGTGCCTGCATTGTTATTTTTCTTAATGGTCAGGCAAACGGTATAAGTACCGGGAGCAGAATAAGTATGATCAGTATTATAAGTATATGCAAAGGTGCCATCGCCAAAGTTCCATTTCACAGAATCTCCCGCAACATAACCTATGCTTTGGTTTGAAAAATATATATGACCCGGTTGTGCAGGATCATTCTGCGTTGCGAAATATACCTGGAGATTGCAGGAAAGGGTTGGAGAAGTAACGGTAACGGCATGGCAGATCTCACTTACGCAGGGAAATGCAGTAGCGACACTATTTTGTTTTTTCACACGAAGACATACGTTATATGTTCCGGGAGAAGTATAAATATGAGAAGGGTTGATATCATACGAAACTGTTCCGTCGCCGAAAGTCCAGCGGATCGAATCGCCGGGATTGAAGCCCGATGAAGTATTGACAAAATAAATTTGTAACGGGTTTGATGTACTGTTTTGTGAAGTGAATGATGCGTTCAGGTTACATGCTCCCTGTTGAATGGTGATCACTCTTGTAGTAGAGTCGTTGCAGAGTTGAACACCGTTAGGATCATTGATCACAACGAAATGCTTTACATTGTAAATACCCGGTGCATAGGAATGCGAAGGAGAAACGGCATTTGACGGTGCGGAACCGTCTCCGAATTTCCAGTAATGCTGAACTGCAGTGGAAGTATTAACAGGAATGAACTGCACCGTGGATCCCGTAATAAAATTGTGTGTGAAATCAGGGTTGCATGCGATCTGAGATTTACCCTGCAGTGAGAACATCAGTAGAGACACAATAAAGACGGAGTAGAACTTTTTCATACAAATATTATTTGGTTGTTGTTTAAGGGTACGCAGTATAGAGATACTGTGGGATCCTAAAGCGTTGCCTAAAAATAAGATTTTATTTTAATTTATACTTCGGATATCTTTCAACAAACGCTCTATGGCTTTCCTGCATGAGCGCCCGCTGCCACTGAAGTTGTTGACTATCACGGAGAAAACCAATTCTCGGTTTTTTTCAGTGACGAGGTATCCGCTGAGGGCCACATTGTTACTCATCGAACCTGTTTTGGCGTAAATGTTCCCCGCTTCTTTTTCATAATACCCCGTAAGGGTGCCTTGCCCGCCCGTTGGCAGAATATTTTTTATTCTTTTCCAACCGAATTCTTTTTTTATTTTATCCAGGATATAAATAAAATCTTTCGGCGAAAACAGGTTATAACGACTCAGGCCGCTGCCATCTACCCAGCGCGGTTTTGTCGGCATATCTTTAAGGTCATTGGCCAGGAGGCTGTCGATGATGTTCGTATCACTCATGGACCCAAACTTTTCATGGCTGACCATTAATAACGTTTGTTCGGCGAAAAAATTGTCACTGTTGAACATCATCGGGCGGAAAAGAGAATCGACAGGGCGGGAGTGAAATGATCTTGCTGAATCATTATAAATGTTCTGAAAAGTATCGGGGTAAATTTCCGGCTCATCTAAAACGATTTTATGCAATGTATCAGAAAGCAATACAAGTAATAAACTGTCTGAGGTAATAAAGGGGATCGAATAGTTTCCAAACCGTGGCCTGTTTTTTCCAAAAGGAAATATTGTATTGTTATACATTGATCGGTAAAGTCTTCCTGTCTGCAAATTGTTATTGACTGCCGGGGTAGGACCAGAATAATGTGAACGCAAAATCGCGGGAGTAAATGAAAATCCTTTGTCATTATATGAGTATCGAAGCAGATTCCCATAAATCGGAAAAGATGATCGCTCTACCATATATTCCTCGGTGTAGTCATCCCAACTCCACCCTGCACCATAGGGAGAAAAACCATAATGAAGGGGTTGGATTATGATACGCTTTGTTGTGGTGCTAAGTAAGTTAAAAAGTTTTTGATCCTTAAAATCAGGATGTAAAAAAGTTGGATCACCGGTGCTGTAGATCAGAAGCATACTGTCATCCTCTGCATACCGCATTGCCTTTACACTATCCCCAAATATTTCATCCCCGCATACAACGTAAATAATTTCACATTGCTGCTTGGGATAAAATTTTTCTCTGCGTTGTAGTTGTATAAATATTTCCCGGTGGCGGGTTCGTAAATGCTGATACCTGCATGGCCGCTGCGAACGGCAGTATCATTTAAAAAATCATTGATCACTGATTGACTGAGCTGGCCGATCCCTTTGACGGGGCAAAGCCATATTCCAAAAAGCAAGGGAAAGAAAAACCTGTAATTCATTTTGAAATTTTATAAAACGAAGAAGGAAAGTATTTTTTATAATCAACCGCCGACGGGGCGGAAAGCCGCCGTCGGGGTGTGATGAACCCGCCGACGGAAAGTGTTTTTTGTTCAACCGCCGACGGGGCGGAAAGCCGCCGTCGGGGTGTTATAGTTTCAACCTCCGACGAAAGTGGTTTATTTTCAACCGCCCGGGGCGGAAAGCCGCCGTCGGGGTGTGATTAACCCCGATTTTCCAACCTACGACGAGTCAAAGCCACCGTAGGGGTGTTATCAAACCGCATCTCCCAACCGCCGACGGAAAGTGATTGGTATTTTTAACCGCCGACGTGGCCAAAGCCGCCGAAGGAGTGTGGCCAACCTTGAACCTTGAACCTTGAACTTTGAACCTTTAACCTTCCACTAATTCCTCTCCTGCACCCTCAGCCATCTTTCCGGGAAATCGTTTTTGCCTGCAGTGAGATAATCCTTCTTACTGCAGGCAATGAATTTACCGTCGGGCATTTGCATCCACCAGCGGTCTGTCCTTTTGCTTTGCAAAAAAACGGTTTCCACTTCAGCAAAGACCGTGTGAAATTCATTAAAGTTTTGCCTTTCTGCGAGAGAAGATTCCATTTTCATACGGTGACGGCCGTCTACAAAATACCAGATCATTTGTGATACCTGCTTTGCGGTCACTTCATCATTGTCATCTACGGGACTATACCCGTAAATACCCATACTGTTCAGGTTGCTGCTCATGCCCGCAAACCTTGTGAGGATACAGGCTTCAACGCCGGATAGCCCGTTCGGACAGTTTTTATTGGTAGGGGCATCGCTGTATTTTATCGCACTGATGTCAAAGCTCAGCATATTGGAGTTGCGCAGCACGGGCTCTGTTTCCTCGATATTTTCCTGCACATGGCCAAGGCGAAAACAATCAAACCGAAGTTTGTCGATCGTTTCCAACATGCGCGGGTGCACAAAATAACTTTGAAAAGCAATATGGTTATAATGTTTGAGGATGTTCGGGTCATCGGTAAACATTTCCATCAGGAAGTTCTCTGCAGGCACACTGCTTTCTCCGCGGAGATTGATCTCTGCGTCGATACAGGTGGCTTCCACCAGGGAATCGGTAACGCGGTAAGCATTGTATTGCGCAAGCGTATTATCATGAGAGCCGCCGAGGATGATAACCGTTTTCTTTCTTTTATATAGATCTTCCAGGACGGTTCGTAGAGCGGCATAACTGTCTTTGAGGGTAGCGCCGGTAGCTACATTGCCCGCATCTGCAATAACGATATCGGTATGCCATCGATGCAGGCGATATAATTGTTTGCGGATCATATCCGCCGCATTATTTTCTTTTACACCGTTGCCGTTTCCCCTTGTTTCCCGTACACCTATCAACACGATATCCGCAAGCTCAATATCAAAATCTTCATCGTGTTGTGTAAGAATATGTTTGCCGAGCTGGCCCTCTGTGTAATGCTCATCGTCGTTAATATCCGCAAATGAAACCGGTGATAAAAAATCAAGGAGATCCTGCATTATAAATATTGAGGGTTAATTAAAGTAGTTAGTGTGGTGGCGGTAAAAATATTAAATATTAAATATTAAAAGCTAAATAATTCCAACCGACTACGACGGGATAACCTCCGACGACCAACCGCCGACGGGGTTTGAAGCCGCCGTCGGGGTGAAACCAACCCGCAACCCGCCACCCGAAACCCGTCAACCGTCAACCGCCGACGGGGCTTGAAACCGCCGTCGGGGTGAAATCAATAACCGCCGACGGGGCGGAAAGCCGCCGTCGGGGTTATCCCCTTACCTTTGCATTTCAACAATAAATAATGGCAGATACCCAGGAAGTCTTAAGTGATGTAGTCATAAAATTCGCCGGCGACAGCGGAGATGGTATGCAACTTACCGGCACCCAGTTTACGAATAACACGGCAATGTTGGGCCTCGACCTGTCAACCTTCCCGGATTTCCCTGCGGAGATACGTGCTCCTATAGGCACCTTGCCGGGTGTGAGCGGTTATCAACTGCGATTCAGCAGTGACAGGATCTTTACGCCCGGGGATGAATGTGATGTGTTGGTCGCGATGAATGCAGCGGCTTTAAAAGTAAACCTGCAGGGCTTGAAGAAAGGGGGGAAGATCATTGCAAATACGGATGGCTTTGACACAAAGAACCTTCGGCTGGCCAATTACCCGGACGGGATAAATCCTTTAGAAGATAACAGCCTGGAAGGTTATGAGGTCATCACGATGGATGTTACCAAAATGACGCGCGAGGCCCTGAAGGATATTACCATGGGCACCAAGGAAAAGGACCGAGCAAAAAATATGTTCGTACTCGGTTTCCTTTATTGGATGTACAATCGCGATATGGATAATACCATACGTTTCCTCAATGAGAAATTCGGGAAGAAACCGGAGATCCTGGAAAGCAATGTGAAAGCACTGCAATCCGGTTATAATTACGGTGATACTACAGAAACTTATTCCGCAAGGTATTCCGTGGAAAAGGCTGTGATGATACCCGGCACTTACCGATCCATTATGGGTAACCAGGCTCTGTCATACGGCCTGATAGCCGCTTCCAAACAAAGCGGTTTAAAATTATTTTTGGGTTCCTATCCCATTACCCCGGCATCGGATATCCTGCACGAACTCAGTCGCCATAAATCATTCGGCGTGCGAACTTTCCAAGCCGAAGATGAGATCGCGGCCATTACATCTGCCATCGGCGCAAGCTATGGTGGCGTATTCGGTATCACAACAACCAGCGGCCCCGGTATGGCGCTGAAAGCAGAAGCCATGGGCCTCGCAGTAATGTTGGAAATTCCGTTGCTCATCATTGATGTACAGCGCGGCGGCCCCAGTACCGGCCTTCCCACAAAGACGGAACAAAGCGACCTGATGCAAGCCTATTACGGCCGCAACGGCGAGTGCCCGATGCCTATTATTTCTGCAAGTACGCCGAGTGATTGTTTTGCTGCTGTATATGAGGCGGTGCGCATTTCCATACAGCATATGACACCGGTGATCTTCTTAAGTGACGGCTATATTGCTAACGGCGCAGAACCCTGGCGGTACCCGCAAACAGCTGACCTGCCGCCGATACATTCTTCTTTTAAAACCCAACTCGGTGATCACGAGGAAAAATTTCAACCTTATCTCCGTGACGAAAAATTAGTAAGGCCCTGGGTGATCCCGGGGACACCGGGCATGGAGCATCGCATCGGCGGACTCGAAAAGCAAAATATTACCGGTAATATAAGTTACGACCCGGAGAACCACCAATTAATGGTAAAGATCCGCGCGGAAAAAGTAAATAAGATCGCTGAACATATTCCCGAACAAAAATTGGACAGTGGCCCGGAAAAAGGAAAGCTCCTGGTGCTCGGTTGGGGTAGCACCTATGGTGCTATTAAAACAGCCTGTGCCCAATTGCAGTCTGAGGGTGCATCGGTAGCACATGCCCATCTTAGATATGTAAGGCCCTTCCCGAAAAACCTGGGAGAGATCATCAAAAACTACGATAGGGTGTTGATACCGGAATTGAATGACGGTCAACTCATCAAAATAATCCGCGACGTTTATTTTACAGATGCAAAAGGCTATAACAAAATAATGGGCATACCGTTTACTAAAACGGAACTGGTGGAACAGTTCAAAGAAATGCTGGCGTAAAGACCGGCTGTTTCTTCCTTTTTTTACCTACAACCATCCGGTTCACCACCTTTTTCCCAAACTACTCCATGACCGGAACCGTCGGAACCCGTAAATCGAACCCGCATTTTAAGCGTCTGTCCTTATTTTCAAGAGCTACATGCAAGATTCAGTGGTTTTTAAGCCCTTATACTTTAGTGTTATACACAATAGGTATATAATTATTTTCTTATCCACTCAATAATTTCGTTTATTTTTCGTTCTACCATTGCTAATAACGGCTGACAAGCACCAATATCCATAAAAACCAAACAAAAATGTACGAATCCCTACGTTCGTATTGCAGGTACATGCTACCTGTAATTACCTTCCTGGCAATAAGTCTAAAACTTAACGCTCAAACCGAAACTTTACCAAGCGGGTCCTTTATTATTAATATGGGGGCCACCAATCCAAACACTGTTGCCAATGGGTTAAAACCTTATGGCCTGATCTATGACCTGATGCGGAACTATAATGTTCCCGTGAAATGGGTCATTAGCCCAACCAAGGTAAAAGACGGTGTCGATTTTACATACAACGGTGCATCATTCAAAGGCGGAACTTTTATTATACCCGCACAATTCAGGACGGTGGCCGTAAACAGCCGAATAACCTACTGGACAGGACTCGGTGTAGTAGGTGTAACCACGGTTTCAGCACTTACAGTAGATGTTACCACCACTTTAAAAACGATACCCCGCTGGACATTAGATGCAGCAAACGGTTCTATTGCTGAAGGGTATTTGATCAATGCGGGTATTACGAATGCCGCATTCCCGGGTGCATATAACTGGAAGGCTCCTCAAACACTTGATTGTTGTGATGATTTTTTTGTAATGCCGCATGCTGACCCTACCTGGGCTACCCATAGCCGGCTATACAGTTGGAACAAGGATTGTCTCGGCTCTGTCTGGGCTGCATGTCATGCTGTGAGTGCATTAGAAAACGCTATCAATCCTGCAAATTCAACGCAGCAAATGAATTTTCTCAGCACACGCACCGCATCAACAACTCCTACGCCATGGCCAAATAATGCATTAAAATTATGGGGTACGCATTCGGGCGGTTCCGTTCCGTATATCAATCAATTGCCATCAGATCCAGTTGCACAGTTCATGGGCAGCACAGAGTTGGCGCAGTTAAACGGTTCTGAACAGATCTATATACCTAAGCAAAGTACTGATGCCGGAGGTGCCACGCGTTGGAACCCCGGCGCAAAAATAATTTCTTATGACCCCAGCCAGGCAAGTGTTCCCTCACCTGATTTGGCAAACGGAAATGTGGCTGCAGCTATTGTATACGGCCGGGCCTTTGATGATATTACCCGCGGTTTTGTAATGTATGAAGCAGGGCATTCTCATAACAGGGGATCAGTAGCTGATGTAGCGGCACAGCGAGCCTTTTTAAATTTTAGTTTTTTTCAGGTGCTGCCAAAAGCACCGCAGTTAAATATTACGGGAATAAGTTCGGGACAAATGGTTCAGACAGGTTCTAATATTAACGGTCTGAATGTTGTAGCCTCTTCACCGTTAGCCGGTGTTACGTTCAGTTATCAGTGGAGTTCATCCTGCGGGGGTGTTTTCTCCAATCCCACCGGAACAACTACCAATTTTACAGCACCGGCAGTTGCTGTTCCCACAGTTTGTTTGGTGGTATGCAAGGTCACCGATAATTGCAGCAGGGTCTCCTACCAGTCTTTCCCCATCACCGTAATTCCGCCGCCCGTTGCACCTACTCCGCAAAACGATAATAAAACCATCGGAAGCAGTTGCACCCCGGGAGTGGCAGTATCTATAAATGTATTAGCAAACGATACAGATCCGCAGGGAGCGGCATTTACCTTTACTTCATTAGCTCAACCGGGTAGCCCTGCCAATGCGGGAACCTGGAGCAGCAGTCCTGCCGGGATCGTGACCTTTGCACCTGATCCGAATTTCAGCGGTACGGCAACAAATACTTATACCGTCACCAACAGTTTCGGCGGAACAGCATCGGCTACGATCACGATCAATGTAGGGACAACAGATATAAGAGGTTGCCTGCCGAATGAAATTTGGGGAATTGCAAATAGCGAAGTATTAACCGTGGCCGAGGTTGTATCTAATACCGGGGCGATTGCTGCCATGACAAACGGAAATGCCAATGATCCGCGGCTGGATGATAATGAATCTTTATTTTCTTCAAGCAGTAATACCATCGGGGATTTTGTAGACCTGGGTATTTCAAGCGCTAACCTGATCGACCTTCAATTACCCTATGCTTTAAATATCGGGGATACGATCGTTATCCGTTGGGGCAAAAGAACAACCGCGGGTACAACCGTTTTGTCCATGTTGCAAAGTGTTACGAATACCTTCAGCGGAACGGCTACTAATTATACGATCACGGGTACAGGAAATTTGCCAACGACCACACGATATCCTGTTTTGTCCAACGGCATAAATTATATCCGCGTAAGGGTAGGAACAGGTACGACACAGCAATTATATATTGACGCGTTGGATTTTGAAGAATGGAGTTGCGTTTCCCGCAAACCACAGGCGGCCAATGATGCTTATGTGGTATTGGAAGATGTACCGACTGTTTTTTCTGTATTGGATAATGATAGTGATCCTACGGGATCAGGTATGAAGATAACAGAGATCAGTTCGGCACCGACAAACGGCGGAAAAGTGAGTATCAATAATAACGGGACGATAACTTTTGTTTCGGGGAATGACCTTGCAGGCACTTCAGTATTTTCTTACCGAATATGTAATGCAGAAGGATATTGCAACACCGCTTCTGTGACCGTAAGTATTACTGCAGACGGTTGTCCGGCCGGGCAGTATCGTCCTAACCCACCGGGTGGTGCTGTGACAAAAACTTTTCAATACCAGTTTGCAGGTGCTAATGCTGCAACATCAAATAGTATTGTAACAAATTTCAAAGATTCCTATATTGATGTGGCGAGTCCCACAGCAAATAAAGGAACCATTAATAAACATGATATAGGAAAAATTTTCAGCGGCACAAAATCCAGAAGAGGTATCTACTTTTTTAACACCTCTGAAATACCGACCTCGGCAATTGTCCAAAGTGCAAACTTTTCCCTGCTTCGCGTCAGTGGTGATGGGAATACCCAAACTATTAACCTTCAAAGGCTCACAAGGGCTTTCACAGAGAACCAGGTTACCTGGAATATTGTCGCGACCGGTACGAACTGGACCACACCCGGCGGTGATTTTACAGGGATACTTTCTTCAGCAATTGTAACAAGCATTAACCAACGTTATAACTGGGACGTATCCGGTTCCGCACAGTTATGGGTCAACACACCCGCCAATAACTTCGGCGTTATTTTAAAGACCAATGAATTATTGGATAAACGCCACCAGTTTTCGACTAAGGAGGATGGAACTTCTTCTAAGAGACCTATGCTTTCCGTTACTTATGTAGTGCCGGATCCGTGCATAGCGATACCGAACCGGAACCCGCTTGCCAACCCTGATAATGCATCAACAGATTCCAAAACGGCTGTGACTATTGCAGCACTAACAAATGATACCGACCCGGATCCCGCTCAAGCAGTAAGTTTATTGAGTATCGGTACCGTTACAAACGGCTCAGCACTCATCAGCGGTTCAAATATTATTTTTACACCCACGACAGGCTTTAACGGCATTGCAACTGTTATTTACAATATACAGGATAACGGCACCGGTAATTTACAGGACCAGGCCATTATATATATTACTGTTACTAATGCAGATCCCGTTGCCATCAACGATCTGCCGGCAGGGGTGAACAGCGGTACGGTGCAGGTAATAAATATCGGTAGCAATGATTCTGATCCCGAAGGAGCCGCACTTACCTATACCATTTACCGGGATGCGAAAAACATTTCCTCTCCAACAACGATCTCAACGTTACCGAGCACATTGACCTATACTCCCGCACCGGGTTTTACCGGAACGGATACGGTCTTTTATTACATAGAAGAACCGACATCCGGTTGCAGTAACGGCGCAAGGGACAGCGCATATGTTGTCTTTACGGTATTGAACCGGGTACCTACGGCAAACAATGATTCAAAAAATATATTACCCTGTCAAACAACTAAGATCATTTTGGTATCTAATGATACGGACCCGGAAGGGAATACATTATCAGTTTCTAATATCAGTGCATTAAGCAACCCTGCAGCCGGCACACTTCTTAATAATAATGACGGTTCTGCAACCTTTACGCCCGCAACAGGATTCGTGGGCATAGTATCCTTTACCTATACCGTTACCGATGATGGCAATACTCCGAAAACTTCACTACCTGCACAAGTGACCATAACAGTAGCAGCAGGTGCAAATAATCCGCCCGTGGCAGCCAATGATGTGGCAGATCAATCCAACATGGATGAATTGGTTTATCAGAGTGTATTGGACAACGATTTTGATCAGGATGATAATGCATTGACCATGCCCGTCATTACGGTAAATCCGATTCACGGTACTGCAATTGTTTTGATGAACGGGTTAATTGAATATACGCCAAACCCCGGCTTTTACGGAACCGATCAGCTGACTTACAGCATTTGTGATATCGTATTGAACCCTGCAAACTGTGTATCAACGCCAACACTTTGTGATCCGGCGATTGTAACATTTACGGTTGTTGCACCTAATTCTGTCCTGGCCGGTAATGATGAGAACAGTACCTGGATCAATACTCCGGTATCCGGAGCTACCCTCACCAATGACTATGATCCGCAGGGAGATTATCCTATTAGCTTCCTTGGGTTTATCATCGGGGGGATTTCTTATACCGGCGGAACACATACTGTCAGCGGATTTGATGCGACGGGTGCGCCGGTTGCGAATGCGGGAACAATCACCATCAATGCGAGCGGAACTTATACCTACTCGCCGGCAAATAATTTTACCGGTGTTGTTACCATACCTTATTCCATCCGGGATGCAAATATTAATGCAGCTTATGACACGGCTGACCTGAGCATAACCGTAAATGCATTACCCGGTGTTGCAAACAGTGTGATCGCAAATAACGATGAGAACAAGGTCTTTGGCGGAGCAGTGGTCAGCAGTACTTTATTTAGTAATGATCGCGACCCGCAGGGCAATTTATTTACCGTAACGGCTTTTCAGTTTGACAGTAATGGCGACGGCACCGCAGATGCTTCAGGAACTGTAGGCTCATCCGTTATGGTTGGTGGGAAAACCACTTCCGGAAAGCAAACAGCCAATGCCGGCACAATTACAATCAACGCAAACGGCACCTATACGTTTACCCCGCACCGGATTTTCACGGCGCAGCGGAAATAAAGTATACCATTTGTGATAATGCGGTACCGCAGGCTTGCGCTACTGCTATTTTGCATATTGATGTAATGATAGATGCAAACGGACCTTCAAATGATCCTCCGCAGCCGGGAGATTATTTTGCTTATACGAATATCAACACGCCGGTTACTTCAAACTTTATTATAAACGACGGCGACCCGAATAATGATCCGGTGTCATTGAACGGTGTAACCATAAATGCCGGCGGTGCGGCTACTCCTATAGGAAGCCCTGTCACCACTGCGAAAGGCGGAACAGTACAATTTTATGCCAACGGAACTTTCCAATACACACCTCCGCAGGGCTATGTGGGACCTGATAGCCTTGGTTATCAAATATGTGATGTGACTGTTGTTGCACCGCAACCGCTTTGTAATTCGGCATTCCTTCACCTGTTGGTTGGCGTAAATAATACTACTGATGCTATCAATGATGAGAACAGTACCTGGCAGGCAGTAAGCGTAAGCGGTAATGTATTGACCAATGATTTCGACGCAGAAAGTCATACGCAAAGCTTCGGCAGTTTTATTCGCCAGGACCTGGCAATGGATATTGCCAGCGGTGCATCAATAAGCGGCATCGACAAGACCGGTGCAACTATTGCCAATGCGGGCAACATAACCTTTTTGGCAAACGGCAATTATACATTTATTCCTGAGCCTTCTTTTACGGGAACGGTCAGCATACCTTACCGCTTATGTGATAATGGTAATCTTTCCAAATGTGACACTGCTTATTTAGTCATTACTGTTGATCCTTTACCAACAACAGGAATCAACACCGTCATTGCAAATAATGATGAGAACAGGAGTTACGGTTCACCGGTAGGCGGCAGTTTATTCGGTAATGACCGAGATCCGCAAAACGATGCATTTACGGTTACCGGTTTCGGCGGCGGAACGGTGGGAACACCGGGCATCATTTCGGGCATCGACTTAAACGGACTACCGGTTGCGAATGCAGGAACACTGACCATAAACTCAAACGGAACTTATTCCTATACTCCTTCGACAGGATTTGTGGGATCAATAGATCTGCCATACACGATCACTGATGCCGGAGGCGCAACATCAACAGCAAGACTGCATATAGATGTATTAAAAGATCTCAACGGCATAGCAAACGATCCGCCTGTTGCAGGCGATGACTTCGGTTATACGACGATCAACAAACCGGTGACGGGGTCATTTATCGGGAATGACAGTGATCCGAACGGGGACCCGGTTTCCTACAACGGTGTAACAATCGTTTCAGGCGGGCCGCATACTGCAATCGGTTCTCCTGTTGCAACCTTACAGGGTGGAACAATACAGTTTTATACAGACGGCACTTATACTTATACACCACCATCAGGTTACACCGGCCCTGACAGGATAACCTATTCTATCTGCGACGTAACAGTTGTTGCACCGCAGCCTTTATGTGCTACGGCAACTATTCATTTGCTTGTCGGGCCCGGAATAAATATCAGCGGCACCGTATGGGATGATGCAGATGGCAGCATAACCATCAACGGTACAGAGGCCGGCACGAATGCAGTGAATACTTTGTACGTAAACCTGGTGGATGGTTCAGGTAATGTTGTAGCCAATACTGCAGTTGCAGCTAACGGCACTTATAGTTTCAATAATATTGACCCGGGTGCAAATTATTCCCTGGTGCTTTCCACTATAGCGGGTACAGTATCACAACCTTCACCTGCTGCAGCTTTACCTTCCGGGTGGACCAATACAGGGGAGAACAGGAACGGGACCACGGATGGCGGAACAATCGGCGTTATCGATACCCGAAATTTTGGATACACTAATTCCGGTAATTTCGATTTTGGTATTGAACAATTGCCCAATACCGATAATCTTACCACCAATATTCCGCAGCCGACCGTCAATCAGTTTATTGTATTGAACGGCGGTGCGAATCCACCGGTACTCAGCGGTATTGATCCCGAGGATTGTAACGGCGGATGTAACCTCAACGGTAAAACAGTAGTGATCGATGTAGTGCCTGCGAATGCCGAACTCTATTATAACGGGGTGTTGGTCATCAGCGGTCAGCAGATCATTAATTTCAATGCTAATCTCTTACAGGTAAAAATAACACCGGCTACTCTTGGCAGTTACTCCGTTTCATTCCAATATTCCTATGTGGATGCAGCTTCAAAAAAAGACCCGACACCCGCTACGTATACACTGAGTTGGTTATCCGTGGTGCCTGTTAAACTATCCGTGTTTACAGGAATGGTCAATAAATGTGATGCAGTATTGCAATGGACAACTACTGAGGAACTGAACGCATCCAAATTTATCATAGAGCAAAGTAAAAACGGAATTCAGTTTGCAGCAATAACGGAAGTAACTGCCACCAACAACCCGGCGGGCGCATCTTACCGAAGCGTAGTTTCACAAACTGCCGGCACTATGTATTATCGCCTGAGGATAACAGATAAAGACGGCAGATCCGGTTATTCCGGGATCATCACGGTGCAAACAAACTGCGGAAGTAATGATTACATGACGGTCTATCCTAATCCTGTTCGGACAGATCTTACAGTAAGTTTTTACACCTCATTCCGCGGGAATGCAAATCTTGTTTTGGTAAATGCGCTTGGTCAACAGGTAACCCAGAGATCAATGAAAGTTTCTGCTTCAGCGAATACCCTTTCGTTTGATCTGAGCCACTTTGTACCGGGGATATATGTACTGTACCTTGCTGATGGTTCCGGAAGGAAGATCAGTGAAGTGAAGAAAGTAACGAAGGAATGATTATAAGGTTCAAGGTTCAAAGTTCAAGGTTAGATATTCCCGACGGCGGCTTTGGCCCCGTCGGCGGTTGAAAATAAAGTTCTTTGCGTTTTCACTTTGCGTTAAAAAATAATAAGTCCATAAATAAAATGCATAAAAAAAAATGCCCGGATTTCCGGGCGTTTTGCACTTTAATATTTTTAATCATCGATCTACCCGGTTCAATATCCTTTGAAAATAAAGAATATCAAATAAAATGCAAGTTCGCTTTGTTCTTTGCGCTTTTCACTTTGCGCACTTTGCGGTAAAAAATAATACTGTCCTTAAATAAACTGATATGTTTGATCATCGATCTATCTTATCCGGGTTCAATGACTTTTGAAATAAAGACTATGAAATGAAATGCAAGTTTGCACCGCTTTGTGTATTCGTGGCCCAAAACCTTGTTTGTTAATTTTTCGGCAGATATAGGATGATAAAATAGCAGATCCCGCAGATCGCCTGCCGCCGGCAGGTCCTAAGCGTCTTAATACCTTAATACCTTAACGCCTTATCGCCTTTTCGGCTAAGAACCTTTCTATTCAAATTTCAAGTTGATTTTCGGGTAAGGGTTACCACAGATTTTATTTCCGCAGATAAGCGGGGATTTAAAACACGCTGATTTCCCGCAGATCGCCTGCCGAAGGCAGATCCTTTGTTCTTTGCACTTTTCACTTTGCGCTCTTTGCGTTAAAAAATAATAGTTACCCTTAAATAAATTTCATAAAAAACGCCCGGATTTCCGGGCGTTTTGCAGTTTAATATGTTTGATGACCGATCTATCTCTTCATCCTTTCCCTGCCGATGATAACGCCGATCTTCAGGTTGAATGTAAAATAGCCGTCATTTTCGGTTGCTGTACCGCGCTTGCCGCCGGGTCCTGCCCTGTTTACAATTTGTTTATCACTCAATGCTTTTGCATCCTGCGCTTTTTGCGGCGTAAAATATTTATCAAATAAAGCCGGGTCAATATAGGTGGTACTTAGATCATCCAGGTAATCTGTAAATGTTTTACGGTATACGAATTCCGCTCTTAGATTTACCAACGGGCCAACTTCATATTTAACCCCACCACCCAAGGGGATATTCATTTGGGTAAGTTTGTACACCGGCCTGTCGGGGTATTCGGCAAATCCCTGTCCTTCTGTACTGTATGGCTGAAGATCAACTATACGGCCGCCCAGGACTGTCTGGGGATTAAAAGAAAAATATCCTACACCACCCAATAAGTAAGGAGAATACCTCGGTAAGGCCCTGTCTTTTGCCGGCCAGTCAATAAAAATTAAAAGCGGATGCACCTCAACCAGGAGCGCTACTTCAGAAATATTACTTTGGAAATTAAGGTTCCTGTTGAAGCGCTCTTTTGCAATATCCGTTATGCCTTTGAGTACTACATCCTCCCCGGAAACCTTTCCGAAGGTTCCCTCCAATCTCAACGCTACCTGGTTCTTATAACTTGCTGTAAAGAAAATACCACCGCTGAGGTGCGTAAAACCTATATTAAGATCTTTAAAAAGTCTTTGGCCTATGCCTTTCTTTCCGCCGAGATCCGTTAGACAATTCATAGCATTTACCGATATGCCCGCTTCGTAGAGAATGGGTTGGTCGTAATAAGTATCGTCAAAGAAATAATACTGCGCACTGGCAGTTTGCGATCGGGTAAAAGAGATAACAAACAGGGCTGCAATAAGAAGACCTTTCTTCATGCCTTTGGGTATTAGATAATAAGCAAATAAAAATTCATACAAATAACGGCTTTATATACCACTTTTAGTATAGTATAATTCATTCTTAAGATAATATTTACAGACCGGGCGGAGGCCGCAAATGTTGCATTTAGGCTTCCTTGCCACACAGATATATCTTCCGTGCAATATCAGCCAATGATGCGCTTTGTAAACATACCCGATAGGCAGATGCCTGATCAATTGCTTCTCCGCCGCCGCAGGCGTTTTAGCACCTATCGTTAATCCAATCCGAGCGCTAACCCTGAATACGTGAGTATCAACGGCCATATTTGGCTGTTGATCGATCACCGAGGTGATCACGTTCGCTGTTTTCCTCCCTACCCCCGGAAGTTCGAGCAGTTCTTTTACTGTCATCGGCACCCTGCTTTCGTATTTATTCGTTAGCATTTTGCTCATTCCCGAAAGATGCTTTGCTTTATTATTGGGATAAGAAATGCTTTTTATCAATGGGAAGATCTCCTCAACAGTGGCTTTGCTCATGGCAAGGGCATCCGGGTAGAGGGCAAAGATCTCCGGCGTAGTCATATTTACCCGTTTATCTGTACACTGTGCAGACAGGATCACTGCCACCAACAACTGAAAAGGGTCATCATAAATAAGCTCTGTCTCCGCTTCAGGCGAATGTTCGGAAAAATATTTAATTATAAATCTGTAACGCCCGGTTATTGTCATAAAAAATGCCCCGTAAAATGCGGGGCCGTAAAGTTCTTTTATTTTCCGATATTATTTTCCATGCTGCATTTCTTCTACTCCCCGTTCTGCATAATTAAAAATATTATCCAGGGATCGTTGGTCCGGGGATATAAGCTTGATTTTTTCAAGCCTTGTTTTTGCTGATTGAAGCACCTCTAATCTTTCTTTTATATCAGAGTCGGATTCTGCCAGTTGTTGTATTCGGATCGTCTTTTCAGGAGATGTTTCCTTGTATACAAACTGCAGAAGATCATCATGTGTAATGGTCACCATAAAATCAATTAAGTCGTTAAAAAAATCATCTGCACAGTAAGAACGCAGATAAGGTTGTCTTATTGCCCGGGTAAGGAGTTGGTTATGGTGTTTTTACAATGAAAAGGTCTTCATTATCCTTTTTCATGAAAAATTTCTCCCGGGCGTATTTTTCTATAGAAGCGGCATCAGTCTTTAACAGGCTTAACTCTTTTTTGGTATCCTGTATCTGAGCAGTCAGCCTTTTTTCGCTTGTTTTCAGTTCTTTCAATCGCTGTGTGCGGGCAGTTATCAGGCCAAAATCCTTAGGATCGAAAAAAAACATCCAAACTATGAAAGCTGTCAACGCTATCACATATTTGCTCTTTAGGATTTTTAAGACAGGCTTTATGAACTGCATGGCGCTTATTGCAGGCTAAAGTTCCTTATTTTTTCTCTATTTACCGAATTTTATTTTACCGGCAGGATATTGCCCGCTTTCCCCTAAGATCTCCTCTATACGGATAAGTTGGTTATATTTTGCCATACGGTCGCTTCTGCTGGCCGAACCCGTTTTAATCTGACCACAATTTAATGCTACTGCCAGGTCGGCGATGGTGCTGTCCTCCGTTTCCCCGCTCCTATGGCTCATAATGGTATTATAGCCCGCCTGTTGAGCCATACTTACCGCATTGATCGTTTCCGTAAGTGTTCCGATCTGGTTCACTTTTACCAACAGTGCATTGGCTATATTTTCTTTGATGCCTCTTCCCAACCGCTCTACATTGGTTACAAAAAGATCATCCCCAACGAGTTGACATTTCTTCCCAACGGCTTCGGTCAGCATTTTCCAACCTTCCCAGTCATCTTCTGCCATGCCGTCCTCGATCGATATGATTGGATATTGCTTCACCCAACTTTCCCAATATTTCACAAGCTCTTCACTCTTCATTTTCTTCCCGTCGCTTTTATGAAAAATATATCTTTTTTCTTTTTCATTCCAGAGTTCGCTGTTTGCGGCATCCATAGCTATGGCCACTTCTTTGCCTGCCTTGTAGCCTGCAGCCTCTATTGCTTTTAATACGGTTTCGATAGCTTCTTCATTACTTTGTATGTCCGGGGCAAAGCCGCCTTCATCACCCACATTTGTACTGTATCCTTTTTTCTTCAGGACTGTTTTCAGCGCATGGAATATTTCAACGCCCCATTGCAGCCCTTCGCTAAACGAGGTAGCACCTATGGGCATGACCATAAATTCCTGGAAATCGATCTTATTATCAGCATGAGCGCCGCCATTAAGGATATTCATCATCGGGATAGGTAGGATCTTAGCATTGGTACCGCCGATGTAGCGATACAAGGGAAGGTTTGCTTCCAAAGCTGCCGCTTTGGCTACGGCAAGACTTACAGCAAGCATGGCATTTGCCCCCAACTTGCTTTTGTTGGCCGTGCCATCCAGTTCTATCATCATGGCGTCGATCCCCGTCTGGTCCGCAACGTCCCAACCGGTGAGGTTCTCGGCTAAAACGGTATTTACATTCTCCACTGCTTTCAACACGGATTTACCCCCGTAATATTTTTTATCATTGTCACGAAGTTCGGCTGCTTCATGTATACCGGTACTGGCTCCGCTGGGTACGGCAGCACGGCCCATCCGCTCATTTTCCGTAAGGACATCCACTTCTACGGTGGGGTTTCCGCGACTGTCTAAAATTTGCCTGGCGTAAAGGGAAGCGATGTAACTCATAATAGCATGTAATATTTAAGATGTAATATTTAATATTTCGGAGATTTTAAAACGACGGTGTTAAATATGAATTCGCGGGATCGGCCGTGAATGTTTTATAGATCTCCTCAACCCTGAGACTTGATTTTGCAAAGAAACAATATTCCAATTATTTCGCGGGATCGGCCGTTAATGTTTTAAAGATTTCCTCCAAACCTGCAACTTCATTCTGCAAAGAAACAATATTCCAATTATTTTCTATACTCAGTTGAAGCAATTGTTTCCGAACAGATTCCGGTTGATCGGTAGTTAATTGATATTTAGAGGTTGTCAGCTGTTCAATACCCCGGACACTCGTAATCCCGGAGAAGTTTTCAACAGGAATCGTTTCCCGAAACTCTACATTTACCCTGTTCAAATTATTTCCGCTGCGTTGGAGGTTTTTCAACAGGTCATCTGCAACAATGGTTCCCTTATTTATAATGATCACCCGGTCGCATATAGCTTCCACTTCCTGCAAAATATGGGAGGAGAACAAAACGGTCTTTTCTTTTGACAATGATTTTATCAGGTTCCTGATCTCTATGATCTGGTTCGGGTCCAGGCCCGAGGTCGGTTCGTCGAGGAGCAATACTTCCGGCTCATGAATGAGTGCAGCAGCAAGGCCTACCCGTTGCTTATAGCCTTTACTGAGCTGACCGATCTTTTTATTGGCTTCTGCAGTAAGGCCTACGGTCTGAATAATTGTTTCTGTCCGTTGTTTAATATTGTCTAATCCATGTACTCCTGCGGTAAAATGCAGGTATTCCCTCACATACATTTCGGCGTAGAGGGGATTCGCTTCCGGCAAATAGCCGATCTTCTTTTTAGATGCGATATTATTTTCGGCCACATCGATGCCGGAAACACTTATCGTACCGGCGTCAGCCTCAAGATACCCGGTGATCATTTTCATGGTGGTGGATTTCCCGGCCCCGTTGGGTCCCAGGAAACCTACGATCTCTCCTTTTCCTACACGGAAAGAAATATTATTTACCGCTTTTTGGGCGCCGTAGTGTTTGGAGAGATTGGAAACTGAAATGGACATGAGAATTTATTATATCGAAGTGTTCAAATGTACAAAATCAAGGGCATAAAAAAAGTCCGATGTTAAGCGGACTTTGATACATATTCTTTTCAGGATCGGGAATATTCGGACTACCGGATTTGATACCGATCATTTTATTGTTTTTTTAATTCTCAGGCCAGGAAATATTTCCAAGGTGGTTTATTTTCTCAATCGTGTTATATATGCTATAGACTAATAACAATATGGCCACCAAATAATAGCAGATCTTTTCAAAGTTATTAGGCTCCTTTAAACGAAATATCCTTTTGTTATGCAGCAGATTCGGAAAAAATATCCAAAAGATCCGAAAAAGGGTGAGTACAATAAGCAAAGCGCAACCGATAAGAATTACAATTTTCATTTTTGGTTGGTATTAGTAATGGCTATCCTAAAATAATTATAATTCCTGAAAACTTTATTTTTTTAAAAAAAGTCCCGCTTGCCGGGCGGGACTTACATTCAGTCTTTTATTTCTCTTTTCATATTATCGCAGGGTTGAAGTTTAAATTCTCCTTCACTCAGCAAAACCCTACCCGTACTGTTATCAGTTTCGATCCTGTATTTAAAAATGCCGCTTTTTAATTCATAAAGGCATTCCTGTTTCCCCTGTAAAACTTTCACAGTAAAAGGCCTTGCTTCATAAGTTGCTTCGACGCGTTTGAAAATGCTAATGCCCAGATCTTTGGTGGGTGAATTCTTAAAACAAATATCTGCCAGGTTTTTAATTTCGCAGCTGTCATTTAAGTGCTGCGCTTTTAAATCCTTTGTCACCGGTTTATTCTTTTTAAGGATACTAATCAATTGAACCAGCGTTTTACTGCCTTCCAACAAGCTTTCAGACGTTAATTGGGCACAAGCATTGTTTAATTTGAAAAGAGAAAATAGTAAAAAAAACAGTTTTCTCAAAATACAAATTTTTAAAATGAGTGCGTATTCCGTGGCGAAGAAGGTAGACTTTCCTATTTGTTTTTTTGAATAACCTTTCGAATAAAATAGCCTGATAAAAAAGCTATTACACATAAAAACAACCAGAACCCTGTGCTTGGAATAGTCATTAGGAACATAAACGTTATTTTTGGTTAATATAAAAGTCTAAGATAGCAGAAATTTTTTCATCCTTTGCTAATTCCCTAATGTCAGATAAATATCTGTCTGTAAAATCCTTAAGTTCATCCCCGGCTAATTCAATATAATCGGAGTCGGCATTTTCTGTTTTTATTAAGGTTCTATTCAAGGAAACCTCTTCAACATACTTCCTGAATTTATCAGAACTTATTTCATTTTTATCCAAATAGTTCATAAAATCATTGTATTTATTCAGGTAGAATCTTACTTCAGATACTTCCCCACCGCGGGATGAAACTTTTTCACATGCACATCCGCATAATCCAAAGGCGCTCCAAGCTCCACAGGAACTTCCTGCTTCGCAACACATACAGCAACTCATAAATAATGCAGATGCCTGGCACACGCTCTGCCCGGGCTGACATGTGCATGTGCCACCGCTTACGGAGGTTTTTATTTTACCTTCCGTTTGTCCAAATGATAATCCGGTAATAAAGACCATTAAAATTAATAATAGCGTTTTCATAATCAATCAACGAAACCCGTCCTTCCTTTAAAGGGTGTTTTAATAGGTTCCTACGGATGCATCGCATGGCCATGTTTTGCAGATCAAAAATGAATCGCTGTACCCGAATTACCTATTCATTCTGTGAATAGAAAATTCATTTTTTTGAATATGATATTCCTGTTATATTACAGCGTAATCACCCCCGTAAAAACTACCCTATGAGTTTTGGAAACAAACTCAGGATATTGCGTATAAGCAATAATCTTGACCAGGATACGATCAGCAAAAAACTGCATATCTCCCAACCTGTCTACAGCCGTTACGAAAATGATGAGAAAGAAGTAAATGAAGATAACCCTGTGGTGAAGCGGGTTTCAGAAGAATTTGATGTGCCCGTAAAATGGTTGTTGACAGCACAAAACAACAGTTATGTCCCGGAGAGTGACCCGGAAAACCGACCCCCTGATCCCGGATATTACAGCGTACCGAAAGATTTCCTGGAAGCTTTACTTAAGCAGCAACAAATGACAGAACAGATGTTGAAATTATTAACGGACGGGAAGTTTGCAAAAAAGTAATTGGGAATTGGGAAAAAAGTAATTGGGAATTGGGAAAAAAGTAATTGGGAATTGGGAATTTGGAATTGGGTGGAGTCTGTGAAAATCGGGGTTGTAGTTTTATTCGGTGACGGCTTGCTTATGTGCTGGGATTCATTCCTCGTCCAGCCGGAAACCGGAGCCGAGTGAAAATAATATTGAAGTTAAAAACAAAAGTTGTGAGATATTCGTATGCCCGATATTAGCTGATATTAGCACAATTGACTATTGTTATCCCGTCAGCAAGCATAGTCAAACCGAATGATATGCAGCGCATAAGTAAGTTCAAACCATTAAAATTCAACTTTTGTCTTCTCTGCTAAAGTAATGGGGAGGGTTCTTATTAATGCTTTAAGTCCGAGTAATGTTCCCTCGAAATAATGATTATTCCTGAATTCCGGGATAAAGGATGAATCAATAATTTCTTTGGTTTTGGAATCTGACAAAATGCTCTGTACATATTTGCCATTTTGAATTCTAATTCTTTTGTATGGCTTGCTAATCCCAATAACTATGCCTTTGCTACTATCACCACCTACTTTCCACCCGTTGCCAATGACGTTAGTTACATAGTCAATTTCCGAAGACTTTACCATATTTGAATCAAAAGTTACTAATACTAACTGTATGGAACTCTTACTTTCAAAGTCGTAGATTAATGAATCCATTTCGAACACTTGTCGAGGTGTATATAAACCTCCATAATCATTTACATAACCAATTGGTTTTACAAAATCGTTTAATAAAGTGTCAAACAATGGCTTTTTGTCAAAAACTCTGTTTTCATTTTGTATGCCATTTTCTTTTTTAATGTTCGATTGGCAAGAGCAGTTAGTTATTAGTAAAAAAGTGAAGAGAAATATTAAAGTCGTATGGTATAAAGAATGTTTCATTTAGTGGCGCATAAAGCAGGTATTCAAGTACGATGCTATTAGTAACCTCAAAGCTTAGCCCCAATTCCTAATTCCCAATTCCCCTTCCTATTCCTACTCCCCCTTCGGCGGCTTGGGCCCACGATCCTGTTGAGGCCCACGGTTTTGAGGGGGCCGTTGCCGGTTATTATTATTTTGTCCGCGGTTTTGAGGAGGCCTTCCGCCGGGCTGTTGCGGCCCCGGACTCGATCGTTGCTGTCCGCCTGATCCTTGTTGCTGTCCTCCGGAACCCTGTTGCTGACGAGGATTTCCACCTTGCTGTTGCGGGCCGCGTTGGTTACCGCGTGACTGCTGTTGTCCTCTTTGCTGATCATTAGGACCTTCTCCGCCCTGCCTGCTGCGGGCCTGTTGATTTTGTGGCGGGCGTTGCTGCGTTTGCTCACGGCTCCTTTCTTTATCACGGCGCTTACGCGTCGTTTTTTCCAAACTCTTTAAGCTGATCTGCCCAACAATATCTGCATATTCCGGTTCTACTTCTTTTGGCTTGCCGGTAACTATTTCCGCTACCTCGAGTTCCGCCGGCCGTATGCCTTCCTTATTTTCCGCTTTGATCTTTTTTACGGTATCAATGGTAAGCGGGTAATGCCTGGTGCTGTCAGCCATGCTATACCACATCAGGTTTTTGAAAATATCTTTTTTTACGAGAAACGCACGGCCCTTGGTGGTTTCCAGTACATCCGCATCTAACGGGAAGAACCGGAGTGCATCCATATAAGTGTCTAATTCATAATTGAGACAGCATTTGAGTCTCCCGCACTGGCCGCTGAGTTTTGTCTGGTTGATGCTGAGATTCTGGTAACGTGCCGCATTAGTGTTCACACTTTTAAAATCGGTAAGCCAGGTGGCGCAACAAAGTTCCCGTCCGCAACTGCCGATCCCTCCGACCTTGCCGGCTTCCTGCCTTGCACCGATCTGTCGCATCTCTACTTTCACCTTAAACTCACCGGCATATAATTTTATGAGCTCGCGAAAATCCACGCGGTCATCTGCTATATAAAAAAAGGTTGCCTTCCTTCCGTCGGCCTGTATCTCTACCTCGGCCATTTTCAGTTCCAGTTTAAGCTGGCGGGCCATCGCGCGGCTGCGGATCAGGACATGGGCCTCCCGTGCTTTTGTCTCCACCATTTTTGCAAGATCCGTTTCGGTAGCTACGCAGGATCGATATCCGGGCTTTTTTCGTCTATTCTTTTTGAGCTGTAGGCGCACCAGTTCGCCCGTGAGGTTTACCATGCCCACGTCGAAACCGTTCACGCCTTCCAGCGCGATCATTTCTCCTTTTTCAAAATAATGAAGGGTAGTATTTTTAAAGTAATCTTTGCGGCTGCCGTTGTTGAAACTTACTTCCACAACGCGGCAACTGCTTTCCGGATCGGAAAAGGGGAGGTTTGCCAGCCAATCATGCACATTCATTCGGTTACATGCACCCGTACTGCAACTGCCTTTACTTTGGCAACCACCCGGTGCACCGGTCCCGCAACTTCCACAAGCCATTTTATATCATTTAAGACCGGGCTATCCCCGTCCCGCCTGTTTAATGCAGGGAACGTCGGGGTCGATAAGCGTAGATCAGTTATTAAATATTCGGTATTGGGGCTGCTGTTTCGGTCTTCCTTATTTCAATTCACCGGAACTTCCGAAAAGGACGTATTGCTGAATATCGTTACCGCTGTACAAGAGTGCGACGCCGATAAAGCCGGGAAAGGGTCAAATGCCCGGACAACAAGCAAGAACAGCCTGGTTTACCTATTGTATCAAAATTACTGAATTGTTACTAATAATATGGTATAACCTGACGGTGAGGGCGAGAAAGAGCATTTTGGCATTGGCATTTCTTTCTATATAGTATGCCGCATTGTCCAATTCCATGGCAATGGCTTCCTTTTGAGAGAGGTCACAGAGCTTATTGAGGCGAAGGATAAAATCTGTATTTACCCCATCCTGTTCGGTTTCTTTTTCGGGGGATACGCTCATGCGGATGGACTGTTGCAGGAGATGCGTAAAATATTTAAGGAACTGCTTTTGTTTTTCCCTTCCCAACTTAGCGGTTTCCTCTACCCATTTTACCTGTGCGGCGGGACCGCTTTTGATGATACTGTTCAGCCAATCCCTGAGCAGCACTTCCCAGTCATCATCGGCATGTTGTAACTGTTGCAGGGCCTCATGATAATTTCCTTCCGAGCTTAGGGCCACCTGCTGCGCTTTGGGCACGCTGATATTTTGCCGGAGTTCCAATGCCGCCTCAATATCCTGTGTGGAAAGGAGCGGAACTTTTATGAGCTGCACGCGGGATAGGATGGTAGGCAGAATAAGCGCGTCATTCTCTGCTACCAAAATAAAGAGTGTTTCCGGCGGTGGCTCTTCAATAAGTTTGAGCAATTTGTTTCCTTCCTTACCCAGCATCTCGGGCATCCAGATGATCTGGATCTTGTAAAGGCTTTCAAAACTTTTCAGGCTCATCTTCCGGATGATATCATTGCATTCATAGGCAGTGATGTTGCCCTGCTTGTTTTCCGCGCCGATATGCTGCAGCCAGTCAAAGTTATTGCCGTAAGGATTTTTGCTGATGAACTCCCGCCATTGGATGATGAAGTCGGTGCTGATAGGTTTATCCCCCGGTTTCGAAGTAATGACCGGGTAAGAAAAATGGATATCGGGGTGAATCAACAGCGCTGCCTTGGTGCAGGCCGCGCAGGTACCGCAGGAATCTGCAGCCCCACCGCCACCCAAAGGGGGAATGCTTTCGGATTCGTCGCCGAATAGGGAAGGTTCGGGTGCCGAAGGTTTTTTATTCAACCCGTTGTTTTCACAAACAATATATTGTGCAAATGCCAACGCCATCGGTAATGCGCCGCTTCCTTCTTTACCCAGGAACAGCATGGCATGGCTCAGCCGGTTTTGCTGCAACATATGGGTAAGCTGCAGCTTTAATTCTTTCTGACCGATGACCGCTTTGAATTGCAAAGAAAATTTGAAGATTTGAAGATTTGAAATTTGTTGCTGCCGGGAAGGTATCGTTTTACAATTTCCCGGTGATCTCTGTACTCATTGGCATCACACCGCTGTCGAATTTTGCCATCAGTTTCCCGTTCTCATCCAATAAGAATTTATTAAAATTCCATTTTACAACGGCGTCCAATACACCGTTCCGCGCTTTTTGCGTAAGCCACAGATACACGGGTGCAGCGTTATCTCCTTTCACCGTGATCTTTTCTGCCATTGGAAATGTAACGCCGTAATTTTTCTGACAAAAGGATTTGATATCGGCATTGGTGCCGGGTTCCTGTGAACCGAAGTCATTTGCGGGGAACCCGATGATCACCAATCGGTCCTTGTATTTTTCATACAAGGTTTCAAGGTCCTTATACTGCGGGGTATAACCGCATTCCGAAGCCGTGTTTACGATCAGCATTTTTTTTCCTTTATAATCCGCGAGATTGATCGTGGATCCGTCCAATGCCTTTACGGAGAATTGGTGAATGGAACTGAGGTTGTTTGCAGTGGGTGTATCCATCGTTTGTGCGGTTGAAATATTTTTATTGTTTTTTGCAGCGCAACCAAAAAGCAATACGGCTGCTGAAAGTAGTTTTATCATTTTATCTGATTTTATTTTTTATCACCCAAACCACGTACCGAAGCTCAACGTATACGAACTGTATTTACTTTTATACTCTATATACTTATAAACCCTATATACCTACATACTATTATCCTCCCCACACTTACTGCTTCTCATACGCCCCCAGATCCGGCAACCCGACATTCCTGTTTTTATCATCGAGGTCCTTAATTAAACCTGTGGCTATTCCTTTATTGATACCGGGTGCTGCTGCATTTTTCGTTATACGAAAATCATAAAAATCATGCTGCACATCCAGGCTGTCAAATGAAGGGTCCTGGTTCTTTATACTCTGCGTAAAAATAGTATTGCCCGGATCGGTATTAGCGCGGTAGAGGCAATGATCCACATTTACGGAGAAAGGGTTACTGCCGGTTCTGTTGGTTTGTATCTCCGAATCCACGAACCCCGCATCGCCGTAAAAAATGCAATTGCGCAATGTAGCGGAAAGGGGAGCGCTTTGATTGGTAGCATTTGCATCGGAGAGGTAAATTGCTGCCCGTTGGTGCAGCACAAAATCATTTGAGTAAGCGACAACTGTACAATGCGTAAACGAATAATTTCCGCCGTATTCAATAAATATATCCCGCCCGCAATTGCTGATCAAACTATTCTCTGCAACTATCGAAGTATTGCTGAGCATCAACCCGGCGTCGAATGCATTGTCTATGATGCATTGCTTCAGGATAAGTTTCGGATTGGGATTTACTGCAGGTTGATCCACCACCACTGCGCGATATGCATTTTTGATATAAGTAAATTGTAAAGCATTGTCTTTGCTGCCCGCACGGAAATAAATACCCGGCCATGCTGCAGGGAAACTGTTATATGGAACATCCAACCGGTCACCCGCAAATATTACCGGTTGCATCTTGGTGCCGTTCGATACCAGTTGCCCGTCCACGAGGATCGGTGCATCGGCATGGGCGAAAATTCTTGTGCCTGCATTTAGGGTAAGCACCCCGGTATTCGTAACCTGCAATACGCCGAGGATCACATAGGGTAGGGTATTGGTAAAACTGACATTCCCGCTGATGATGCCGTTTCGTATAAAGACGGCATTTTGCCCGAAGGCTTCCAACTGCACAAAGCGGGTATTGCCGTTATAATTTATGGCAATGCTGTCGCGGAGAATGAAGGGCAGGTTTGCTGCAGTAGGATTTATCGTGACCGTTACAAAAACATAGATACTGTCATTCGCCGCCAGCTCTTTATTAATAACTTCTGTGGAAGCGATCCCGTTCACGTTTATTTTAAAAGGGGAAGCGGGGCCTCCCATCAGCTTCACCGAGGAAAGTTTTAATTTCTGATCGTTATTATTGAAGATCTTAAAAGATTGCGTTACCGAACCGGTAGTGGTGAACACCGTATCAAACCGAAGCGTGTCAGCAGAAATCCCCAGCCGGGCATCTGCACCGGTGATAAAACTTTCTTTTTTACAGGAGGAAAATAAGAGCACGGCGAAAAGGATCGTGGCAGCAGAAAGGAGTGATCGGTTCATTGAAACAAATCTACACAATAAATTATTTAGTTGCCGTAGCCAATGTGGCCAGGCTCACCCGAACATCGCCTGCTTCAGATATGGCGCAGGCACATGCCTCCAGGGTTGCGCCGGTAGTGATCACATCATCCACTAGCAGGATATGTTTGTTTTGCAATGCTCCGGGATCAGTTACTTTAAAACTACCGGAGACGTTTTCCCAACGCTCCGCGCGGTGTTTTTTGGTTTGTGTTTCGGTGAAATGTGAACGGATGACATTCCCGGGGAGAACAGGGATATTCATTGCGGAAGATAAGCCGTCGCAGATCACTTCTGCCTGGTTGAAGCCGCGTTTAAATTCTTTATCTGCAAACAACGGCAGGGGAATAAGGTAATCAACCGTTTCAAAACGGCGGCTTTCAAAGAGCCTGTTTCCCATCAGGGTGCCGAGGAAGATACCTATCTCCTTATCGCCTTTATATTTGAGTCCATGCACAAGGTGTTGGATCAGCCCTCCTTTCACAAAGTAGAATCCACTTGTTGCCGTTTCAACCGGCAGCCTGCCGTAAAATATTCTTTCAATGGGGTTGTGCGGATAGTTTTCATAACCGGTAAACGGTAAGGATTCCATGCATTGCGTGCAAAGCAGGTCGTCGTTTCCCAACAGGTCGCTGCCGCAGCCCTTGCAGATATGAGGGTAAAATAAATGACATGCGGAAGAGAACAGGTTTTGTAAAGCTGTCAAGGGTGGATCATTTGATCTTAAAGTTACAATTTTTTGTAAATACGTCGACCTAAATCAAAAAGATTGTGGCGTACAAACCTTAAAAAAGGTACTGGTACAATTCTTCCACTTTAGACAAAGCGATCACTTCTATGCCGAATTTCAATTTGCCCAGGCTCTTGGAATTGTATTTTGATACAATGATCTTTTCAAAGCCCAGCTTTTCCGCTTCAGCGATCCTTTGTTCGATCCGATTCACGGCGCGGATCTCCCCGGACAGGCCTACTTCCCCGGCAAAACAGATCTTTTGCGGGATGGGTACATCTTCATAACTGCTCAACAGGGCAGAGACAATGGCGAGGTCAATGCTGGGATCCTCGGCTTTGATACCACCTGCAATATTGATAAACACGTCTTTAACACCGAAATGGAACCCGCCTCTCTTTTCCAGCACGGCCAATAGCAGTTGGAGCCGGCGGAGGTCAAAGCCGCTGACCGTTCTTTGGGGTGTGCCGTATACACTTTGGGTGACCAGGGCCTGCGTTTCTATCAGGAGGGGCCTCATACCTTCAATTGTTGCGGCAATGGCAATGCCGCTCAGGTCATCTTCTTTTTGGGTAATAAGTATCTCTGAGGGATTGGTTACGGCCCGCATTCCTTCGCCGGTCATTTCATAAATGCCGAGTTCTGCCGTGCTGCCGAAACGGTTTTTTAATGTCCTTAAGATTCGGTAAGCATAGTGGCGGTCGCCTTCAAACTGCAGCACGGTATCTACCATATGCTCCAGAATTTTCGGTCCCGCTATACTTCCGTCTTTTGTGATATGCCCGATCAGGAATACCGGCGTCTCCGTTTCTTTTGCATAGCGTTGCAACTCTGCGGCGCATTCGCGGATCTGGCTGATGCTGCCGGGTGATGATTCGACAAACGGTGATTGCAACGTTTGAATAGAATCCACGATCACCAGTTCCGGTTTCAGTTTTTTGATCTCTTTAAAAATGGTTTGCGTGTTTGTTTCCGTTAGCAAATAAAAATTATCGCTGTTGGCACCCAGCCGGTCCGCACGCATTTTAATTTGCTGTTCACTTTCTTCACCGCTGATATACAACGTCCGCACTTTATTCAGTTGCAAACCGATCTGCAAAAATAATGTGGACTTACCGATGCCCGGTTCTCCTGCGACCAATACAATGCTGCCCGCTACGATACCGCCGCCCAGCACACGGTTCAGCTCTGCATCACCGGTGATGATACGTTTTTCCTCCGCACTGCTTACATCGTTTATGGAAATCGTTTTTAATCCGCTGAGCCCGCTGAAGTCACGCCAATCTTCTTTTGCCTGTTTATCATTTCCTTTTACGATCACTTCTTCCACAAAACTGTTCCACTGATTGCATGACGGACATTTGCCCGCCCACTTCGCTGATTCAAATCCGCAATTCTGACAAAAAAACGCCGACTTCGTTTTACTCATAAAAATAAAATTACGGTAAGGGTGCCGGAAAAGATGAAATGTTTTGTTGGCCCGGCAGTTGCAGGTTTACCGAACAGTTGTGGCGTCGCACTCTTGTACATTAGAATTTTATTCAGCAGATTTTTTATTAAACCGCTCTGACATTTTGTGTAAAATCATTTCAATGATGCTGCCCGGTTTCAAAATGAGAAATAGGATGGATGAAAATTTTATGCAACAATAATTTTTCGAAAATTATGTGAAGAAAAGCTGTAAAAAAAAAGTATAAGCAGCATTTTTCGGTGTGGGATAAAAGAAGAAATCCAGGCGTGGGTAAAAAGTAAAAGGGCCGTCATTTCTGACAGCCCTTTATACTTACTAACCCATTAAATTCTATTGCTAAAGTACAAAACGCACCCAAAACAAAAAATTATTTTTTGCGGTCTTTAAAAATTATTTTGAGGAGGGATTTTATTAAACTATGGTTAAACACATTAAAATCAATATGTTATCAACAATAAACTTCCCTGAAAAATATTTTTCCCCGGAAAAAAATTAAATCTTTTATTTGGTTTGTATTGTAAACCAGTTTATGTTTGCAATAAATTTACAGGAAATGAAATTCTTTCTTTTGATCATATTGAATCTTGCCGGATTAGCAGTTTCAGGCCAGGTGAAGATCTCCGGTAAGCTCACGGATAATAAAAACAGACCCCTGAAAGGTGCAAGTATTTCTATAACGGATTCGTACGATGGCATTACTACCGATTCCTTAGGCAATTTTGCCTTTTCCACCTCCGAAACAGGTGAACGAACTATAGAAGCCACAATGTCAGGTTATCAATCATATAAGAATAAAGTAACAATTGTAAAAGCCGACATCGTTCAAAACATATCAATAAAAGAACTCATAACAGAATTAAATGCGGTGAGCATCACGGTAGGGTCTTTTGAGGCAAGCGACAAGAAAAAAGGTACAGTTCTCACTTCCCTCGATATTGTAACGACTGCCGGCGGGAACGGAGATATCACCGGCGCACTTAAAAGCCTACCGGGTACACAACAGGTAGGAGAAGCGGAAGGTCTTTTTGTAAGAGGGGGTTCGGCCACAGAGAGTAAAATATTTATTGACGGGAGCCTGGTAAACAATTTCTTTTACAGCAGCCTGCCGGGCTTAGCTACCCGCGGGCGATTTAATCCTTTCCTTTTTAAAGGAACGGTATTTTCTACCGGTGGTTATTCAGCTTTATATGGCCAGGCACTTTCTGCCGCACTTATTCTTGAAAGTGCAGACCTGCCCGAAAGAACCGAAGCCAACCTGAATGTTTCTGTGATCGGCTTAGGCGGCGGTATCCAAAAATTGGCCAAAAATAAAAAAGCAGCCTGGGGTATTTCTTATAATTATACCAACCTGGTCGCAGCATTTGCAGTTATTAAGCAAGGCCCTGATTTTTTTAAGACGCCCACCTATCATGTGGGAGACGCCAATTTCCGGATCAAAACGAAAAAAGGCGGTATGATAAAATATTACGGGTATGCAAGTTGGAACCGCACAGCAGTACGCCAACAGGATATTGATTCACTCGATCTTAAAAATGCATTCCAAATTAAAAACCTGAATACGTTTCAAAATATCAGTTGGAAACAAAGTATAGGTAATGGCTGGAAGATCAATACAGCGCTTAGCTTCAGTACCAATAAAAATGATATCCTAAATGAACTGCAGGATGAAATAATGCCAAACAAACTTTTACATCACCGGCAGGCTACCTGTTCAAAAACTTTTCATTAGTCAATAAAGCCAACTATGCACAGGCCCGTGTGGTATTTGATAAAAGGATAAAAGGGATCAACGTATTGCGATTTGGTACGGATTACTTTTACAGTAATGAGCGAACAACGTATACATTATTTAACGGCAATAAATATACTGATGGCCTTGAAGACAACCTCAACGCGCTATTTGCCGAAACGGACCTGTACCTCACAACCGACCTTGCTTTAAAAGCCGGGGGAAGACTTGAACATTCTACCTTAATGGATAAA
>JBBJLU010000031.1:0-26514 GCA_037719665.1 Ferruginibacter sp.
CCGGCCACCTCGACCTTGGCAAGGTCGCGCTCTACCAAATGAGCTACTTCCGCAAAATAGATAAGAACTTTTTACCCTGAACTTCCGCCGATTCTTTATCGGTTTTTGCTTTGAGGACTGCAAAAATAAGGTTTGAAAACCAACTGCAAAATTTTATTTGTATTTCGGATTGTATTGTGTGTTTTCCGGAACATTTACCTGCGGCAGACCTTTATAACGGTGCGTGTACAGGGCAACACAGGCTGACAGGATCACAACGATCAAAACAAAGACCTGGCAGTACCAGATAAAACGGGAAGATGAAACCCAGTTGTGAGCAAAATCCTTGTCTTTATTATCAATGATTTCCTGTTGCATTTCAATTAATTTTCGGTGCAAAAATAAGACCTTCCGGTTAAAAAAAATTATTTGCTTTGTACAATTTCAGAAAAGGTATTTTTTCGATTCATATAATATTGCCAAAGGATACTTCCTTTATAGACGCCTTGTAATTTTTTATTTTTCCTGCTCACGGCAACGGGTTGTTTCCGGCCGAACAACATCCATTTCACAAAATGCAATTGTGCCCGCAACACGGCGAGGCAATAGCCAACATTGCCCCAGGCCAAGCCCTTGACCGCTGCAAGGCCATCGAGGAAAAACCTGGCCGGGATGATGTACAACAATTCAGCGGCGGATGAATTCTTATAGATCATGATCAGGTTGTTCCGGAAATTCAAAAAAGTTTTTTGGTTATTGGCCTTCGGCAGCGTGCCGCCGCCGACATGGTATACTACGGATGCCGGCTGAATGAAAACGCGGTGACCGGAAAGCTGCATTCGCCAACAAAGGTCTATCTCTTCCTGGTGTGCAAAAAAATGCGCATCAAAACCGCCCAATGCTTTAAAGACCGGTGCCTTTACAAACATAGCCGCGCCCGAGGCCCAAAAACAGGGAACCGCATCGTCATATAACCCTGTATCTGCTTCTGTTTTTTCCAATACCCGCCCCCTTGCAAAGGGATATCCCAATGCGTCGATCCAGCCCCCGCAGGCACCGGCATATTCAAAATGCGTTCGTCTTTTTTCATCGAGGATCTTTGGCTGACAGGCAGCTATACTGCTGTCTTTTTCCATCAGTTCAATGACGGGTTCTATCCATCCCGGCGTTACTTCCACGTCACTGTTTAACAACACAAAATAATCTGCTTCAATTTTTTTAAGCGGAACATTATACCCGTTGGCAAATCCTTCGTTCTTTTCATTGACGATGATCTCTGTTGTTGGAAAATACATTTTTAGAAAATCTACAGAGTCATCTGTAGAAGCGTTATCGGCAACTATGATCCGCAAATTGCCATAAGTAGAAGCCATCACGGAGGGGAGGAATTTCTTTAAAAAATCTTTACCGTTCCAGTTCAGGATCACCACTGCAACGGATGGCAGATTGTTATTCCCGGGGCTTTGTAATGCATTCATACTGTTCATCTCTTACAAACATACGTCCTTTGAAAAAAATTATCCGCGGTAACCCCTGTTATTTATTATTTTTAAAACATGTTTCAACGGTTTTTTAATTTAAGAAATGTGCTGGGGCTCATCGCCCTTGCATTTGTAACGGCCAGCATATTTTACAGTAATTACCTGGCAAAAAAAATTGCGGCTGAGGAAAAACGAAAAGTGGATCTGTATATCGAAGCACAGATCGACCTGAATAATGTGAACAACACGGATACCCGGCTGGCCTTTAATATCATCCGCGAAAACGGCAAGGATATCCCGCTTATCCTTACCAATGAAAATGACAGCATCGTTACGTCGAATTACGATTCTGCTGAGATCGCGGGAAACAAATCTTTCCTGAAGGAACGGCTTGCGGAACTGAAAAAGATCAACGATCCTATTGTATGGGTAAATCCGTTAAATCCCGGGCAGAAGAACTTTACTTATTACGGGGAGTCCGACCTGCTGATACAGATCCGGTATTTCCCCATCGTACAACTGGTGGTGGCTGTTCTCTTTATCATCATTATATTAATAGCGGTAAACACCAAGAATAAAAGCACGCAGAACCAGGTATGGGCCGGTATGGCAAAAGAAACGGCGCATCAATTGGGCACGCCGATATCTTCCTTACAGGGTTGGATGGAAATGCTGAAAGAAAATGAGGAAGAGGGCACGAGAAAAATTGCGGCGGAGATGGACAAGGATGTGGAACGGCTGAAACTCGTCAGCGACCGGTTCGGCAAAATAGGCAGTACACCGAAGCTGGAAGAAACGGACCTGGTTTTCCGGATCAATGAAATGGTAAGTTATATCAAACGCCGCTCACCGGAAACTGTCAGCTTTGCTGTGCACCATGATACCGAAACGGAATTCACCGCGATGATCAATCCCCCGCTGTTTGACTGGGTGATGGAAAACCTGCTGAAAAATGCACTGGATGCGATGAACGGAAAAGGTTCTATTGATATCGATATTAAGAATGAGTTGACCCAGATAACCGTAGATGTAAAAGATTCCGGCAAGGGGATCAATAAACTTAATGTTTCAAAAGTTTTCAAACCGGGCTTTACTACCAAGCAAAGAGGATGGGGATTGGGCCTGTCCTTAAGTAAAAGGATCATTAACCTCTATCATAAAGGCGAATTATATGTAAAGCATAGTGAACCCGGTAAGGGCACTACTTTTCGGATTGTGCTGCGGAAATAAAAAACCTTCAGTTATGAAGGTTATATTGGTTGAGCCGGTAAATATTATCAGGATCAAATTTCTCCTTTCACATACATCACTCCTTTTGGCTCGGGATTGCCGCCCTCTGTTTCCAGTGTAATGGCAAAGGCCTGTGCTTTACCGAATGTTTTCATTTTTTGTATGCTGTATTTCTTTCCGTCGTTGGCACTGATCATTCCGCCGTCAACAGGTTTGCCGTCTACGATCGCCCAAAGCTGGTATTGCTTCCCGCGGGGCGCCATGGGCAGGTTACCGGGATCTACAAAAACTTCGCCTGTATTTTTCATCCAAAATATTTTTGCACCCGCATCAGGAGCTGCCTCCATACCGTGCAATGCAACTGGTTCGCTGTAGCGGCTGCGCACAATATTCATATCCTTATTCATGTCTTCCACACGCTTATTCATGTCCTCCACACCGCTGTTCACAGATGCAAGTTGCTGTTCGCTGTTCTGATATTTTTTATCTGCCTCTGAATACTTATTATAATAGAAGATATTTAAAACGGTACTGCCGATAAGCAGGAGGATCGCCGCAGCAGCAGCGAAACGCCACGGAAATATCGAAATTATTTTAACAGGAGCGGCAACGTTATCCCGGATTCCAAGGTTGGACATGATCTCCTCTTTCACAGTACCGGGAGGTTCAACAGCATGAGCAATAGCATAACGTTGCAGGGCTTCCTCCAAACTGTTCAGTTCAACTGCTACTGCCGGGTATTCTTTACGCCATGCCAGTACCTGCGCGGATTCTTCGGGGGAAGCAGCGCCGGTTACGTACATTTCCAATAACCCTGATGATATGATGTCCTGTTGATCCACTTAATTTTGTAATAACTTTCTTAATTCAATGATCGCTGTTCGCATTCTTGTTTTAACGGTACCCAACGGTATGTTTAATTCTTTAGATATCTCTTCCTGCGTATAGCCGTTAAAATATGCAAGGTCTACGATCAGTTTTTGGTCAGGTTTCAATTTTTGCAGTTGGTTCCTTATTCCGATCGTATCAAAACGTTCATCCGTATAATTCCTGTCTTGGTAATTAGTTACGGAATTTTCATCTGAAGAGATTTTCTTTGACTTCTTATACCCCTTGCTTCTTAAGGTATCAATAGTAAGGTTGCGGGTAATATTGATCATCCAGGTAAACAGCCGGCCCTTACCCGTATCATATTGTTTAAAATTATTCCATATCCTCACAAATGATTCCTGCAAAATATCTTCTGCCAATTGCGGCTCTTCCACCATCCTGGTTATTATACCGTTGAGAGCGGCAGCATAGTTATCATATAAATATGAAAAAGCGGATTGGTCCTGTTCCCTCAGCAAAGCTACCAGTTCTTCCTCGCTGTATTTTATATTTGATTGCAAACAGAGATTTTATGTATGAACAAATGTATTGAAGAAATCCCAAATACAGATAAAGGACTGTTTGGTTCCAAATTGACCGATTAAACCGGCAATGTTTTCCTGACCTCATAAACCGGGCTGAAAAGGTACCATTTCCCCGAGGCAGGTTCGAGGCATTTGTAGCGCTTCCTGATCTTTTCGCCTTTTTCAAAGACCCGCCCGTCAGTTGTATAAAATCTTTCCCCTGCTGCAAGTTCTTCCACAAAAAAAACATGGTGGTCCTGTGTATCATATGCCTTCAGTGCCCTCAGCAATTTTTCATCGGCACAACTGCTTGCTGCCGGGTTGTGCAGCGAGCGAAGCAGGATCTGTTCTATTTCCGGTGGAAAAATACTTTTGCCCGTAAACTCCGTAAGGATCCCTCCGAAACAGGTCTTCCATTCCCGGCCATGCGGGGAAACTTTTCGTCCGTGTTTTTCAAAAGTGATGAGGTGAGCGATCTCATGCAGCAGCGTGATGAGGAATGCATAGGTATTCAGGTCGCTGTTAATACTGATGCGGTGGCCCTTGCCGGCATGCGCATGGCGATAATCACCCAGCACCGATCTCCGTTTCCTCGCAATAGTCAGTTGAACCCTATAGGTATAAATATAGTGCAGCACCGGTTCAAAGCTGCCGGTGGGAGGTAGGGCTCCAGAGCCGCGAATTGTACTTCTTTATCAGCCATTTTTTTTCCTGATCTCCTTTGAAATTGCAGCTACTTCCGCGCCCAGGTACAATAGGTAAATAAACAATGAAATGAAGACGGCTTTCTTGTTATAACCCGGTCCGACGGAGACCACATACACCAGTACCGCAATCACTGCGGTAAACATTTTTATCATCATACCACCGATCACACTTCTTATAAAGGCATTCGGATTGGGATCCCTCAGCGATCTTTTTTGAAGAAAATAGATCAACACATTGATCAGTAAAAAAAGCAGGTTGGCCCCCAGCATAACATTCCTGTCTATATTATATTTTCGCCAAAGCGCTCCTGCAGCAACGATGAAGACCGTCACTGAAATAAATACCACCAGTACCGGTGTGATCCTGTTACCGAAAAGTTTCATGGTCATTTTTTTGGCGCGGTGTCCTTTATTACTTTATAAATTAATGCGGATATGACTGCCAACGGAAAGATTAAAACGGCCACCGGCATGGTAAAACCCAGCCAACCGTCTGTTTTGATGCCCAGGAAAACTGCGATACCCAAGGCTACAATCAGCTGCCCGGCAAAACCTGCGTATTTCCACAAAAGGCTGTTATCCTTTCTTTCTTTAATCATTACTGTTTTCCGTCTTGGGTAAGGCAAGCTTATTGGTATCCGGCGCGGTGATCTTTCCCTGTAATACTTTTTGAATATTGTTGAGGTAATTATCCCGGTATTTCAGGGCCTGTTCCATGGAATCTGTTCTTATTTTCAACTCCCTGTATTCCTTCACCTGTTTTGCATTGCCCATCCCGGTACCCGGTAAATAATATTTCAGGGGGGTAAAAATGATCAGGGAGGCAGTGAGCCCCACCATGAGAATAAATATCGTGCTCATTACAATATATACGCTCATTCGCGTAAGTTTGAATTTGACCACTTCTTCAAATGTATCCTCATTCATGATCACGAGTCGGTAATGACTTCGCAGTCTTTTCAGCGTATTATTTACATCCGGCATAGACATGATCGAAAGGTTGAACCGGGTGACCCGATAAATGAAAAGACAGGCGCAACCGGTGTATTATGTATCGGTAAAATTATTGCACAACGCTAAATTAGCCATTATAGAAGAAACGGGTATTTTTAACAGAAATAAAGCCTGTAATCCTTCTGAAATCGTATCATTGAGGTTATTTTTGAAGGATATTGGGTAATAAATCCGAACTTTAAGTATATCAAATTAACTAATTTTCATTCATGTTTAGACCGACCTTAATCAGCGGGTTTCTGTTTGCCTGCCTGGTTTGCAGCAGCAGTTCATTATCAGCCCAGGCGGGATGGACCCTGGATCCGTTAGGGAAAGAGAAGAAACCCGAGAAATATGAAGAGAAGATCCTGCCTTCGGAAAAAACCGCCGATAAAAAATTCGGGCCGGTAAGAAGGATAATTCAAAACAGCACTTCTCATTATAATTTCTACTTCAACGCCAATAATAAACTGAATACAGTGATTGAAAGGGCACGGTTGTCCAACAAGGATGACTATTCCCAATTGCTCAGTTTTTACCCTTACTCGTTGGAGAATACGGCTTCTCAAAAAACCGACCTGGATTCGGTGATCTATAAAGCAACAGCAGGTATTCTGCTTCATGACCTCCGGACCGAATGGGTGGATAATTTTTACATGCTTATCGGCAAGGCTTACTTTTTGAAAAAAGATTTCGATTCTGCCGCGCTCACTTTTCAATTCATAAATTATAATCTTTACCCCCGTAAAAAAAATGATGACGGCTATAATAAAATAGTGGGTACCAACGAAGCGGGCACCGGCACAGGATCAGTATCCATAGCGGATAAAGAGAACCGGAATTTTTTACAAAAAGCATTCACCTTACCCGCGAGCCGTAATGATGCATTGGTTTGGCAGATCCGCACTTTTACAGACCAAAAAGAATTCGGTGATGCTGCGGGCCTGATCAGCATACTGCAAAACGACCGCAACCTCCGGCAAGATTGAAGAACGACCTGGAAGAAGTGACCGCATACTGGTTCTATTCGCAAAATAATTTTGACAGTGCCGCCACCCATTTGGAAAAAGCATTGAGCAATGCCGATTCGAAAGAAGATAAAAGCCGCGGGAATACCTGCTTGCCCAGATGTTTGAAATATCCGGCAAGTATGATGCGGCATCAGATTATTATGCAAAGGTATCGCGGCATACTGCAGACCCTGTGATGGATATTTATGCACGGCTGAATGATGCGAAGATGATGCGAAACACGGGCCTTGCGGAACTGAACACCAGCATTGCCAACCTGCTGCGCATGGCCAAAAAAGACCGTTATGAGGCTTTTCGCGATGTGATCTATTATTCGGCCGCGCGCCTTACGCTGCAGCGTCCGGATACTGCAAGCGGTATAGGCTTCTTCACTAAGAGCATTTCCTACAATTCCGCCAATTCCGGTTACCGCGATAAATCGTACCTGGACCTTGCAGATATAGCTTATAATCAAAGAAGGTACAGGGATGCGGCGGCTTATTACGACAGCCTGAAACTTTCGGGGTCGGGAGCCGGGTATGATTCAGCTTTAATTGCAGAACGCAAAGAGATCCTCGGGCGCCTTGTACCCAAATTGCTCATTATCGAAAGAGAGGATAGCCTTCAACTCATCGCGGCGATGGCACCGGAAGATCGGGTCAACTACCTTAAAAAGATGGTAAAAAAATACCGGAAAGAAAACGGGTTGAAAGAAGAAGATGATTTTGGCGGCAATACCCTTATCACTTTCAACGATCGGAATAAAGCACCTGTTGATCTCTTTAAGGCTGCCGGTGCAAATACCGGGGATTGGTATTTTTATAATTCGAGCCTCCGTTCAAAAGGTTTCAATGAATTTAAATCCAAATGGGGCAAGAGAACTAATATAGATAACTGGCGCAGGAAGACGGCCTCTGAAGGACTGACGGGCAAAAATGCGAATACCAATATTGACATCGACGCTACAGTTCCGCAGGACGGAAAAGGTTTGATCACTAATGTCTCAGACCAGGTGCCGGTTTTATCCTACGAAGGTTTAATGGCAAATCTTCCGCTTACACAGGAATTGCTGGATACCAGTAACAGTACCATAGCATCAAACCTGTTTGATGTAGCACAGATCTTTCAAAACGAGTTGGAAGATTATGAACGTGCCGTACTGACCTATGAAAATTTTATTAAAAGATTTCCGCAGGATGGAAGGATCCCTGATGTGTATTATAATTTATCTTTTTGTTGGACGAAACTGGGAGACCCGGTAAAAGCAAACTACTACAAAAACCTGCTGCAGACAAATTATGCCGGCACCAATGCAGCAAGGCTTGCCGTAAACCCACTTGCCCTGCAACCCAACACTAAGAGCCCGGAAGTAACCGCCCGCTATGATGCTATATATAATATGTTCATAGAAGGGAATTTTGCGCAGGCTACTGCTGCAAAGAAAAAAGCCGACAGTACTTATGGAGTGAATTACTGGTCACCTCAACTGCTTTATATTGAGTCTGTATATTATATAAAAGAAAGAAACGACAGTACTGCTATCGCTATCCTGGAAAACATTCCGAAGTTATATGCCGGTTCTCCTTTATCACCGAAGGCAACGGTATTAATAGATGTACTCCAAAGAAGGGCAGCTATTGAAAAGTATCTCACAGACCTGCAGATCACCCGTGTGAGTGAGGAGAAAATAATTATTTCGGATGATAAGCCAAAAGTAGTTGCTGCTCCCACGGTTGTGCAACCGGCAGTGGTAAAAGCCACTGCCCCTGTATTACAAAAAAGAGCCACGGCGGATTCTGTAAAAGTGCCGGATGCTTTCGTGAATAAATCATTTGTGTTACAGCCCGATAAGCCGCATTTCGTAGTGATGATCCTGGAGAAGGTAGACGGGGTATATGTAAATGAAGCGAAAAATGCTTTCGGAAGATTTAATAAAGAAAGCATGGCCACGATCAATGTGGCGATCGCGCGCGATGTGTTTGACGCCGACAGATCTTTGCTGGTATTCACCGCTTTTGACAATTCTACAGAGGCACTCAAATATTTTGACAGGATCAAAAAAGCCGCACCGAAAGAGATATCCTGGCTGCAACCGTCAAAATATTCTTTCATTATCATTTCGGATAACAACCTGCAGTTGCTTAAAACCAATAAAGACCTTACTTCATACCGGCAGCTGATCAACGCTAATTTCGGTAACAGGTTTTAGCAGGCTGTATAACCTCACATAAGTTGCATCATACATGAGACGTTCTGTAAAAATTCTTTGGCGCGTGTTCCTTATGGGTTTCGGCGCGATCGTGCTGGTATTGCTGATGGCCAATTTCGGTTTGTTCGGAAAGATGCCTTCCCTGGAAGAATTGGAAAACCCCGAAGCGGATCTTGCCAGTGAAGTGATCAGTGCAGACGGCATCCTGATGGGTAAATACTACCTGGAAAACCGCAGCGAAGTACGTTCACAGGAGATATCGCCTAATGTTTTTAATGCGCTTATCGCCACGGAAGATGAACGTTTTTTTGACCACTCGGGAATTGATGCCCAGGCATTGGGCCGTGCAGTATTTACTTTGGGTAAGGCCGGCGGCGGCAGTACCATTACACAACAGTTGGCCAAAATGATCCTTAAGCAGGGACATGGAAATATTATTGAACGCGGTATTGATAAAATAAAAGAGTGGATCATTGCCGTAAAGCTGGAAAGAAATTTTACCAAGGAAGAGATCCTGACCCTTTACCTTAACCGCGCACCATGGGGAAATGTTTACGGTATCCGGAATGCGGGAAGAACTTATTTTCAAAAAGAACCCAAAGACCTTAAGATAGAAGAGGCGGCTGTATTGATCGGTATGCTCAAAGGATATATCTATGAGCCGATCCGTCATCCGCGTGCAGCGATAGACCGGAGAAATACCGTTATCGGTCAAATGGTGGTTGCAAAAGGTCATTATCTCACGCCGCAACAGGCAGAAGTATTGAAGGCAAAACCATTGATAACGAATTATAAACCGATAGATGAGAATATCGGTATCGCACCTTATTACCGCCGTGCATTGATCGATGTGATGAAGAACTGGTGCAAGCAAAACCGGAACCCGAAAACGGGGGAAAATTATGACCTCTTCACCGACGGGTTGAAGATCTATACCACCATAGATTCGAGGATGCAGAAGTATGCGGAAGAATCCATGCAGGCCCATATGCCGAATGTGCAAAGCCGCCTGAATGCTACCCTCAGGCAGCGCGGGGACCGCCTTTGGAAGAACCATGATAATATCGTGGAAGCCGCGATGAAATATACCGATCGCTGGAAGAATATGAAAGAAGATGAGATCGATGAAGCCACGATCAAAAAGTCTTTTACCGTGCGCGTGCCGATGAAGATCTTTTCATGGAAGGGAAATGCAAAGCACGAGAAGGATACGGTAATGACCCCGATAGATTCTATCAAATACCATAAGCAGTTGATGCAAACATCATTTGTGGCCATGGATCCGCGCAGCGGTGAAATAAAGGCATGGGTTGGCGGTATAGATTTTCGCTGGTTCAAGTATGATCACGTTACTGCTAACCGACAGGTAGGATCAACTTTTAAACCGCTGTTATATACATTGGCTATTACAGATGCGGGATATACTCCCGAAACTTATATTCCGGGTGGACCACTTACGCTCAACGGCAAAACGATCAGCACGGGCGGCGGTACCTGTGCTTACTGCCTGGCAAAATCGATCAACGGTTGTGCCTGGCACCTGATGGCTGCGATCGGTGTAAAAAGAACAATTGAATTTGCGCAGCTCTGCGGTATAAAAGTGAAGATCCCTCCTTATCCTTCCATTGCATTGGGTGCAGCAGAAATACCGATGTTGCAAATGTTGCAATCGTATACTATGTTTCCGAATAAAGGTTACAATACCGAACCGGTCTATGTAACAAGGATCGAAGATAAGAACGGTAACCTCATCCACGAATTCCCGGTGGCGCAAAGCAAGCAGGTGATCGGGGAAGCAGATGCTTACACTATGGTGAAGATGATGGAGGGCGTGATAAAATCCGGTACGGCGAGAAGACTTAACAGCTATGCTATTCCTGCACAAAAAGCCGGGAAGACCGGGACGACGGATAATTACACAGACGGGTGGTTCATCGGGTATACGCCCACATTGCTGGCCGGCACATGGGTAGGTTGTGAGGATCCCTTCATTCCCATCTATACCAGCGGGGGCGGTGCAGAGGTAGCGGCACCGGCCTGGGGAAATTTTATGACAAAGGTCTATGCCGATAAAAAGTTTGAAAATTATACATCACAGAAAGAATTTACCGCACCGGCTGAATTAAAGAATGCCCCGATATTTGCCGATGCTAATTTTGAAAATATCCTCAATAACGGCGACAGCCTTACTGAAGATAACGGTAACGGCGAAGCAGGGGATTTTTTCGGAGAAGATACGCAGGAGATCCGTTTGCCGGATACGAATAAAAAAGAACCGAAGAAAGAAGAGAAAAAAACTTTCGTTCCCACACCAATGGCGGATGATAAAAAAACTATCCCGAAACCCAAACCGAAGACACCGGGAAATGAGTATTAAAAAAAGAGCAGCGTTGAGCTGCTTTTTTTATGGCGTAAACCTGCATGGCTTTTTTTTAGGAAGGGACAAAACCGAATTTAAAGACTTGCCGTAAATGATTTCAACAATTAATTTTAAAAAACGCTTAAAAAGAAATTTTATGAAAAGGATCAAAAATTTATTCATACTCGGTGCAATGGCTATGTTCACAACAACCGCAACTGCCCAGATGAACAAAATGAAATCCGGTGAGAACACCGTGATGGTTGGAGGTGCAGCGATGTATCCATCTAAAAACATTGTTGAAAATGCTGTTAACAGTAAGGATCACACTACATTGGTTGCGGCTGTAAAAGAAGCAGGCTTGGTAGAGACCTTACAAAGTGCAGGGCCGTTTACGGTATTTGCTCCCACGAACAAAGCATTTACAAAATTGCCTGCGGGGACAGTTGAAACATTGCTGAAACCCGAAAACAAAAAGATGTTGCAGACTGTATTGACCTATCATGTAGTATCCGGAAAACTGAGCGCTGCAGACCTTATGGCTAAGATCAAAGCAGGCGGCGGTAAAACTACCCTTACAACAGTAGCAGGAAGCAATATTACCCTTGCTATGAGAGGTAAAAAATTACGCATTACAGATACATCGGGAGGTTCATCAGTAGTAACTATCAAAGATGTAAACCAAAGCAACGGTGTAATACATGTAGTGGATCGTGTATTGGTTCCGAAAGGGTAATCCGATAAAATAAAATATAAAAATGCTTCCCCCGGGGAAGCATTTTTATGTCGGATATTTTCGGTAACGGGTAACAAAAAAATTAAAATATATATTACATAAAAAGATCCCGTTCATTTGAACGGGATCTTTTAAAACGTGAAATCATTTATGCTACGGCTTTTCCTACCAATGCAGCTGCTTCACTCAGCAGGATCGCACTCTGTACTTTTAGCCCGCTTTCATCAATTAATTTTTTTGCAACATCCGCATTGGTACCCTGCAGGCGAACGATGATCGGAATATTAATATTTCCGATGCTTTGATAGGCATCGATCACGCCCTGTGCTACACGGTCGCAACGTACGATGCCGCCGAATATATTGATCAGGATCGCTTTTACTTTGGGGTCTTTCATGATAATGCGGAAACCGGCTTCTACCGTTTGAGCATTGGCCGTACCGCCTACATCAAGAAAATTAGCCGGTTCTCCGCCACTGAGCTTGATCATGTCCATAGTTGCCATGGCCAACCCGGCACCGTTTACCATACAACCTACATTACCGTCGAGCTTTACAAAATTGAGGTTGAATTTTCCGGCTTCTACTTCTGTAGGATCTTCTTCAATGAGGTCGCGGAGTGCCGCTACATCGGGATGACGCATTAATGCGTTGTCATCGATATTCATTTTGCAATCCACGGCAATGATCTTATCATCACTTGTTTTGAAAAGCGGATTGATCTCCAGCATGCCGCAATCCAGGCCCACGTAGGCTTTATAGAGGTCCGTAACAAATTTTACACAGTTCTTAAAAGCAGTACCGCTCAGGCCGAGGTTAAACGCGATCTTTCTTGCCTGGAACCCTTGCAGCATTCCGCCCGGATGGATCCATTCTTTAAATATTTTATCAGGGGTGTCATGGGCCACGTCCTCAATGTTCATACCGCCTTCGGTGCTGTACATGATCACATTCTGCCCTTTGGAGCGGTCCAATAAAACCGAGAGATAGAATTCTTTTACCGGGTTCGGACCTTCATAGTATACATCCTGTGCGATCAATATTTTGTTTACCAATTTCCCGGCTTCACCGGTTTGGATGGTCACCAATGTGCCCCCCAGCAAATTGCCGGCAATGCGCACCACATCTTCGGCATTTTTTGCAACCGCCACACCACGCTGCTCCTTCCCGATCACAGAGCCCTTACCGCGGCCGCCTGCATGTATCTGGGCCTTTACCACGGCGAACTTGCTGCCGTATTCGGTATTGATAAAACGATAGGCTTCTTCCGCTTCTGCAGGGGTAGTGCATGCTATGCCTTCCTGTACGGGAACATTATATTTTTTCAGTAATTCCTTTGCCTGGTATTCATGAAGATTCATATTGTAAAAATTTGCAGCGAAGATAGATAAAAAGTTATGAGTTTTAAATGCAGCGTGTTGGGTTTTGTCGGTAATTCTCATCAACTGTATCGGCGTCGCAAACTTCTACATCTGATCTGTTTCAACATTTATAATTAATAAAAGAAGTATGTTAAAAAGAATTCCCTCTTTTTCAAAAACCAAATGAAACAACGTATTTTTGACGGGTTAAGAATAATATTAATCTACAATTAAAAACTGCATTTTAAGACATCCCCCGGGCTGATCTGTCTCCTCCAAGCAGGTTTAAATGCCAAACAATATTATGCCTGAAATACAAAAGATCAACGACGCGGTTTCATTTATTAAATCATTGTATAAAGAAACCCCTGTTGTAGGTATCGTACTCGGCAGCGGGTTAGGAAGTTTTACGGGTGAAATAAATATAGAGAAAGAAATTCCGTACAGCGAGATTCCTAATTTCCCAGTAAGCACGGTGGAGGGCCATAGCGGTAAATTGATCTTCGGTGAGCTTTCCGGTAAAAAAGTAGTGGCCATGGCCGGCCGTTTTCACTATTATGAAGGGTACAGTACGCAGGAGGTGGTATTCCCTATCCGCGTGATGAAATACCTGGGCATCTCAACCTTGCTCATCAGCAATGCTGCGGGCGGGATGAACGCAGGATTTAAAGTAGGGGACCTGATGATCATCAATGATCATATCAGCATGCTCACGATCAATCCGCTGCTCGGAAAAAATGAAGAAGCTTTCGGTACGCGATTCCCGGATATGAGTGAACCTTATAAAAAAGAGATGATCGATAAGGCAATGTCGATTGCCGCTGCTGCAGGGTACGAAATAAAACAGGGTGTTTATGTAGGCGTTACCGGGCCCACATTTGAAACCAGGGCGGAATATAAATTGCTCCGAATCATCGGGGGCGATGCGGTGGGTATGAGTACGGTGCAGGAAGTGATCGCAGCGGTACATATGGGCCTGCCCGTGTTTGCGATGAGTGTGATCACCGATATCGGTATCCGGGAAGAAGAAAATACCATTACGCATGAGGAAGTGTTGCAGGCCGCAAAAGATGCGGAACCTAAACTGACCCATATATTTAAAGAATTGGTGGCGCAGCTATGATGATGAAAACAATAATACTTTTATTGTTAATAGGTTTTTTCGGGGCACCGGTTTTTTGCCAGGTGCCCGGCTCAACTATGAAAGACGCGATTGAAAAGGCGCGTTCGAAAGCCAATACATCCCGTGCATCGGCAGACAGTGCGAAAAGAAAGAACAACAATAAACTGGATACCCTTGGTTTTGAGCACCGGGATGACCTGGCAGATTCGATCGCGATAAGCTTTCGTTACCTTGATTCTGTGAGGAGAAACCCGATCGATTCTTCCATCAATGATTTTGATAAATATTTCCCCGTTCCCTCTTCCTACCAATACCTGGGCAACAACGGCAATGCAGCTTTCCCGCTGATCTTCAAACCCTACACAAAACCGGGGTTTGACGCGGGTTTTCACGCATTTGATATCTATAAATTCAAATTGGAGGATACAAAATTTTACCGCACTACGGGGCCTTTTTCCATGTTGGGATACCAAATAGCAAGCGGCAAGGAGCAAATGATACAGGCTTTGCATACCCAAAGCCCCCGGCCCAATATGAATTTCGGCCTGGACTATCGGCTGATCAGTGCACCCGGTTTTTTTGTAACACAAAATACCAATCATAATAATATCAGGTTATTCGGGACGTACCAGGGTAAAAGAAAAAGATACAACGGTTCTTTAATTTTGCTGTCGAATGCGATAAAATCTGCGGAGAACGGTGGCATCACCAATGATTCGTTCCTGCTTGATCCTAATAAGAAAGAACGATTCAGCATTCCGGTAAACCTGGGAGGCGCATTACCTTTCCAGCCCAATCCTTTCCAGGCTTCGATAAGGACCGGCAATACTTACAAAGAAAAAATATTCTTCCTGCGGCAGAGTTATGATGTGGGTAAAAGAGATTCTGTTGCGATAAACGATTCCACTACAGAATACCTGTTTTACCCGAAGCTGCGATTCCAACATACGCTTACAATGTCCGGCAATACCTATCTTTTTAAAGATGCGTCCGGCGATTCTGCCCTGTATAAAAATTGGTACGGGATAACCTTTTCCAAACCGACTGATACTTTTCAGCTCTTTGAAAAGTGGCAGTCGATGACCAATGACTTTTCGCTATTGCAATTCCCGGATACAAAGAACGCGGCGCAGTTCTTCCTTGCCGGCGCTTCGCTTCAAACCTTAAAGGCGACGCTGTATTCCGGGCAATACAATTTTTACAACGTGATGCTTCACGGGGAATACCGCAACCGTACAAGGAATAAGTTATGGGATGTTTTATTGAAAGGAGAATTTTACCTCAACGGGCTGAACGGCGGGGATTACAGTGCACAGGCGCGACTCGGTCGTTATCTAAACAGAAAATTCGGAGATGTGAATGTTTATTTCAGCAATGTGAGCAGAACGCCGTCATTTATTTTCGATGACCGGTCCTCCTTCAACCTGGGCAATGTAAATAATTTTAAAAAAGAGAATATTACTTCTTTCGGTGCAACGGCAAACAGTCCTTTCATCCGCCTTGGATTTAATAATTTTCTCCTGACCAACTATGCTTATTTCCGGGATTATTACCGCACTGATCAATACAGTAAGCCCATCAATATCCTGCAGGTATTCGCTTCTAAAAAAATAAAACTTTCAAAGAATATTTTTTATTATGCTGATGCCACCATTCAGCAAACCGATAAAGCTGCCCCGATAAGATTGCCGTTTTTGTTTACCCGCAGCCGAATAGCGTATGAGGGCAGCCCTTATAAGAACCTCCGCCTGAGCACCGGTATAGAGATGAGGTATTATACGCCCTATAAAGCCAATAATTACTCGCCGTTGTTGGGTCAATTCTCCCCGCAGGATACGGTTACTATAACGAACCGGCCTGACATTGCGGCTTTCCTGCATTTCCGCATTAAAGCTTTCACTGCGTACCTGCGGGTGGAAAACCTGAATACGGCAAGCTTTGCGAATGGCTTTAGTTTTACAGATAATAATTTTGCTGCACCGCATTATCCCACACAGGGTATGATCATACGCCTCGGGATACGCTGGTGGTTTGTGAAGTAATGCTGATCGAAATGATCATCTTTTAATTCTACAGAAGAGCATTTTGATTCCTGCCGGAAGACTAGGGAATAAATTCTTCTATAACCGGCTTTGCCGTTTCATCCTCTTCGGGTTGCGGGATAACGGCTTTTATTTTAGGCAGGTATTTTCCTTCAAAATAAGGTGAACAAACCTTTTTGGCTTTTTCCAATATGATACGGATCCCGCCGGGGCCGGTCTTATTCAATTCAAAAGCCTTAGTCAAAGCCTTTTCAGGAGGGAGGAATTGTGTCGCCTCCATTGCTTCTGCTATGGCCATCACCCTTAGCCCTTCATCTTTGATCTTACCCAGTGAGGAGATCATATAACTTAACGCCAGGAAGTATTTTTTCTCCAATAATAAAGTAACCGTGTTGTTTCCTGGTACAGGCAGTTTATTGAAAGGGGAGTTTACAATTTCGGGAATAAGGTATTCAGAAACCGATTCATCGGAGATACCGTTATCATTGAGTTGAATAGCTCCCTGCAATGCCTGGGGGTAAATGCTCAGCCACCGCAGCATCCGGCGAAGGTCATGCACCTGTAATTCTATATCGGTAAAACCAACGCCTGTTTTCGCATAAAAACTTTCAACATCTTTTATGGACCTGTCGTAGAATTTACTGATAAGTGATAACTCTTTCTCCGGTTTTTGCCAATCGGCTTTTTTTAATTTCTTCCTGATCTTTTTCGTCCGCAACGGGTCATGGTTGATCCATTTTTTTTTCAACAGGACCGCGTTCAGTTCCGCCAGTTTTTTATCACGCTTTTCTTCCGTGTATAGTCTTACGGTTACCGGCATTTCCGGATCTGCAAGAAAATCTTTTGAGAAAGCATCATAATAATCTACGGCACCAAGGAGGTCCTCCAATGTTTTAAAATATTTCTTAATTTCCTCAAACATCTTTGAGTTGTGAAGGCCGCTATATAATTTAGAGAGCCCTTCCAGCATAAAAAGTTTTGTGCGTGCATCATGTTGATATAGATACAGCGCTGCATTTTCACTGCGGGATGCTTTCAGCAAGATGTCCTCTATTTGTATCAGGTAATATTCAAATCTTCCGGGGCCTTGTGTCATTTTGCTAAATGGTTAAAAGTATTGGGTATATAAAGTATAAAAGTAGCTAAAAGTTAAAAAGGATAAAGAGCTAAAAGTCAAAAAGTAAAAAAGGGCTAAAAGATAAAAAAGGTAAAAAGAAAAAAAAGTAAAAAAAGGTTTTGGAGCGGTCGGGATCAGCGTTCGAAGAATGCCACGGTGCCGCCAACCCATGTCTTGTCCTTATTGTAACGGGTGCCGATCATTTTTCCTTTACTGAGCCTTGCGAGGTTATGCACGCCGACCGGGCGTTTCCAACCGTCTTTCCAAAAATAGAACAGACGGATCTCGGCTTTTGCAGGCTCATCCGTTGTTTGAATGATGGGGGCATAATTCACTTTCCTTTGCAGGATCCAGTTTTCCGGATCTTTTATCGCGTCAATATCAGCCTGTGTAACGTCTATCACTACGCCCATGCCCGCAAAAGAAAATAAAGGCTTTAAAACAAACTCTTACAAATTAACCGGTTTGGTCATATCGTTGAGGAAAAAGGTTTCGGGTACATATTTATTATGTATAAAGGGAAGGGTAAACTTGCTGATACGGTAAAAGCAATTCGGATGCGGCACCCACTCCACGTCATATTCTTTTGTAAGGTCTATTACGCCGGTCAACCCTTCCTGTTGCTGAAGGTCATCAAATATCAGGCGGTTGTATATTCTTGCTACGGGTTGTTTTTCCCCGTTCTCCTTTTCGTAATATAATTTCCTCCCATCTGCTTTCAGCATAGTAAGGCAGACGGGCTTTATGCCCAGCAATTGCTGCGTGGCATAAAAATCTATACGAGTCTTTTGTTTTTCGGGAAAGATCTCCAGCAGGATGACCTCTGTCGGATCATGATCTCCGATGATGATCTCCCGCAGTAACGCGATATAAGTTTCTTTGTTGTACCCGTTGAGGTAAGAAGAATAGGTATCGGGAAGGTCGGCATATTTCGCCGTGAGTTCACTGTGAAATGCCTGGAAACCGAACAGGGTGGGGAAGCCCTGCATTTCAATGAGCTGCGGTTCGTATTCACCTTCTTTGTTTTCGCATATGCCGAAATCAAAGACGATGAACTGTGCGTGCTTTTCGTCACCGGGTACCCGCAGGTCAAAAGGAATGCTTCTTTCCGTGAGGCCTTTAAAGTTGGGGGCCGTGATCACATCAATGATATCTTCACATGCATCCGTCATTTTCTTTGTAAATTCCTTCGGGATAAATACGGGCGTTTCTGCATTACGAAAATCCAAAGCGCCGGTGCTGATCGCCTCCACATCTTTCATATAATCATTGTATTTTTCTTCGGTAAAATTCTTATTGAATTTTTCTCTCAGCGATTGTTGCATAATACATTTGAATGTTGAAGGTTAATGATGATCAAACGAACTGCTATACATTTTGATATTGGTGAACCGCGTCATTTAAGAAATTAGGAAGGATATGCGCATAGGTATGCCTGATCTTATCCGGGTCATTCAGTTGGTCGATCATACTTTGCCATTTTTCTTCGCCGTGATTATCCACAACAGTTTTTTTGCGATCTGCCGTCTGCAGGTAAAGGCTCATCCCGATAGCATCCGCTTCGGGGTGAAACTGCGTACCCACCATATATTCATTAAAACGTATCGCCATGATGGCCCTTTCCAGCGGGACATGCGGCCTCGCTTTTTCTATAGCCAGAATGCTGCCGCCCATTGCGCGGATAGTATTATGATTCGGTTGAGTAATTTGATAATCGCGGCTGTCCACAGCATAGAACGGGTCATTCAACCCGATGAAGAGGGGGTCATTGCCGGCATCTGCCAGGTAATGTATCGGGAACACACCGAAGGCCGTACTTTTTCTCCTGGTCACTTCCGCTACTTCAAAATACCTGCAGGCAAGCTGGAATGAATGACAGATAAAGAGCACGGGTTTTTTAACGGTGTTGGATTCGGATGCATTATAATCCCGTGTTTGCCTGATCCACCTGAAAAAGGCATTTTCCCATTCTGTCCCTTCACTATCGATGGGTGAGCCCGGCCCGCCGCTGCAGATATAAATATCATAAGAAAGATCGGGGAGTTCAGCGGTACGGCGAACATCAAATTCATCCCGAACCAGGTCCCTGTGATTAATTTCCGCGAATTGGTTTAGTATTTCCCTTATACATCGCATCCCCTGGTTTTCCGCTCCTTCATACATATCCAGGATGGCTACTTTCACCGGATCATTCTCCTGATAAATCATAATCCAAATGTACGCAATTCACGAAGATTATGAAGCAGTTAAAGCCTGAAATCGTAGTAAAAGTTTACCCGTGATATACCCTAGATGCGGCGATCTTTTTGTCAATTTCGAGCACTTCGGCTACCATCATATCCGCTTCTCCGGGCAGCTTGCGTGTGTATTCCATAAAGACTGATCTTTCATCTGCAGTCACCGAAGTAAGTACATATTGCAGGCCGGGCAATCTTTCAAATGCATCGGCCCACCAGGTACGTAAAGCTTCCTTTCCCCGGATGTAGCCATTCGTTTCCGGCATGCGCAGTTTCAACTTTGGACTGTAATGCAGTGCATCATCATCATAGAGTGATAACAATGCTTCGAGGTCATGCGCATTGAATGCAGCGAGCCATTGAAGGGCGATGGTTTCTGTGTGGAGCATAAAATTATTATTCAAAGTTCAAAGTTCAAGGTTCAAGGTTGAGCTTTGAAGTGTGATACGGATGCCAACTTTAAAAAAGTTGGCATCCGTATCACATTAAGTAAATTATTTTCCCTGCATCGACTACTCAGCCCCACGAATTAATTACAACATTCAGCATTCACCAACTTTGAACTTTGAACCTTGAACCTGGAACTTTGACTGTGTCAAACCTTCACCGTTTTCCATTTCCCCTTTTTAAAATAATACCAGGCCTGAGGCCATCACCGTTTCTGCCACCGGCAATGCAATAAAAGCACCGGTAGCTTTCATATTCAAACCCTTGGAAAGGAAATAAGCAAAGGGGATCTGGAAAAGCCAGAAGCAAATAAAATTGATGCGGGTAGGAGTTTTGGTATCGCCGGCCCCGTTCAGCGCCTGCACCATCACCATACCGATACCATAAAAAATATAACCTGTTCCGATAATTTGTAATGCTTCAACGCCATAAGCCGCAATGGCAGGATCTTTCGTGAAGATGCTGATGACCGCACGGGGGAAACCTACAAATAATACGGTGACAAATGCCATGAATATGGCATTATATTTCGCCGTGAGCATAACACTTTGTTCGGCTCTTTTAATTTGATTCGCACCGAGGTTTTGTCCAACGAGTGTGGCGGCAGCATTGCTCAGCCCCCATGCCGGCAAAATGAAAAATATGACGTTTCGTATGGCGATCTGGTAGCCTGCGGATGCAGTAGTGCCGCCCGTTTCAGCCACCAACCAGGCCAGGACGATCCAACTGCCGCTTGCAATAATGAACTGTAGGGTGCCGGGCCATGCTACCTTTATAATATTTGTGATGACCGCCTTATCGTATGCGAAATGCCGTTTGTATAATTTCATCCCGTTGCTGCCTTTGAATAGGTTCCAACATTGGTACAACACACCGCAACTTCTGCCGATCACTGTTGCAATGGCCGCGCCTTTCAACCCGAAGAAATGAATAAACAGGGGACATAAAATGATATTGATGATGCTCGCTATCCACAGGCTTTTCATGGCCATGGCCGCATTCCCCGCCCCGCGAAAGATCCCGTTGATCAGGAACAGGAGGATGATGGCAAGACTTCCGCCGAACATGATCCTTGTGAATATGGCACCTTCTCTCACCACGATTTCGCTTGCGCCCATCAGCGACAAAATTTCCCCCGCGAAGACCATACCGAGTGCAGAAAGGATAACCGAAACAATAAATGCAATGATCATGGATTGTGCACCCGCATGGGCAGCGGCTTCCCGATCTTTTTCGCCGGTGCGCCGTGCGACGATCGCCCCCGCAGCGATGCTGAGGCCTATGGCAATGGAATACAGGATGGTGATCACCGATTCCGTGAGCCCGACAGTAGCGATCGCATTCTCCCCAAGTTTGCTCACAAAGAAAATATCCACCACCGCAAAAACACTTTCGAGGCTGAGCTCCAGTATCATGGGGATAGCAAGCAGGAAGACAGCTTTTGATATGCTGCCCGTAGTGAAATCGTACACCTCGCCGCGGAGCAATTGTTTTATTGCCGCATACATCTTGGGAATGTTGCTGGTAGTAGGTGATCCGGCCATGGCTTTTGCAGAAAGTTTACATTAAAAGTAAATAGTAAGGGCCGATTTTCATAATGCTAATATCTTATTCCCCGCCTTTATAATCCGGGTTCATCCAAAGATATTCCCACATATGGCCGTCTAAATCAGTAAAGCCATGAGTGTACATGAAGCCCTGTTCCTGCTTAGCATTAGGCGCAGTACCCCCTGCAGCTATTGCATTACTGATCATCTCATCTACTTTTTCCCTGCTTTCAACGGAAAGGCAGATGATGGATTCGGTGGACACTGTAGTATCGCAAATTTCTTTTTTGGTAAAGGTCTTAAAGAATTTTTCTACCAACAGCATCACAAATATATTTTCACCGATGATCATGCAGGTTGCATTTTCATCGGTAAACTGCGGGTTGAAAGTATAACCGAGCTTAGTGAAAAAATCAACTGACGCTGCAAGGTTTTTAACGGGAATGTTTACAAAGATCTGTTCTGCCATTTTTATAGTTTATTTTTTTACAGGAGGGTTTTTAGTAAACTAACCGGATTTTTCTGACAATAGTTTTACCAGTTCCAATGCAGGCGGAAAAGTATCTGACATATATTTTTTAAAGTCATCGGTTGCATCCATCTCAACGGTAAGGATAGTTATATCACCTTCTTCATGTAGTGTATAATTTTCAAGGCCGCCGGCCCAGGCTTTTACCTGCTCATTTTCGGTATCTTCCACCCCGTCTTTCACCATCCCCAAATGTTTGATGGACATGAATTTATTGGGCCTGTTCTCTTCGATCCTGCTGACCATTCCTTCACCCTTGGGTGAGAGGAACAGGGCCTTACTCCCTTCCTTCCAATCAGTGATAACATAGGAGCCTTCACAAAAGGGGGCGGTCCATTTACCGTAAGTAGCCTCATTCCAGAGTACGTCCCAGACTTTTTCCTTCGGCGCGTTTATATTAACAGTGAACTGTAGTTTTTCCATAATACTTTTTTTGAGCGTTAATAAAATTGAAATGTTGAAACTTCATCATCTTACATATAATTCATGGCAGGGTAACTCAGCAATCTTCTCCATAAAGCGATCTGGCCGATGCAATTCGCTTCACGGTAAATACAGAAACTGATAAATTCGAAGTATGACATAGACATTTCGGGCATGGTGAACATGCTGTCCAGTTTTTCATCACTCAGATTCATTAATGCCTCGCGCAGCCTCGGCGAGATGATGCCCCAATCTTTTATGAAACCGGAAAGGGGCGGATAATTGACATCATCCTGTATCCCTTTGTGATCTTTGAACAGTTCATTTGCTGCAGATGTAGCATCAACTCCAAATGATTTGGCCAATTCAAATCTTTGCTGCACAAGGCTTCCGGCCAGCCAGGCCACATGATTCGCTTTTGTGTCCAATCGGTTTTGCGCATCTTTCTCAGAGAACCCTTCCGTTACTTTGGGGAGGAATTTTGTATGCATGTCATACAATACCAGGAGGGAATACATTCTGTTACTTACCGGTTTTGTTTCCATTGTGTATTATTTAGGTATAAAAATTAATTCTTTTCCCGCATCGCTTTAAGGTTGTCCAAACCGATCTGCAGGTCATTGCCGATCATTTTATCCATGTTCATAAAAACCATCATCAGGTTCATGGGGTAAGGCATTTTACCCGTCATGCCCCAGGTAACTTTCGTTTGTGCGGCGCCGATGCTATCTGTACTCATAAAGGATTGTCCAACCGATTTCCATGGCTTAATAAAGCGGAGTTCATAATCCACTCTCTGCCCCGGTGTAATTTTTTTTATTTCCTGTTCCCCTGTTCCTACGTCTTTATTTCCTTCCCAGGAAGAAATAAAGCCGGGGGTAGCATCAGTACCGGTATATGATATTTTCATATTTGGATCCAACTTTCCCCACTTGCTGTACGTATTTTGATTTTTCAGGGAACTGATGAAATCATACACTTCAGATCTCGGCTTGTTGATCGTGACCGTCCGAATAACGGAATAATCTTTTTTCGTAAACAACCCGATAATCAGCAGGATGATCACAAGGGTTAACAGTCCCAAAAGGACCCTTTTGAGGATTTTCATGTTAGTTAGTTTTAATTTTCATCAAGGTAATATCTTTATAATGTATCAGGTGATGAACTTTTTAAACTATACCCTACATCTGTACCTGCGTTTATAATTCAAAATTAAAATTAGGATTTGATATCAACGGGGGTATTATACGGCAATCTAAGGGGTTGTTTGCGACAAAGTAATCTTATACTTTTACGTATGAAAAATATTTCAATCCTTATTCCGCTAGGGCATACCAGCCTGCCAAACATTGACGGGACACACCAGATATTTACCGAAACAAATAATTTGCTGGTAGCCATGGGAAGGCAGCCGCTTTTTACCATGAAATTGGTAGGGTTGGAGAAAGAAACCTCCCAGCGGGACGGATTGTTTACTATTGTTCCCGATGCGCTCATCAGCGATGTCAAAAAAACAGACCTGGTCATCATCCCCGCCATACACGGCGATCTTGCTGAAGCCCTGGAAAGGAATGCTGCTTTTATTCCCTGGCTCAGGGCACAGTACAAAGCGGGAGCCGAATTGGCAAGTTTTTGTATCGGTACTTTTTTGTTGGCAGAAACCGGGCTCTTGGAAAATAAACGCTGTTCCACGCATTGGAAATATGCCTCATTGTTTCGGCAAAGGTATCCGGGTGCGGTGCTTACGGATGATCGTATCATGACGGAAGACAACGGCATCTATACCAGCGGCGGGGCCTATGCCTACCTGAACCTGGTGATCTACCTTGTTGAAAAATTCGCAGGTCGGGAAATTGCCATCCTGATCGCCAAGGCATTCATGATCGACATGGATAAAAACAGCCAATCTCCCTTCATCATTTTTGAAGGACAAAAGATGCATGGTGATGAACCCGTAAAAAAAGCGCAGGATTATATTGAGTCCAACTTCAGTGAGCGAATAAGTGTAGACTCGCTCTGCAAGATGTTTTCACTGAGCCGCCGGAATTTTGAGCGCCGTTTCAAAAAAGCCACCTCCAATACAGTGTCCGAATATATTCAGCGGGTAAAAATAGAAGCGGCGAAAAAAAGTTTTGAGAACAACCGTAAGAATATTTCAGAAGTGATGTATGACGTGGGTTATTCTGATAACAAGGCATTCCGAAATGTATTCCGCAATGTTACGGGCTTATCGCCGATCGAATATCGTAAGAAATATAACCGGGAAGCAGCAGCTTAAAGGCCGGCAGCCTGTTTTTAACATAATAGCCCTTCATCTCCGCGCCGGTTAAACTACCTTTGCGCCTTTAAAATCATGAAGACAAAAACGCTTAAAAAGGATAAAGTAAACATCATCACGCTTGGGTGCAGTAAGAATATGGTGGACAGCGAGGTATTGAGCGGACAATTGCTTGCAAACGATATCTATACGGTGCATGAAAATGCAAAGTTGGATCATAATATTGTCATCATCAATACCTGTGGATTTATTGATAAGGCCAAGGAAGAAAGTATCAATACCATTCTTGATAATGTGGCGTTGAAGAAAAAAGGCAAATTAGATAAGGTCTATGTGACCGGCTGCCTGAGCGAGCGGTATAAAAATAATTTAGAAACAGAGTTACCGGAAGTGGATGCCTATTTCGGCACGATGGAACTTCCGCTGATCCTGAAAAGATTTGAAGCGGATTATAAAGAGGAGTTGATAGGCGAGCGTTTGCTGGCTACCCCCTCACATTACGCTTATGTAAAAATAAGTGAAGGCTGTAACCGCACATGCTCATTTTGTGCCATCCCGCTGATGCGTGGGCAACACGTAAGCCGGACAATAGAAAGTATTGTTGAAGAAGCAAAGCAACTGGTGAAACGTGGTGTAAGAGAGATCATGCTGATCGCGCAGGAACTTACCTATTACGGATTGGATATTTATAAAAAGAGAGAGTTGCCGAAATTGTTGCATGAACTGGCAATCATCCCCGGCCTCGAATGGATCAGGTTGCATTATGCTTATCCTTCCAAGTTTCCAATGGAAATATTGGATGCCATGAATGCACATAGCAATATTTGCAAATACCTCGATATGCCCCTGCAACATGCCTCGGACAATATGCTGAAGGCTATGCGACGGAATATCACGCGTTCGGAAATGGAAGACCTTGTGCATGCGATCCGCTCAAAGGTGCCGGGCATTTGCCTGCGTACCACATTGATCGCCGGCTTCCCCGGGGAAACAAGGGCAGACGTGGAAGAACTGAAAACTTTTTTATTAAAAATGCGTTTCGACCGGGTAGGTATCTTCACTTACAGCCACGAAGAGGATACCGGTGCTTACGGTTTGGCAGATAATATTTCGCCGGAAGAAAAAGAAGAAAGGGCTCAGGAGATCATGGAACTGCAGCAGGAGATCTCATTGGAAAAGAACGCTGAGAAAATAGGAAAGACCTTTAAAGTACTCGTAGACAAAAGAGAAAGCGGGCGATACATCGGGCGTACGGAATTTGACAGTGTAGAGGTAGATAATGAAGTGATCATAAATACCGATAAAAAATTACA
>JBBJLU010000032.1:0-25998 GCA_037719665.1 Ferruginibacter sp.
TGTAACCTATGTTGTGCTACACCAAAAAGTGTAACCTATGTTATGCTATTTATCACCTAATCATTTTCATTTCATGATTTATGCTAATAAAAGGAGTACTGAGTTAATGGCAAACAGAATTATTCCTATACAACGTTTGTCAGAGAGTTTCAGGCTATTACTTTCAAGTTATACGAAGGCCATTAATAACAGGTATCAAAGGAAGGGCAACTTATTTCAGCAAAAAACAAAAAGTAAAAACTTAAACGAAGGCAAAAATAATTATGTTGAACAGGCATTTCATTATATCCATCAAAATCCTGTAAAAGCTTTATTATGCAATGAACTTCATGAGTGGGATTTCAGTTCCTACCGGGATTATGCAGGGCTTAGAAACGGTAAAATGTGTAATATAGAATTGACGGAAAAATTATTAAATCTTGACATGGAAAAGTTTGAAGAGTACAGCAAATCTTTTTGCGGGGATGTTAATGAAAAAGAAATAATGTAGTTTTTCTGTGTCTGGCAAATAACTGACTTTGAAAATGTGTCAGACACCCCTGAAGGTGTCAGACACTTATTAGCGGGCTCCTTATTTAGGCGTCGAACAAAAAGTAAAAACTTAAACGAAGGCAAAAATAATTATGTTGAACAGGCATTTCATTATATCCATCAAAATCCTGTAAAAGCTTTATTATGCAATGAACTTCATGAGTGGGATTTCAGTTCCTACCGGGATTATGCAGGGCTTAGAAACGGTAAATTATGTAATAAAGAATTGACGGAACAATTGCTAAACCTTGACATAGAAAGATTTGAAGAGTACAGCAAATCTTTTTGCGGGGATCTTAATGAAAAAGAAATAATGTAGTTTTTCTGTGTCAGACACATAACTGACTTTGGAAATGTGTCAGACACCCCTGCAGGTGTCAGACACTTATTGGGGTCCCTATTTATGCGTCGTATTCCTTTTCCCGAAATTTCTTCGTGGACCGCTTTCACGGTGATTGGACTGCGTATTATAATCCGGCTGCTCACCGAGGTGTGCCGGGATCGGGGATTTGGTAACATCCTTGCCGATCAGTTTTTCTATGGAAGAAAATTTTCTTTGTTCTTTCAGGTTAACCAACGTATAAGCAGTACCGTCTGCTTCTGCCCTGGCCGTCCGGCCGATGCGGTGCACATAATCTTCCCCGTCGTGCGGCACATCAAAATTGATAACAAGGTCGATATCATCAATATCGATCCCGCGGCTGAGAATATCAGTAGCTACCAATACCGGTAACCTGCCGCTCCGGTATTGAATTAGTATATCTTCTCTTTGATCCTGCTCCAGGTCGCTGTGTATCTCGCCGGCATTTATCCCGTTTCGTTTCAGGTCGCGCGTGAGTTGTTTCACATTAAGTTTGCTGCTGCAAAATACCACCACGCGTTTAAACTTCTTTTCTTTCAGCAGGTGTACGATCAGCGGAATCTTTTGTGCATCGTATACCAGGAAAGCATGTTGTATTATTTTTTCCGGGGGCTTACTCAGAGAAATATTTATTTCTTCCGGTTTATGAAGGATCGTCCTTGCCAAGGTGCGTATCTTGGGCGGCATTGTAGCGGAGAACAATAAATTCTGTCGCTTTTCCGGCAAATGTTTTATGATGAACATGATGTCATCAAAGAATCCCATATCCAGCATCCGGTCCGCTTCATCCAACACGAGGTATTTCAAATTGTCCAGTTTCACATAACCCATCTTGATATGGCTCATCATTTTTCCCGGTGTGCATACCACGATATCCGCACCCATGGTAAGAGCCTTCTTTTCCTGCACAAATGCATTACCGTCGCCGCCGCCGTAAATAGCGATGGAACTTACAGAGGTGAAATACGAAAGTCCTTCGAGGTGTTGAGAGATCTGGATGGCCAACTCCCTGGTAGGAACGATCACCATGGCGGTAAGGCTCGTTGGGTCATGATGGCCTCCGAGTATCCTGTTGATCAGCGGCAATAAAAAAGCAGCGGTTTTACCCGTACCGGTTTGCGCGGATGCAATGATATCTTTTCCTGCAAGTATGTGCGGTATGACCTGTTCCTGTACTGGTGTTGCTGTTTCGTAATTAGATGCTTCTATCCCTTCCAGCAGCCTGGAGTCAAAATTAAAATCAGTAAACTTCAATATATATATTATTAAATTCAATTAAAGATATGAAGAGAACAGGGATTATTATGAAAGTCGGTATCAATTATGATATCATTACGAATACAAAGCAGTAAACAGCGGGCCTTTGGCTGTTACTTATCTTAATTATCTTTATAGTAAATAATAAAAGGGAAATGGTAAATAGCGGTGAATACAATAATTTAAAAGTATTGCGGAAAGTGGATTTTGGGGTTTACCTTGACGATGGCGGAGAAGGAATCCTGCTTCCTAAAAGATTTGTGCCGGAGGGCGTGAAAGAGGGAGATGAACTGAAAGTATTTGTGTACCACGACGGTGAGGAACGCCTGATCGCCACAACGCAGGAACCTCATGGCATAGTCGGGGATTTTGTGAAACTAAAAGCGGTGTCCGTAACTCCCCAGGGTGCATTCATGGACTGGGGGTTGATGAAGGACCTGTTCGTCCCGAAAAGCCAACAGATGACAGGCATGCGGCCAAACGGCGAATACCTTGTAAAAATATACCGCGATGAGCAGACGGGAAGGGCAGCTGCTACCGAAAAAGCGGAACAATATTTAAACAATGATGAACTGACCGTACAGGAAGGGGATGAAGTGGATCTTATCGTGTTAAGAAGGACTGATATCGGCTACCTGATGATCATCAATAATGTGCATACCGGTGTATTGCATTTTAATGAAGTGTACCGTACCATTGGCACGGGTGATAAATTTAAAGGCTTTATAAAAAAAATATTGCCGGAAAATAAGATAGATGTGGCCGCGGGGAAAATGGGTTACGGCCGCGTGGAAGACGAGTCGGGTAAAATCTTAAGGTTGCTGAAAGAACATGACGGTTACCTTCCTTACAATGACAAATCCGACCCGGAAGATATTTATACCTTTTTCGGCATGAGTAAAAAAACATTTAAAATGACCACCGGTAATCTTTATAAGCAACGAAAGATCAGTTTTGAAAAGACCGGGATACAGTTACTTAATAATGAATAAAGTTTATGCTGCGTAATCTTCACTTTTCTTTTCTTAAAAAACTTTCACTGTCACTCTTACTGATGGGAGTGCTTTTCCTGCTTTGCCTGGCAGCATTGTTTTTTGTAGCAGACATGGTATTTGAGGATAAGAATATGATGTTCGATGAAAATATTTTTGAAAAAATAAAACCCTTTGTCAATCAAACTAACACCAATATTATGCTGGTGATAACGTTTTTGGGTTCCCAAAAATTTCTTGTTCCGGCCAATCTCCTGTTGATCTTTTATTTTTTCCTGGTGAAAGACAATAAAAAAACAGCGTTACAGATCACTGCAATTTCCCTGACTAGTGTCATTGTGATGTTCTCCATAAAATTTTTTCTGCAGCGGCAACGCCCCATGATCCCGTTGATCTCAAAAGTGCACGGCTACAGTTTTCCCAGCGGGCATACTTTCAGCAGCGTGACTTTTTTCGGTATCCTGGCCTATATGGCTTACCGAAATATTAAGCAACCCCTGCTGAGGTGGGCGATCATTATTATCCTGATCATTTTTGTAATACTGATCGGATTCAGCCGTGTATACCTGCGGCTGCATTATGCCAGCGATGTGATAGCGGGTTTTTGTCTCGGCACGTTGTGGCTGATCCTGGCGGAGTGGTTTCTCCTAAATACCGAACAGACCCCGTTGCAACAAAACCTCTGATCAGGGGAGCAATCCTATTTTACGTGAATGCTCAATTCCTTCTTCGCTGTTGGCGAAATAACAGAATAATACCCCTGCGGCTTCGATGAGCTTTTGCTTTTCACGAACATGGGGTTTTTCAGGCGTACGGACGCGGCGAATATAAATGCAGTAGATACTGTCAGGGAAATGTTCAGCCACCGAGGTATAAATAAAGATGTCCCGCTGGGAATCATCCCCTAATAAGACAAATTTACGGTCGGGGTATTTTTCAATGATCTTCACTATCCTGGTGAATTTTCCGTCGTGGTTGCTCTGGCCCGTTGCAAATAATTTTGAGAATGTTTTCATTTGGTTCAGCAGGTACACTCCTTCCGGCAGCTTATTGGCGCGCACAAATTCCCGGATATAATCATGGAGATTCCATTCGCTGCTGGACACATAAAAAAAAGCATTGTCGGATTTGTCGTTATCATCAATGCCGTGCAATAAGCGATAATGTTTTACCGCTCCGTCAAAAGGACGGCGGCTTCGTGCGTTTTCCGTCAGCAATACGAACAGGCGCTTCCTAAGGTTGGAAGAATGAGAGATCAGGAATGTATCGTCAATGTCTGAAATAAAAGTATAAGCTGTCGGGTTAGGTATGATAATTTCCGATTCAGCAGTGGCAGTCACTTTGTTTGCATGGCCCTTTCTGATCAACAGCGCCTTTACTTTGTAAGTTCCCGCAGGCAGGGGATTTGCAGGTTCCCATTCAAATTTAAAGAAGCCGTCTTTTTCCGTGACTGTTTCAAATTCCTTTCCTTCCCAAAGCAATTTAACGATAACTCCCGCCATCGGCTTTACCATGAATAATTTCATCAGTGCTATTGAATTGAGCAGGAAGAAATTCCGATACTTTTTCCGGGGCAGCGGAGAAAGAGACAATGCATGGCCGTAAATAACGCAGGACGACGAATTCCCGAAACCTGTGTACATTTTAAGGGCCGGTGCCCTGTGCAGGCGGAATAATTTAAAAATAAATATTTTTATTTTTTGGAGGAGGGAAATGCGGTGTGGTATGTAACTTGCCGGTAGGGTCATTACTCTAAATTAATATAATGCAGGACAAAGTCCCGGTGAAATATCTTTTTATTATAAACCCCGGTTCCGGGCGCCAATCGGCAGATTCATGGCATACCGTGATCAGTGGGTATTTTAAAGAGGAAAGTAGTTTTGATATTTATATACTTCCCGAAATGTTTGATGCGGGCAAAATCCATACCTATATTACCGAAAGAAATCCCGGGAATGTAATAGCCGTGGGAGGAGACGGCACAATAACCATGTTGGCCAATATGCTGAAGGGAACTGATATCCCCTTGGGTATCATTCCCGGCGGCTCTGCCAACGGGATGGCAAAAGAATTGGGGATCCCGCCTGATCCCACCGATGCTTTGAAAATCATCACCGCAGGGTTTATTAAAAGCTGCGATCTTATCCGTATCAATGAAAGCAACTGTTGTCTTCATTTGAGTGATCTCGGCCTCAATGCAAGGCTGATAAAATATTTTGATGAAGGAAAGCTCCGCGGGAAACTGGGATATGCAAAAGTGATCATCCGTGCCCTTTGGCACAGTGAAAAAATGTACGTAAGTATCAGAACGAAGGATACGGTCGTAAAGCGTATCGCTTACATGGTTGTACTTGCCAATGCAAGGATGTACGGCACGGGTGCGGTGATCAACCCGGAAGGAACTCCTTTTGACGGTTTATTTGAAGTGATCATTGTTCGCAGACTCTCATTTAGGGCACTGCTAAAAATGCTTTTTCGCCCGGGTATTTTCAATCCGAAACATATCGAGATCATCTCCTGTACCTCTGCTGAAATAAACACCACCAGGAAGTTTCATTTCCAGTTGGACGGGGAGTATATGGGAAAGATCAACAAAGTAACGGCGGTGATCAACCCGGGAGCGGTGAAAATGTTATTGCCGGGGACTAAAGAGGAAATAGAAATAAGGGCCTACAATTTTTTAAATACTTCCGCGTAATCCCCGCCCGGCCAGCTATGCATTTCCCCGCGATAACGATTTAATCCAAGGATAGCCTCATCAAAAGACAGTTCATCACATTGACTTTTATAAGCTAAAATAGCTTCGCGTTTTTTATCAACATGATCAGTGATATCTGCAATGTGATCAAATTGCTGAAGTGGTGTCCAAACTTCATAAAAAAGAACTGTAGGTTTTGGTATCTCTTCAGGTAAATCGGCCATGGCGGCAATGACCATTTTTGCTGCTTCCTTATGATCCGGGTGAGCTTCCTGATCATGAGGTGCATAAATGATACCCGGCGGATCAGTAACAATGGCATCTGCGAGGCGCCGGGTATTGACTTCTGTAGCCCTGAAGGCCCCGTCCGGTTCGCGCCAAAAACAAATGGAACTAATTTGCAGGATACCCGCAGCAGCCTGTGATTCCGCTTCCCTGGTCTTCACAGTGTCTTCCGCTGATCTGCCGTGCCCGCCTTTCTCGCCGGAAGTTAAAAAGATCACCTCTACGGTATCACCGTTGGAAATATGCTGCGCCAGCGAACCGCCACAGCCGATCGCTTCATCATCCGGGTGCGGGCTAATTACAAGTATTTTCATTATGCCTTCTTTTCTTTAATGACTGAATCCGGATAAAGTCCGACGGTGCTTACGGAAACATCAGCGGTTGCAAATCGCTTTTTAAAATCTTCATCTCCAAGGCCAAAATCAAAAATACTTAGATTCTCGCTGATGGCCCACAACAACAATTGCCGTATCAGGACCTCTCCCGGGGAACGTTTTGCAAGCGTAATATCAAAAGAGGGTTTATACCATAAAAAACTGCCGGCATAAGAGAAGCCGAAATGATAAGCCACTGCCTCGCCCTGCCAAATGATCCGGGTGAATCGCAACCATCCCGTACTCCCCAACACTGCACAGATCCTTTGATAAAAAAGAACATGCTTCGGATCTGAAAACAAACTCGGGTAAGGTGTGGGTTCCCACCGTTTGATGTGTTGCTCAAAAAACGATGGCAGGTGCTGTAAAATATCCTTAGTTTCTGTGGAATGTTCGAAAACGAATCCGCCGTTTTTGATAAACCATCCTTCATGACGAAGCAGGCTTTTTTTATTCGTGGCTTCTGCTGCATGCGCGGGAAATTTTTCGATCTCCATCATCGGAGCCGGCAGATCCCCTTCATCAAACACCTGCCCCAAGTCTGCCGTTGTTGTAAAAAGAGCAGTCCATGTCGCAGAATCTTTGCGAATATGGTAAAACCGGAATCCTAAAAATCCCGCAACTTGCTCCCTCGCTGATCGCAACATATTTTCCAAAACCCCCGGGCCGCTGATGTCCCCTATAAAATCCAAATAATCCGATCCGCCGGATCCTATAAAGAAGATCATATCGCCGTCTGCGAATAATGGGGCAATGGCTATAGCCTCCCCGTTTTGCTCTGCAACAACGATCAGTAATTTTCCCCTGCCGTATACCTCCCACCAGGTGCGTTGCCACTGCCGGGTCATAAAAATAAAATTGACCGGGCTTTTTGCAAGCAAAGCATTCCAGGTTTGCTCATCCGCGGAGATATCATCAAACCCGGTTAAGATTCGGTATTGCACATGGTCATTATTCATGCGCAGTAATCTCCTTTTTACTTGCTTCCCGTTGAACAACCGACCCGTAAAAAGCTTCCAGTTTTTTTATGCAATCACGGCTATCCGCATGTTGCCTCACAAACTCCCGCGCTTTTACTCCCATTGCTTCCCGCAAGGTTGGCTCCGCTAAAATACGCTCCAGTGCGCGCTCCAACCCGGCCACATTCTTAGGAGTAACCAGGAAACCGTTTTCACCGGAAGTGACGATCTCATCAACCCCGCTCCCGGAACATCCCACAACAGGTAGCCCGCATGCCATAGCTTCGAGGTAGACAAACCCCGGACCGCCTTCATAATAAGAAGGAGCCGCAAAAACATGGGATTCGGAAAGCGCTTTAGAAAGGTCTTCTTTTTCCATGAACCCCGGGAATTCCAGGAGCTGCGCAGCTCCGCAGCGTTCAGCATACGCATTCAATTTCGCTATGAGTTTTTCATCACCGCGACCGATCATTTTCAACAACAGTTCGGGGAAAGATCTGACCAGGTTGCATGCCGCTTCAACCAATTCCTCCACGCCCTTATTGCCAACGATCTTCCCGGAAAAAATAATAGTTGGCCGTTCATTTTTTACTGCCTGTTTTGATGAAAAGATCCCGGTGTCAACTCCAAGATGTATGACAGGAATATTTTCGGTCACGGGAAAATAATATTTTCTTATCCATTCTACAGAACATGCGGCGGAAGAATAAACGGCATCTGCGAGTTGAATGCAGGTAGCTTCCATATGTGTACCTGCTTTATAAAATGCGCTGTTCAATTCAGGCCAGTCCATGGTATGCGCAAACATGACGAGTGGCCCGTGCAATTGTATCACTACAGGGATCCTGTTCCATAGTGAGCGATTTAACAGGTATACATAACCCTCGGCGGCCCATTCCGGGAAATCAATAATATCCAAACCCACAAGCCGGTGCAGGGTTTCGATCTCAGCTGCTACCGACACACTTCGTGTGATCCATTGCACCGTTTCTGTCATTTCAGGAATATCTTTTTCCATTCCGGGAATACGGATCACGGAAATATTACCTTCTTTTATTTCTGTACGTTGCGGGGATGCAGCGAAAGAGATCACGTAAACCTCATGACCGGATGCGGATAGCCCTTTCGCTTTGGTGAAAGTTTGCGAACCGATCCCGCCCTTTGCGGATTCCGGGGGATACTCCTGTGATACCAGCGCGATTTTCATTAATGTAAAATATTTTTATCCTAGGATTATGTACCCTTTAAAAGCGTGATCTTTTTTTCTTTAAGGAAATCGGCATCATGGTCACGAACAATTTCCATTAACCTCCCCTGTTCGAGGTGAAGGATAATGTTGCAGGCCTCTAAAGTATCTAACCGATGCGTGATCATAAAAGTAGTGCGGCCTTTCATCAACCGCTCCATCGCCTCCATGATCTGTGCTTCCGTTTTGATATCCAGCGAACCGGTGGGCTCGTCAAGGATCAGCACCGGGGCATTTTTAATAAAAGCCCTTGCCAGTGAAATACGCTGCCGCTCACCACCCGATAATTGCATTCCTCTTTCTCCGACGGGCGTATCATAGCCATTCGCAGTCTTCATGATAAAATCATGCGCATTAGCGGCTTTCGCCGCTTCAATGATCTCCTTGTCTGTAGCACCCGGGCGACCGTAAGAAATATTCTCCCCGATAGAAGTGGAAAATAATACGGGTTCCTGCAACACGATACTGAATTGATCGCGGTAATCAGCTAATTTATAATTTTTAATATCTACACCGTCAATAGATATCATGCCCGCTGAGGGATCATAAAAACGATTCAACAGGCTGATGAGCGTGGATTTTCCTGCACCTGTTGTGCCCATTATACCCACACGATCTCCTGCCTGTATCATAAAAGATATATCCTGTAAAGTGGGTTTGTCCTGTTGATAAGAAAACCCAACATTTTTAAATTCGAAATGTCCTTTTACCGGCGGGAGGCGCTCTGCCTGCGGATGCTCTTCCACTTCTTTTTCTTCATCCAACACAGCAAAGACGCGGTCGATGCTTACTAACGAAGACTGCACCTCATTTAAGTTTTTGCTGATACTTTGTAAAGGGCCGAACACCATCGCGAGATAAGCAAGAACCAATGTTAATTCCCCCAGGGTCATTTTCCCGGATTGCACATGCAGGGCTCCTATATAAAAAAATAAAGCAGTCCCTGCAGCGATCAGCATGCCGATCAGGAAGGAAAAAAACGCACCGATACGCGCCATTTTTATTTGTCCTTTTACCGCATGATCAGAACTTTTAAAGAACCGCTCTCCTTCGCTTTCCTCCCGCCCGAAAGATTTGACCACCCGAAGGGAATTCAATACCTCGTGCAATACAGTCATAGCGGCACTTTCCGCCTCTTTCACTTTATACCAGTCCTTCCGGAGACGGGTGGCAGATAGTCGCGTAAGGACAAACAAAGGAGGGATGATACACAAGGATATGATCGCAAATCCCGGGTTGATCATAAACATCACAACGATCATGGAGAGGAGTGTAATAAATGAAGAAAGCAGCGGAGATAATTGTTCCACCAGCAATGAGCGGATACACATCGTATCCCATTGTATCCGGTAAAGGGAATCGGCACTGCCCTTTCGGTCGTGGTATGCAAGAGAGAGCCGTTGAATATGGTCGAACAACATTGCGCGGAAATATAAAACCATTTTTTCACCGACAAAAGTCTCCATCAACCAGGATACAAAACCATAAAGATTTTCAATCAATGCAATGATGATCACCAAGGCCGCAGCAATAAGAATGATCGCTGAGAAAGTAAAATCAAAGCTATCGGGGAAGAATACCCGGATAAAATCGGGGACAGGTTTTGAACCAAAACCGCTGTCTATCATTAGTTTCAGCGCATATGGTTTCAACAGGGCAATAGGCGTAGCTAAAAGACTCAGCAGGAACAGGACAAGGAGGCGCGGCCAAAACTGCCGCGCGTTTCGGAATATTCTTTTTATAAGCTGAAAAGATGAATATTTCATTTATATTTTTACCCTGTTCTAAGTTTAGTTTTTTTGATAAAGATGAAGTGCTTTTCTCTTAGCATTCTCTGTATCGTCAGGCTGCAAATATTTTACGATCCTTGCAGGCTCCCCGGCTATCACCGCATAAGGAGGTACGTCTTCCCAAATTACGGTTTTAGATCCCACTACGCAACCTCTTCCTAAGCGGACACCGGGCATTATTACCGCATCAAATCCTACCCATACATTATCCTCAATAACAACAGGCTTGGGAGAAGGAATATCCAAATACCTGTTTTCGGAACCCGCTAATTGTTCCAATATTTTTTTTCGAATGTCACATGCATACGTTGCTTCACTCAACCAGGTATCGGTAATATAAGATCCCCATGAAAACATGCAATGGTCGCCGATCACCACTTCATCATTGGCCATAATATTTGTCGCTTCCAATATCACATATTTTCCAATGCGTATTTTCCCCGATTCACCCGTTAGAAAATGACTGTGCAAATAATTCCCGCTTCCAAAGCCCAATTCAAATCCTTTTGGACTTTTGGAATGGAAGCACGCAAAAGAATACATGGAATCCAAATAAGTCATTTCCCCTGCTGATACATTTGCAGGTATTGCTTTCGGGTACCAATCATATAACAGGTATCTTTTGCCATCTTCCCTTTCTTCAATTTGCTGCGCGGTTCTCTTCTCCATTATTTATTTACCTCTTTTGCGGGGTTGCCCGCCATGATCGCGCCGGGGTTAACATCTTTTACAACTACTGACCCGGGCTGAATAATTGCGCCCTTTCCTATCCGAACGCCTTTGAGGATAGTTGCATTGAACCCTATCCACACTTCATCTTCGATAATGATCGGTTGAGAAATGAATCCCGGGCGAAACTGCTTATTTCCTGCAGGAGAAAGGGCTATCGTATCCCCCATGCGGTCAGCAGGGGTAACCGGATGAAAGTCGGTATCTACAATATTTACGCCTCCGGCAATACAAACATAATTGCCGATCGATATTCTTTCATGGCAGGCAATAGAAGCATTGGAAATGAAAGTATAATCGCCAATTTCGATAAATGCATTCTCTTCCGTGGCCAGGGTCGCGCTTCGGATCGTAACATGGTTACCGATCTTTAGGCCCAAGGGCAATGTTGAAAAAAACTGTTTGAAGATCACTGCAGAATCGATCATACTGTTCTCTCCGGCGGTAATATTTGCAGGTACCGCCAGGTTACACCAATCTCCCCCGATCTTTTGGCCGGGGACAATTTGATGGAACAGTTGATTCGTATTGTCCATAAGTTATTTTAATTTATCGATCATTTCTGTAAGTACGGTCCCGCTGTTGAAAAAATGGTTTGCTATCTCGCGTGCAGCTTCGGAATGTTTCTTTGCATTAGAAGTTACAGATCTTATTGCTTCCTTTGCCGATTCCATATCATTAAAAGCAATGAGGCCGTTCCCCGACGGCAAATAACCGGACCATGCTGTATCCTGTGCCACAACAGGCTTTCCTGCAGCTAAATAGCAAGCTGACCGGCAGGAAAACCAACCGCTGTTTGACTTCACATAAGTTTCCTTGGCGATGGAAAACTCCGCAAAAGAATGTTGAATGAACTGTGCGTACGCCTGATGATCAGACACAGTAGCTTTCGGATGGAGGACAGCCCATTTATTCCTTTCAATATTTTCCAAATTAAATGTAGTTCCCGGGTGTTTCGGTGCATTGATGACCACTTCAAACTTTATATCCGGGAGCAGATTAGGCAGATCAATGAATTTTCCGAATTCAATATCTTTTTGTCCCCATTCTTCGTCTTCAAATAGCAACTTTTCCCTTCCCGACCAATTCATCACAGAAGAAAAATTAAGGGAAGTAGTCGGACCGGAATTTTTCCAGAGATCCATGCATACCGGCTGCCTTGTATTCATCCAGTTCAAACCAAATGTGGGAATTCGGCAATCGGCCCTGCCTATATTTTCACCGAAACTGAACAGGTAATTATGGGTATCAATAAGATTTTTTACCGTGCTGGCGGTACTCCCGTTCAATTCATCAAGATAAGTAACCTGGGTAAACATCGGATCGGAATCGATCAGGATCCGATGGGGAATGTTGAAATACTCATCCCGCATCACCGTAGAACAGGAAATATTAATAAAAATATCGGCAGTCCTGCAGATCTCCATTAGTTTATGCAAACTCATTCCGTAACACTCTCCTGTGGCAATATCGCGGTATGCCCATTTGTCCGCCATGCCAAAATATTCCATTACGGATCGTAGATATTCTACGCAACCGGCGGCATTATTCCAGTCCGATCCGACTTCCTGGTACACGGGGTATTCCATGGTATCCTCAATATAATAGACATCATGACCCAACAATTGTAAACCCAACGGGTATTGAATATAATCGATCGTGGCGCCGCCGGTGGGGTACAAACCGATATAACCGCCGACTATGATCCTTAATTTTTTCATGAATTCCTTTTCACTGCATTTAGAGAACTGATCTGTTATTCCGTGACCTGCACTTCAGCATGAAAATTACCCATGTTAAGCGGTTTAATAACCGGCTTCATGAAAAGATTTTGATGGATCGATTCATTAAGGTCAGCATTAATTCTTTCTTTCCTTACAACTTTCCCGGCTTCTTCCTGTTCCGTGATCGCTAAAAGTTTGAACCTGGTATACAAACTCGTCATAGAGCCGGCAGTTTCTGTGATAAACCTGAATGCCATGACAGCAGTGATAAACGCCAATATACCGCTAACTAAAAATGACCGGTCCAATGCAGCTGCAACGGCAAGGCCGCAGGGTATTGCGATCATTAAAAAGCCGTAGAATGAATAATGAGCACAGCATTTAAAACGCAGGAACTGTTTGCCCGCACCGTGTTCTTCTATTGTAAGCAAACCGCGGCTTTTGGAAAATAACCCGTTCCTCACCTGGATATCCCAATTGTCAAAATTGCCCCCGCGTTTCACACGGGTTTTCAGCGCCATCAGCTTTTTTTCTACGTCTGCGAGCCATTCTTCAGACGACCGCCATTCCTCTGACCAATGCGTAAACATCCTGCAGCCAAACATAATAAGAAACTTTGAGTGTAGCCCCGCACCACGTGACCTCCATGGTGTAATTCCATGTTGGAAACGGCCGTATAAACGGGCAATGGGTTGAATGATATGCAATACAATGATCAGCATTCGGTATTTAAAATGCCCGGGGGTTTCGGGGCGTAGGGAAGAACTTTTCCCGGAACTTATTACGGCTTGAATGATCACCAACAATACAGTGATCACACAAAGCGGCCATAAAAATAATAACGGGGTCCATAAAAATCCCAGGGCCGACAAAACGGCCGTCAAAACAGTCAGCAGGTACCATTCAGGCATTAAGGGTATGGAATTTAAAAAACCTTCGGCAGGCTGGTAGACAGATTGAAATAAAGCACTTCCCCATGTGCCGTGAAAGACCTTGTCTTTTTTTACTTTTACCGGCAGTGTAATACCGTTCCCGTAAATTCGCCCTGCCCAGGTGAGGTGGCCAAAACCGTTATATTTTTCCGGCCATTTAGCTTCCAATAATGCCTCGGCTTTGCCGTATCCTTTTTGTTGTTTCCAATAAGCTTTTAAAGAATTGCGCCGGTGGTGCCAAACCACGGCCGAAGGATGAAAGCCAATGGTATGACCCGCTTCCTGTATTCTCCAGCATATATCTACATCATCGCCTGCTGCACGATACACGGGGTCAAAACCCCCGATCTTCATTAATACATTTTTTCTGACAGAGAGGTTACAACCGGGGATATGTTCTGCGATCTCATCGGTGCTCAGTACATGTACCGGCCCGCCGGGTGCATTAGCGACACAAAATGCAAGAGGTCCGTCTTCTTCCGGTATGATATTCGGCCCGCCCATGGCGCCATGTTCCGAATTGGAATAAGCATAAGCAAGGTAATGTAACCAATGTTCTTCCGGGTAGGCATCGTCATCTATATAAGCAATGATCTCACCTTTTGCATTATACATCCCGGTATTTCTCGCATTGCTCAACCCTTTGTTTGGGGTAGTAATTAGCCGAACGGGATAATGAGAGACTATTTCGGCCAGATCATCTGTGGAACCATCATTGACAACGATCACTTCAAAACGTGGATAGCTAAGGTTAGTAAGCGCATTCAACGTATCACGTATGGTAGCAGAACCGTTGTAGGAGCAAACCACTACCGAAAAGAAAGGTTGATAGTTACCCGCAGCAAACGGCACTTCCGCCATGGCCCCGGCAACAGCTTCTAAGGCAGGTTTTGGATTTCTCTCACGATCAACTAATCCAAAATCCCAATCCTCGATCTCAAAACCACCGCGCCACCATTCATCCGTCCAGGCAAAAATGAACATCCCTGCACAACCTTTTCCAAAGATGGTCTCCGTTTGCCAAACCAATGTCTCTGCCTGTTTTTCATCACCGTTGCGTAAGCTATCCAAACCGATCTCGGCCAATACCAAGGGCCTGTCACCGCAGAGATTATGTAAACGCGCAATATATTTGCCCAGTTTTTCAGGTGTTTCCAAATAAACATTGTAACAACTAAAGTCAAGGAAATCCAGCTCAAGGTATTCTGTGGTCGGGTAATTTACATAGGTGACCAGGCTGTCGGGAGCAACGGATTTTACCGCATCATACAATTGTTTTAAAAACTTTTCTGTTTTCGATTTTCCATACCATCTTACGATAGGAGCAGGAATCTCATTCCCGATAGTATAGCAAAGAACAGCATTATGACCTTCGCATGAAAGCACAGCCTCTTTTATACTTTTAATGATATTATGTTTTCTTTCCGAGGAATCTAAAAAAGTAATATGCTGTTCCCAGGGTAGCCCTACCATTACTTTTAAATTCAGAGAATCGGCAATATCCAACACATAAATTGGGGGGACGGTATAGGTCCTGATGCAATTGAGGCCACTTGCAGCGAGAGCCCTGAAATCATTTTCTACCGTGAGGATATCGGGGAATTGACAACCGTCGGGGCCGGGTGCAAAGGTGCCATAGGTCACCCCTTTGATATAAAATTTTTCATTTCCGCAAAAGAGAAATTTTCCTTTTACGTTCATTTTCGCTGAAGTAACTTTTAAGTTGCTCATACAAGTAGTTTTAATAACGAATAAATGATCCGGGTAAAGGGTAATCTTTACCGAAACCGGTTTTTCGAAATAAGACAGGGATTCATCAGGGATGAAAAGCTGATCCGATTATGATTGTAGGATATCTTATAAACCCGGGGGTTTATAGATTATTACGGTGGTAAACCGTGAGACTTTAGATAGGATACTCTATAAGCAAATGCAATATAAGGGAATATATTAACATATGGGCTAAGAAGTCGTTAGAATAACCTAAACTTAATAATCCGTATAATTATTACTTGCCTGTACAGAAAGTAGTAACCCAATACAGCAAAGGGTTACAGAATTTAAGGTACAACCAGGGTACACATTTTACTTTTTCCTTTTATAATCAGTACTGATCCTCTACTTCTTAGTTAATACCCCAAAATGCAGCCAATCGGGTTCGGCCTTCAGTGAATTATGCGAGCGCTTCACACGTACATCATACTCACATATTTTATCTGTTTCTGCAGCCGGAAGATTATAACCAATGATGTCATTTGCTTTGAAATGATGTGCTTCGTAAGACGTGGCCTCTGCAAGCACTGTGACTTTACTTTTATATTCTGAAGCAATAAAACGGCTCAGCATATAATCATCATCCTGACAACGCGGGTCGGTAATCATATCAAAGATTATTTCTCCGTTATCGTAACTTTTAAAAGTTGAAATATATCCTTTCGTCATAGCCCATACTTTAGCATAATTTCCTTTGAAAAATTTATTGATTGCAGCGGCATCCGGAGAATCGGGTTGGTCGCCACCTGTTTTCATAAAGATCTGCAGGTTAATTGTTTTTGTTTCCGCTTGTTCTTTTTTTGGGTTCCGGATCCCAAGCATTTTATCAAGTTCTCCTAATCTGCACTTCTCTTCGAATTCAGGTTCCAGGTAGCCGTCATCCAGAAGTTGGCGCCATAGAGGATAATTCGCAACAGCCGGGGTGCGTACATTTAGTCCTCCCTCATTACTGTTCGTAGACGACACATCAACACAACTGTCATCATTTAGTGTCGCAAGCACAAGCTGTTCCAGCTCATACATTGTTTCGCATGAGTGTACCGCCTCATCGTTTAATTTTTCTTTCAGGGGTATCCTTAAAATGTTGCACGACTTATATTTCAACTCACTGATCTCTGCCGCATAATAAACGGCAACAAAATCTTCTATTTCGCGTTTGCTGCTACGTATCCGGGCATTAAAGAAGTAGAATTTTATGTAGATCCTGTCTTGCTCAATAAACCTCAGCACGGAAAAGAAGCCAAACCTGAGAATGCTTTTCTTTGCGAAGTGTTCTAAAGTGAGATCGTTAATTGATCTGACTCTTTCTGTGACAGGTTGGTCGATCAATGAGCGGAATTGGCCGAGCGTTGGAACGCCTTGGTAATGGTTGTTTTGCATGTCTGTAATGATTTAAGTGTTATTAAATGCATTACATCTCAATAAAAGAAAAGGAAAACAGCGCTTTATTTTGGCGGGAGCCCTCATCTTTTTTACCACCGTGGCCTCTCGGCTCGGTTGGTTTCACACTTAAGTGAATCTTGATGTAATAAGCGAAAGTAATAATTATTTATGAACGAAGTAGAATTTTTAAATAAATTATTTCCGGCGGCGGCTAAACACCGGTTGTAAGGATAACCTGATAAAAAAATATTTGCTGTTGTAGTTTCACTTGTTATACGGTTACTTCCCGATACAAAATTTACTGAATATATAATCAAGCTTATCCTCGTTCGTAACCTCCCCGGTGATCTCTCCCAAGTGATACAAGGCAGTGCGGATATCTGCGGATAGCAAGTCGCCGGGGATATTGTCATTCAACCCGGTTTGTATGGCTTGTAGTGAAAGGGCGATCTGTTGCAACGCCCCGAGGTGGCGGGCATTGGTAAGGATATTATTTTCCGCATGGCCTTCGGCATGAACTGTAGCGGTAAAAAGCCGGCTCCGTAATGCTTCTATCCCCTCTTTTTTCTTTGCGGAGATGAAGACGATGTCTTTATCCGAAAAAGTTGGTTGAGACCCCGAATCTGCTTTATTGCCGGCAAGAAAATATTTGATCCCTTCCCTTTCAAAAATATTCACCTGCTCACGGAGGGTTTGATCTGTTTCTGTATTGACGTCAAAAATATAGAGGACGATATCAGCGGATCGCATCTTTTCCAGGCTTTTTTCGATGCCGATGTTTTCAATGATATCCGCGGAATGACTCCGGATACCTGCTGTGTCAATCAGCCGGAAAAGTATCCCGTTGATGTTTATGATCTCTTCAATGGTATCACGGGTAGTGCCGGCAATATCACTCACGATAGCACGCTCTTCATTGAGCAGTACGTTTAGCAAAGTGGATTTACCTGCATTGGGTTTGCCGATGATCGCCACGCTTACACCGTTCTTGATCACATTACCCAATTGAAAGGAATCGATAAGGGCATTGACGGATATAGAAATGCCGTTGACGAGATAATTAAACTGTTTACGGTCGGCGAACTCCACATCTTCAGCCGCGAAATCCAGTTCGAGTTCAATGAGTGCGGAAAAACTGATAAGCTGCTCCCGCATTATACGCAGCTCATTAGAAAAACCGCCGCGGATATTGTGCAGTGCTGTTTTTTGGGAAGCCACGGTATTGGAGGCAATAATATCTGCAACAGCCTCAGCTTGGGTGAGATCCATTTTCCCGTTAAGGAATGCACGTTGTGTAAACTCCCCGGCGCGTGCAAGCCTTGCGCCTTGGCGGATACATGCATTGATGATCTGTTGCTGTATAAAAGGACTGCCGTGGCAACTGATCTCGATGCTGTCTTCCCCGGTAAAACTTTTTGGGCCTTTGAATACAGCAACCACTACCTCGTCTAATACAGTGTTACCCTCTTTCAGCCATCCTACATGCAGGGAATGGGAAGCCTGTTCCGAGATCTTTTTAGAAGGGAACAGGGCGTCAATGATTATATAAGCACCGGTGCCCGACATCCTGATCACAGCAATAGCAGCAACGCCGGGTGGGGTAGCGGGGGCCACGATCGTGTCATCCCATCCTGATAATTTATTCATCACGGTGCAAAGATACAAACACCGTTAAAGGTTAGGTTTTTTTGCCGGAAAGGCGGGAAGACGTTTATATTTTATAATAATACAATGCTTGCAGTGCAATGTTAGAGGCATTCAAAATTAAAGTTGAAATTTAATGTGTCTCATCCAAATAATATTTTTTATACATTACGATATTGCTCTCGTCAATAATGTTTATTACATTTTTAAATACTGATGAGTTATCGGGTTTAATGATAAGCACAGCATCCCTGCCCAATGCTGCCGCTTCAATCTTTTTTCGCATCAAGAGTGCACGTAAGCCCGAAGGAGAATAATCAGTAGTTAAATAAACAGCGTCTTTCCCCGATCCTTCATAATAATAAAGCTTGTCATTTGCAGACGGAATAAGGGTGATCGCGCAACTCTCACAAATAGGATCATTCACAGAACTGTCTTTGTCATTCGGTGTAATAATTTTCATTGCGGTCGGAATACTCAGCGCGGAGGTAAATACAAAAAAAGTGATCAGCAAAAAACCCAGGTCTACCATTGGTGTAAGATCTACCCGGGTACTTTTTTTTGATGACTGACCCGGGCGTCTTATTTTTTCGGATGAAATATTTTCTGCCATCAGATATGGTTTTCTATTAGATCGTAAATGATATATTTTCCATAAAATATTTAATAGACCTTAAACGAAGCCTTCACATTCAACTTAAAAAAACCTTCCCGCCTTTCCGTCTTCCCGACTAAAAAAAATGCCGCTGATATTTAAGAGGCCATTGATAATTTATTCATCACTATGCAATGATACAAACACCGTTAAAGGTTAGGTTTTTTTGTCGGGAAGGCGGCAAGACGTTGTCTATTTTCGCTTCAATTTTAAAGTTTTTAAAATGTAGGCTATGAACCGAATAAAAAGCAAAATACCATCCCGCCTTCCCGGCTAAAACAAAAAAAGCCCCTGATATTTCAGGGGCCATTAAGTATACTTTTTAAATTCTTATTCTTCAGTAACCACAAAACTGATCGGCTGACGGCGATACGCCTTTACAATATTTCCGTTTTGCTGCGCGGGTTTCCATTTCGGGCCTTTTTTAATAACCTTTACAGCTTCCTGCTCCATGCCGAAGCCCACACTTGTTTCGGGGGTAACATCACTGATGCTACCGTCTTTAGCCACGATAAAACGAACAATAACGGTATATGTTCCGGATGGTGCACTATTGTCAGTAGCAACCTGGCCATTCAGGTTCTTACGGAGATAATTACCCCATGCTCCCTGGCCCCCCGGGTATTCGGCTTCGATCTCCACTTTCGTAAAGATCTTGTCCTCCTCTACTGCCTTAGGTGCTTCCACTACCTGTGTACCTTTATCTTCTACCGGCGCCTGCACAACCGGGGCAGTATTTTCTGACACTACCGTTTTTGTACTGATCACCTGGTCTTCTTTGATCTCTTCGATCTTCTCATCCGCCTTCACCTCTTCGTCTTTTACGATCTTGGGCGGTGTGAACTTAATTTGGTTTACTTCCGGGGGTGGCGGCGGCGTAGGTGGTGGTGGCGGTGGCGGTGGTGGTGGCGGTTCGTCTTTTTTCACTTCGGCCATTTGAGTATCCACTACGTTGAGTTCTTCAGAACTTTTTGCAGACATTTTATTTGCCAACACCGAACCGATAAAAACCAACAGGAGGATCGATAACATTGCAATAATGGCCTTACCCATGCGGGAATTGTATGTCTTTCTCAATTGATAAGCACCGTATGATTTATTCCTGCCCTCAAAAAGAATGTCCAGGAAATCGGCATTCATTATTTTATTTGCTTCCATTTCAAACTTATTTATTAATTAGATTCAAAACCGCGGACGATTCCATAAATTATTTAATGCCGTTTGCCTCTTCGGTTTTCTGTATCAGCATTTGCTCGGTAGGGGTCATATCTACTTCGGCATAATGGCCGGGAGGAACACCCGATATCGTCATCTCATCCAGGATATTAATAGCATTTTTAAAAGTAGATTTTGCATCCGACTTGATGATATACATCAGGTCATCGATAGGGGTAGCTTTCTTTTTATCCACTATTATCTGCCTGATCTGCTTAAAAGTACTGGACTTGAACTGCTCATTTAGTGTTTCAGCTTCGAGCTGGCCGAAATAATAATAGACCTGGTCTGCTTTGCCCAATAACAAGGTCATTGCACCCGAGTTTTTCACCTTCAATTGCTGATCCGGATCATCTTTCGGCTCATTCATATTCATCGCCGTAGCCTGGCTCATTGTTGTGGTGAAGACGAAGAATGTAATGAGCAAAAAGCCAAGATCAACCATCGGGGTCAGATCGACCCTTGTAGATTTCTTTACCTGCTTTTTGACGCCGGGGCCTTTCTTATGACCGCCACCCGACGATGTATCCATTTCTGCCATGACCTTAGTATTTTATTGTTAACAATTATTTGTCCGCAGTTGTTGCGGTCAGCGATAATTCCGAACCTGCCGGCGGCGCCTCGCCATTCGTAACTATACGAAATTTATAGATCTCATTTTTCTTGAACGCATTCTTTATATTTTTAAAAGAAGGATACAGCGCCTGGTTATCTCCCTTTACCAGCAACATTTCCTGCAATTGCCGCTGATCTCCGCCCGCATAAACATTGGTGATACTCCTCATCCAATCCACCATTTCATTGTTTGTGGAGTCTGTAGGAATACCGGCCATTTTTGCCGGGTTCATGAGCTGCGCTGAAGCAAGTGTACTTTTAAGTTGTCCGAAGGGCTGACCGATAAACTCCTGTTTTCCCCATTTTTGTAATTCAGCAGGCGAAAGCCCCAGGCCCTTTGTGAGGTTTACATTGGCTAATATTTCCGCCTTTTTTGTTTCGTCTCCGAGCATCAGGAAGGTACGTCCGTCCTTGGTAAGTGTAACGATTATGGATTTATCCGGTACCGCTTTACTGGATACCGATCCGGGAATATCTACGGCCAGTACTTCCGGTGGCTTTTGTTTTGTTGCCAGGATAAAAAAGGACAACAAAAGAAACGCCACGTCACACATAGCAGTCATATCCACTGCCGTACTTTTCCGGGGTATTTTGACTTTTGGCATTCTTTTAAAAATTTAACTGGTTTACACTAAGATTCCGTTATGACAATTTTCCACACGCTTACCTGTAAAGCGATGCGAAAGATTGCGTTAAAGTAAACCCGGATTCATCAATTCCGTAGGTAATGCCATCTATCTTAGTGGTAAAAATATTATAGAAAATGATCGCTAATGCAGAGGTACCGATACCGAGTGCTGTATTATACAGGGCCTCCGAAATACCTTGGGAAAGCGAATTAGCCGCGCCGCTTCCGCCGCTGCCTTCACCCAATGCCGAGAATGAACGGATCATTCCCAATACCGTACCCAACAACCCCAAAAGCGTAGCTACAGAAGCGATGGTGGAAAGGAACACGAGATTTTTCTCCAGCATAGGTAATTCCAATGAAGTAGCTTCTTCCACTTCTTTTTGTATCGCCAATACTTTCTGATCGGTACTCAGTTCATTGTTATTGATCATGTCTTTGTATCGGTGCAAACCGGCTTTCATCACATTGCCCACACTGCCTCTTTGTTTGTCGCATGCTGCAAGTGCTGCATCTACATTTTTATTGGCCAATTCGTATTGTACTTTGCGGATAAAATCTGCATTGCTTGCTGTTCCTGCTGCCTTGGAAATAGTGAGAAAACGCTCAATTACAAATGTGAGAACGGTAAGAAGGCAACCGATCAGGACAGGTACAATGATACCTCCCTCATACATTCTTGCAAATATCAAAGGTTTAGGACCTTCATGTTTTGGCCAAAACCAGCCTGTACCGGGTTTCGCAAAATTAGAATCAGCTCCCATTACATACCTCCAAAGAACATATCCGATGATGATACATATTACGGGGGCCAACCAGGAAATAGAGTTGCCTGATTTTCTTACCTGCACGGATGTTACCGGTTTAACTGATGCAGTGGTTCTTACGTCTGCCATAAATTCAAGTTTTTGTAGATGAAGTTTTAAAAAAATGGTTGGTTAATAAAATTTTAAAAAATTCTGTACTCGTTCCGTTTTTTAGGCGGAACGCACAAGTTAATTAAATAATTGAAAGTATCATAAAGCCCAAAAATATTTTATTAGTCGGTTTTTAAACCACAGTCAAAGCCGTTGTCGTTTAGCTCCCTCAGTGTCCTTACACACTTTATAAATGGTATTTGTAAGATATACAGATTTTACATTTTTTATTTTCAAGGGCTTTATTACTAAATCTTTATCTTTTTTTCAATACCCGGGCCGGTGAGTAATCATTCATACCGTAAAGCTACAATAGGATCCAGCCTGCCTGCTTTCACAGCAGGGATCAGGCCGGCAAGTAGTCCTACGGCACTGCACACCACTACAGCGATACCCACCCACATCCACGGTACTACAAAACCTGTCTTCAATAATACTGCCACAATGTTACCGACCAGGATCCCCATGATGATACCGGCTACTGCACCCATCAGGCTGATCAATACACTTTCAAAAAGGAATTGGGAGCGGATGTCTTTCTTAGTGGCACCCAATGCCTTTGTAAGCCCGATCTCCTTGGTGCGTTCATTCACGGCAACAAGCATGATATTCATCAGCCCGATCGCGGCGCCGATAAGGGTAATGAATGCTATACCGATCGTCCCTTTCTCCAGGAAACCAAGGTTGGTGATCAGCGATTTCGCGATGCTGTCGCTTTTATCAATAAAAAAATTATCGTCTTCTGTAACGTCAAGATTTCGCAGAGGCCGGAAGGCCGCTGTGGCTTCTCCAACTGCGAGGTCCATCATCTTCAGGTCCGCAACCGATACGGCTATCGCATAAGAAGAAGTTTGTGTGGCATATTGCCTGCGAATACTGTTTACAGTGGTGATCACAATCCTGCTGGTATTAAAAAAAGCACTGCTGGTTTTTTCTTCCAACACAGCAATAACCCGGTAGGGAATATGATCTACATTGATCACCGCGTCCAATGCCCTTGCATTATTTTCCGGGAATAATTTCTGTGCTACCCCGCTGCCGAGCATACATACGTTTCGCCCGGCTGCCAATTCTACCGGTGAAAAGTTTCGCCCGTATGCTATTTTAAATCCGTTGAGTTCCAGGTAATTTTCATCCCCGCCGGTGAGGTTTACATCGGGGTTCGTTTTTTTAGAAGGCGTATTTGCTACAATACCGTTGGCCCCGCGAATGGCGACCCCTACCTTGGTGCCGGGGAAACTATACCGTTCTTTAAATTGCCGCGCCTGGTCGTAGCTGATCGGTATCCCCGTATTGGATTTTTTTTTCTTCAGGTTTCGTGTTGTTTTTTTTGTGTCATCCTTGCCACCGCCGCCGCCGAAATTAATGTTACGGTCCTTAAAGCGGATACCGAAAGCATTGGCACCCATCGTAGAAAAACTGTTGGTAAGGCCAATGCTTGCTGCTTTGATAGCAGTGATGATCAGGATCAACGCGAAGATCCCCAGCGCCATGATAATGATCGTTATCGCCGTTCTTAATTTATTCCCTTTTACGTTCTTCCAGGCAAGGGAAAGAGAATCTGTTGTAGTCATCAGGTGATTTGAGTAATAAAGATAACTGTAGATGTAAGATTTAAGAGGTAAGATTCAAGATTGACCGTTACGATCATAAGACAATCAAACTAAGGTATTTGTTAAGCGGCTTTGCGGTTACCTTAGCGTCTTTGCGTGAAATCTCAATGATACATCCACCCCAGAACCAACTCCGGTATATACCGATCGCAATGATCAGTACGACGCAGATCACCAATACGATCTTAAAAGAAGTGCTGATGGTTTCTTCCACGACCCGGGCTTCTTCGGGTGCTTTAAAGTACATAGCCTGTATGACACGGAAATAATAATACGCGCTAACCGCAGCAAAGATCACCGCCACGATGATCAGCCAAAATTTATCAGTGTTTTCCGCTGCTGCCATCAGCATAAAAAACTTGCTTTGAAAACCGGCTGTTAACGGGATGCCGGTAAGGGAAAACAGAAAAACAGTGGTACAGCCTGCCAATAAAGGTTGGGTTTTACCGAGACCGTTGAATCCTTCGATGGTGTAGTCATTCATTTTGATGAGCACCGCAAAGATGCCGATCGTAGCAATGCTGTAGGCTGCTGCATACAATAACAATCCTTCTTTAGCCCGGTCATTTAATGCAAAAACGGCCAACATCATAAACCCGGCCTGCGCAATGGAGGAATAGGCCAGCATGCGTTTTACGCTCTGCTGGAAAACAGCTGTGACATTCCCGATGAAGAGCGTGAGTACCGTAATGAAGACGATAAGGTTTTGCCACTGGCCCTGTACGCGACCGAAGGAATTTTCAAACAGCCTTACAAATGCGAAAAAGCCGGCAACTTTTACGATCGTGCTCATAAAAGACGTGAATACAGAAGGAGCGCCGTCATACACATCCGGTGTCCAGAAATGAAAGGGAGCTGCGGAGACTTTAAATGATAATGCGATCACCATGAATACCAACCCGATTGCGATCATCGGCGACATTTCACCGGCACCCAACTGGAGGTTATTGATAAAAAAAGAACCGTTGTTATTGCCGCCGTAAATAAATGCAATACCCATGAGCATGATACCGGTGGAGAATGCGCCCATCAAAAAATATTTCAGTGCGGCCTCATTACTCTTAAGGTTCCTCTTATCACTGCCGGTAAGAATATACAACGGGATCGACATGATCTCGATCCCGAGAAATAATAACAGGAGGGTATTGTAAGTGCAAACCAGGCATACGCCGCAGAGTACAAAAAATATCAGTGCAAAATATTCACCCGGATGTTCACCTACCTTTTCCACATCCCTTCCGCTGAGCAGGAAAAATAACAATGTACAGCCCAGTACCACCCCGATGAAAGCAAGGTTAAAGCTTTTCACCGTCAGCATTTCCTTTGTATCAATATTAAAATGTATTGCGCCCTTGCCAAATACATCCAACTCCAATGCATTAGCAATGAATATGATGATGATCCCGATGACAGCTAGGTATTTCGGTGTGCTTTTACTTTTAATAAAAACACCCGAGAACATCATGATCACTCCCCAGATTGCTGTTAATAATATTGCGTTCATTAAGAGATGTAAGATTTAAGATGTATGATTTAAGATTTTTTTCAAAGCCGGTCTGTAATTTTTCCGGCACCTTTTAAAAACTTAAAACTTTTCGAAATTATTATATATATACATTTTTTCTCTGCGATCTTTGCGTAACACTTAGCGTGCTTTGCGGTTAAAGAAAAAAACAA